>DAOUEL010000082.1:0-3538 GCA_034430595.1 Anaerolineales bacterium | reverse complement strand
CGCTCAGCTTGCGCAGCGCCTGGCTCATCAGCCGCGCCTGCATCCCCATCGTGGCGTCCCCCATGTCCCCCTCGATCTCCGCCCGCGGCACCAGCGCCGCCACGCTGTCGATCACCACCACGTCCACCGCTCCGCTCCGCACCAGCGTCTCGGCGATCTCCAGCGCCTGCTCGCCTGTGTCCGGCTGCGAGATGTACAGGTCTTCCACATTCACACCGCAGCGGGCGGCGTAGGTCGGGTCAAGCGCATGTTCCATGTCGATGTACGCACACACGCCGCCCAGTCGCTGGGCTTCGGCCACGAGGTGCTGACAAAGCGTCGTCTTGCCCGAGGCCTCCGGACCGTAGATCTCGGTCACCCGGCCGCGCGGGATGCCCCCCACCCCCAGCGCCAGATCCAGCGCCAGCGAGCCGGTGGGAATCACCTCCACCGCCAGATGGTGCGCTTCGCCCAGGCGCATGACTGCTCCATCACCGAAGCGCTTCTTGATTTCCGTTACTGCTGATTCAAGTGCTTTTGCACGTTCATTGGCCATGAAAGGTGTTCCCGGAACAACTTGGACCTACTCGGTAGTGAATAGAGGGAGTCTACCTGAGAACAGGGGCTTTCGCAAGCAGGTGCAGAACCGACAAAGGATAAGCGCTGGCGATGCCAGCGCTTATTTTTAAGGTACCCCGCCATGCCGTGTGCAACGTGATTTTGAACCTGCTTTCGCAGGTGGAGCCTTACCAGCGAGATCCGCCTTGGCCGAAGCCTATCGCGTCACTCATCGGACATCAGGCTCCATTTGATTAGTGTTGGCTCAAAATCTCTTGCCGCATCACGAACACGGCAGGGTCTGCTCTTGGTATACCACGATCACACCCGCTTGGCAATGTCGGTCTATGAATCTTTGACCACCTTCAGGTGCAGATCGTGCAACTGCCTGTCGTCGGCGGGCGAAGGAGCATCCGCCATCACGTCACGGGCAGCCTGGTTCTTCGGAAAGGCAATCACTTCGCGAATGTTCGGCTCATCTGCAAGGAGCATCACCAGCCGGTCAAGTCCCGACGCGATTCCCCCGTGCGGAGGAGCCCCATATTCAAAAGCCTCCAGCATGTGGCCAAATTGAAGGCGGGCAGATTCCATATCCTGGCCGATGAGTGGAAAGATCTTCTCCTGCAGCTCACGGTTGTGAATGCGGATGCTGCCGCCTGCAACCTCACTGCCGTTGAGAATCATGTCGTACTGTGAGCCGCGCACTGATCCGGGGTCCGAATCGAGCAGCTCAAGGTCCTCGACCAGGGGCATCGTGAACTGATGCTGGCTTGGATCCCAGCGAGCTTCGTCTTCATCCCAGGTCATCAGTGGAAAGTCGATCACCCAACAGAACGCCAGCAGGTCGGGATCACGCAGCCCCAGGCGTTCGCCCAGGGTTTCTCGCAGCCGGCCGAGGGCTTCGTATACAACTTTCGGCTGATCTGCCACGCAGAGAAGCAGATCGCCTGGCTTGAGTTCTGCACGTGTCCGCAGCTCGGCCAGTACCTCTTCTGACATGTACTTCGCGAAGGATGACCGTTCCTGACCATCCTCGCCCACCGCCAGGTAGGCCAGGCCTTTTGCTCCAAACTGCGCCACATAAGCAACCAGTTCGTCAATGTCCTTCCTGCTGTACCCTCCACAGCCGCTGGCGTTGAGCGCCCGCACGTGTCCGCCGGCCGCGACGACCTTCTCGAAAACCTGGAAACCGCTGCCTGCCGCAAGATCGGTCAGGTCGATCAGTTCCATGCCGAAGCGCAGATCTGGATTGTCCTTTCCAAAACGGTTCAAGGCATCGGTGTAGGTCAATCTCGGCCATGGTGACGCAAGCAGCCGTTTCTGCGGGACAAGCTCGGCCGTCATTGCGGTGTATATCGGCTCTATCAACTGCAGGATATCCTCCCGTTCGACGAACGACATTTCGATGTCAAGCTGGGTAAATTCAGGCTGCCGGTCCCCGCGCTGGTCCTCATCCCGAAAACAGCGTGCGATCTGGAAGTACTTCTCCACCCCGGCCACCATCAGCAGCTGCTTCAACTGCTGCGGGGATTGCGGCAGGGCATAGAACTCCCCCGGATAGAGCCTGGCCGGAACAAGATAATCACGGGCGCCCTCCGGGGTGGTTTTAAACAGGATCGGTGTCTCGATCTCCCAGAAACCCTGCCGGTCCAGGGCATCACGAATGTACTTGATCACCTGGTGACGGAATTGGAGGTTGTGCTGCATTCGCTCCCGGCGCAGGTCGAGGTAGCGGTACTTGAGCCGCACCATTTCATCAACGGATGACTCTTCGTTGATTGTGAAGGGTGGCGTTTTCGCCGGGTTGAGGACGACGAGATTCTCCACCAGCACTTCGACCTCCCCGGTGGGCATATCGGGGTTCTGCATACCCTGTGGGCGCGCTCGGACCGTGCCTTCGACCTGAATCACCCATTCATTGCGCACATCGACAGCCGCGGCATGCGATTCGGGCGATAGCTCAGGATTGGCAACAACCTGAACGATGCCCGACCGGTCACGCAGATCGAGGAAGGTCACCCCGCCGTGGTCACGGCGGCGGTTGACCCACCCCGCCAGCAGCACCTTGTCACCGCTGTCTGAGGCGCGCAGTTCACCACAGTTATGTGTTTTCAGCATCTTGCCTCCTCGCCCGAAAAAGACACGCCGCCCGATCTGTACGTTCTCGGGCGGCGGTAGCCTTCACCTGGTTTGAATTACGCAGGCGCGCTGACACCCTCCCGATGTTCCCTGGGATTAGCATCTTTTCCGTCGTTCAGTGCCATATTAAGCCTGCTCATTGTGAAAGGATTATAGCATCGGCCGGGCTGGCCGGTCAACGCGCTGTAGGGATAGGTTATAGGGCACGAATCTTGTGGACAAAAGGGTGATTGGATTTGGCTTGAAATTGAGGTAAGTTAGGTTTTACGGGGGTAATGGTAGAGAGCTTAGAGCCCCTGGTGGGGTTTTTCATTTTAACCGGATCCTTTGGGGCTTTAGCCCAGGGAGCTTTCAAAGCCGGAGGGGTTTCTTCCGGGTAGGGTTCCGGGATCCGGTCCTGGTTAGGGTTTACCTGGGGAGGGTTTGAGGCGTGATTTTCGGGCTCCCGGGGCTAACCCGGAGCCTTCCCTAGCCCAGGCCTCGGGTTTCCGGGCGGGAATTTATGCGTGATTTCCGGGTTTCCCGGGCCTTACCCGGATCCGACCTTAGCCCTGCCCTATCCGGGCTTTACGGGAAGGATAAAGCCGCACTGCGGATAGGTCAAAAAAAGAGGGTGAGATAGTTATGAGGATACTTGTACACGGAATCACACGTTAGGCGCCGGAGGGTGCATTCATGAGAGAACCAGATCCTTCAATTGTCAGAAGGCTTGGCTTTGTCAAGTACCTCTACTCGGTTGGCATTGAACAGGCCGAGCAACCTGAACCCGCTAGCTCCACGGCGCTCCTCATCCTGCATGATGCGATCGAGCTCTTTCTTCAAATCAGCTCGGAGCACTTGAATGTGGGGGCAAGACAACCTT
>DAOUEL010000081.1:0-51492 GCA_034430595.1 Anaerolineales bacterium | reverse complement strand
GTATCGTTGGGCTGGCAGCAGGTACGATCGCGAAACAGTACAGCGAGGTGTTCGGCCCAGTTCCCATTGATGGGTGGGAAATCGACCCCGGCATCATCAAGGTCGGTCGAGATTGGTTCGATATGAACGAACCGAATTTGAATGCGATCCCCGAAGATGGCCGCTGGGGATTGGCACATAGCGAGTACCGCTACAGTGTAATCGGGGTCGATGCCTACCGGCTGCCCTACATCCCCTGGCACCTGACGACGCAGGAGTTCTTCCAGCTTGTCCTGGATCACTTGGAACCCGACGGTGTATTGGTCATCAATGTCGGCCGTACACCGGATGATCGACGGCTGATCGAAGCCCTCGCGGGCACCATTCACTCCGTATTCCCCAGCGTATATGTCGTCGATGTGCCCTTCACTTTTAATACCATCATTTACGCCACGGCCATGTCCACCACGGCAGAAAATCTGGTCGCCAATGAATTGGCCTTGATCGGCGCGAACGCTCCACCGCTGTTAGTGGATGTTGTCCATCGTACGATTCAGAATCTGCAGCCGACGCCTGATTCATCAATCATCTTTACGGATGACTGGGCACCGATTGAACAGCTCACCAATGCGATTGCATTGCGATTCATCCTTACGGGAAGTGTCGAGAGTTTGAGGTAGTCTGGAGGTTCTTTTGGAGGAACATCGATTTACTACCCGCATGCTGCGCTTTGGATTGCAGCTCCTGATCCCAATCTTGCTGCTCCTGACCAGCGTCTGGGTGATCCTGCTAACAGCGGGTATCTGGGTGCCGCTCGAGTACCGGATGCCAGGCTTTCCACCCGACCGGTATGGTTTTACGCGTGAGGATCGCGTCCAGTGGGCCGGGGTTGATATCAAATTCCTGCTGGGAAGTGAACCGATTTCATACTTTGATAACTATCGCCTGGATGACAGCTCACCAATGCATAATGAACGTGAATTGGTCCACATGCGTGACGTGAAGAGCCTGATCGACCTGACCCGTTGGGTCTGGGCCGGGAGTGTACTGCTTGCAGCAGCATTTAGCTACCTGCTTGTTCGGACAAGCGGCAGGGAGGTGGCGAGCCAGGCCTGGCAAACTGGTGCACGATGGACAGCTTTTCTGATGCTGCTGCTTGGCGTGGGCTTAGTGCTCGGATTCGGGGTGGTTTTCGTCGGTTTTCACCGGCTGTTCTTTGAGGGGAGTTCGTGGATCTTTCCGCTTTCAGACACCTTCATTCGTCTCTACCCGGAACGGTTCTGGCGTGACACGTTCGTGTTGGTCGTGCTTATCACGGGCGTCCTGACAGCCATCACCTATCTGGTTGGCCGCAGATCAGACCGGCCGGCAGGCAGAGACTAGAATTTGCTGGTCAAGAAGGCGGGCGAACACAGGTCGCCCGCCTTTTCCTTTAATCAGCCCGCATATAGATGCATCCAGGTCTCAGGCGCCGAATTTCTGCAGCCTTCCTGCATGAGCCATCATGAGCGGCATGGCATCGGTCGCCGGCATCGTCCCGAGCCCGCCCTGTTGGCAGGCGCGTTCACCAAAGGTTGTTTGGTGATCGGCTCGCATACGCTCTGGAGCCCACAGCAAGAATGGCACCGGATGCCAGCTGTGGGTCCGCATGCTTGCCGGTGTGGAGTGGTCCCCCGTTACGGCCAGCACGTTTGGCTTGAGCTCGAGCAGTATCTCGAGCGCACGGTCGACTGATTCGATCACCTCCGCTTTCTTGGAAAAGTCACCGTCTTCGCCCCGGCTGTCGGTCTTTTTAATGTGAATGAAAAAGAAATCATAGTCGTCCCAGTGATCAGCGGCGGTGGCGAACTCGCGTTCCGGCGAATCGCCTTCGAAGGCGATCGTATCCATTCCCACAAGCCTTGCGACCCCTTTATACATCGGGTAGACCGCAATGCAGCCGGAGCGTAAGCCGTAGATTTCCGGAAATTTCGGCAAGCGTGGATCCGAGGAGAAACCGCGCAGCGTCACGCCGTTCGCCTTCGGCTCATCTGCCAGCAATTCCTGGGCGGCCTTGACCCACTGCTGGACATATTCGGCGGCCTTTTTTGACTGCTTATTGATTGCCTTTGCCACGAGTGGGGGAACGCCAGTGTGCTGGGGGTCCGTGTCTTCGATCTCGGCGTGAAGATCATCCCCTCGCAGGATCAGGGCGAAGCGGTACTCTTTAACGTGCTTCAGCTCGATGTCGAGGCCGGGAATCTTGATTCCGGCCAATTTTTCGACGATCGGCAGTGCTTCTTCCGTTGGAATTCTTCCGGCCCGCCGGTCGATGATTTTCCCCTGCTCATCCAGCGTACAGAAATTTCCCCGCGCGGCAACATCTCCTTCATGGACGTGCAAACCGACCCCGGTTGCCTCGAGCACGCCCCGCCCGACCTCGTTCTCGATCGGGTCATACCCGAACAGTGCCAGATGGGCAGGCCCCGATCCGGGGGTGATTCCGGGACGGATGGGTACGGTTTGACCTAGTGTCCCTTCAGCTGCAAGGCAGTCGAGAGTTGGTGTTCGAGCTGCTTCCAGCTCGGTTGGCCCGCCGGGTTCAATTGGCAGACCGCCAAGACCATCCATGATGAGCAGCACAATCTTGCTTCCGTTATCGTATTGCAGTTCGCGCATGAGGTTGAAATTAGCCATGAAATATCCTTTCAAGCGGTATGATAAAGCCCCTGGCCGGAGTTGGCAGGGGCTTTATGGTTTGGTGTCTTTTTTCTAATGGATTCGTTTTTGGTGGCCTTCGGTTTCGAAGATGTGCATGTTGTCCATGTTGAAGACGACCTCAGCCTGCTGGCCCATGCGCAGTTTAGTGCGCGGATCCAGACGTCCGACGAAAGTGTTTTTCCCGGACAGCATGTACATGAAGACTTCGTTACCCATTAATTCCGTTACATCGACTGTGATGGCAACCGGGGCTGCCTTGATGCTTGGTGGGGCAAACTCAGGATCGTGAATGTCATCGGGACGGATCCCGAATACAACCGGTTTTCCAATAACATTCTGGTAGAGCGAAGTCTGGTCGTCAGGAATCGGCACGTGGAAGCTCTCGGCATCGATAACTAGCTTGCCATCGCTGCGTTCAATCTTGGCCGGGAAGAAATTCATCGAAGGCGATCCAATGAACCCGGCTACGAATACATTGGCCGGGTAATCGTACAGATTTTGCGGCGTGTCAATTTGCTGCAGAATTCCATCTTTCATCACCGCGATGCGGGTGGCCATTGTCATCGCCTCGACCTGGTCATGGGTGACATAGATGAAGGTCGTTGCCAGGCGCTTGTGGAGTTTCGTGATTTCGGCCCGCGTCTGCACTCGCAGTTTGGCATCGAGGTTTGAAAGGGGTTCGTCGAAAAGGAACACTTTCGGTTCACGCACAATCGCGCGGCCGACCGCAACCCGCTGGCGTTGACCGCCGGAGAGTTGGCGGGGCTTGCGGTCGAGCAGGGCTTCGATTCCTAGGATATCGGCTGCCTCCTCAACCCTGCGCTTGATCTCGTCCTTGGGCATCTTGCGCAGCTTCAGGCCAAATGCCATGTTATCGAAGACAGACATGTGCGGATACAGTGCGTAGGACTGGAAGACCATGGCGATGTCGCGGTCTTTCGGAGCAACATCATTTACAACCCGATCAGCGATGCTGATCTGGCCTTCCGTGATCTCCTCCAGGCCGGCAAGCAGCCGCAATGCGGTTGTTTTTCCGCACCCGGACGGCCCCACCAGAACAAGGAATTCCTTGTCCTCAATTTCGATATTCATGTCGTTTACAGCAGTAACATCACCGAACCGTTTGTACACATGATCGTACGTTACATTGGCCATGGGGCCGTCCTCCTTTCGGTTGATATAGTGCACAAATTATACTCTTTGCCCCGCAATAGTTACAAATTGTGCACGCGTTGACGCTCTCCCTTGGCGATGGTATAGTCGACTTCGTGCAAGAGAAAAAGGACATTAGCAGCCCGGATGGCCGACTCAGGCGCAGCTGGGCTTTACTTACGCGCTGGCTTGAGCCCGGACTTGGCGTCAAACGCTGGCTCGCAGCCCTGGTTCTCGGGACAGCAATGGTCGGACTCGGCTTGGCGATCGTGCTGCTCGATGCTTACCGGGCTCACCCCGAATCACCAATCCTGACCTTGCTAAGCTTACGGGCGCTCCCGCGCATTATACGGGCGCTGCTCCTGGGTTCGGCCGGTGTCGGCCTGATGGTATTCAGCATTTTCAAACTCAACACGGCCCTGCTGGCTCCCTACGTCCAGCCCGGACATTCGCTGGTAGATGCCGTAGCCCGTTACCGGCGGATGGGCAGAGGGCCGAAGATTGTGGCCATCGGGGGTGGGACCGGCCTTTCCACCTTGCTGCGAGGTTTGAAAAAGCACACAGGGAACCTGACTGCGATCGTCTCGGTCGCGGATGACGGTGGATCTTCCGGCCGGCTGCGTCAGGCACTCGGCCTCCCTCCGCCGGGCGACATCCGGGCTTGCCTGGCTGCAATGTCGGAAGACGAGGACTTACTCACCCAGCTCTTCCAGTATCGGTTCCGGCAAGGCGAGGAGTTGCTTGGGCACTCCTTTGGGAACCTTTTTATCGCTGCTCTCAGCTCGGTAACGGGCAGCTTCGAAGAAGGGGTGCGCGAAGCGGGGCGGGTTCTGGGGGTCGCCGGGCAGGTGCTTCCAGCGACATCGGCGAATATCGCGTTGATCGCGGATAAGACCCTGGCAATCGCGGGGGAGGCGATACGGATTGAAGGCGAGAGCCGCATCCCATCCATCCCCGGCCGAATCCGGCGGGTCCAGCTTGAGCCAGTAGACCCTCCTGCATACCCGGCAGCGATCCAGGCGATCTTAAGCGCAGACATGATCATCATTGGCCCGGGCAGCTTATATACGAGTATTCTTCCAAACTTGCTCGTTCCACGGTTGGCCGAGGCAATTGAAACAAGCCGCGCCTTCAAGGTTTTTGTCTGCAACATCGCAACACAGAAAGGCGAAACGGATCATCTAAACTGCTGCCAGCATCTGGAGGCGATCGAAGCTCATATCGAGCGCAATCTGGTCGATATGGTCGTCGCGAACGACAACCTGGAACATCTGCCGGGCGATGAGGTTGAACTGGTAGATCCGGGGTTGGATCAGCCGATTTCAGTGCCGATCTACACAACAGATTTGATCGATACGCACATCCCAACTCGTCACGATTCGGATAAACTAGCAGAGACGCTGATCGCTTTGCTGGAGGAACGCACGGGGCCGCTAGAACTGGGGGCGGGCGATTCAAATCACGCAGAAAGCGATCTCTAAACCAATCTTCATAGGAGAAACATCATGGCAACTAAAGTAGGCATAAACGGTTTCGGCCGCATTGGCCGTCAGGTCTTGAAAATCATGAAGGAAAAGTACGGCGATACGTTCGACGTCGTCGCCTTCAATGACCTTGGCGATCTGCCAACCATGGCGCATCTGTTCATGTACGACTCGAACTACGGAAAGTTTGATGGCAGCCTGGAAGTTAAAAAGGACGGGCTGGTTATCGATGGTGATTTTGTAAAGTCGTTCTCGGAACCGGATCCTGCAAAACTGCCCTGGGGAGACCTCGGAGTAGAAATCGTCATCGAAAGTACGGGTGTCTTCCGTTCACGCGAAGACGCCGGCAAACACATCGATGCCGGTGCAAAGAAGGTCATTATCACGGCCCCCGGTAAGAAACCAGATCTCACGATCGTGCTTGGCGTGAACGACGACATGTACGACACCAGCAAGCATCACATTGTCTCGAACGCCTCCTGCACGACGAACTGTCTGGCGCCGGCCACGAAAGTCGTCCAGGACGAGTTTGGCATCGAGCACGGCTTGATGACCACAATTCACTCCTACACGAACGATCAGCGCATCCTTGACCTGCCGCATAAAGACCTGCGCCGGGCACGGGCCGCAGCCCTGAATATCATCCCCACCACGACCGGCGCTGCAAAAGCCATTTCGCTGGTGATTCCAGAGCTGGAAGGGAAGTTTGACGGCTATGCCCTGCGAGTTCCCACGCCGACAGTTTCGGTCGTCGATTTGGTTGTAACGCTCGAGAAGGCGACCACGACAGAGGCCTTGCACGATGCCTTCCGGACTGCAGCAGCAGGACCGATGAAGGGCATCCTCGGCTTTGAGGAAGCTCCGCTAGTGAGCATGGATTACAAGGGTGATTCGCGCTCAAGCATCGTCGATGCACAGTTCACCTTCGTGTTGGATGGCAAGATGGCGAAGGTCGTCGCCTGGTACGACAACGAGTGGGGCTACTCCGTCAGAACTGCAGATCTGGCAGCGATGATGGCGAAGAAGCTGTAAATCCGTCATGATGACGTGCTACGGGTCATACACCTGGCCCGGAGGTGGATTGCATGTTTAAGAAGAAGACTGTGCGTGATGTCGATGTACGAGGCAAGCGCGTGCTCGTCCGCGTCGACTTCAATGTGCCGTTGAAGGATGGGGAAGTCACCGATGATACCCGCATTCAAGCGGCCCTGCCGACCCTACGCTACCTTATCAGTCACGGAGCGCGTCTGATCCTGTGTTCACACCTGGGCCGCCCGAAAGGCGAATATGATCCCTTGCTCTCCTTGCGGCCGGTCGCCGTTCGACTCGGAACCCTACTGGGTAAGCCCGTGGCGTTCGCGAGTGACTGCATCGGTGATAAGGCGAGTGCAGCTGCCTCGGAATTAGCGGATGGGGATGTGCTCCTGCTGGAGAATACGCGCTTCCACGCTGGGGAGAAGAAGAACGACCCCGAATTTTCCCGCGAGTTGGCCAGCCTGGCCGAAATTTACGTCGATGACGCTTTCGGCTCTGCCCACAGGGCGCATGCCTCAACCGAGGGAGTCACAAAGTTCCTTCCAGCCGTCGGCGGATTCCTGATGGAAAAAGAGCTTAAATTCCTGGGGGATGCGCTGGCCGATCCAGAACATCCCTTCATCGCGATTTTGGGCGGAGCGAAGATCTCCGACAAGATTGGGGTTGTGGAACGATTGCTATCACTGGCCGATCGCTTGCTGATTGGCGGGGGGATGGCGAATACGTTCCTGGCCTCCCAGGGTCACGCCATGGCACAGTCGTTGGTTGAAGCTGAAGCGCTGGACCAGGCTCGTTATTTGATGTCCAAGGCAGGAAGCAAGATCATGCTGCCAGTCGACCTGGTAGCGGCCCAGGCGTTCGAATCCAACGCTGTTCATAAGGTTGTCGGGGTCGATCAGGTCCCGGAAGGCTGGCAGGCGCTGGACATCGGTCCAAAGACGGTTGAAGCGTTTTCCCAGGTGATCTCTGATGCGCGTTTGGTCGTCTGGAATGGCCCGATGGGTGTCTTTGAGTTCGAAGCCTTTGCGGTTGGAACGCGTGCAATCGCAAAGGCAGTTGCAGAATGTAACGGGACAACGATCGTGGGCGGCGGAGATTCCGCGGCAGCCGTGCGGCAGGCTGGCCTGACAGAGGCGATGACGCATGTATCGACCGGCGGCGGAGCTTCGCTCGAGTTCCTCGAAGGAAAGACACTGCCGGGAGTGGCGGCACTGCAAGACAAGGATGAATGAAGGCATCCGTTAGGCGTTGGATGCGGCCGTATCCACCGGGATGCGGCCGCTTTCTATTTCCCAGATCACTGGACTTCACAATTTACTTACATTTTACGTAGGTTTATTGTCCGTGATTCTGCCGTCGTCTATAATGAGTCCGTTCTGTGCGAGGAGTTGTGATGAGCTTTACCGCAGGGGAGAACGTCGGTCCCTACCGGATCATCAAGCAGCTGGGCCAGGGAGGGATGGCCTCGGTCTTTAAGGCATATCATCCGGCACTTGACCGGTTCGTGGCGATTAAGGTCCTGCACCCAGCCTTCAAAGAGGATCCGAATTTTCTCTCACGATTCCAGCGCGAGGCACGCGTCGTAGCCCGGCTCGAACACCCCCATATCGTCCCGATTTATGATTTTGCCGAACACGAGGGACAGCCCTACTTAGTGATGAAATATATCGAGGGGGTTACTCTCAAGGCGCGCCTGGCCGAAAAACCCCTCAGCAAAAATGAGGCAATCGAAATTATCGATGCCATCGGGAGTGCGCTTTCGTACGCTCACGAGCAGGGGGTGCTGCATCGCGATATCAAACCCTCCAATATCCTGCTCAGTCCGGACGGCGGCATCTACCTGGCTGATTTTGGACTGGCGAGGATTGCAGAAGCCGGCGCATCAACCTTATCGAAGGATGTCATGCTGGGCACTCCGCAATATATCTCGCCTGAACAAGCAAAGGGTTTGGGGAATCTCGATGAGGGCACCGACGTATATTCGCTCGGCGTGGTCCTGTACGAGATCGTTGTTGGGCGCGTGCCGTTCAGCGCCGATACTCCCTTCTCCATCATCCACGACCACATCTATACGGAGCTGCCGCCGCCCTCTCAGGTAAATCCACATGTTCCCCCGCGGGTGGAGGCGGTCCTGATGAAAGCCCTCGAGAAGGAACGCGCCGGGCGATATGCCGACGTTGCATCGTTAGTAGCAGCGTTTCGAACGGCTGTGCTTGGTCTGGAGGGGGCTCAAGCCGAGCCGATCTCGACGACGAAGAAGCTTGATATGGCACCGACACAGGTTGCGGAGCCTGCCAATCCTATCCCGCAGGCCAATGCAGGCGATGCGGTCGTGAGCGGCGGGGTTGAAAACAAGCTAAAGTCCGCCCGCAAGCGCTGGCCGTGGGTTGTCGCTGGAATTGGGATCACGTTGGTCTGTTTGCTGGCGTTTCTGATACGGGCCAGCAGGGCTGACCAGGCGAACGGTAGTCCGGTAAGTACATCGGACCCACTGACAGCAGAGCAGGTCGATGTGCCAACGTTAGAACCCGCGCTGCTCCAGAATCCGGACCGCCACTTCGAACGTGCCAATCTGTTGCTGGATGAGGAGCGACCGCTCCTGGCGGCGGAGGAATTCATACGGGCCGGCGAACTTTACCTACGGCAGAACCAGTTCACGGAGGCCGCGACAAGTTTCTGGCGTGCTTACCAGGCCAGCCCTACTGTCCTGCAGCGGACAAGGGATGTATCCGAAGCGATTTCTGAAGCCTTTTTCCTGGCCACGGCAGATCCTGCAGCGTGGCCGATGATCGAGCAGTTTGTCAAAGCGCAGCCTGAATGGTCGCTGCTGCCGGTGATCAATGCACGGACCCGCCTCTTTCAGGGTGCGACCGAAGAAGCCCGGGCGGAGGTGATGCGAGTTCTGGAAGGAGACCCTTCGAATCACTACGCACTGGCTGTGCTGGCCGAGATCCAGCTTCAAACCGGCGAGCGGGCCGAGGCGGAACGAATCATCGAGAAGGAGTTAAGCCGGCCGGATGAATTACCGTCCTGGCTTTTCAACCACCTACAGAGTTTAAAACCCAAACCCTGACCCACCGCCAAAAAACCAGCTCAACGGAACCAAGTGTCCGGGGATGTAACCGGGGCGAGGTGGCCCGGTTCCCGCGTTATGCCGTCCCGAACTGCCGGTCGCCAGCGTCTCCCAACCCGGGCAGGATGTAACCATGCTCATCCAGGGTGCGGTCGACCGAGGCCAGGTGGATCGGCACATCGGGGTGTTTCGAGTGCAGTGTCTCGATGCCCTGCGGAGATGCGATCAAACCGACAAATTTGATCTTCCGCACCCCCCAGTTCTTGAGAATTTCAACGGTTGCCACAGCTGAACCACCGGTCGCCAGCATCGGATCGAGGATCAGGCATACCGAAACCGTCGGTTCGACGGGCAGCTTGTTGTAGTACTCAACCGGTTGAAGCGTGGCTTCGTCGCGATAAAGACCGATATGCCAGACCTCGGCTGTCGGCATCAACTCCCAGATCCCTTCAACCATGCCCAATCCGGCTCGCAGAATCGGCACCAGCCCGATCTTCTCTCGCAGGTAGAACCCAGCCGTCCGCTCAAGGGGCGTCTCAACCTCTTGCTTGTCGATCGCCAGGTCAAGGGTCGCTTCATACACGATGAGTGCGGCGATTTCGCGAATTAGTTCCCGGAATTTCTTCGGTTCAGTCGACCTGTCCCGCAGCCGGGTTAGTTTATGCTGGACGAGCGGGTGGTTTGATTGAAAGACGTTCTCCATATCTTCTACTCCTGACGTGCAAGTGACCCAGGTTATACGAGTCGTTTCAGCGTGAGAACCGTCAGATCATCCGAGAGATCACGATGCTCCTGATATTCAATCACCCGGCACGCGATGGAATCTGCCAATTCCTGCGCTGATAGGTCGGTCTGGCTGAGAATCGTGTTTTCCAGCCGTGCGATGCCGAACGGCTGCTGCTTGGGATCAAACGCCTCCGTCACGCCATCTGTGTAGAAAACGATGCCCTGTCCGACCTCAAGTTCGAGCTTGAAGCTCTCGTATTCGCAACCATCCTCAACGCCCAGCACCATATTGTGATGATGCAGGCTGCTCGCTGGATGACCGGTGCTGTAAAGGATTGGCGGGTTGTGGCCAGCGTTCGCATACCACAGGTCGCCGGATCCGGGCTGCCAGACTCCATAGAAAACGCTCACGAATAGGTCGGCGCGTGTGTCAGAGATCAGCAGCTGGTTCACCCGCTGAAGTGTCAAACCGGGATCGATGACTGCCGTCGCAACACTGCGAACCAGAGTCCGGCAGAGAGCCATGTAGAGAGCGGCAGGGATACCTTTATCAGAGACGTCGGCGATAACAACGCCGATCTGCGTTTCATCACCAGCCGGGGGTAGAGGGATGAAATCATAGAAATCCCCACCGACATCGCGTGCCACCTGCCATGAGACACCCAACTCCCAACCTGTAACCTGGGGCACCTCCTCCGGCAAGAAGCTAGCCTGGATCGATCGCGCCATGGCGAGCTCACGCTCCAGCGAGCGGCGGGTGGCCGCTTCTTCAATTAAACGGGTGTTTTCCAGGCGCAGGGACACCTGGTGGCCGATGCCCGCCAACAGCGAAAGCCGTTTCTCAGAAATCTTTTCTCCCTGGAGGAGCAGCAAGCCGAGCAGAACCTCGCGATCGCACAGGATGAGCGCCAGTGCCGAGTCAGACTTCAACAACGCGCTCAGGGCCGGCGTTAATTGGAGCATCTCCGGCATTTCGCTCTCAGAGAACGGGGCGGAAATGCCCAATTCACTGGGGTTGATCTGAAGTGCTTCCAGGTCGAACGCCTGGGATTTGCGAAGTCCCGCTGTCGGTCCAACAATCAAGTCGTTCCCGTTCGGGGCGGGCAGGAGCAAGACGGCCCAATCGGTTCCGGCGAGCAGGGTCGCAAGCTGTAATACCGCGCCCAGCGCTGCCATCGGATCGCCGGGTTGCGCCGCATGGCGGGCGACTTCGAGCAGGACGGTTGTAATCCAGGCTTCCTGCTGGTGCTGGGAATAGTTGTAATCCTCAAGTAATGCAAGTGCTAACTGGGTGACGATGATTTCTATCGAGTTTAGCTGCTCTTCTGAAGGAAGTTCGCCAGAAGAGTTTGTTAGGCAGAGCGCGCCGAGGATGTGGTTTGAAATTCGCAGCGGAATAGCCAATTGAAGGAATGTTTCCGGCGCTGAATCGTCACCTTCCACCTTCGGCTCATCGTCCGCTGGCGTGACCTGCTCGAACTGCAGTTCACCACTATCGATTGCCTCTTGAGCACATTCTGGAATCACCTGGGATTCAAGATCGCCCGAAGACCCGGCTTGATCTGAACTAGCCAACAAGCTAACTTTACCTTCATGAACCCCAAACAGGTTGATGGCCTGGTAGTTGAGACCTTCCATTAGCAAGCTGACAATGTTCGCCATCCGATCCTGGATCGGAGCGAGTGATATGAGTTGCCGCGATATTTCCTCCGTCAGCAATACCCGCGTGCTAAGCAGATCGGTATCCGCCTTGAGCGCAATGGAAGCCAGGGCTGGAGCGAGGATGATAGATATTATCTCGAGCATACGAAGCTGGTGGTCGTTAAAGGCACCAACCTTACGACTCTGGATCCCAATCAAGCCGATGACGGCGCCTGAAAATTGGAGCGGAACGAAAATTGCGGAATTAGGCGGATCCTGGGCTTCGTAGCTTGGCGCAGCTGGTAAGCTTTCCGCTTGCTGCTTAAAATCGTCTACCAGCAGCGGCTTACCGGTGCGCCGGATCCATCCAATCAAGCCCTCCCGATCAGGATCGATCGTGAATTCGGGGCTTTTTTCGCGAGTACCATCGCGCACCCATATCAGTGGACTATATTGATCGCCTTTATAGAGGCCGAGCTGAAAAAAATCCGTTTCGAAGAGGCGAGCAACCTCTAGGAAGGTAACCTCAACCAACTCTTCGAGATCGGTTGCAGCACGGGTGATCGAACGTCCGATCTCGGCCAGAACATCGAGCTCGAGGTTGAGATCAGAATCCATGCAGGTGGCTTACCTTCCTGTCAGGTGCGGAGTATAGATATAGCAGATCAGCACTGTGTGAATCGCTGTAGAATTTTCCATCACGGCAGAATAGCAAGTGGTTGTGGACCTGGCCTGGGTTCAGGCTTGAAAAGTTGGACTACGTTTGCACATACTTAGTCGGTTTCGATCGCCATCACGCGAGTACATTACCTCATCCATGACGCGGTGGATGATTATCAAACCCAGCCCTCCGATCGGTGGATCATCGGTAGACCAATCTGGCTGTTTCGGATTGGTTGCCGGGTTAAAAGGCGGAGCATCATCCCAGAGTGTGACTCTCAATTCGCCGGGCGTAGCAAGAACCTCAACCTCGATCGAAGCCTCATTCTCCTGCCCATACCCATGCAGAATGATATTTTCGCAGGCTTCGCTGACCGCCAACTGCACGGCGTAGCTCTCCTCTTCCCGAAAATCGGCGTCAGCCGCGGCCAGACTCACTAGGTCTCGGATGATCTGAATTTGATCTAGGTAGGCCTGGATCGTTAGCGTTCGCCTGGCCATAATCGCCTTAGAAGGATGCAACGGCTTCTTCGCGATTGGGGAATTTCTCAAAGAGAACATCAAGCCCTGCGATTTCCAGCGTTTCGTTTACCTGTGTGGATGGCTTGGCGAGCACGACATCCCCGCCCGCGCTCTTTACCGCCTTGCGGGTCGTAACCAGGACGCGCAGGCCGGCGGAAGAGATGAATTCGACCGCCGATAGGTCGAGGACCAGATTCACCCGGCCTGATTCGGTCAGATTATTCAGCTCGTTTTCAAATTCACTCGACGTGGCCGAATCGATCCGGCCACTCACGGCGATGACCGAAACTCGTTTGTATTCTTTAACATCAATCTCCATGGTATCCTCCAGTGTGATCAAGTTGTGCGTAAAACGACATAGCGGGCCAGGTCATAGAGCGCATCTCGTTCAGGAACGGCTGGCATCTCATCCAGCCTTGATTCACCCTCGTGTACGAACTGCTGCGCCTCCTCGAGCGAGCGTTCGATGGCAGGTGAAGATCGGATCTCCTCGATCAGGGTTTCTAACTCCTCATCAAGGACTCCCTGAGTACGGAGCCGGTGTAGCCATTCCCTTGCCTGCGGATGGTCCTGAAAATGAAGGACAGTGGGAAGCGTGATCAGCCCCTGGCGTAAATCATTCCCGACTGGCTTTCCGACCTCGAGCTGATCGCCCGTAAAGTCAAGCACGTCATCGACAATCTGAAAGGCCAGCCCGATGTAGTACCCAAAGCTGCGCATCGCTTCCACACAGTCGGTATCGCAGTCGGCGAGCAAGGCCGCACCCTCACTGGCGACTTCGAAGAGCGAGGCGGTCTTGGCATAGATGCGCTTGTAATAGGATTGGTGGAAATCGTGAACTTCCTGATCAAAGAGCTGGGTGATCTCTCCATCGACGATAGTCATCAAGGTCCGGGCAAAGGCTTCCATCAGGCGCAGCGAATTAGTCCGGGCCGCGAGCTGAGCTGCCCGGGCAAAGATATAGTCACCTGTCAGGACTGTCGCACCAGCAGTCCAATGAGCATTCAGAGTTGGAATGCCGCGCCGAAGCAGAGAGTCATCAATCAAGTCGTCGTGAACCAAAGTTGCAGTATGCAGCATCTCAATCGCGGCTGCATGTGTGACAACGCGCTCAATATCAGCCCCGAGCATATTCCCAATCAGCAGGACGATCGTCGGCCGAATCCGCTTTCCACCTGAATCCAGAAGATGGTCGATTGCATCAGCCAAGGCCGGATGATGCTCGGAAGGATCGGACCGCATGCGCGCTTCGACTTCGGCCAGGTACGGACGGGTTAGATCAAGAAAGGTTGCTGTCGGCGAATTCATTGCACCATCGAAATAGGTGATTGGCATTCTCTGATGTTACCTGTGCTATATGGTCCATGTCCAGTCCGAAGAGGAGCGCCAGGCGCTCGGCTATATGTCTGACGTACATCGGTTCGTTGCGTTTGCCCCGGTGCGGAGCTGGAGACATATAGGGTGAATCAGTTTCGATCAATAAACTCTCCTGCGGAACCTTTGCCAGCACCCCTCGCAGATCATTCGCGTTCCGGAAAGTAACCGGCCCGGCTACCCCTAAGTAAAAACCCTTGCCGAGCGCACTCGATGCGGCTTGAGCATCGCCAGAATAAGCATGCAGTACGCCCGGACGCTGCACGAGTCCCATTGGAAGGCGCTGACTGTATGCTTCAAGTGTATCAAGGATATCGTCCATCGAGTTACGCTGATGAACGACCACCGGCAATTCGAGTTCTGCTGCGAGATCGAGCTGGGCTTTAAAGGCTGCTCTTTGTTGATCGGGTGGGGAGAAATTGCGGTAGTAATCAAGCCCGATCTCTCCAATCGCAACAACCTTTGGTGAGGCAGCCAGGGAGCGCAGCGACCGGGAACATTCTTCGTTCCACGAATGTGCGTAATGAGGGTGAACGCCCACCGCTGCATATACACCAGGATGATCCTCAGCCAGCTCCACGGCCAGCTTGCTTGAAGCGAGATCTACTCCCGGGAGCAGCAGTCGCTTCACGCCAGCTTCACGTGCGCGCTCCAAGACCAGGCTGCGATCCTGATCGAATTCGGGCAGATTCACGTGACAGTGCGTGTCCGTCAGCTCGAGCATCTGGTTCTAGCGCACCCCGACCATTTTAAGCCCGGCCTGAAGCAGGGGTTGGACTCGGTCCTCCTTGGTCGTCTCGCAGTATACGCGGACAATCGGTTCGGTGCCCGAGAAACGTATCAGCAGCCAGCCCCCATCCTCAAGTTCGAACTTATAGCCGTCGGTTGTAAGAATATTCAAGACTTTCAAACCGGCGATCGAATCAGGCTTGGCGGCCGCAATTTGCGCACGATGCTCATCGCGCTTTTCGGGTGCCAGAGGCGTATCGATGCGGTCATAGTAATGCGGGCCTACTTTCTCAAAGAGCAGTTCGACCAGCTCAGATGGCTTTTTGCCAAGCTTCATCATCATATCGAGAAGGTAGAGTCCGGCTAGGATTCCATCACGTTCGGGTACATGTCCCCGGAATGCGTAGCCGCCAGATTCCTCACCACCAATGAGGGCGTTCAATTCAAGCATTTTGGGTGCAACATATTTGAAACCGACACCTGTCTGGACGACCGGGACATCATAAAGCTTGCCGAGTTTCTCGAGCATAGAGGTTGTTGAAAGCGTCTTGACGATCGGACCACGCTCGCCTCGTACTTCGAGCATGTACAAAGCAAGCAGCCCGAAGACTCGTAATTGATCGACGAATTGACCATGCTCATCACCCAAGCCTACTCGATCGGCATCCCCGTCGGTGATCAAGAGTGCATCCGTTCCAAGCTCACGGGCCTTTGCCAGCCCAGCATCGATGTTCGGCGGGATGGGTTCAGGGCGAGCCATCTCGGGGAAGATCGGGTTTCGCTCAGCGTGGATTTCCTGGATTCGGGTTGTCCCACCTTTCAAGAGGCGGGAGAACCAGCCGGCGCCGTTGCCCCACATGGCGTCAATGAGGACCGAGAGACCGGCCTCGCGCAGCGCAGGTAGATCGACTAGGCTCTCGATCTGGCGAATATATGCCGGAGCAGGGTCGAACCGTTCGATGATGCCCGAATCAAGCCCTTCATCCAGATCGATGATCGGGAGTTGGGCATCTGGATCGGGAATATAGGATTCGATGATCTTCAAACCCTCAGGGTCGATGGCACCGCCATGCCGATCGCGCACTTTAAAGCCGTTATCCCAGGGTGGGTTGTGGGAGGCCGTGATGTTGATTGCGCCGGCAGCCTTGCGGTTAAATGCTGAGAATGAAATCGCCGGGGTTGGGGTCTCCGACTCGGTCAGCAGGACATGAAATTCGTGCCCGGCCAGGACCTCAGCAGCAGCGGCAGCGAAATGTTCCGAGGCAAACCGGCGGTCGTACCCTACTACGACCGGCCGTTCCGTACCTTCGATATCCTTCAGGTAGAGCGCAAACCCGTGCGCACAGCGCCGCACTGCTTCGAAGGTATACACATCTGCGATCCGTCCACGCCAACCATCGGTGCCAAACTTTATCGGTTTGCTCGCCATGGGTATACCTCCATTCAGCATCGCGCTATATTCAAGGGCTGATAACAATCCGGCCAGGCGTCAATTAACCTGGCCGCTCGGGATTCGATCCAGCAGGCGCACCTGCTAGGATGCGTTCGAAATCTTATCTGGTAAATGTGATTTCGATGTTTTGAATTATACCGTGAAAGGGGGCATCAAGCCAGATTCGGTTGCCAAACGGGCACCTTCATGATAGACTTTACCCCGTTGCGGCGCCTGGTTACAGGCGCTCTTTCCGCTCTCGAGCAATCACTCCCGTGGTTGATTCGGGGGCAATCCCGAGGAAAGGAGAGCCTCTATGCGCAACTATGAAGTTGCCTATATCGCAGACCCCGATCTCGATGAGCAGAGCTTGGAAGCATTGCAGACCAAGGTTCAGGGTTGGATTGAAACTGCCGGTGGCAAACCAGGCAAAGTCGATGCCTGGGGCCGAAGGCGTTTAGCCTATCCAATTCAGAAAAAAACTGACGGTTTCTACGTGTACATCCAAGCCGAAATGCCGGCCAATGGCCCACTGCAGATCGAACGTGAGCTGCGGCTGACCGAAGATATCATCCGTTTTATGCTGACTTCGGTGGACGGCGAATAACACCTCCCGTTTGAGTAACGCAGCGCTGGGAGTGATGCAATGACGCGTGGACTGAACAAGTTGATGATCATTGGCCATCTGGGGCGTGACCCTGAGATGCGCTACACACCTTCGGGACGTCCCGTGACAACCTTCAGCGTGGCGACCTCCCGCAGCTGGCACTCTGCCGACGGTGACCGCCACGAAGAAACCGAGTGGTTCAATGTTGTCGCCTGGGGAAACCTGGCCGAGATCTGCAATCAGCACCTGCATAAAGGGCAGCAGGTATATGTCGAAGGTCGGCTGCAGACCCGTCGCTGGGAAGATACCGATGGAAACAAGCACTTCACGACCGAAGTCGTCGCAAAAGAGATGATCATGCTCGGTGATCGTCGAGACACGCCGAGCCCTATCGATGAATCGGCCGAAGATGAGGAAGCACTGCCCTTCTAAATCCAGATTGAAATTTTTCAACTACCTTCCAGTTGTTTGGAAGAGGAGAGAATACGTTGTCTGACGATTACGAAAGAGATGATGATCGCTCACGATCGGGAAGTAGCTCGCGCGATTCGGGCAGGCGACGATTTCACCGCCGCCCCCGGAACTGCCAATTCTGCGCCGACAAGATCAATTCGGTGGACTACAAACAGGTCGAGCTTGTCAAGCGCTATGTGACGGACGCGGGCAAGATCCGCTCCCGCCGTGAGACCGGAAACTGCGCCAAGCATCAGCGCATGGTCGCCAAAGCCGTCAAACGCGCTCGCCACATGGCGCTGGTGCCGTTTGCCTCCGATCGGATGCGCTAACTGCCGCCGGGTTTGAAAAGTAGGCCCCAGTTCTTGGACCACGTAAGGGCCGATAGCCTGCCTGCAGCCCGGACCTACTGGAAGAATCGATACTTACTGAACGCGACAGGAGATCGATATCAATGACTAAAAATCGACCCGCAACCCGGATGTCGCACAAGCATCGAGCCCGGGCCGAGCGGGAGCGATTACAGGTACGATGGATCGTAATTGCCCTGGTGGCAACGCTGGTAATTGTCGTGGGCCTGCTGGCATACGGGCTGTACGATAGCAGAGCCATCCAACCCCACATCATGATTGCCTCAGTCAACGGCGAGAAGATCGACAAGGCTCAGTTCCAGGGCCGGATGCGTATCATCCAACGTGAACTTGCATCCCAACTCAGCCAGTACCTGCAGATGGAATCGTTATTCGGCAATGACCCGCAGCTAATCCAAAACCTGCGTGATATCGAATCGCAGATTCAAACCCAACTCGCAAACCCGGAGGTCCTCGGCCGGGACATTCTTAACTCGCTGGTCAAGGAAGCGGTCGTCCGGCAGGAAGCTGCAAAACGAGGAATCAGCGTCGATCAATCGGAGATCGAGCATCAGATTGAGCTCAGCTTTAGCTTCTACGCCGAGGGCACACCGACACCAGGACCGACCTTTACCCCGCCACCGACCGCCACCGTAGATGCAACTGCCCAGGCCGAGGCTACCGCGACGACAGCCCCCACAGCTGGACCGAGCCCCACGGCAGCCCCAACAAGCACACCCGCACCAACGCCGACCGAGTACACCCGCCAGCTGTTTGAAGAGGACTACCAGAGCTTCATCAGCTCCCTTTCAGACTGGGACATTCGTGAATCGGACTATCTGGCCTTCGTTGAATCCAGTCTCCTGCAGGATAAGCTGCGGGAGGACTTTGATCCTGAGATTGAGCGCGACCAGGAACAGGTGCATATCCAGCGCATCCTGGTCGACAGCGAGGAGACCGCGCAGGAAGTACTTGCGAAGCTCGACGATGGGGCCGCCTGGGAAGATATGGTCACAGAATATTCGGTCGATTTCAGCACGGTCGATGCGGGTGGTGAGGTAGGCTGGAAGGCGCTCGGTGAAATCGTGAATGAATTTGGACAATCCGGTCTGGCTGTCTTCGCAACCGAGGCCGGGAAGATCGCGGGTCCGTTGGAAACCCAGGACGGCTGGAATCTATTCCGGGTAGAGGCGCACGAAGTGCGGCCTCTGTCGGATACAGCCTACCAAGCCGCTGCCGATGAGGCCTTTACGAACTGGCTGCAGCAGCTTCAGGATGAGGCCGAGGTCCAGATTATCGAAAACTGGCAGGATCACGTGATCAGCGCGCCAGGTTATGCGTCATAGGAAACCCAGAACGTTGGAGTCATCCCAGGATCTACAGGCTGAGCCAATCTGGCTCAGCCTGATTGATTCTTGGGAGCGGCGCTTGAAGGGCTCTGGCCCACAAGATATACTTTGATCAGGTACTAGCAATGAATATCGATCACCTGCTAAAGGAACTTCCTAAAGATATATCCCCGACGGATGTCGAGCTGATCAAGCGCGCCTACCGTGTGGCCGAGAAAGCACATCGGCGTCAAAAACGGGCTTCCGGCGAACCTTATATCAACCACTGCGTGGGTGTGGCGGCAATCCTGGTCGAACTGGGTGCACCAATCCCAGCCGTGGTCGCCGGCCTGCTGCATGATACTGTGGAAGACACGAACATCACGATCGAGGATCTTGAACGCGACTTCGGGGATGAAATCGCCGCGCTCGTAAATGGCGTTACCAAGTTAACCCAGCTCCCACGGGTCAGTCACAGTGGCAAACGTTCAAAAGACCCGCTGGCGACGAAGGGTGACTTGGCGAAGGAAACACTGCGTAAGACCTTCCTGGCGATGGGAGATGATGTGCGCGTGGTTGTGATCAAGCTCGCCGACCGCCTGCATAACATGCGGACCCTCTCCCATTTACCACCCGAAAAGCAGAAACGCATTGCTAAGGAAACACTGGAAATCTTTGCTCCACTAGCGAACCGTCTCGGCATCTGGCAGATGAAATGGGACCTGGAGGATCTGGCCTTCCGCTATGTATATCCGGAAGGCTACAAAGAGATTGCCTCCAGCATCGCCCAACGCCGCGTTGACCGCGAGAAGGCGCTAGGCAAAATCAGTGAGCATTTACGTGAGGTGCTGGCCCAAAACGGAATTAAGTCTGAGGTCACAGGCCGCCCGAAGCATCTTTACTCTATCTACCGCAAGATGGAACGCAAAGGCGTGCCCTTTGATATGGTCTACGACGTACGTGGGGTACGCGTGATCGTGGATTCCGAATCGGATTGCTACCTGGCTCTGGGAACGATTCACAGTCACTGGAAGCCCGTCCCCGGAACTTTCGATGATTACATCGCCACGCCAAAAGATAACTTTTACCAATCCCTTCATACAGCAGTTATTTACGATGATGGTAAAACCCTCGAGGTGCAAATCCGGACGCCTGAGATGCACGAGAATGCTGAATACGGCATCGCAGCTCACTGGCGCTACAAAGAAGGCCGGGTGCGCGATGATGCCTTCGAACAGAGAGTTCTATGGCTGCGCCGGCTGATGGAGTGGCGCCAGGATATTGACGACGCAGGCGACTTCGTCGCGGCGATGAAGTCTGACGTATTCGATGACCGGGTCTTCGTCTTTACGCCGAAGGGCGATATCATCGACCTGCCTTCCGGCTCAACCCCGATCGATTTTGCATATCACATTCACACTGCCATCGGGCATCGATGCCGGGGTGCAAAGGTGAATGGAAAGCTGGTATCCCTCGACACGAAGCTGGAAACTGGCGACGCGGTTGAGATCCTGACGGCCAAGCGGGGCGGTCCGAGCCGCGATTGGCTTAATCCCAGCCTGGAAATGGTAAAAAGCCAGCGCGCGCGCGGCAAAATCCGCCAGTGGTTCCGCAAGCAGGACCTGGAACAGAATATTTCGCATGGACGATTGCTGCTCGAGCGAGAACTTCGTCGGCTGGGGTTGGAAAACCTGGCCTACGAGAAAATTTCACGCGAGGTAGGTTTCTCCCAGGTCGACGACCTGCTGGCAGCGATTGGAACAGGCGATCTGAACCTGAGCAAGATTGTCAACGTGGTCGTCCCGGAAGAGGAACAGGAGTTTGAACTAGGATTTAACCTGGAGGATTCAAGCCAGGAACTCCAGAGTGGTGAGGTCAGCATTCTCGGGCTGTCAGGCCTGCTCACTCGGTTGGCACGCTGCTGTAAACCCGCCCCCGGCGACCCCATCGTGGGATATATCACGCGGGGGCGAGGTGCCACCATTCACCGCCAGGATTGCCCGAATGTTCTGCGTATCAAGGATCGAGAACGCCTGGTGCAGGTCTCCTGGGGTCGACCGCAGCATACCTATCCGGTCTCTGTTCGAATTCGGGCTTACGACAGGGATGGTCTCATGCGGGATGTTTCGACACTGGTCTCGAATGAGGGCATCAATATGTCCTCGATCCAGGTCGCCACAAAGAACAGCCTGGCGACCTTCGACCTTGTCATGGGCATCACAGACGTGAGCCAGCTCAGCCGGGTTCTCAACCGACTTGAAGCCCTGCCGAACGTGCTGGAAGCGCGACGCCTAAGGCCCGGCTGAACGCTGATCGAGTGGTAAGATACAGGCCTGAAATCACTGCAACAGGAAGTAGCTCAAAATGCATGAATCCCTGCTTAGCGTAGATGCTGCTCGTGCATTAATCCTTCAATCAATCACTCCGGTAAACGCTGAAATCCTCCCATTCGACCAGGCTGGTGGGAGAGTGCTTGCCAGAGATGTCTTCTCCCCGCTTGCGCTGCCGCCCTTTGCAAACTCAGCCATGGATGGATTTGCAGTAATAGCGGCTGATCTTGTAGACGCTGCCCCTGAGCATCCGGTAGATCTGGAGGTGGTCGCGGAAGAAGCTGCGGGTCACGTCACATCGTTCACACTGCAACCCGGACAAGCGGCATCCATTTCGACCGGGGCGCCGCTTCCCGCCGGGGCAGATGCTGTTCTGCCGGTGGAGTGGGTGAAGGTCGAGGGAAGAACAAACGCTAAAGCCTCGACCTACAGGGTTCGAGTCACCACCGCCGTGAATGCTGGTCACCATGTGCGACCAGCAGGTCAGGCACTGGCTGAGGGCGAGCTGGTCTTGCCCGCCGGACATCGGCTGAAACCTCCGGATATCGGCATGCTGGCCTCGATTGGCCATACCCAGGTCGAGGTGCACCGACGCGTTCGGGTTGCATTGTTCTCGAGCGGGGACGAACTGGTGGAGCCCGGGGAGGTTCTGACCGCGGGCAAAATATACGATTCCAACCGCTATGCTCTTGCGGCCGCAGTTCAGGCCATGGGAGCAGAGGCGCGCCGACTTCCGATCGCCGCTGACTCCCGGCAGGAAATCCGGACCCGCCTTAAGGCGGCTTGCGAATGGAAGCCTGATCTCATCCTTTCATCTGCTGGCGTCAGTGTCGGTGAGCATGATCATGTTCGACCCGTTGTGCAGGAGGCGGGTGATCTATCTTTCTGGCGGGTGAACATCCGCCCCGGGAAACCGATTGCTTTTGGTCACTACCGGGGGATTCCCTTCCTTGGCTTGCCTGGGAACCCGGTATCCATGCTGGTCACGTTCGAATTGTTTGTCCGGCCGGCACTAGCTGCCTTGATGGGATCGAAGGAGGCGCTCTATACCGTAGTTGACGTCCGACTGCGGGAAGAGGTGCACTCGGATGGCCGGGAGAGCTACTTGCGGGGGGTTGTTTTCCACGTGGAGAATCGGCTCGAAGCGGTATTGACTGGAAGTCAAGATTCAGGCATTCTTAGCTCGTTGGTGAAGGCCAACGCATTGCTGCAGATTCCGGCCGGTGTAGAACAACTGGCAGCAGGAGAGCAGGTTAGGGCTTATTTGCTGGCGCCTCCGATCGAAAGTATTCAAGAGCCCTGAAATCCGTAGATGAGGAGTCAAGGAGCGTTATGGAGCGCACCCGACAATGGTGGATAGTAATAGTCTTTGGGCTAATTGGACTGGTAGATTCGGTTTACCTGGCATGGATCAAGCTTACCGATTCGCTGGCTGTTTGCGGTGGAATTGGAAATTGTGAATCAGTCAACAGCAGCCGCTTCGCCGAAATCGGTGGAATTCCGATTGCCCTGATCGGCGCGGTCGGATACCTCGCAATCCTGGTTGTGCTGGTCCTTGACGATCGAAAGCCAGTCTGGCGGGATGGCTTGCGTCTGACTCTTTTTGGGTTTACTCTGACAGGGACTTTATTTTCACTGTATCTTACCTATCTGGAGGTCTTTGTCCTGAGGGCAATTTGCCCTTATTGTGTACTATCTGCTGTGGCGATGGCCGTCTTATTCTTCGAGGCGATCCTGATGCTGCGGCAGGCGTTCCAAACAGAGCGTTAGAGGAGGACTGAACATATGCCCCGTATCCGCTGCAGATACATCGATTGTGTCTACCTTGAGGAAGGTTACTGCGGCGCACCGAGCATAGAACTCGATCCCGATGAGGGCTGCCTCACCTATACCCATATTGGCGACGTAGCCGAGGATGATACCTGGGAAGATGAGGAGCTGGAAGAAATCTGGGAAGAAGATGATGAGGATCTTTTCCTGGAGGATGAAGAAGAGGAAGAGGACTGGACCGAGGATGACGAGTTATAGCCGTCGAATTTATAAAAGATCTGGCTCGGCTTAGGCTTGAAGTGATTGAACAACCATCAGGGCGCTGCGATTGCAGCGCCCTGATTTTTTTATTTTGCTCGAATTGTAGATAGAAGATTCAGGAGCCGGTATTCACTTTTCGCTCGAGTGTTCGGGAGAGAATATCTTCCATTTCCTGGCGTTGTTTGGAACGGTTGGTGCTTGCCCCTGCAGACTCACCGCTTTCGGGCTGCTCCTCGCCTTCCATGGCCTGACGAAGTGCAATTTCCATTGCGGTTGGGAGCGCCTCGGTTGGTTCGTCATCTTCCGGTACTTCTTCGACCAACTGGGGTTTCATCGAAAGCCGGATCTGCTTCTTCTTCGCATCCAGGTCGATCACGCTCACGTCAACCTCGTCACCAACCGATACGAGTTTATTTGGATCGGGGACATACTCATCGCGCATCTCACTTACGTGCACAAGTCCCGGCCTGACCGCTCCAATGTCGACAAACGCGCCAAACTTTTCAATGCGGACGACCTTGCCCTTGAAGCTCGCGCCGGGTTTGATGTCCTTCCACTGCAGGGAAACTGGCTTGAGCATAGTCAACTCGAGCCTGCCAGCCGCCGGGTCTACCTTCTCGACCCACACCTCGACCTGGTCACCCTCGTGAAGTTCATCCTGGACGCGGTTGACCTTGCCCTGGCGAAGTTTCGAGATATGAATCAAGCCTTGCTGCTCAGCGCCAATGTCAACAAAGGCGCCAAATAGTTCAATTTTCGATACACGGCCAGTGAGTTTCTGACCAGGTTTAAGTTTCGCCAGCGAGGCTGGCGCTTGTGTGCTCTCGGTCGATTCCACTAGAACACCTTCCTGAAGTTAGATCGAATTTGGACCACTTTTGGGTCGGAGGATTATACCATGCCCGGTATCCAGGGCTGAGGTTCCGAAAATCAAATCTTACGGCTCCACGGTTGCTGGAGCGGGCAGCGCGCGGCGTGCAATCAGATGCCAGTTCGTGATGCTGAAAAACCGATCGCTGGGATTAAATAGAGGCCCCACGCTCACGCCCTGTACCTGAGAATCGATCGCGAAGTTATAGATCGGGTAGTACAGCAGCAGAGAAGGGAGCTGATCCTGGAAGCGGTATTGGAAGCTCACATACAGCTCGCGGCGGCGCCCCGGGTCAGGAGTTGTGCGGGCTTGCTCAAGCCAGATGCTTGAGTTGCGATCCTCGAAGCCGCTGTAGTTCTGACCGGTTTCAGTCTGAGAGTCATGCCAGAAGGGGTAGGGATCGGGGTCTGGAGAATCACTGAAATTGATCTCGGTTAACACAGCCTGAAACTCACGAGGCTCAAGGTAGTCGGTCAAAATGGTCTCTGGATCTGCAGGAATGAGCGTTACCGTGACCCCGATAGCTTCCCATTCGCTTTTAATGATGCCCGCGATCAGTGACTGTTCCGACGTATCGGGATAGACCAGCTCGAGGCTCAGGCTCTGATCTTCGTCATTACTGCGGACATATTCGAGTGTACCTGGTGCGGCACCTGCCGGCAGTTCCCAGCCGCGCGAAATGAGCAAATTGGCGGCTGATTCGGGATCAAAGTCCTGACGCGGCAGACCGTCTGCGTAAGCCCATGTCCCCGGCATGACCGGTCCGTCGGGGACGACCGCCTGCCCACTGAAGGCTCGATCGATCATCCACTGCCGGTTCAAGGCCAGTAGCAGCGCTTTTCGGACGACCTTGTCCGCCAGGAAAGTCTTCTCGGGGTGTTTCAGGTTCAGGAAAACGATACCAAGTCTGGGCAGGCGAGCGCTGTGTAGATTCAGGGAGGGTTGTTCGAGGACAGATTGGAGAATGTCTGCCCCGACCTGTTGCAGGCCAAGGACTTCACCATCTTCATAGGCCTGGAGCGCTGATTCCTCGTCCGGGAAAAGCAGAAACTCGACACGTTCAAGGAAGGGTCTTTGATTATAGAAATCCTCGAAGGCTGATAAGCTGACGCCTACGATTTGCTCTCCTTCCAACAGAAACTGGCTAAAACGGAATGGTCCGCTGCCGACCGGTTCCAAATTGAAAGGATGATCGATAAGAGCTGAAGCGGAAACACCCCGCAGCAGGTGGTCAGGCAATAGACCCTGCGACAGGTAGTCCAGGAAGGGGGCGAAGGGTTCCGGCAGCTGAAACTGCACGCGCCGGTCATCCAGGCGGACAATGTTGACCTGCGTCCACAGATCATGCAGATCTTGCGGTCCAGGAAAATCATCGTCCTGGAATTTCGAAAAAGTGTAGACGATATCGTCGGCAGTGACGGCCTCACCATCATGCCAGAATGCGTCCTCACGCAGGATGATGGTGTAAAGAGAAGCATCAGCAGAGATGTTCCAGCTTTCTGCCAGGTCAGGGATGGGGTTCCCGCGTGAATCGAAGCGCAGCAAGCCGGAGAAGATTAACCGGTCGATATCGCGATCAACCTGGTTGAAACTATCGAGGATCGGGTTTAATCGCATGATGCTGCCAACCATCGCCTCGGCGTAGGCGCCGCCGACAACTGGCTCAGGCCCGGTTGTGGCCGGTGTTGAGGATTGGCCAATCAGCAGGCCAATGACCAGCACGAGCCCACCGATAGCGATCAGCACCTGCCAGCGTAAGTTGCGCATTTGATAGAGGTATTGAGGGTGGAGGGAGGAGGTTGATCAGCCGGCCAGCGTCACGGTCAGTAAAGCCAGAATGAAGAAGATCGCTGACAGGATAATCGTCACGTTGAAAAGGACTTTTTCGATCCCGCGCCGTACACGGTAACCAGCACCACCGAGATCAGCCCCACCGCCCAAGCCGCCCAAGCCTGCTTCACGGCTTTGAAGCAAGATCACCGCGATCAAAGCGATCGAAACAACGACTAATGCAAGATCAAGGTACGTAGCCACGTATTTATCTCCTCTCGTCGCTAGCCGCCGGATTATAGCAGACGGGTATGCCCGCGACAAGGTTTGGTCATTTCAGCTGAGGTCCGGTAGGACGATTTGCGCTCTCAAGCAGGCTTACCAGCAAGGGTCGAGCGCAGGTAGGCCTCCATGAATTGATCAAGATCTCCATCCAGCACGGCCTGCGCATTGCCGGTTTCATAATCCGTCCGATGATCTTTGACCATTTGGTAGGGGTGTAGGACGTAGGATCGAATCTGGCTCCCCCATTCGGCCTTGACGTAATCACCCTTGATTTCAGCGAGTTCTGCCTCCTGCTCCTGGCGTTTTAAGTCCAGCAGGCGGGCGCGCAAGACGCGCATTGCGTTTTCCTTATTCTGCATTTGCGAACGCTCGTTCTGGCAGGTCACAACCAGGCCTGTCGGCAGGTGCGTTATCCGGATAGCGGTCTCATTCTTCTGGACGTTCTGTCCACCTGCACCAGCCGAGCGGTATGTATCGATCCGCAGGTCTGAGGCTTTGATTTCAACTTCATCGTCCGTTTCTACCTGCGGCAGGATCTCCACCAGCGCGAAAGAAGTATGGCGGCGGTTGGCGGAGTCGAATGGCGAGAGACGAACGAGGCGATGTACGCCTTTCTCGGATTGCAGGTAGCCGTATGCATAGTCACCATCGATGGCGATCGTGGCGCTTTTAATTCCAGCTTCCTCGCCTTCGGAGTAATCCAGGATTTCTGCCGTAAAGCCGCGCGCTTCAGCCCAGCGTAGATACATCCGCTGCAGCATCTCAGCCCAGTCCTGCGAATCCGTCCCTCCCGCGCCGGCATGAATCGCGAGGATCGCATCCTCGTCGTCGTAGGGACCCGAAAGCATCGCATCGAGTTCCCGACGGTCGAGTTCCGACTCGATCGCAGTTACTTCCGCGTCGAGCTCTGCGTAAATGCCCTCATCTTCCATACCGGCAAGTTCGAGGGCATCCGAAACCCGATTTTCAAGCTTCTGCCAGTTCTCGATCTCGCCCTGGACCCTGGAAAGCAAGCGCATCGTTTTTTTGGCCGCATCTTGATCATGCCAGAGGTCAGGTGATTCCGCGGCTTTCTGGAGCGTTTCTAGCTGCCTTTCCTTTTTTGGCAGGTCAAAGACGCACCATCAGGTCTTGAATTCTTTCTTCGATCTGCTGCAGCCTCTGTGAAAGATCTTCCATCTATTTATCCTCGTCCAGTTTTCAATGTCACAGTTAAGTCCTAATTGACGTTCTCAATCCGCAGGAATAAGTCCGCTTACGTAGGCTTTGGCATTAAAAGGTTGCAGGTCTTGAATATCCTCACCCAGCCCGACGAAGAAAATCGGGAGTCCAAGTTGATCCTGGACTGCCAGCCCAACTCCGCCCCGGGTTGAGCCGTCGAGTTTTGCCAGGACGACCCCATCCAGCGGCACTGCTTCGGAAAATGCTTTCGCCTGGGCGATTCCATTCTGACCGGTGGTCGCGTCGAGAACGAGCAGTGAGCAGTGGGGAGCTCCCGGTACAACCTTGGCTGCCACACGCCCGATCTTTTCCAACTCGGCCATCAGGTTGTGTTCCGTGTGCATCCTGCCGGAGGTATCGACCAGCAAGGCGTCTACCGAACGGGCAAGCGCGGCTTCACATGCATTGAAAACAACTGCGCCCGGATCACTGCCGCGCTCCGCTGCGATCATATCGAACCCCAATCGTTCAGCCCAGACTGCGAGCTGTTCGCGGGCTGCTGCGCGATATGTGTCGGCGGCTGCCAACAGGAGGGTCAGCCCCTGCTGCTTCCAGTGCCAGGCAAGTTTTGCCGCCGTCGTTGTTTTTCCCGAACCATTCACCCCTACCAGGAGCGTCACAAACGGCCGTTTGTCGGGTGTTGGAAGTGGCTCGGGCAACTCTGGCAATCGAGCGAGCATGGCCTCCTGCAGCGCACCTCTGACCTGCTGGCCGTTGACATGGCCTTGTAAGCGCGCTTGCTGCTTAAGATCCTGCAGCAGCGAGCTGGCAAACGGCAGGCCGAGATCAGCCTCGACGAGCGAAGCTTCGAGACCATCCCAGAAGTCCTCTGTAAGTTCGCTTGCGCCTAGCAGCGTTGCGATCCGCCCAAATGCGGCTCGCCTGGTCCGGTCCAATGCTTGTTGTAGGGAATGCTCGGGCACGGCGGGATTATACCATCGACGCTGCTGGCCTTGACGGGAGGCACGTGCGAGATTCTTCGTATAGCCACAGTTATTAAGGCGGATTGGGCTGTAAAAGCTCTTTCCTGCAGACGGATAGCTCAGAATCACACCGCCCGGTGGCGAAAACCAGGCCGGGCGGTTCAGGCTGGGGGTCGAGGATTCGAACCTCGGCTGACGGATTCAGAGTCCGCTGTCCTACCACTAGACGAACCCCCAAGGACGTTGCGATTGTAACACAACCGCGGCAAGGCTGTCTACTTTGGAGCCGGTTCAGGCGGATTCAAGTGCTTCGGCCGCATCTTCAACACGTTCGAGCACGGTTTGCAGGCCCAGAATCTCCATCGTTTCGATCAGCGGCGGGCTGATGCTTTGACCTGTGACTGCGTCCCGCAGAATACCGAATAATTGCCCGGCTTTCAAACCGAGTTCATCGGCCAGCGCACGCAGCGCATTCTCGAGCTCTTCATGCTCCAACCCGGGATGCTCGCGCAGTATCACAGCCGCACGGCGGGCGGCCTCAGCCGAATCGGCCGGGCTCATCCCTTTTCCGGTCAGCTGCTCAACGGGTGGTGTGGTGAAGTGGCGGAAGAAGAAGCCGGCCATATCAACCGCTTCGTCCAACGTGCGAATGCGCTCCTGGATCAAAGGCGTAATCGGCTCGAGTGCCTCCAGCGTGACATCCAGGCCAGCATTGGCAAAGAATGGTACCAGCCGCCTGGTAAGTTCTGAAGGTACCAGACTGCGAATATGCAGCCCATTGAAGTGATCCAGTTTGCTGTAGTTGACCGCCGCCGGACTGGGATTAAGCTTCTCAAGCGAGAAAGCCTGGATCAAATCTGGCATCGAAAAGAACTCAGTATGGTCGTCGAAGGACCAGCCCATCAGGCTGACCCAGTTCGTGACAGCTTCGTGAATATACCCGAGTTCCCTCAGGTCGAGCGTGAAGATGGCATGAGCACCGCCTGTGCTGCTGCCTGAATCCCGTTTGCTCAGCTTACCCTTCCCGCTCGGGTTGAGAAGCACCGAAAGATGGACCCATACTGGTTGATCCCAACCGAAAGCTTCATAAATCATCACATGCAGCGGGAAGGTTGGAAGCCACTCTGAGCCGCGGGTGACGTGCGTGATGCCCATCAAGTGGTCGTCGACCATCGCAGCCAGGTGGTAGACGGGCATGCCGCTCGACTTAACCAGGATGTAGTCATCGATGGTCGCGTTTTCGACTTCGATTGGGCCGCGCAGTAGATCAACGGCCGTCGTCGTGCCGTCTTTCGGAGTCTTGAAGCGGATGACATGCGGTTCACCGGATGCAACGCGTGTGGCGGCCTCGCCCGGAGCTAGCCGACGGCAGCGGCCATCGTAGCGCGGCGGTTCCTTGTGCTGCTGCTGCAGCTTGCGGACTTCCGCCAGTTGGTCCTGTGTGCAGAAGCAGTAGTACGCATGACCGCCGTCTACCAATTGCTGCGCATACTGCTGGTAAATGTCCATCCGCTCCGACTGCCGGTAAGGGCCGCTCGGGCCGCCAATATCCGGCCCCTCGTCCCATTGCAGGCCCAGCCAGTGCAGCGATTCGAACAGCTCAGCTTCTGCGGCTGGATCAAAGCGCTTCTGGTCGGTATCCTCGATGCGCAGGATGAACTGGCCGCCGGTCTTGCGGGCGAAGAGGTACGTGTATAGGGCGGTTCGTGCGCCTCCGATGTGAAACCTCCCCGTTGGGGAGGGTGCAAAGCGCATGCGCGCCGGTTGTTCTGTTCCCATCAATCGTCCTTATCGTCGGCTGTGAATGTCAAAGTTCGATCCGTTTATGCCGTAAATTCACACTCTCAACCAGGCCAATTGCAAGCAGGCTGGTAAAGAGCGAAGATCCACCATAGCTGAAGAAGGGCAGCGGCAAGCCTGAAACCGGAAAGAGTTTCAAGTTCATGCCAATATTGAAGAAGCCCTGAAAGAACATCAGAATTGCAAAGCCGTAGCAAATCAGCGCGCCATAGGTATCTCGTGCCATGCGGGCTGCCCGCAGACAGCGGTAAATAATGAACACGAAGAGTGCGATCAAAATCAGCGAGCCGATGAAGCCGAACTCTTCCGCCATGGCGGAGAAGATGAAATCCGTATGGCGCACCTTCAAGAAGCGCAGCTGGACCTGGGTGCCGCTGCTGTATCCCTGGCCAAACAATCCTCCTGAGCCAATTGCGATCAGTGCCTGATTCACATTGTAAGTCGCCCCGAATCCAGCCTCGGGATCCGGGAAGAGAAAGGTGATCACGCGCGCCTTCTGGTAGTCCTGCAGCACGGGCCAGGCGAGGATCGGGGCAGCGAGCGCCGCAAGTGCGAGCATCACCAGATGCTTTGGATGTGCTCCAGCCGCCCAAACCAGTGCCAGCCAGATTACGCCCAGGACGATTGCGGTGCTCAGGTCAGGCTGAACAAAAACCAGCAAAGCAGGCACGACGACCAGCAGCAGGCTGCGGATGACGGTGCTTGCCTCGTGTATTCGGTACTGGTTGCGGGCCAGGTAATCTGCCAGCACCAGCGTAATCAGGATCTTGGCTAACTCCGAGGGTTGAATCGTGATGATGCCAACCTGGAACCAGCGTGCCGAACCGAAACCGGCAATGCCCGCAATTGGGATCAGTGCCAGGAAGGCGAGAATGAAGATATACATCGGGCGCGAGAGCGCCGACCAAAGGCGGTAGTCAATGGCGGTGGTTGCAAAGAGGACTGCAAACCCGGCCAGGCCGAAGATCACCTGGCGTGATACGGTGTTCTGCTCGACCAGGAACTCATTCCCGGCAATGGCGGATTGGATCATCGCCACACCGGCGATGGTCATCAACGCTACGGCGGCCAGGAGCCACACATCAAAGTGACGCCAGATACGTGGAGCTTGCATTGTTCAGCGGGCTGCTCTGCGACGCAAACGCGCGGGTACGAGCGGGATATCAGCCACGAGCCGCTGTTGGTCACGGTCGCGAGTGAGGGTGATCTCGACGTTCTCCGTATCAACATCGAGATGGCGCGAGATAACATCAATCAGGTCGTCCTTCAAGGCTTCAAGTTTGCCCGGCGAAATTCCAGCCCGGTCATGGACCAGGACCAGCTGCAGGCGTTCTTTCGCTGATTTTGCGCTTCTCGAACGGCCAAGCCCAACCTTTTCAAAGAAGCTCATCCCTCGCCTCCCGCTCGCATAAGCCGTGAAATCCGGCCGAAGAAGCCATCCCGGCTCTCGATACTCTCAAAGGGCACCTCCTCACCCAGCAGCCTGCGGGCGATGTTCTGAAAAGCCTGGCCGGCTTTGCTGCCAGTGTCGAGGGCAATCGGCACACCCTGGTTCGTAGCGACCGTGACACGTTCATCTTCGGGAACGATGCCAATTAATTCGATGGCCAGGACATCGAGAATATCCTCCGTACCGAGCATATCGCCGCGGCGCACCATCTCCGGTTTGACCCGGTTTAAAATCAGCCTGCCCGGTCCCTTCTGCTCGGCCTCGATCAAACCGATGATACGATCGGCATCGCGCACGGCCGAGACCTCCGGGTTCGTAACGATCAAAACCAGGTCGGCGGGGGCGATCGCGTTGCGAAAGCCGCGTTCGATTCCGGCCGGCGAATCGATTAGGACCCAATCAAACTCAGGGCGCAGTTCCTCACCCAGACGGACCATATCCTGCGGCGACACGGCTGACTTATCGCGCGTCTGGGCAGCCGGGATCAGGAATAGATTCTCAATTCGCTTGTCCCGAATCATCGCCTGGCGCAGTTTACAGCGTCCTTCTACGACATCGACGAAATCGTAGACGATTCGGTTTTCGAGACCCATGACAACGTCGAGGTTTCGTAAACCGATATCGGCGTCGATGCAGACCACGCGCAGGCCATGGGAAGCAAGCGCGGCACCGAGGTTGGCGGTCGCCGTCGTTTTCCCGACACCGCCTTTTCCGGAAGTAATCGTCACGATCTTCGCAGTCATTCGTTCATCTCCATAGCCTCGGATGGCGTTAACTACGCTTTGCCTGCCAGGGCTCGGCGATTAATTGACCTTCACGAACGAGGGCCATCTCCGGTCTTGGTTTTCCTTTTCGAGCCGGCGAAACGGAGATGTGGCTGGCGATGCGCAGCTGTGTCGGCACCAGGTCGAGCGCACAGACGACTGCGTTTTCATCGCCTTCGGCACCGGCATGGACCACACCCCGCAGGCGCCCCCAGACGATGACATGCCCGCCGGCAATGATCTCAGCGCCAGGATTGACATCTCCCAGCACGAGAACGTGTCCTGGGTAGCGTACGCTATGCCCCGAGCGCAGCGTACGTTCGATCAGGATCGCTTCTTCACCCGGCAGCGCGAGGTCGGCCGTCTCAACGCGATCCGAAGCATCGGTTTTTTGCGTTGATAGTTCACGAGCTAACCCCAGATCGGCCGCAGCGCTGCGAGTGGTCTCGGACGTTGAAAGTACTGCCCAGAGAGTCACCTCGCTGCGAGACAGTTCATCGCGTAAGCTTCCCAGATCGGCGGCGCCTAGAGAGCGATCCCCGACCTGCATTGCGACTCGAGCGCCGTGAAGGAAATCTTCGCGGTCGGCAACCGAGGTTAGCAGTAGCTGGCGGACACCCTGCCAGTCACCGGGGGGCAGGGTGATCAGCAAACCATCGCGAATGCCCTTGATCTCGATTGTACTGTCCATGGTCGACTCAGGTGGCGATTATAGCACGCGGCTGAACTCCAGGCGACCAGTACGGGAAATCGCGCCAGTAATTTATGTCAAGTCGAGTAAGGGGATGTACCAGGTACAATCACTCATTTTCGCATAGCCATTAGTCAAGGGCTATGCTCAACTGCGGTCGATTGGTGATCTCAGCACTTCTCAAGGAGCCCGTTCGGCATCGATAGCCCGGATTTCAAAGTAAGCCTCGAGCACCTGCTTTACAATCGGGCCCGAGGTCACTGCGCCCTCGCCGCCATAGTAGACGAAGGCGACGATGGCGATCTCGGGGTTCTCGTACGGGGCATAAGCCGCGTACCAGGCGTGGGTGGGAAATTCACCCGGGATGCAAAGTCCACGGTTGAAAACGAACTGGTCGCAGAATTCACCGGTCCCCGTTTTCCCGGCGGAGGAGATGGATTCGAGATCAGCATACCCATTGGCTGTGCCATCCGGATCGGTTACAACCAGGTGCAAGCCTTGCTGAACATAGTCAATCACCTGCGGATCGACGAGCACATCCGGAGTAGGGAACCCATCGGCTGAGAGCGGTAGATCCTGGCGCGAGTTGCGAACCATATCACGCAGCTCGGTTGGCATCGTGGGGCAATCGGCGGCAATTTCAGAGGAAGGGGTGAGGACATCATCGGCGATATCCCACAGCACGCAGGGCTCGTAGCGCTGGACGATGTTGCCTTCGCCGTCAAGTACATCGGTGACAAGGTGAGGCCACATGACCTTCCCCCCGTTGGCGATGGTCGAGATCGAGCTCAGCACCTGCAGCGGAGTTGCCCCCACGAAGCCCTGGCCGACGACAGTATTGTATGTATCCCCTGTAGACCAGTTCTCGCCCAGGTTGATCCGCTTCCAATCCTCATCTGGGATTAAACCATTTTCCTCGCCGGGGAGATCGATCCCGAGCGGTGCTCCGTAGCCCAGAGCCGGGGCATAGGTATTGATGCCGCTCACACCAAGACCGCCACCCTCGACCTGGCCCGGATATCCGCCGCCAATCTTGTAGAAGTAGACGTTGCACGACCAGGCGATGCCGTGCACGAAGTCGACTTGACCATGCCCACCCTCTTTCCAACACACGAAATCCTTAGATTTCCCTGGATCGGTTGGGAAGTACTTATTGGTGATCGTGATCTTGCCAGGATCATCCAGCTGTTGAGAGGGGGTTATCACACCCTCGTTCAGCGCACCGAGCGCGGTCACGATCTTGAAGGTGGATCCCGGAGCGAACTCGCTTGAGATCGCGTGATTCGTGAGCGGGCTGCCACGCTGGTTGGCGAGCAGCTGCTCATAGAGTTCGAGGAAGCGGTTGTTGTCGTAACTCGGAAGTGAGACCATGGCCAGGATTTCGCCAGTCTGTGGGTTCATCGCGATGACAGCGCCCATCGGGCTGCGTTCTTCGCCGGCGTAACGGTTGATGAACTCGATCCGGTTGGCGAGGGCGGCCTCGGCCGCAGCCTGCAAACGGGTGTCGATGCTCAAACGCAGGCTGTTGCCAGGCAGGGGCTGGGTGAACGTGCCGATATCGCGCAGTTCCTGCCCGGCGACATCGCGCTCGACATCCTTAAGCCCGTTGCGGCCTGCCAGGATGTCCTGAAAAATGCCCTGATAACCGACCTCGACCCCTGCGTATCCAATTCGATCTCGCGCCGGGACGAAACCAAGATTCGAGTAGTATTCCTCCAGGGTTGGAGTAATCGGGCCCATGTATCCAATCAGGGCTGACGTCAATTCGCCGGTGATGTACTCGCGCACCGGGACAGTCTCAATCTGCACGCCGGGCATATCGATCTGCTCCTCGCGCAACACGCGAGCAACCGTTTCGTCGATATCGCAGGCGACCGGCCAGGCGTCGTAAGGTGAGTTGGTCAACCCTTCCTGCACCAGCTGGATGATGCCCCGACCAGGCACGCAGGGCGCAGCCACATCACCCTCTTGATCGACCGGAACGCCGGTCAGCTGTGAAAGCCGGCGGTAAATCGCGTCTACTTCAGCCTGGCTGTCGGGCAGCAACGCAGGCACGATCATCACCCGGAAAGACGGGATGTTGGCAACCAGCTGAACCCCATTTCGATCGTAGATGACTCCGCGAGGAGCGGGGATATTAACTTCATCCAGGCGGTTTGCTTCAGCCTGCGAGAGGTAGTCAGACCCTTGTAGGACCTGCAAATTGAAAAGACGCAGGACATATATCAAGACAGCCAGGCCGATAATGAGATAGGTCAGGAATAGCCGATTAGATTGGACTTTGCTGCCACCCTCGTTCTGCATGCTGACAAAACCTCAAATTTCCAACTCAGGAGGGAACAAACGGCGCCTGAGGCCGATCAGGAGCTGGCTGGCGGGCAGAGCCAGGATCACGTTTAAGAACAAGCTTGGCAAGATCACGCGCCCCAACGCAAAGTTAAGGTCAATCGTACGCCCCATCAGGAATAGGACGGCCAGGAACCAAAAATGATAGGCGAGCGACCCGAGAAGTGTGATGCCGAGCGGCATGAGGAGATGCGCCTCCCAGACGCGCCCCTCGTACAAGGATACCAGATAGGCGACCAGGATCAGGATGATCGCGCTTGAACCAAATGGCAGTTCCGAGAACATATCCAGCAGGCTTCCCCCGATCAGACCCCAGACCATGGCCTCGGTCTTCCCGCCGGCCAAGGCCCAGCCGATCACAGCCAGCAGGACCAGGTCCGGCCGTCCGTCAATGAATCGGAACGACCCCAGTAAACTTGACTGGAGAATAGCGAGTCCAACGAGAAGAGGGATGCCGAGAAGGTAGGCCATCGGTCAATCAGGGGGAGCTGGACTCGAGGATGATGGGCTGGAAGTTGGTGATCACCAGCACGATGTTCAGCTCTTCAAAGTCGACGCTGGGCTGTATCGTGGCGGTCTGGAACAGGTCAAAATCCCGCCGGCGAATGCTCGTTACCTGCCCAACCGGAATGTTGGATGGATACTTGCCTCCCAGACCGGATGTCAGTACGAGTTCGCCCTGGGTGAGATTGGCGTTCAGGTCGATCAAATCCACGATAAGATCACCGTTTAATTCTGCCGTGAGGATTCCCTCCGTACGGGCATCCTGAAAACGGACGTTTACAGCTGTATCCGGGTCGGTGATCAGCTGAATCCTGGCATAACTGGCGAAGACTTCTACAATCCGCCCAACAAGACCACGGGCTGTGACGACCGGCATCCCCTTGGCAAGGCCATTGTCCGAGCCCTGGTTGATCAAAATGGAGCGTATAAACGGGCTGACATCGCGCCCGATCACATTTGCGGCCAGGTAGCGATTCTCGGGTTGGGAGCGAGCGTAATTCAAGAGTGCGGAGAGCGTCTCTGCCTCAGAGGCTTGCTCACGCAGGCTGATGATTTCCTGCTCGAGGCGTGCATTCTCGGCTTCAAGCCGGTTGATCTCCTCGCGCAACGCGGCCACGTCGCGTGGTGAGGCAAGCAGATCGCGCAGCGCGGAATAGCGAACGGCAAACCAGGTTTGTATCGATGTCACCGGTCGCATACCTAGATTCTGGAGTGGCTGCAGGAATCCACTGGCGTTGAGAATCAGCAGTGCGACGGCAACCAGAAGCAGTGAGCCGACGACAATCAAGCGGGAATTCGGGCGTTTCATCGTGGATTCGTTTTAGCGCCGGTTGAAATCGCTCCGGCAGCTTACCCCGGAGTGCGTTCGAGTCCGACCAGGAATCGGCCGTAGGTGTCGAAGTCGTCGAGAATGATGCCGGCGCCACGGGCAACGCAGGTCATCGGATCTTCAGCCCGCCAGACCCGCATGTGCAGTTCGTTCGACAGCCTCTCCGTCAGGCCATGCAGTTGGGATCCACCACCGGCCAGGCAGATCCCCTCTTCCATTAAATCCGCAATCAGCTCGGGGGGCGTCTCATCAATCGCGTCCCGCATTGTATCAACGATGATCTTGACCGAACCGCTCACGGCCTCGCGTATCTCGACCGAAGAGACCTCAATCGCCTCCGGCAATCCGCTGACTAGATTTCGCCCGCGCACACTGATGGTGCGCTCCTCTTTCAGAGGGTAAGCCGAACCAATTGTGATCTTGACCCGTTCGGCCATGCGTTCGCCGATCAGCAGGTTGTACTTATTCCGGATGTAATTAATGATGTCCTGGTCCAATTCATCGCCGGCAACACGCAGCGAGCGCGAGATGACGATCCCGCCCATCGAGAAGACGGCCATCTCTGTGGTGCCTCCGCCGATGTCGACAATCATAGAACCGCGTACCTCACCGATCGGCAGGTTGGCGCCCAGCGCAGCCGCGGTGGGTTCTTCAATCAGGTGTGTTTCGCGGGCGCCAGCTGCCATCGCGGCGTCGTAGACAGCACGTTTTTCGACCTCGGTCGCACCGCTTGGAATCCCGACGACGATGCGCGGCCTGGGCACTGGAACAATGCTCTGCTCGTGTGCTTTGGCGATGAAGTATTCAAGCATGCTTTCGGTGATATCAAACTCCGAGATAACGCCATCACGTAGAGGCCGAATGGCAACGACATTAGCCGGTGTGCGCCCAACCATCTGCTTCGCTTCGGCGCCCACAGCCAGGGTTCGCTTGCTCTTCTTCTCGATCGCGACCCAGGAAGGTTCATTGATGACAATGCCCTTGCCACGCACGTGAACCAGTGTGTTGGCGGTGCCTAAGTCGATTCCGATATCAAGGGAGAAAAGGCCCAGAAGCCAGTTTAGAGGATTGAATGCCAAATGAATGTACCCTCCGTCGTGGGCGAAGCCGGATTATACCATGCGGCGTCGTTGCACACTCCAGGCGCCGGCATCACGCAGAGAATTCGCATGGTAGACGGATGCTATAATCGCGCCAGGATGACACTCCAGGAACGGATACAGGACTACATTGAGGTTCACCAGCTACTCCAACCGGGTCAGCGGCTCGTTGCAGGCGTTTCAGGTGGAGCGGACAGCCTCTGCTTACTGCATGTTCTGGTGAATCTGGGCTATAAACCGATCGTCGCTCATTTCGACCATGGGTTGCGACCGGAAAGTGCCGACGAGGCTGATTTTGTGGCTGACCAGGCACGGCGGCTTGGTTGTGAATTCGTGCTTGAACAGGCCAGTACCGGTTTATTCGACTCCGATTCGGACGCTTCCATTGAAGCCGCAGCCCGTACAGCTCGCTATCGCTTTTTCGCATCCACAGCGGCAACACATCATCTGAGTACAATCGCGACAGGTCATACTGCCGATGATCAAGCCGAGACAATCCTGCTCCACCTTCTGAGGGGTGCAGGCCCAGGTGGTCTGCGCGGCATGCTTCCGGTAACCGATCTCGGGACATGGCCGATGCTGCCAGACAATAGCAGTCTGCATCTGGTGCGGCCCATGCTGGGGGAAACGCATGAAGCGGCTGTGGACTTCTGTGAGCGTTCAGAGCTTGCCTTCCAACATGATCACAGCAACCGTGATCTGCGATTCACACGCAACCGCATCCGGCACGAACTGCTCCCTTTGCTTGAGACGTTCAATCCTCGTATTCGGGAAGGGCTCAACCGGCTGGCGGAAATTCTTGTGGAAGATGTTGCCCTGATCGATCACCTGGTTGAGACGGCTCGCCAGGGGGTTGTGACCACCCCCGCACGAGGCCGGAGTGAGCTTTCTGTGCCGGGCTTTCTCCTACTCCCACCTGCGATCCAGCGGGGGTTACTTCGTGGGCTGTTCATGGAGCTTTTGGGGATGGATGGTGAAGTCGGGCTGGAAGAAGTTGAACGATTGCGTAAATTCATCCTCGATCCTCGGCGGCCGCGTGCGCTGCAAATGACTGGATCGCTCAGGGTGCAGGATGGTGGGGAGAAAATTTTCTTCATTCAACTAAACGAAATGGATCCCACCCTTCGGTATCCGCAAACATGCGTTGAAGAGCCGACGGTGATCCCGATCCCGGGAGAGTTGGAGCTGGCCGCTGGTTGGCGGATTCGCGCTAGCCTGGAAGAGACGCAAGAGGATCGTATTGCCTGGCTGAAATATGACTGGCCAAACCGGATCGTTCTGAACCCGAACCTGGCCAGGGAAGAGCTGATGATCCGAAATCGCAACCCAGGTGATCGGATGGGCTTGTTTGGATCCAACGCCACCCAGAAAATTTCGGATCTGATGATCGACCGCAAGGTACCGCCGGAAGCCAGGGATCGCTGGCCGCTTCTAGTTGCGGGTGATGAGATTGTCTGGGCGCTCGGATTAGCGAGAAGCGCCGCAGGAGCTGTTTCTAGCGAGGCACGCCAGGCTCTGGTCATGGAGCTGTTGCCACCAAGATTTGACAACTAAGCCGGCACTCTCATGTTGACCGGAATGTCCGCTTTTGCTACAATCAAGCCCAACAATTGAATAGCGGGAGATCAGCGTATGGGTCTCGTTCCTTCTGGACGAGATCACGAGGTGGAGGTTCCCCTGTGCGAGCAGGGGCTAACCCGCCAGTCTAACGGCGGGGAAAATCGAACAGATCAGCGGATGCCTCCGAAGCCCGCCACAGGCTTCCCTCTCCCTTCCAGGTGAGCCGGATTGGAAAATCGACCGGTGACGGTAGAGACAGCAGCTCCGGCAGTGGCCAGTCACGTAGCATTCTTGCACGTGGACTGAGGCTGTATGGAAGGGCGATTCTCCCAGACCTGGCACGCCCTGCGTGCCTTTTTTTATTTCCCCAGAGGGGAAAGGAGGATTGGACGGTTGAGAGGGATCCATGGTCAACGCAACGCTTTGAGCTCGAAATACATTCTCCGCTGCATGCGGACCGGAGGAGGAACGAAATGACGCGCGAGGTGATTGAACGTGCAAAGAAAGACGATGTGAAATTCATCAGCCTGCAGTTCACCGATGTGACCGGCGCGGTAAAGAGCGTCGACATTCCAGTCGGACGGCTAGCCGTGGCATTGGAGGATGGGGTCTGGTTTGATGGCTCATCGGTGGAAGGGTTTGCCCGCATCCAGGAGAGCGATATGCGCCTTGTTCCTGATGCCGATACCTATGCCGTGCTGCCGTGGTCGCAAACCGAGAGGCGCCGGGCGCGTATCTTTTGTGATATTTACACCCCGGATGGTTCGCCTTTCCCAGGTGATCCGCGGGGCGCCTTGAAACGGGTGCTAGAGCGGCTCGATGAACGAGGCTGGGAATTCAATGTTGGGGCTGAGCCCGAATTCTTCCTGCTGCGCAGCAACGGCCAGGACCATATTCACCCGGTTCCCCACGACGTAGGTGGCTACTTCGACTTCTCGGCCAGTGATGAAGCCCAGCGTGTCCGAGGCCAGCTGATGCTTGCGTTGGATAGTATGGGGCTGGAGGTCGAGATGGGTCACCACGAGGTTGCGCTCGGACAGCATGAAATCGATTTCCGGTTTTCAGAAGCGCTACGGGCGGCCGATAACGTCGTTACGCTGAAGTACACCATACGCGCCCTGGCTGCCCAGAACGGGCTGGTGGCGACCTTCATGCCCAAGCCGATCTTCGGCATAAACGGATCCGGCATGCATACCCATCAATCGATTTTCGACAACGATGGTGAGAACGTATTCTTCTCACCTGATGACCCATTCCGGCTGTCACAGACAGCGTATGGATTTATGGCCGGTCAGCTAGCGCACGCGCGGGCGCTGGCCGCCGTGGTCGCACCGACAGTCAATTCGTACAAGCGCATTACGCCAGGGTACGAAGCGCCCGTATACGTCTGTTGGGCACAGATCAATCGCTCAGCGATGATACGCATTCCGAGTCACACCGAAGGGCGTGATTCGTCCACCCGGGCCGAAATCCGCTGCCCGGATCCATCCTGCAACCCGTATCTGGCTTTCGCCACCATGCTGGCGGCTGGCCTGGACGGTGTTGAGCAGAACCTGGAATGTCCGCCGCCCGTCAACAACTTGAACATCTACGAAATGTCCGACGACGAATTACGGGAGAAGGGCATCGAACAGCTGCCTGGATCACTGGCCGAGGCACTGGATGAGCTGGAGCGAGACGAAGTCATTAAGGGAGCTCTCGGCCCCGAGCTATATGAAGCCTTCACGCGTGCCAAGTGGGCGGAGTGGAATGCCCACCGGATGCAGGTTTCCGATTGGGAGATTGAGTACTACCTGGAAACGGCGTAGCGTCTAAAAGGGGTTGTCAGGGGATGTTTGGCATCAGGGCAGGGGCGACCACCTGGTCACCCCTGCCTGGTTACAACATCGGGTTCCTGGCGCAGGGATGGGGTTGTCCTGCCCCTACGCGGAGATATTTCATCTCAATTCCGAACTCCCTCAGGGTTCGAAACGAAGCGGCGTGAACTTCGTGTCCCGGTCGAAGAGATCGACTCCTTCAACCTGCTTGAGACGATTGATGACAAAATACGTCACCGGTGTGGCAAGGGCTTCATAGGCAGTCTTCACACCCCACTGCGAAATAATCGCCCCCAGCAACACGCCACCAGGCAGGATGCCAGAGAAGGCGAGGCTGATGAAAATCAGCGAATCCAATCCCTGACCCAGAATCGTCGAACCAATCGTGCGGGTCCACAGCAGGCGACCGCGCGTGACCAGCTTGAGCTTCGCCATGATGAAAGCGTTCACGAACTCGCCCACCAGGTAGGCACTGAAGGAGGCCAGCAGCAAGCGTGGAGTGAAGCCGAGAATGGCGTCGAAGGCTTGCCCGGACGAGACTGGATCGGTGAACACACCGGCCCGCCACTGCGCATCGGCCGGGAGAAGGCCGGCGATCCAGATTGCGAGTACAGCCAGCAGGTTGCAGCCGAATGCGATCCAGATCGATTGACGAGCCCGGGCATACCCGTAAACCTCGGTCAGTACGTCGCCTACGATGTATGCGATTGGGAAGAGGATCACCGCCGCCGGCAAGGTCAAACCAAAGATCGACACGACTTTGACGGCGATGATATTCGAGATGATCAGGGAAGTGACGAATAGCGCCAGGACGACCGAATACCAGCGTGAGTTCGGAGCTCTCTCCATCTAGCCTCGGCTCTCGTGCTCGGCTTCGACCGTGATCTGGATGCCACCGCGAATATTGAAGTCTGCCACTACCCGGCACCAGCGCGGGTTGAGCGCTCGTATTAAATCGTCGAGGATCAGGTTGGCGACGTGTTCGTGAAATACGCCCTCATCCCGGAAAGACCACAGGTAGAGTTTGAAGGATTTTGATTCCAACACCCGGGCGTCCGGGATGTATTCAACCGTTAAATGCGCAAAATCCGGCTGGCCGGTCGCCGGGCAAATGCAGGTGAATTCATCGCTCTCCAGGCGGACGACATAGTCCCGCTCGGGGTTATGGTTGGGGAAGGTTTCCAACTGCCGGGTCGGCTTTGATGATCCCCCCAGCAGTGTCAACCCCTCAAGGTCAGAGGCATCAGTCATAAGAATGAGTCCTTTCACTCACACCGATACGTTCGTGGACACGTTCCTTCAACCGGCAGAATGAACAAAGTCCGTCGGCGGAGGTTGGGGCACCGCACACTGGGCAAGCACTGAATTCCAGCCTGGCTTGTGCTTCAGCGAACCGCATCCATGCTTTCGCCCGCAGGAAGGATAAGTAGAACGAGAGCTTCGCGCCGGGTCGGTCGCGCTCCATGCGGTTGAGAATATCCTTGTGGTAGATCGATTTTGCCCCAATCGCATAGGGACATTCCTGGTAAATATAGTCAATCGAACGGAGGAACGCGTAGGCTGCCGTTTCTCGCTCATAAAGGCGGCAGAAAGGTTTTGCCTTTCGAACAAATCCAGGTCTCGCCTCCAGCGCCGGCCACTGCCGCTGCAAGTATCCGACTTGCCAGTTCAGTGTGTTGCCGAACAACGTTGCTGCCTCATCGTCCAGATTATGACCTGTGACAAGAATGTCATACCCATTTTTCAGGGCGACCTGGTTCATGACGTACCGCTTAGTTAAACCGCAAACCGAACAGGATTTTCCACGACCGCGGCGGGTGAGAGCGGCCGCAGCGGGAACTCCCACACCCAGCTCATCCGCGGCGCGTACTGTGATTAATGTCAGGCCATTTGAGCTGGCGAATGTCTCCGTCCTCGCTCGTGATTGCTTCGAGTACTCCGAGGATTCGATCCCGAGGTCGATATACAAGCCGTCGGCCCGGTAGCCTAACCCGGTGAGCACATCCCATAACGCGAGCGAGTCCTTACCTCCGGAGACCGCAACCAGGACCCGGTCTTGGAACTGGAACATATTGTAGCTTTCAATAGCGCGTTGGGTCTGAGCCGGGATCCATTCGATGAAGTGATCGCGGCATAAAGGCAGTTTATGCTGCCGCATGTTAATCGAGGCTCTGCCGCCACACTTCCGACATTCCATCAACGGGCCTCGCTTGAAACGGCAGCTCCGCCAGAAATGATAGCGATCAAACGAATCTCGTCATTCTCGCGCAGGATTTCATCGTCTGTAAGCAGCTCTTTATCGCGTGTTGGGAGGTAGGCGGTAGGCTCAAGGTCGAGTGCCAGCATCGCCGAGCGAATGGTCATCCCGTGGCGGACTTCAAAGCGTTTTTCGCGAAGCAGGAGTATGGCAGACATCTTCCGCTGATTGTACCGAGCTGCTTTGGAGGCGTCAACGCGCGCCGTGATCCAGAGGTGTCATTCTTAGAGAGGCACATCTGCGCGGCAGCCTAAATCGGATGATGGAAATCAGCGCTCCTGGCGATAGGGCCAGGAAATATCGCCCCTGAAGGTATTAACTTGAAGCGGGTCTTGCAAGAAGCGTATCTCCAGGTTCGCGGTTTTCTGCCTCCCGCATCTTCTTGAATGCTGCGATCGCCACTTCGAGCATCGTCTCGTCGGGTTCACGAGTTGTCAGGCGCTGTAGCCACAGGTTTGGTGCAATCAGAGGCCTGGCCCAGCGATAGGGCTGCAAACGCGCTGTAAAACGGATGTATTCATACGCCAGTGCTGCCAGAAGCGGGAGCAAAATCAGGCGGCTGATCAGCTTCGGAAACAGCGGAAGCGGTCCCAGTGCACTGAACAGCAGGATCGAGAAGACGACCACGGTAAGCAGGAATGCGGTTCCACAGCCGGGGTGTTCTCGTGGGAAGCTTTTAACTTGCTCCGGGGTTAGTTCAACACCCGCCGCAAAAGCATTGATCGTCTTATGCTCGGCGCCATGGTAGCCATAGACGCGTTCGATATCGGCCAATTGTCCGATCACCCAGATATAGCCGATGAGGAGTGCCAAGCGGAAGAAACCCTCTGCCAGGTTTGCCCACCAACTATGCCACCCGACAACCGACTCAAGCAGGTGGGAAAGGCCAGCCGGCAGCAGAAAGAAGAACCCCACCCCCAGGACGAGCGAGACAAGCATCGTCAGCGCCATCGATCGCGGATCGATCGGCTCATCTTCACCCGTCTGGACATTGGCCGAGAAGGTAAGTGCGGACACGCCTAATACGAGTGAATCCCACAGGACAAAGAGCCCACGAAGAAATGGCAGACGTGCGAGACGGCTGCGGTACAAAGCACCAAGGGGAATATCCTTGTATACGATTGAGCCCTCGGGTGAGCGTACGGCGATAGCGCAGGTTTGTGAACCGCGCATCATGACTCCTTCGAGCACAGCCTGGCCGCCATACGATGGCAGGCTGCGCGTCGTTTCAGTCTGGGTCTCTGAGCTCATATCCGGTACTCGTTCAGGAAGCGAATAACGGTTTCAACACCTCGGTAAAGCGTTGCCATATGCTGTTTTTCATTTGGACCGTGGATGTTGTCATCCGGTAAGCCAAATCCAAGCATGAGCGTGTCGACGTCAAGCACATGTTGGAGCATATCTACGACTGGCACCGTACCGCCCAGACGATCATAGATCGCTGGTTTCCCCCAGGTTTCCTCGAATGCACGGGCTGCAGTCTGAACCGCAGTGGAGCTGGTGTCGATCATCGCTGGATTGGCATGGGAATGCTCAAGCAATTCCCAGGTCATGGTCTCGGGGATGTGCTGTTCCAGATATTTAAGTAGTGATTGTTTGATGTTGGCCGGGGTCTGGTCGGGGACCAGGCGCATCGAAAACTTTGCCATCGCCCGGGCCGGGAGCACGGTTTTGGAGCCCTCACCGGTGAATCCACTCAGGATGCCATTCACATCAAAGGTTGGACGGGACCGGGCTCGTTCTGTCGTTGAGTAACCGGCTTCACCAAAGAGGGCTTTTGCCCCGGCTTTTTCCTTCCACCACTCGTCCGATAGATCCGGAAGCATCTTGCGATCATGCGGCGTGAGCTCACGGACATCGTCATAGAAGCCGGGCAGGAGGATGTGCCCGTGCTCATCCTTCATCCCTGCCAGGAGTCGGGCCATGACCAGGGCCGGGTTATCGACGACGCCACCGAAAGTACCGGAATGCAGGTCGGTCCGCTGTCCATGCAGGCGAAGCTCGAAATACGTCAGGCCGCGCAGGCCAACCGTGATGGCCGGCTGATCTTCAGCCAGGATGCCAGAGTCAGAATTCAGGCATAGATCTGCCTGGAGCAGTTCTTTGTTTGCCTGAATGAATCCCTCCAGACTCGGGGAGCCAATTTCCTCCTCACCCTCGATCATGAATTTGAAATTCACCTTCAAGCCGGAAGTCTGCTGCAGCGCTTCGATCGCCTTTAAGTGCGCAATTAATTGTCCCTTCATATCCGAAGCTCCCCGGGCGAAGAGATTCCCTTCGCGCAGCTCAGGTTTGAACGGATCACTGTCCCACTCATCGAGCGGATCAACGGGTTGGACATCGTAATGGCCGTAGAGCAGCAGGGTGGGAGCATCTGGACCAGCCTGCAGCCATTCACCGTACACAACGGGGTGGCGGGCAGTGGGCATTAAGGCTACGTTCTTGAAACCCAGGCGGCGCATTTTATCAGCGATCCACTCCGCCGCCCTTGTGATATCCTCTTTGTGTTCGGGCAGCGTTGATATAGATGGAATGCTGAGTAAATCTTTCAAGTCTGCTAGGATCTCTGCCTGATGATCTTGGGCGTATTCGATGGCTGCAGTTGACTCCGGCATGCGTATCTCCTTGATCACGGGTTTGGCACCGCTGAACCGTGCCCCTGGCAATTCCAAACTTGCTGGTACTCTGCACAAATCCGGTCCGAATTCGGTCGACGCATGTGTGATAGTGAGCACACTGCGAGCCCGGTTGAAGACCAAAGTGAGATAATTCTACCACTGCGATTCGCTTCATTTTCCGACGTGAAGTGAGCAGGGTATTTGTGGGATCGCAGGAATGGCGAGCTTCGCCTGGAGAGATCGTGATGGGAATGGAATTAGAGTATTCAGAAGAATTAAGGGTATTCGATGGTGTTGCCGGCGCGATAGGTCATACACCGCTCGTCAAGCTAAACAAGATTGCGGATCAGGTAAGCTGCGCAATCTATGCGAAATTGGAAATGTTGAATCCCGGCGGGTCTGTCAAAGACCGGATTGCCTTCGGTATTCTCGACGCATATGAGGCTTCAGGCGAGTTGCAGCCGGGCGGTACTGTCGTCGAAGCGACCTCCGGCAATACGGGCGTTGGGCTGGCGATTGCCTGTGTACTGCGGGGTTATAGCTCGATTTTCGTGCTGCCGGATAAGATGAGCCAGGAGAAGATTGACCTGCTGCGGGCATACGGTGCCCGCGTCGTGATCACGCCCACGGCCGTCGTCCCGGCTGACCCCCGGTCCTATTATTCCGTCGCACGGCGGCTGGTCGAAGAAACTCCGGGCGCGGTGCTGGCCAACCAGTATCACAATCCTGCCAACCCGGCCAGCCACGAGCGAACGACTGGTCCGGAAATCTGGGCTCAAACCGCTGGCAAGGTCACGGATATCGTGATCGGAATGGGGACTGGCGGGACAATCACCGGTATTGCCCGTTTCATGCGCAGCATAGAATCCGGCGTGAAGATTATCGGTGTCGACCCAATCGGTTCGATCCTCTATGATGCATGGCGCCAAGGAGGCAATCCAGAAGGGCTCGAGGCAGCCGGCTACCTGGTGGAAGGAATCGGGGAAGACTTCATTCCAGGTACGCTCGACTTGAGCCTGGTTGATGAGGTGATCCAGGTTTCCGATGAGGATGCGTTCTCATGGACACGCCGCCTCGTACAGGAGGAAGGTATCTTCGCTGGCGGTTCTTCCGGAGCGGCGCTCGCTGGAGCTGTCAAGTATGCGGCGGAGCTTGGACCGGATCGCTTAATGGTTGTGATTTTGCCCGATTCTGGCTCGCGATATCTCTCAAAAATCTTCGATGACCACTGGATGCGCGATCACGGTTTTCTGCTTCGTGGTGGTGAGCCAACAGTTCTCGAAGTCGCCCAAACGCGCGGTCTACCGGAGTTAATCACGGCCGACGCTGGGGATCGCCTGGAGCAGGTCATCGCTAAAATGCGGCAGTATGCGATTTCCCAACTCCCGGTTGTCGATCAGGCTGGGAGCTTGCTTGGCATTGTCACGGAGGTCGAATTGCTGCACGGACTTTTAACCAGCGAGCGGAACAGGGAAGGTGAAGCCACGATCGAGGGGCTGATCAATCGTGAGGTCCCAGCCGTACCGGAGGACACGCCCTTTCGTGAAACTCTGACTGAGCTCTCAGAGCATAAGGTTGTGGTGCTGGTGGATGAAGGAGGAAAGCCGCGTGGCATCCTGACAATGATCGATGCCCTCGAGTACGTCAGTGCACGGGGTGAAGCTTGAAGCCGCTCCCGGATCTGCCTGAACTGCGAATCGTAGATACAGCCTCGCTGCAGCCGCACGAGGATATCGATCCGGCGCGCATGGCACCGCTTAAGCGGGCACTGGAGCGGGATAGAGAGCTGCGAAACCCACCGATTGTCCTGCCGCTCTCCCAGGATGCGGAAACCTACCTGGTGCTGGATGGCGCCAACCGAACGACCGCATTTCGAGAGTTGGGTTTCGCGCACATGCTGGTTCAGGTCGTTCACTTCGGTGCTGAGTCCTTGAAACTGACTACCTGGAATCGTGTGATCCTCGGGACTAACCCCACTGCCTTGTTTGAAGCCATTGCAGCCAAGACCGAGACACTTCCGCTCCCCGGAGAGCGAAAGGAACGGCTGGAAGCTGTCGCAGCAGGTGACCGGCTAGCCTATTTATCTCTCCCGGACGGCAGCGGTTGGGCGCTTGGGCGCGAACATGAGCGGCTCCTGGCCAGGGTCGAGCACCTGCAGCGCTTGCTGGCTGCGATCGAGGATCTGGGTTACTCGGAGAGAACAGGTGAGGTTGAGGCAGGTTCGCTGATCGAAACCTATCCGGAACTTGCCGGGCTGCTGGCCTTTCCCGCCTTCGAGATCGAAGAGGTCATTGAGGTTGCTAATGCCGGGCTTTGCCTGCCCTCGGGATTGACGCGTTTCATCGTTTCTCCCCGAGCCCTGCGTGTCAATTTTCCAATCGAGCGGTTAGCAACGAGCCTGGATCGCGATCAGAAGCAGCATGAGCTTGAGGCATGGATCCAGGAAAAGCTGCGCGGCAGGCAGGTACGATACTATGCCGAATCCACTTTTCTCTTTGACGAGTGACTGTATCAAGACCCCCGAAATGCACCTTCGAGATCCTGCAGCAAATCGTCAGCAGCTTCGATGCCAACGGATAGCCGGATCAAAGCCGGGTCGACGGCAAGAGGAGTTTGCGTCGTTGAGGTGTGAGTCATGAGGGCCGGGATTTCGATCAGAGACTCAACCCCACCCAGAGACTCGGCCAGGGTGAACAATTCGGTCGATTCAACGAACTTACGAGCACCACTTTCCCCACCGGCGTGAATGAAGGAAACCATCCCGCCCCCGTTTCGCATCTGCCGCCTAGCGATTTCCACCTGGGGGTTCGTCTCCAACCCCGGATAAAAGACCTGCAGCACTTGCTCGTGCCGGGTGAGGTACTGCGCAACTGCGTGAGCGTTTGCGGCATGGCGCTCCATCCGCAGGGGGAGCGTCTTGATGCCGCGCAGGATCAGAAAGCAGTCGAGTGGTCCGGGAACCGCCCCCACCGCATTTTGGAGAAACGACAACCGCTCGGCAAGCTCAGGATCCTTTAACGCCATGGCGCCTCCTACAACATCGGAATGGCCGCCGAGATACTTGGTTGTTGAATGAAGGCTGATATCCGCACCGAGCAGGAGCGGTTGCTGCAGATAGGGTGTGGCGAACGTGTTATCCACGCAAATAAGCGGGCGAGGTGAGAGGGAATCAGCCCATGAACAAATTTGCTCGATGTCGTACAGTCTGAGCATGGGGTTTGTCGGCGTTTCGATCCAGATCAAACGCGGGGTCTTCACCAACTGCATTCCCAGAAGGTCGCTGACATAGTCGATCTCAAGTCCGTATTGTCGGTAAACCTGTTCCATGATGCGGTAGGTCCCCCCGTATAGGTCGCTCACCGCCAGGATCGAATCGCCAGGTTCGAGCAAATGCAGGACCGCATCGGTGGCAGCCATGCCGGAGGCGAAGGCCAATCCAAACCTGCCTCCTTCCAGGGCAGCCAGGTTAGCTTCAAGGGCAGTCCTTGTGGGATTTGCGGTGCGAGCGTACTCATAGCCCAAATGTTCGCCGACAGCCCTTTGACGGAAGGTCGAAGTTTGGTAAATTGGGGTCATCACCGCGCCCGTAGTGGTATCAGCATCCTGCCCGGCGTGGATCGCGAGGGTATCGAATTTCCATTTGGGCATGCCCGGTTCCTTTTCACAGGGGTAAGTACAGCGAACGGACTATTCCTTGCACGATCATCATACCTTATACTGCAGGTATTAACCCATGTTTATCCAGATCGAGGATCCATCTGAAGCGCCTGTACCGCCGGAAGATGTCCGATTCCGCGGACTTCACGTGGAACCCTATCTCGACGGGGGGCGTGTACGCCTAACTTTCGATATCACCCCATTTCAAAGCGGGCCTGATCTTGAAATCGAAGTTTTCGATCAATCATCGCAGGAGGTCGCCACGCTGGTTATCGTAGGTGCACACACGAACAAGCTTTCGCTTACAGCACACCTGCGACCGCCTGATCCTGGAGGGAAGTACGACCTACGGGCACGCCTGTCTTACGAGGATCTAGGCCAGGTTGATCAGCTCGAGCAAAAATTTACGATAGACGCTGGAGACCATTCTCTAGATGGCTAAGTTGGATTCGGTCGTCCGCCACGCAATAACTGCCCCGGCGTTCGACCAGACAAAGCTGCATCGTGAACGATTGGTGGATGAAATCCACGCCAATATCCCACGCAAATTAATTGCCGTCGTTGCCCCACCTGGTTATGGCAAGACCACCCTGCTTTCGGATTTCAGTGAACATACGGAACTGCCGGTCTGCTGGGTGCGCCTATCCGAGGCTGATCGCGATGTCTTTCGCTTCGCGGAAATGCTGATGGCCTCACTCGAGCGCCGCTTCCGGCGGTTGAAGGATCAAATTAATCTCGACCGCCTTGTCGGCTCAACCCCGCAGGCGCTGGCGCGTGTCTTTGCAGAGGTAATCGATAGCAGGGTAAGCGAAACCTTTGTCATCGTGCTGGACGACATCCACTTGATTAACAGTTCGGAAGCTACCAGGTCCTTCCTGGATGAGTTCTTGGCCGTCCTGCCAGAGCAGGCTACCGTCATCGCCGCTGGACGGGAAGTGATCGAGGTTTCGCTTGCCCGGCTGATGGCTGAGGGAGATCTGAGCGGAATCGGACCACCGGACCTGGCGTTGACGCAAGGGGAGATTATCGAACTTGCCAGACTTCAATCCGGGTTCAACCTGTCCGAAGCTCATGCAATACGCCTGCAGGTGGAGACGAAAGGCTGGGTAACAGGCTTGCTGCTTTCAGGAGAACTGGCGGGTGGAGATCTACCTGCGTTGGTCTTTGACGCACGCCCGATGGTATATGAATATCTGGCATCGGTCGTGCTGAACCGGCAGCCAGAGGACATGCGCCGATTCTTGCTAGACAGTGCGGTCTTCCCGGTGATGACGACCGATGGCTGCAACGAAGTGCTCCAGCGGGACGACAGCCAGCGATACCTGACGCGCCTCGTCCGGGATGGATTGTTTGTTTCGGCCACGAATGAAACGCCGCGAACCTACGAATACCACCCTCAGTTTCGTGAATTTCTTATCGAGTC
>DAOUEL010000080.1:0-16027 GCA_034430595.1 Anaerolineales bacterium | reverse complement strand
GGGAGCACGTTCTGCTCGCGGTGGCGACGGACAACGCCGGCAATGCCGCCTACTCGGTCCCGGTTCGAGTCGAAGTGGTCGAAAATTCTGAAGGCGAAACCGCACCCTATTTCGCCCCCGGCAGTTCGGGGGTGATCCTCCCCTCCGGCCAGCCGTTGCCCAGCGTGCCAGCGGCTCCACCCTCCAACCCCGAGCCGAGCGCGCCCAGCGCCATCCCCTGGAAGGCACCAATCGTCAATGTTTTCGCACCACCAAGCACGTATGAAGCTCTCGACCCGCCGCGAGTGACCGCCTCGGCAGGTAAATGCTCGGTCATGCTCTCGATCGAAGACCAGACCAATTTCGAAAAGGGCTACGCCGTATACCGCAACCAGGGCGGAGACCCGGGATGGGTGCGCATTGCGACCCTCGCAGCGATGGCCGGTGACTTGAAGTCCTTCACCGACGATGGACCTCCAGCCGGGCCAGCCGACGTATCGTACTATGTTGAAGCCTTTAACGACCTGCAAACAGCGGCGAGCGAAGTTGTCATGGTCCACCTCTTCCCGGACTCCGACTGCCTCGACACGTACGACGGACCGGCGGGATTTGGACTCGAGATGACCCGCCTGACGATCCACGAACCGGTCCAGATGGCTTACTGCTACCGCAGTTTCGATGGCCAGACCTGGCACCGCTGGCCATCCTCGGGATTCTTCATCCCGGATGCGGATGGCGTCGTTGATACATCCGGTACTCCACTCGGCTTTTTTACCGAGGATTTCAACGGCAAGGTGCTCGATCCAAATATCGCCATTTCGCTCGAGTGCTGGGGATGGCAGGATGGCGGTTTGATCCCGCTCGGCAAGTACTCGGGATCGAAGATCGATCCCTCCCAGGCCCAGAGCTTTAAGCTCCCGATCGGACAGATCGACGTGGACGCTGCCACCTACCCGAACCTCGTCGAACGACCGGATTTCGAGCCAGCCACGCTGCCGCTCTACGACGCCCGGGTCACCAACGATCCGGCCGATTGCAAGAGCCACCTCTTTGGCCCGGTCGACTTAATCGAATACCAGGGCCTGTGCACCGCGCCCCTGAATGGCTACCACCAGGGACCGGAAGGGATCGCCCCCCAGCCCTATCTCGTCTGGGATGTCCATGACCTGACCTGTGAGGCCGGCAGTGGGAAATCCTCCTGCATACCCTGGGCGGATTGGATCGAATGGTGGGCCAAGTTCGAACTCGGAGGCTACAGTGAGCGCATGTACTGGTCGATCTACGACTCGCACGGGCCGGAAGTCTACATCCTCGACCCCTTCACGCAGGCGTATAAGATCCCGCCGCCCAACCGCGAGTGCTTGACGACGCGTGCCTTCATTCTCAATCTGCATGTTGATACGATAAAAACCTTTATCGGGCCAAGCATCCTCGCTTGGGCTGACTGCGGCGCTTTCAAGACCATGGGGAACCAGGATTACCATGTCGTCCAGCTGCATTTCAACAACCTGGTTCTGAACAACGTCCACGACGGTGTAAACAACCACGACCTGGAACTGTACGGCAGGATCACGGTGATGCTGCAGTGCTTGAATGACCCGGATACGGAGTGCACCTATGGATTGGCAACCAAGGGGGGCGCTAATGGGTACTTCATTGTTGACACGATCAATATCGGCTCAGAATACGGTCCTATTAAGTTGGGCAACGGCACGTATTCGTTCTCCACGCTGCCACTGCTGAATGAATCGCTGACCGGGTTAGCCAGCGATACGATCACGTTCCATGTTCCGAGCTGGCGCGGCCGGAAGCTGCGAATTTTCCCGTTCATCCACGACTCGGATTCGGGCTGGTACAACTCGCCAGACCAGGTGTGCATCGGCGAGATCGACGTCGGTCCGGAAAACAGCTCGGATTACGAGTGGTGGCCAAAGCAGGTCAATACTCATGTCGGGATGGAGTCATCGAACGGCAGCGCTTGGTGCTCGATCGATGCCTATCTGACGACGCTCGAATGAGAGGCTGCGGGAGAGCGGGCTGGGTTCAATCTACTTTAGAACGTCCTGAATCGCGCTGAATTTCCCCGGCTGCCCGACGGGCGAATGCCCGGGTTGAGCACGGGTTCGATTCTCAAGGATCACCGGGCAGGGTCCGGCAGGATTCATGCAGGGTGAAGGCAGCCGGGCTCAAGCTGAACGCGGGACTCTCCGGCTGCACCGGCTCGGGGTTTTCGATCGACATCGCCAGCGGCACCTGCCCGGCCGTGTCGAACTCTGCCACCGCATTGTCCACCCGCATGCGCGTCTCACCTGGAACGATATCCTGGCAGCCTGGGAGCCAGCCCTGCGAGTCGAGGCGGGCGAACATCATGCCACGCCCAAACGAGATCAGGTAGCTCCCGTCATGAAGCGGCAGCACGGCGTGGATCTGCAAACCCTCCTGAAATGCTCGCGCCCACTCGACCTTGCCATCCGCATCGAGCTTGACCAATTGCGCCTGTTCGATCGTGAGGGCGCTGTTCTCGGCATCGATGAAACGCTTTCCGAAGAGTACAGCTCCACCATCGGGCGCGGCATATACTCCCACCAGCAGCGGCATATCGAGGTATCGCCGGTGGAAGACCGTCCCGCCATCCAGGTCTACCTTGCGCACCCACACGTATGAATCGCGTACGGAGGATTCCACATCAGAGACCGCTTGCGTGGAAAAAGTGCCCGCGGCGATCACGCCCCCGTCGGAGGTGGTTGCAGCCCGGATCGTGCCCTGCTGCAGAGGATCAACATCGTAGAAGTGTTTCCAGACCAGCTCTCCATCCGACGAAAACCGGGCGAACCAATAGGAGATGATCCCCAGGTCCGGGCCAGCGCGTTCAGCGTTTTGGCTCCAGATGACGTAGTCCTGGAAGTTTCCAGTGAACAGCGTCCCCTGGTCGGGCAGCAGGGTTCCTTGAATGATTTCCGGCATCGGCGCGGCCATCGGGGTTGGGCGGAAACCCTCCCCGAAATTCAGGGCAAGGTGCGATTGGAGATCACCACGGGCATTGATGATGCTGGCGCCATAGAATCCCGGGAACAGAATCGCGTCCTCACGGCTGGTTGTAAAAGAATCCGTGGCGTAGGGCTCCAGCCATTCGATCTGGCCGCCAGGCGTGACGGAGAAGGTTACAGGCGAATCCTTGAGTCCCCCGCCCTCAGCCGGGTAGGTGTAATTGCCGCTGATAAGGGCGGTGCCAGCAGGTCCGGCGCCCATCCCCCATTCATAGTATTTATGATCACCCGGCAGCGCGATCGTGCTCAGCCAGGTGACCTCCCCCGCCCGGGTCAGTCGAGCCAGCCACAGGGAGTCTCTCCCCGGAGTCCTGGGGACGATCCCCGCGGCCATGATCGCACCGTCACTGAGTTCTACCAGCGAGGTAGCGCTTTTCCAGAGTTCAGGGCCTTCGATGCGGATCACCCACGGGCTTTCTTCATAGCCGGCAGGGTACGGTGTCTGGGTGGCGGTGGGTGTCACCATGGAGGTTTGATTCACGTTGGGTGAATTCGTAGATGATGGGGTACTCGTCCAAACCGGGGGAAGCGTGCGTTGCTGGGCCTGCCCGCCATTTGGCTGTGACTCTGCCCCACGGCAAGAAGAGGTAAGGATGAGAATCAGCAAGAAGGAGAACCTGGATTCCATCACGCTCCAAGTCTAGCACCGGGTGAAGTGGATGAGAAATCATGATGGAATAAGGATGGTTTTCGGAAATCGATCCCCGGGATCACCCCTGGTTCCGTCCCGAGCCGCATGGGGGACGGCGCTGTCGTAGGGCGCGGATGGCTCAGATCAAGGCGTAGCGTGTCGAGCGCCTGCGCACGTAAAGTCCGAAACCCTTTCTTCAATATCTTAGCAGTCGGACTGCTGCGAGGAGTGAACTGTCCATCCTTCAGCAGCCCGTGGAATCGCAGGACCCAAGCAAGGCATTTTAACGCTCACGACGCTCCGCTGTCCGGCGTGCTGGGTGCTTACTCCCACTTACTCGCCGCAGGGGACCTCCAGCGTGTAGGTTGTCACCGCAGTCACCGTGGGCGCACTCATGGGCCAGCTTGCCACTTCGCCGTCACGGAAGGGCAGATCAATCTCGCCGGCCTCAAGTGTGAGCGGCACCGGCATACCGCCGCCACCGCCGCAGGCCTGAATCTGCAGCTGCATCGTGTGGACGATGGACAGGTGCAGCAGGGGGGGATCCTGCCCCTCCCCGGCCGAGACTGTGCCGCTGATCGTGACCAGATCTGATCCCGAGTCCTGAGCAGGACAGCCGCCCAGGTTTCCACTTCCCGACACGGTCAGCGAGCCCTCTCCTTCCAAGGTGGGCGGATCGGTCGAGGTATCGATGCTCACTTCGATCGGCCCCTGGATGTAGATGTTATTCGTCACCTGGGGGGCCTGCTGGTGCAGCTCCTCGCTGAAGACCAACGTGAAATGGTCACAGAGCTCGTGCCAGCTGACCTCGACCCACTGACTCATCACCGGGACCCGTTCGGGCACAAATTGCAGCAAGCGCGGGTCTGTGACGCCCGCCGAAATAAAGCCTGTGCGCAGGTTAAGCCGCGCCGAGACTTCGCCTGTACTCTCCTGGAAGGTGCCGATGCCGTGGGCCTCTTCCTCCTGCGCCTGGAAGCTCAGCTTGGCTTCGCCGGCGTCGTTCGTGGAGGGTTCTTGATCTTCGACCATTCCGTGTGCGTAGAACACATCCGGAATAACCCAATCGACGAGCACATTGGCGAGACCGTCCACCAGGACGTGGAAGTCCAGATTGACGAGGGCACCGCAGGAGATTCCAGCGACGGGGATGGATTGCCAGGGTTGATAGTCCACCTTGACGTGGACAATGTACTCCAGTCTGTCCCCTTTGCCCTCGTGCCCCTCATGTGCTGACCCGCCCGAAGCCGTCAAATCGTAGCTCGCAGCTTGGGCGATCATCGGTCCATGAATGGCGTAGTACACCTCCCGCGCCTGGAGCAGGGCGGCCATGTCGCTCTCATGCTGCATCAGACCCCAGTAGGGGATGATGTTCCCGCCCTGAATTGCACCGCAGGCGGTCTGCAGGGTGTGCCCGGACTGGACCACGGAGGCCAGATGGGTTCGTTCAGGCTCCAGGCTGGCATTGGAATGGTTGGGCGGTACAAAGGTATCCAGCAGCAGCAGCCACTCCTGGAGCGGCGTGAGGGTCGTCCCGGGATTGAAATCGACGCCCATCGACGTCAGAATCCGAACCAGGGGGTGATCCGGATATCCGGCATAGACATCGTGGTAGAGGCTGAGCAGCTCCTGTGGCCCCCCCTCGTAACCCAGGGCTTCGAGCTTCAGTGCGTAATGATCGAAGGGTTCAGGGTCTCCCTGCGCCATGTTCGCCAGGGCGGGCACCTCGAAGTCGTAGAGCCAGAAGGAGGCTTCCTCCTGCTCCGAGCCGGGCATGATCTGCGTTCCGTCGCCGGTGTAAACGCCGATGCCGATATTCGCAAGCAGAGACCAGACACCCTCTTCCGCCCGCGCTGGGTCCGTAAGCGCCGCTGCCGAATCGGCGATATTCATTTTCGCCCGCTCGGGATCACGTTTGCTCAGCCGGGCGCCTGGCCCAAACGGGATATTACATCCACAGAGGAGCAAGCCAAGGACAACGGATATAACCCAATGGCATCGACGATCCTTCACAGCACACCCCCGCGGAGAATCAGGTTCCCACCAAATCAAGAGTTCGACTGCTCGATGGTAGGGACTATTTCTGCGTGATCCCAAATCAATTTACTACAGGTGATCAAAATAAGCAGGCGAATAGGTGACCTGAAAAATTGTGTAGTTACTTCCTAGATCGGTCACACCGCTTGGCAGTGGAGCCTATGGATGAGGATACTTTTTGAGAATTGTCGAAAACAACCTTACTTGGGCTCAAAGAAATAGTCTCGATCGATCAGCGAGTTTCGTTGGCACCCGCTTCTGCGCACGATTGGATCCACTTGTATACAAAAGAAAATCACGATTAAAAAGAGAATGGGAATCTGTCACCAGAATCTGGACCTTTCAAATCGCCTACCCCTTCAGGGCATGTTGACCGTACGCTCTCGTTGTTCTATGCTCTCCTTGCCAAGGAAAACAGATGGAGTTGTCGACATGATCACGGAGGATCCGCATTCATTCGCTGATTTCAGCCAGGGCCGGATCAAGCATATCGATTTCGAGATCGAGGTCGATTTTACGACCAGGACGATGAAGGTCCTGGCGCATTATCACCTTGACCATCCGGTTACAGGCTCTTTTTTTCTGGATACGCGCGCCGTAGAGATTGAGCGGATATCCCAGGAGGGCAGGGACATCCCATGGGTGCTCGATAAGCAAGATGAAATCATTGGCGAGCGACTGCACCTGCAGGATCTTGTTCAAGCCGATCATTTTTCCATCCAACTCACGACCTCGCCTGCTGCGAGTGCCCTGCAATGGCTGATGCCCAAACAGACCGCCGGCGGGATGCACCCCTTCGTGTACAGCCAATGTCAGGCGATCCATGCCCGCAGCATCTTCCCCTGCCAGGACACCCCATCGATCCGGTTCACCTACACGGCCAACGTCCGGGTCCCGCACCCTCTCAAGGCGGTCATGGGCGCCGAGCAGGTGGATCAGGTGGAATCGGGGGAGTCGATCGTTACTTCCTTCCGCATGCTGCAGCCCATCCCCTCCTACCTGTTCGCGCTCGCGGCCGGCGAATTGGCCTTTCGGGAACTTGGACCGAGGACCGGGATCTACGCAGAACCGGAAGTCATCGATGCGGCGGCATGGGAATTCGCAGAAAACGAGCAGAAACTGAAGGAGGCGGAGAAGCTCTTAGGGCCCTACCTCTGGGATCGCTATGATGTGCTCATCCTTCCGCCTTCGTTCCCGTTCGGTGGCATGGAGAACCCACGGCTCACCTTTCTCAGCCCGACTACGATAGTTGGCGATCGAAGCTTGACGAACATCATCACCCACGAGTTAGCCCACGCCTGGACGGGCAACCTGGTGACGAATGCGACCTGGGAGGATTTCTGGATCAACGAGGGATGGACCACCTATGCGGAATGGCGGATCACGGAGGTGCTCGAAGGCTCAGATATCGAACAGCTGATTCGATATATCAACGGTATATATCTCCGGAAGCTCCTCGCCCGCCTGGGGCGTGATTCCAACCTTACCTGCTTGAAGACCTCCTCGAAGGATATCGATCCGGATGAATCTGGTATGTTGGTCGCATATGTTAAGGGCGCTGATTTTCTTTTTTCCATCGAAAACGCTGTAGGGCGGGAGAAATTCGACGGCTTCGTTAAACGCTACATCGAGGCATATCAATTCAAATCGATCACAACCGAAGCCTTCCTTTCATTTCTCCAAAAAGAGCTCCCGGAAGCGAGCAAACAGGTGGATTTTGAAGAATGGGTCTATCAACCTGGCTATCCGGAGAGCGCCCCGGTCCTGCACTCGCAGCTGTATGATGAAGTAGCACAGGCGGTGGATGCGTATCGGGCTGGAGCCCGCCCCGATGCAGGTTCCATCGGCTCATGGAGCGGCAGGCAGGTTTTTCAATTCCTTTTCATGCTTGAAGATCAAAAAATCTCGCTTGAAGATTGCCAGTATTTCGAGGCGCTGTTTGGCCTGGAGGAGAGTTCTGCTGTAGACATCCTGACCGCTTTTTACCTTTCCGCCATCCCGGCCGGGTACAGGGAGATCCGCCCGGGTATCGAGCGCTATGTGAAGACGATTGGTAGAGAGTTTTACCTCACACAGCTCTTTCGGTGCATGGTGAAGACGGACTGGACACGCGAATTTGCCCGGACCCTGTTCGAAGAGAATCGTGCACGGCATCATCCCATCACCGTGAAGACCATAAACGCAATCCTGACAAAAGCTGGCTTATAAAGTAGAACGACACCCTCGGTCCAACTCATCTTAAGGGAGAGCAGAAGCAGGAGCCAGTGTGTTTCCTGTTGAACTGCACCTGGAGTTATGGGCTGTGAAATTGAGGGAAAGGTAGCTGCCAGCATCCGAGTCGGGCGGAACCAGGCAGACCGGTAATAATTGGAACGGCGTAATGCGAGACGCTGCTCTTAGCGCAATCCACACCGAAGTGACTAGTTTGTCTCACCAATATTCGTAGATGCCGAAAAATAGAGAAAGGGTGATTGGCTGATAACAAATCACCTAAGGGCTCATTTGATATATAAGCGCTTATAAAATATCTCGGTTGAGGATCAAACGTTGAGAATAATAAGAAAAGGCAATATTGGAATAACTGACTACGAGAATAATCGAGATCTAGTGGATGGGAATCGATTGCGGCCGATAGTTCCAAGTTCATCGGGCTCTGGTATCCATAGCAAACCGAATGGATTTACTCCATCCTTATTCAATCTTGGGCACTCGTAAACTCTCTATCCGATGATCGTCAGTCATCCGGGAAAATTTCTTGGGATGTCATGGACGATCACCGATCACGTCGGATTGGCACCCGGGTTATTTTCAGGAGTCATTACGCGGGATTGATTAGAGACCAACGTCTACGGAGTTCGATCAACACTTGCAGATATCCCGAAAAACCTATCAGAACACGCCGAGCAGATCCAATACACCCTTTCAACCGTCACTCTGGCCTTGATGTAACTCTATGGTTCTTCAGCGCTTTCCACATCCAGTGGCCCCGTCTGGATGAGTTCGTCAGCGACATCCTGGGTCTCGCTGGCTGAGCTCATATAGCGGGCGTTGGAATCACGCAGCCGGTTGCCCAGCGATTGCGCCATACTGTGCCAAAGCTTGGCGGCGAGTTCGGGTTCGTTTGCCATCAATGCTGTTAGCGAAGAGCGAGTAAAGCACAAGACTTCCATCGGTTCCAGGGCGATGACGGAGGCTGCGTGCGTCGCTCCGATCAGCATGGATACCTCTCCGAGAGTCTCTCCAACACCAGCCTCAGCCACGCCAATAACCTCGTCCGAGTGGTTGCTCATCATGATGACGGCCCGGCCCCGGAGAATGATTAACAGGTTGTGGCCCTTCGTCCCCGCGCTAAAAAGGATATCATCCTTGACATAAAATTCACGCTTCCCCAAGGCAATCAAAGAGTCTACCTGCATCCGGCTCAATCCGTTGAACAGCGGGAACCCCATGACAAGTTCACGGATGTCTTCGTAGCTTGTCTCGTCGAATTTCTCTCGTAAAGCTTCCGTGATGCGTGCCTCTTCCTCCAAGCGCACATTCCCGGCGACGATGATTTCGTACATCTCCGGACCAAATTCGCGTCGGGTCAGTTTGCGAAGTTCACGCCATCGCCTTTGGAAGGCTATATACGCCTCGAAGGGATTATCGCTGGGAACGGCCTTCGTTTTCGCCAACCAGATATTGCGAATCGTCTCCTTCGTATCCTCGATACGCTGATCCGCCAAGTAATCCAACGCAAGGATCAGATTGGTCTTTAATATCTTGTCATCCAGCGTATCCCGCAGGAATTCACCTGGATAAGGATCGAGATCCTCGGCCTCGACAAGTGTCATATTGACCTGCTCGGTCTGGCCGTCGATTTTCGCCTTGGTGTAGAGCAAGCGGAAGATGTCCTCCCGAAACCGCTGCCATGTCGGATGAGCCTGCTCGGGCGGACGGTGCTGGATCGAGAGCTGGTTATCCAGGAAGAAAATGAAACCGAACATACGTGCGTTCAGGACGTAATCCGTATCCTCCCCGCGGGTTATGCGCGGGTCGAAAGGCACGGTTCGGAATAAAGCACGGTGGAGGACCATGCAGCCACCAAAGGCGAAGGGGGTCAGCTTTAGGCGTGGTTCCCCCGGGATGATCTTGTCAAAGGCCTCGCGTTTACTCCCAAAACGATCCCAGTACGTCATCCAGTGGATCTCTTCGGGAACGTCATCGTAATAGTTGCCCTTGGCATTGAGGTAATACCCGGCCACACCATCAATGGTTTGGCCCATGAAGCGGCTGCCGATAAATTCGCCGGCTTTCTCAACGAATAAAGGGTCATCGAAATATTCGTCATCATCGATGAAGATGACGATTTCCGCACCCATGACGTAGGGAACATACAAACACATGTTGCGGATGTTGGAATATCCTCGGAGTGAGAGAACATTGATCAGATCTTCATGCGCATATTGCGCCAGGACCTCGTGAAAGCGATGCAGGTGTGAGTGGGAAATAACGTATGTTTCAACCGGAGGGTCCGCCGCTCTGGTGATTTCCCTTACTCGGTGTTCAACTTGTGCTTCAATATCTGCGGCAGTCGCACAGGCCAGAATGACCAGGGAGAAATCAGTGTTATCCAGGATTCGCAACGATTCGAGGGTCTTCGCCAGTGTTCCTTCTTCATCCAGCGGCGTAGGGTGATCATAGATCGCATCTCCCGGCTGCCAGCCCACAGCCGATTCCCTGGACCAATAGGTCGGGATCACCATAACCGTTTTCATTTTCTTTTCCGTTTCTAAACAACGCTAAACAGCTTGCGATCTAGAAACGCTGTCTCCTTTCACCGTGATGGTCGGCGTTCCAGAGGTCCAATTCTGTTCTTGAAAGTGGGACATGGATCTCACAATATCGTTTTACACCATGAGGATTGGACAAACAAGTCGAAGATGATCTGCTCAGATACCATCAGCCATCAGGATGCTTGAATTCAGGATGCACGCTCCAGGTCGTTGACATCGACCTCATGCCTTTCATTTGGAGGCTGGTCCTTCCGTATTGCCAGGAGCAGCGCTCGCCAACCCTCCATTAATCGATGATAGCGATTAATGGTTCCGGGCAGCTCTGCGAAAGCGGCCTCGAATGCGGCGGCGAGGTCTCTGAAGCGTGGGTCGTGCAAGTACTCGGCTGCCTTCTCACCACCCACCTCAAGCCCGATACGCTGAAGGGCAAGCTCTGATCGCCAATCTGTCTCAAGATGCCCGGCCTTTCCCAGATACCAGCTCAGGAATGGATTACGCCCGATCCAGCCCAGGCAAGCCCAGTAGAATCGATCGCGAATCGATTCTTTGCGCACGTCTGGCACATCGGGAAAACCCTCATAGGTGTCGTGAAAAATATGTAAATCTATATCGATGATGCGACCTTTGGAGGCTGAAATCGCCTGTCCGAGGAGTGTATCCTCGCCGCGCCCCTTTATGATCAATCCCGAGAAGGAGTAGATTGTGGAGAAAAATGGCGCCAGCCGGCGCGCTTTCCGCAGGCTAATGCCCAGGTTACCACCCAGCGGTTTATCGGTCAGTCTCGGAGAGCCAGGTGATACAGGGCCCAGGTTCAGACACTGATGTTCGTGACAGTCTTCCATGTAGTCCAACGCCATTCCCTTGCCCAGTCCTGTGAGCAGATCGCCAATTCCCGGGAAGGACATGGGCGGGATGATGTAGTAGCCCGAGTACTCACTCGTCGTCGCGGAGACATCCGGCTTGGACAGCGAGAGCAAATGCGTCCCGACGAAATCGATCTCTTGCCAGCGCGCCTCTGCCCCTTCCAAATGGGTGAGCACTTGCGGTTTAACATCGGTATCGAAGAAAAGCAGGTAATCGATCCCCTCTAACAAGGCTTTAAAAAGGACCCTATTCCGATAAGCTCCGTAGGGGACTTCGAACTCCTTTCCTCCGTCAGGAATCTCCAATAATCCGCTTATCGATTCGGATGGGACCCCAAGCAGCCGCATCTGCTGCCGTAAGGGTTGCGACGAATCAGTAATACTTAGCAGATCGAGACGGCATTCCTTCTCAACTGCTTCGATGGCCGAATCATCACGGTTGTGGGAATACGCGATGATCACCCGCTCGATCGTATGCCCATATTTCCTTGCATTCGCCAGGAAGCGTAGGACCAGCTCAGGATCATCAAAATTACGCGTGATCAAGCCCAGCGCGATCCTCACGATAACCACTCCTTCATGATTTTATCCACGTTCAATTGACCAGTGCCTCCATCAGCTACATCGAATCGTTTTGAAGTGTTTCTTCGTAGAGTGCGATCATTTGATCGACCCGGCCTCCCCAGGAAAAATTCTCAATGGCATATTTTGCGGCGGGAGGACCTTTATGCTCCTTGGCTCCCGAGCTCACTTCAGAGAGTACCGCCGCAGCGAGAGCCTGGGCATCACCCACGTCGACAAGGGCGCCGACGCGGTCATCCACGAATTCCGGCAAGCCACCTTCGTTCGTGGCAATGACCGGTGTGCCACATGCCAGAGCCTCGACCGCGACCAACCCGAAGGGTTCGATCCGTGAAGGCACAATGGAGACATCGGCAAGGTTGAAGATCATGGCCACGCTCGCTTGCGGCTGATGGCCCAGGAAGTGAACGCCCTTCAAGGCCAGTTTCTTTGTCTGCGCTTCCAGGGCTCCATGGAGCTCTCCCTCCCCGGCGATGAGTGTGAGGGCGTTCGGCAAGCTCTCCTCGTAAATCGCGGCGGCATCGAGAAGAACGTCCACACCTTTAAAATCTGTGAGCTTCCCGACGAAGCTGATGACCGGACCCATCTCGCCCTGGATGCCGTACCCGGCCATGACCTCTTCTCGGTCGAGCGGCATGACGTGGAAGATAGCCTCATCGAAACCGTTCATGATCAGGCGGATGCGATCCTGTGGGACATCGAAAAGGGAAAGGGTATCTCTGGCGACCTGTTTGGAAATGGCGATGATGGACGAGGCATGGGAGGCGCCTTCGAAAGCGATAGCCCGCCAGGCCTCATACTTCCGGATGCCCATCAAATCGGTCCCGTGGGCGGTGGTCACATAGGGTATGCATGTGGCGTGGGCTGCATACCCGGTCACCCATAGGTGCTGTGCATGGATGATGTCCGGCTTCCATCCCGCGACCGCGACGGCGGCGGCATTGCAGAAAGCATCTACGTAGGTCTGACGCTGTTCGGCCGACAGATCTCCAAAGGTGGTACTGCTCAAGGGATGGGTGGTGAAACAAGGGAAGTTGAAGGGCAATCGCTCTGTATTGTCTACGGGATGATCATCGGGTGAAAACAGGATCGTGGTGACGCGAAAAGGGAAGCCGGTCTGTTCTGCGTGTGCCGGTGTAATCACCAGCGCTTCGTGGCCTTTCTTGGTGAGCTCTCGAGCTACGTTCTGGGTGTAGATGCCCGATCCACTCCCCTCCAAAGGAAAGTGGTTCATGAGCAGGACTCGCATCGACTGTCCTTCCCGGGTCGTTTGTGCGCATTGGTGATGAATAAAAGCGCAGACAAGCAGCGGGTGTGAGGGGGTTCGGCTTTCTCACCTGATCCTATCTACATCCATCATACTACAGATGTCCACCCGTCCTGTGCTTCCAGGTATGGCGCACGCTCTCGGGTCGTGGATTGGAGGACCTGCCAACAGTTAGGTCAACGGCTCATGCCTCTTAATAGTGCGCATACGAGCATCCGGAAAACCTTATTATCGGATGAAATGTTGGAAAATCTTACTGAGGTATCAAACGCGAGACCTGGTCAGCAATAAATCGGTAGGAAAATCACGAACTCGTGTCAGGAAAACTATTCTATACTTCATCAGTCGGGGTGTGGACAGTCGGGGTGTGGACAGTTATGCCTGGATCACGCTTGAAATGTTTTGTGTCGAATGTGATCACTGAGGTAAGACCTTGCTCTTGCATTCACACGCCATTGTACGCATCCACGAAATCGATGTTATCACCGGCGTAGAGCATTAAGGCTCTTGCAATGATTTCCGCATGTTCTACGAATAAAACTGGCGTGTTAAGAATTGCGATAACATGATCGCGCACTTCTTCGCGTGAGAGTTCATAATTGGATTCTAAAGTCCAGACGATTTCAGCAATGATCAGGCTGCTCGAATGCAGCTGAAGCTCCCCTTTTTCGGCTTGCAGGAGGAGCTGCTCAACGGCATGAGCCTGGTCTGGAACATCGTTCGTCAAGAAACGAAGGAAGATGTTAGTATCGACGAAGTGTCTATCCATCCACATTTCTCTCCGCAACTCGCCTTTTCACCTCGTCTCGAACGTTATTGAATTCTTCAGATCGCCTGCGAGGCGCAACACTCCCCCTGCGGCCGCTCAGCGTATTGCTCACTGGCTGCAGGAGGATTTCTCCGTCCTTTTCGATGAACAGCACTCGATCTCCGGGCTCAAGGTTCAGCCGCTCACGGATCTTCTTGGGGATCGTCGTCTGGCCACTTGTTGTGATCTTTGAACCAATCATTTCATATTCTCCTTTTTAATTATTAGCATCTGAAGATCTCATGCCAGAGATGGTATTTATTAGCTATCTAGATACGCATTAATTCCATAAATGCCTAAATGTCTTTTTAAGCAAGGCGACATGTGTTCTGTTCTGAGATCATTCGGGGTCGATCCGGGAGAGAGGGGATACAAACCTAATTCGAACCATGCATCTCCAGGAGCAGCTCGTCCAACTCCTGAATGACTTCTTTCAGCGCGAGGAGATCTCTCCACTCTCTGGGGATGCCCTCCTCGCCGTAGTAGGCGCCGGCGAGCTGGCCATAGACCGCGCCGGTTGTATCGGCGTCATTACCCAGCCTAACGGCCAAGAGTGCGTTTGAACGGAAATCTCACAGTACATGAAACATCTAATAGGCTGCTTCGAGGTAAGCACCGTTTGCAATTCCATATCGCGAGATATCCTGAATAGGCAGTAGGATTGAAATGCTCTGCCATATCTCCTGGTCAGTCCCATTGGTTGCAGCAAAGGGCATCTACTGACGCAGGCAACTCGGTTTAAAAAAATAATTTGAGTTAGGAATAAATATCAAGGGAGCGCGTGGGGCAAAGCTAATAATGAATGCGAGGTTGATACTCGCGAATAAAATGAGCAAGAACTGCGAAGTCAATCAGTTTGATCGGTTTGTTGAGCGAAAATTGATGTGCCTCATCGTTAAAATCAGAAGCGCAAACGACGATGCCTTCATCTACCCCGGGCATAGCCACGAGCGCTCCATAGAAATCCCTTAGGACCGATTCGCCAACTGTGCCCTTCCACCTTTTACACTGAACAGCAATGACCTCATCTTCACGTCGCAAGATCAGATCTATGCCATGATCTCCCGATCCTCCTGTTTGTTCAACTTCATATCCGAGCCACCGAAAAAGGTCCCCGGTGAACTTCTCGAACGCTTCTTCTCCACACGGAGCATGACCGATCTACTTGACCGCGTCGGGTATGCCTAAACCGAGATGGGCAACTTTGAGATCTTCGCAGTGCCGATCTCACAAGGTGACTCGACCCATCGTCCTGCCCTCTGCAGGGTCGTCTTGGGCTTTGATCCTCCCCTCCCCCACCTCTTCCGTGGGGATCCACATAGAGGCAGCTGCGCTCCGGTGCCTCACGGCACAGAGAGGGTGCGCTGCGCCATGACGAAGTCCGGCACGTCCCAGCCCTTCTGCTCAGCCAGGGCGATGAAAGCCCGGCGGTAGAGCACGGTGACGGTAACCGTGGCTTCGCCGTCAGCCGGCGCGGCGAAGGTGTAGCGGCTGCTATCGACCCCGAAGGCCGCCAGGCGGTTGTCGCTGACCACACGGGTCGGGTTCCAATACGCGCCGGTCGGGGAGACTCCCGTCCAGATCTCAGCCAGGATCTTCGCAAATCCCACCCCGGGCAGCCCGGCATAATAGCCCTCTTGCGGATCCCCGACTCCGCTCCATTCCGGCAGGACCGGCCCATCGATCCGTTCCAACGTGACGCCATCCGGACTCGTTGCCTGGACCAGCAGAAGCATCTGCCGGAGCGGCGAATCGGTCGGGACATCGTGGCCGGTTTGATCGTTCGTGAGGGTCACCTCCACCACGACCCGGTTTCCCTCGCGGCGGGCGGAGACTGACAGCGCGACCGCATTCTGAAGCAGGGTTTCATCGGAGGCGCCCGGCATACGGTGGCTGAAAATGGTCTGCGGATCACGCGTGGCTCCCCCCTGTTCAGGGAGCGCGAAATGGTCCACGTCCAGGTGCGGCATATGACAGTCCTGGCAGGTCTGCCCGGTGACGGGATCGCTGTAAGGGCTCTCCAGCCACTCGCCGAACG
>DAOUEL010000079.1:0-13396 GCA_034430595.1 Anaerolineales bacterium | reverse complement strand
TCAACATAGCCCGAAGGGGGAGATGACCGCCGGGCTCGGCCTCCAGCAATCGTCTTCAGGAAATATCAGGCCAGGATTAAATTTCCCAGTCAGCACCTGGCGGGTCGGGACTCTGCCTGCAGTCGTGATTCAAAAAAACCCTGAGCTGAATTAGACAAAAACTGTAGACAATTCTTCCGAAGTGTGGCATAAAGGCAGACCTCGGTTGATGCTGTACTTCAATGATCGAAAATCCTGCTCGAAGGGTACATGCTCATGCGAAAGAATGAATGGCGTTTATTTGGTCCGCTATGGATTGTAGGGGTGTTGCTCGCCCTGGTAGCCTGCTCGCCCGGCGCTGAACCGGCTACCGAGATTGGTCCCCTTGCCGCAACGGATACAGTGGCCTTCTCGCCACCTGAAGTGGAGACCAGCGAAGCGGATGGAGAGCCCATGCCGACGTCCAATGCGGCCCCTCTGCATCGCTGCAACCATCCGTACTTCCCGGCTGTCGACGGCGCAAGTTGGACCTATACCAGCGCGGACAGCGCAGTAGGGCCGTATAGCTTCACCGATTCGATTACGAATATGCGTTCTGATGGCTTCACCCTCCGGGGCGATTTTGATGGATTGGTGCGAACTCAGGAATGGTCCTGTGGCCCGGAAGGCCTGGCGCTGCTGGATTACAGCGGGATGGGTGCCGCCCAGGTGACGACCGATGCCCTGCAGGTTGAGTTCGAGACGACCGGCATGACCGGCCTCACCCTGCCTGCCGATCTGGCGCCGGGCGATGAATGGTCCCAAAGCTTTGAGATTTCCGGAAATGCAGTCCTGCAGGGCGGTCTTGAGAGCAGCGCCGAGGGAACCGCCACGGCGGAAAACCGTGCAATCGGAATCGAATCTGTTACCGTCGCAGCGGGCACCTTTGATGCGCTGCGCATCGAGCGCACAATCCAGCTCGACTTGATGATCCAATTCGGAGAATCTGGCATGCCAGTCACGTTCACTTCGGAGGAAGTCGTCTGGTTCGCCGAAGGGATTGGCTGGGTCAAGGACAGCTTCACGGGCACTATTGAATCCACGCCGGTGAACGAGTCGATCGAGCTCGCGTCGTATTCCGTTCCCTGACCTACAATACGGAGAAATCCACCGTCGGGCATCCGTGACCGGACTCACCCAGGTGAAGGGTGACCCAGGCCCGTCGGACCTTTTCAAGTTCGCGATCCAGCCGCTGCTTCTACAGCAGTGACTGGATCATGTGACTGTGCGTTTGAACCTCGCCGTATGCATGACGTTCTCGAAGAGGGAGCCGCACGGAAATTAGGAGAGATTACCCATCGTGCAGACGTAGCGCGAACGGGGAAAATACGTTATCTGTTTATACGGTCCTTATCATTTATCGGAAGGGGAACTTATGTCAGCTCCAGTTATTTTGCTGGTCGACGACGAACGCGCGTATGCGAACGTCGTCAAGGAGGCGCTCGAGCGAATCGGTGTGCGTGTACATCTCGCCTATGACGCGATGGAAGCGCTGAACCTGTACAGCGAAGTTAGCCCGGATCTGATCTTGCTGGACGTGATGATGCCGGACATGGATGGCCTATCGCTACTCCGTTGGCTGCGGGAGCATTCCGAGAAGGATGGGGTTCCGATCCACATCGTCAGCGCCAAGGCGCAGCAGTCCGATCGTGACGCGGCAATCTCAGCCGGGGCGAATGGCTTCCTGGCAAAACCTTTCACCGTTGAGGAGCTGCGCCAGGTGATCGGGCAGTATATCGAAATAGGACCGAACGGGAAGAACTAGGTCGCATACTTTCAGGTACAGCCAATTCATTCACAGCGAAGATATACTAGCTTTTCTGCTCCGGGAAGCCTGGATTTCTCAGTGGAGGGTCTCAGGAATAACCTCACTAACCCTATGCAAAACTGCCAAATTGCCTACAATTAGCCGAATTATAAAGTTAGGTTCATCTCCGGGCCTGTTCCGTTCGAAGACGAAATTTGTAGCAGCATCGCTCTGGCGAAAAACCAGAGCCGGTCTCCCGCTGTGGAGGGCGGCTTTCTTTTCGTATGCGCTCTACAACATCGCCGGAGAAAAGGGTCCAGCTGGACCTGCAAGGTATCTTAGATCGAAAAAGATCATGATCCTGTGGAGGAAAACGAGATGGCATTTCACAAGTTGTTCCGCGTAGCTTCATTTCCGCTGGTATTGGCAGTTATGCTTGCCGGCTGTGGTGGCGGAGCTGCAACAGAAGTCGCAGCAACACCAACTACTGCAGCAGTTGCCGAGCTTCCGACGCTGCCGAGCGCAGGCTCAATTCCCTCTGGTGGGGTGAGCACCCTGGCGGATGTCAAGAGCGCCACGATCCAGATCCAGGCCGAGGGCACCTTCCTCGATCCGGCGGTGGGGCTGGTCCTGAGCGGGGCTGGCCGTGGTTCGGGCTTTATCATCGATCCCTCCGGACTGGCTATCACCAACAATCACGTCGTGACCGGCGCCGGCCTGCTCAAGGTCTGGGTCGGCGGTGACTCGACGGCGCATAACGCCCGCATCCTGGGCGTTTCCGAGTGCTCGGACCTGGCGTTGATCGATATCGACGGTGATGGGTATCCATTCCTGACCTGGCACAGTGGAGCGGTGGACGTTGGTCTTGAGGTTTATGCCGCCGGCTTTCCGCTCGGTGACCCCGAGTTCACACTCACGAAGGGCATCGTCTCTAAAGCCCGAACTTCGGGCGCGACCAGCTGGGCCTCTGTGACGGACGTACTCGAACATGACGCTACGATCAATCCCGGCAACTCCGGTGGTCCCCTGATCGATTCTGATGGGCGTGTCGTCGGAGTGAACTATGCCAGTTCCAGTTCGACTGGCCAGTTCTTCGCCATCAAGCAGGACGAGGTGAACAGCGTACTCGACCAATTAAAAGCCGGGCAGAACGTCAACTCGATTGGCGTCAACGGCCAGGCGGTGATCAGTGACGACGGCTCGATCGCCGGCATCTGGGTTGCCTCTGTCGCCTCCGGTTCTGTCGCTGACAAAGCCGGCCTGCAGCCTGGTGACATCATCACGCTGCTCGAAGGTGTGCTACTCGGCCAGGACGGCACGATGTCGGCCTACTGCGACATCCTGCGCACGCACAATCCAACTGACACGCTTTCGATGGAAGTGCTGCGCTGGTCGTCGGGCGAGGTTCTCGCCGGGCAGCTCAACGGCCGCGAACTCGCAACGGCAGCGCTTTTCAATCCCCAGGGTCAGGATTCGCCTACGGATACGGGCAGCACCCAAACCGGCTCCTACAGCGGCTATGTGATCGCCACCGATACCTACAGCGCTATCCAGGTTGAGATCCCGGCCGAGTGGGCCGAGGTCGACGGCAGCCCATGGGTAGACAGTGGGGAGGTCATCGGCGCTTCGATCTACGCCGCGCCCAGCCTGGACGGGTTTGTCAACAGCTGGGCGACACCCGGGTTGATCTTCAACGTCTCGGATGACCTGGCGAAACTGGGCGGCTACCAGCAGCTGCTGGACCTGATTCGCCCGAACTTTACCGGCTCGTGCAAGCTCGACGATCGCTACGACTACAGCGATGCGCTCTACCGCGGCAAGTACGACCTGTTCGTAAACTGCGGCGGCCCCGGCGGCGCTTCCTACCTGGTGTTGACCGGCGTGCCAATCGATGACCCGGGCGCCTACCTGATCCTGGTCGAGGTGCAGATGGTCTCATCGGCTGACTTCGACGTGGCACAGCACATCCTGGATACGTTCCAGGTGGTGGGTATCCTGCCGTAAGACGGATTTGGCAAGAGGACGCAGAATGTTGGGTAGTAGATTGTGAATTTTGAGTGGGGCAGAGGGAGGCATCGGGTAGCTCTCTCTGCCCCGTGGAATATTCAACCGAGAGTGAACCCTTGGCGCCTTCACCGGCAGTCCAGTGCCCCCCGATGGCTTTTGAGAGATGCCAGGATCTGCTCCCGAATTCCGCCAAAGGAGTGTGAAGTATGCTAACCAACCGGGATTCGAACCAGTCGTACTCCTGGGGACGGTCCGTGCGGATTCGTACCATTCGTATGATCGTGTTCTGTGGGTTGTTCTCTCTGGCGGGCCTGCTTGGGGCTTGTAGTGGGGCGAAAACGGGCACGGTCGTCGGACAAGGGCAAAATATCTCCCAGGGAGAATCATCGGCGCCGGAGCACTCAGGTCCGTTTTCGGCCGTCGCCACCTCGGCTATCAGCGTCAACCTGGCTTGGGATCCAGTGGAAGGCGCTAGCGGCTACCGAGTCGAAAACCAGTTCGGCGACAGTGAGTGGTTCGTGCTAGCCGAACTAGGCGCGGATGCGACCAGCTACGAAGCCTTCTTGGCTCCATCGGACATGGAGCTCAATTACCGGCTCACCCCGCTGACCGGAGAAACCGAAGTGAAAGCGCTGAATGCAAGCGTTACCACACCACCCGTAGTTCCGAACCCCTATAGCGTCGTGGCAACCATTGAACAACCCGATTATAGCAATCTAGGCCTGAATATCCCGGGGTTTGATCCCAACACCTTTGACCCGTCGACATTCGATCCTTCAACGTTGGATCTTTCAGCGTTGGATTCTGAGAATTTCGATCCCGCAAGTTTAATGCCTGTGTCTGTTTCTTCCCTCGCGTACATCGGTCCTGAAGGGGGGAACCTTTCGGTAACGGGAAAGAATGATGTGGTCTATACACTGGAAGTTCCTCCGGGTGCGCTTTCTTTCACAACCAGTTTCGTCCTGACGCCCGTTGCAGATATTCAAGGCTACCCTTTCTCAGGAGGGTGGAGTGCGGCTGTAAGTATTCAACCGGAGGGGATTTACTTTGAGATACCTGCGAAGTTAACTATTGAGCTCTCCGACGATGTATTGGCGAACCAACTGTCAGACCCCGGACTCCAGGAGATTGCCTTCGGATACGAACTGAATGGTGAGGAGTTCTACATCAAATCCTTCAGCCAAGACACTACACCCACGGCTCAGAAAATCTTCAGCAGCGGGACAAAGGTGGCAAGCCCGCTGCACCAGAGCGGAGGCGGGAATTCGATCTCTGTAAGCTGGACCCAATCGTTCGGCTCGGGGTTGGGGAAGGCTCTAGAGCTCTTGGGTTTTTCCTCGGAGCATCCAACGGACAGCCCATCCAGGAATGCAGAACAGAACGATGCTGCGCGGAAAGCTGCACAGGATGATGACCTTGCGCCCTTAGATTACGCGGGGGTGGAGGTAGGCAGCCTTCTAGAAAGGATCAAGCAAGCCAAGGATGCCGTCGATTTTGAAGTCCTGGTCCTGGCAGATTTCCGTGTGTTGTTCGACACCTCTGGCTATGGAAGTCTTGATGAAGGCTTAAAGGAAGAGCTTTGGAATAAAATGCTCGATCGGGCGATCGAGTTCCTGCAGCCAGAGGATTGCCCCTCGCCTCAGGCGGGCGCGGTTCAAGATCTGGTACGTAAACTCCAGAATCCGCCCGACGGCTTCTACAAAGAGTTCACCGTTCGCCTTTTCGTAAAGCTGGGAGAAGAGAAAGCCAAGAATCTATTGAATGCGATAGACGCGGCTCAAGGCTGCAAACTAAAACTCGTCATCTCTTCGACAGCTATCGAGGATAACCGTACGGATTGTCGAGTGCAGGCTGTTGTCCGGGCCGAGATCCCACTACACTGGGTATTCGACGACAAGCCCTTCCTGCAAGGGAGCGGACCGATAAAATACCTCCAGCAGCCAGGCACCGAAACCTTCGATACACCGATAAAGTTTGAAATTCTCACCAAGCCTAACGTAGGCGATGAATGGTGCACGAAATATGAATATTCCAATTCAAATCCGTCGACTTTTGAGGTGACCCGTCTATACCCGATCTTCGATGGGAAGAAACTTACTGACTGGAAGCTTGAGCGCTACGATGGTGGTGGGCAGGCCGTCAAGATTTGCATAGCTACCGAAAGGAAAGATGGCGATGGTTCATCTAACTGCCAGGAAGTTGACCCTGCCCAGAGGCGTGAGTGGTGGGTGGGTACTGTCAACCTTTCCTATCTGGAGAAACAGGACCAGCAGGGTGGACTCGGCCTCCATGATTGGCGCCTGGAGGGGTTGGATGCTGGCGACACTGCAAAATGGGAGGGTCAAAGCCAGTATACGGATATGGCCTCCTATCATAGTTCCGATACAACGCTCTGGCTGCGGGAGACAAAGGGAGAATAGGGCATGAAGAACATAAAAATGATATTCCTTTGTGCACTTCTGCTGTCTGCTTGCGGCAGACCACACTCATTGGAAGAACCAATCGGGACAAAAGCCGTTTACCAAGAATCATCACCAACCTCAGATGGAGAAAAGCAGCTTGACAACACGGTGAATGCAACTTACGAGCCCAGCGTATCCGGCCTGTCCGCTGACGTCGAAACCTACTACAAGACGATGGTCTTTATCGAGGGCACGGCGCAGCTGATGGCCAAGATCGACCTGGCAAGCATCACCTCATCCGACAACCAGGCGGCTTTCCTGCCGTTGATGACCATGCCGGGCGTGATGGATGACCGCGTGATCGCTGCACAGCAAATTCCGGTGCCGGCTGGATTCGAAGCCGCCTGGGAAAAAGCCACGGAAGCCGAAGCAGGTCTGACCCAGGCGCTCCAGGAATCTCTAATGGCGTACTCCCAGGAGGATTTCCTCCAGGCTGTGTCATCAAACGGTGTACTGGCCTCAGAAGCGGTAGCTGATGCAGAGGCGGTGCTGGGGTCACAGGGCGTTAGCTCGGACGACATCGCCACCGCGAACCGCGCCGCGCTGACCGAGATGGGCGAAGCCTACCAGGCCTTCGCTTCCTTCATTGCAGCAGGCCAGGCACAGAGCGATGACGGTTCGCAATAGAACCAGAGGATGAGCTCAGCCTTTTCATGAAACTATCTCGAATTGGATCCATCGCTGGGCTGCTGATTATCCTGGCCGCCTGCGCGCAAGCTCCAACACCTGGCGATATTCCCACCGATAAAGGCTCACGCGCGATCCCGACTGCCAGCCCTCTCCTTCCCACCACCGTCCCGTCCGCGACCGCTGGCCCTACCGCCACGCCCGCACCAGCCACTGCGCTGAACCCCAATGGCCCATATGTATTGTTCGTCGGCGAGGGGGGCATCTGGCTCACCAACCCGGATGGGTCTGCTCCGAAGCAACTTTCCGAGAGCGGGTTCGTCACACCCTATCAGGACCCGCACCGGGCGATTTCCTCCGCCGGGGATTCGTTGGCCCAGATCATCACCAACGACAGCGGGGCGAACCTGGTGCTCATCCGCCTTCCAGGCGGCGAGACTGAGACCGTCGCCCACCTCTCCGATCGACCGGACTCGTCCAACATCGCCAGCCAGGTGGGCCTGGCCTTCCACGCCATCACCAACTACGACAACCTGGCCTGGCAGCCGGCAGGCGGGCACTTGCTGGCTTTCACCGGCGCCATGGATGGACCGACGGCGGATCTCTACACCTATAACACACAGCGCCAGGAAATCACACGCCTGACCGACAGCTTGGCCCAGGCGCTGTACCCCAGCTGGTCACCTGATGGCGAGTACATCCTGCAGTTCGGAGGAAGCTGGGTCCCGCCGGTCGGTGGGGCGCTGGCTGGGTACACCCGGGCCGATGGCGCCTGGGCAGTGAACGTCAGCGATGGCGGTGTGATCCGCCAGCCAGGGGATCTGAAGTCGCACTTCCAGTTCCTGGGTTGGCTCGATGCTGGTCATTATCTTTACTCTGGGGCCGATGAAGGCTGCAGCACGCAGGATATCCGCTCGGTTGCCGTCGCTGATGCCACGATAGTGACCATCTTCAAAGGCTGCTATTACTCCTACGACGCCTTCTCTCCGGTCACCAATTCGGTGCTGTTCTCGAGCCAGGTGTGCGATGGTTGCCCCTTGGGTGAGGGTACATTTCTGCTGCTCTCTGGCGAAGCGACTCCCAGCAAGATCTGGGATGAAATCTCGTGGGGGATCGATTGGCTCCCGGAGGGTAACGCCTTCTATGGCTACCCTAATGGGGCGATTTCGAGCGATGGACAGCAACGGTACGACTCGCCAATGCCCGAGCCCTCGGGTGTCGCCATCTCTCAAGATGGATGGGCAGCCTGGTCGGACATCGTCGACCAGAAGTGGGTCGTGGTTGTGGCGCGAGCAGGTGATGATCCCGTGACTTTGCAGGTCCCGGTTGGCGCGCTAATCTGGGATCCGCTCGATGGAAGTACGCTTCTCGGTGTCTCAGGTGGAAATGTTTACGCGGCCACGGCCCCTGATTTCACGCCGCGCGTGATAGGAGAGATCGGCGGGAGGGTGGACCGTGCGATCTGGGTGCCCTGATTCGAGCTGCGAACCAGGTTTTGACTGAACAGCCAACTTGCTTTGTGGTTAATGATTGCCTGTATATGTTGAAGATCGATATTCGAGTTTCCACCATGACATCCATGAATCCCTCATGCCTTGAATTGGAGTCGGGATAATGCGTAATGTCTTGATCGGACTGCTGGGGATTGGCATCTTGGTCACCGCGTGCGGTTCTGCGCCAGCCTCGGTGGAACCCACGTTGTCTGGAGTAGAGCACGAGAGTCTTACTGCGACAGTGAAAGCCAACTCCAGTGGGACCGCTGCGCCGACAGCCCTAGTGCTAACGGCCACACCGGTCCCTGCGACTCCCACGGCGCGTCCGTCGCCGACGCCGACCGTGATGAGCCGGGTCATCGGCCAGGATAACCTGGACCAGGTCGTCCAGCTGCGTGATTTCTCAGGCGACTTTTCGCAATCGCTTGGGCGGTCGTCCTCCGATGTGCAGGCGAATCGCATCGACTTCAGCGCCAATGGTGAGCGTATCGCCTTTACCATCTGCTATTCGAACAGCTCCGGCTATATCTGCTCGGAGACGGCCGATAATGACATCCTCGTACTGGACGCAAAATCGGGGGATTTTATCCAGTTACTGCATTTCGGCAAGATGCGTGTTGCCGGTGTCGCCCTCTCACCGGATGGTGAAACGGTCTACAGCCTGGCGACAAATGTCTCGAATTCGACATTGTTAAAAGCATGGGATGTGGCATCCGGAGAACTGAAAGCCACCCTGGTCGATGTGCGTGCTCGCATGAACATCCGCCCTGACTTATGTGTGTCGCAGGATGGAGATCACCTCGCAGCCCTGCTTGGACCGCAAGGATTGCGGGTGATTACCACCATAGATGGTGGGATCATACGTGAAATCCCGGGCGCATTCAGCCGCTGCGTTTTCAGCCAGGATGGCCAACGTCTCATTGCCCTCGAGTTCGATGCCAACTTCGCGGAGACTGGCCTGATCGCCGTTGATCTAACGGCGGGGAATATTCTGCTGCGAGAGCGGCTGCAGACCGCAGTCAGGGGGATGGCGATCTCGCCCGACGGACGGCAGGCAGTGACCACAGACGACACGGGAATCGTTGTCTGGGATCTTGAACAGGCGACGGGGGTAAAGAGACTCGAGGGACCGGCGGGTGAGGGATGGGGTTTCGGTGAAGCAGTATTCAGTCCAGACGGCAGCCTGCTTATAAGTTCGATCCGGTCAGGTAAAAGTTTTTTGCTGCACATGGCAAGTGTCTGGGAGACGACCAACTGGCGAAGGGTTAGCGACCTGTACGGGTTGGCCCTGGATATTACTGAAATGAAATTCGATGCCAAAGGTGAGACCTTCAGCATCGGCACATATGACTCCGATGCCGCCCTTTATGGCCTTCCCGATGCGCAGCTTGCTGAAGCCCGGATGGTGATGAGTGAGTTCATGGCGGCGTTGGCCTCTGGCGATTTTGCTGCGGCAGCTGATCGTTTCATTATCGAGCCAGGATCACCTGACGACATCTCGGCATGGATCATCGCCAACGGTGGCGATCCGGACGACTTGTCGACGACCTTCGAATTAGCCTGTCAGCCCGATGCCTTCCCCTGCCTGCCTGTGCATGAGGTGCTTTTCTCCGGGCGCATCCAGGGTGGATCTATACTCTTTGTCGTCACATTCGAATCTCCCGGTGGAGGGATTTTTATCGATGCTCATGGCGAGTCGGAATTCTGGCTGTATGCTGATGTTGATGAGAGTGGGCACGTCAAGATGACCAGCATGCATCCAGGCTCTTTTTCTCAATGATTTCTTGATCAGGGCTGATCATTCGACCAAAGACTCTGACGAATGCGAAAAGAGTAGGCCCGGTGGGAGCTTCATCTGAGTGCTGGTGCCCCTTCACGCAATGATCCTCATTGCTGTCCGAGTTGTCGATCGGTTGGATAGTGGTACGGGTGAAGTGAAGCAAAATCGCATGACATCCAACGCGTGTCATTGCGAGGAGCGGAGCGACGAAGCAATCGTTAGGCCGCTGAAGGGTTTCCTGTAAGCGATCCTTTGAAGTGGAAATATTGCCACGCTGTCATCGACAGCTCGCAATGACATGGAAAACGTAGGGGCACGGTGCCGCCGTGCCCCTACATCGTGCCGGCTGCCTTATGTGGAAATGCGCGGCGCGCTGTGAAATACACTCGCAGTTGTATGTTGAGATGACCATATTGGTCGGGAAGCCTCTCGAGATGTACTATCGAACAGGATCGCGGCGATCGCTGGATTCCGCCACCGATGATTGAAAACCAATTAGGAGCAAAACCTTGGGCGAGATGTGAGGTGCTGCTTAATCCCGGGTATTATATGGAGATGTCGTAAACCATCCCGGCTTGAGGTGGATGATGGTCCAACATGAAGAACACGCCGAATTTGTGAAGCAGTTCTGGCATACTTATCTCACGCAGGGCACGGTGCCCTCAGAAACGAATCACGAATGGTATGAGTCCAAGATTTTCCGCCCATTCGTTCGCGTTCTCCCCTCTGAACCTCGCTGCCGGATTTGTTACTACCCCTTCCACGGGATCGGGGGCATGCTTGCGCGCACTTTCTTTGGGCTGGTACCGTCCAAGATGAATCCCCAGCTTTGCAATGTGTGCGAGCGTTTTGCGGACCGTTATCAAGGAGGAGCTGAAGTCGAGCTCTCCTTGCTTTTCGCCGACGTGCGCGGATCGACAAGCATCGCTGAGGACATGAATCCTTCCGAATTCAGTGAGCTGATCGATCGATTCTACCGGGTTACGACCAAAATACTCTTCCGGCGAAACGCATTCGTCGAGAAGCTCATTGGAGATGAAGTCACAGGCTTCTTCGTTCCCGGATTCGCAGGCCAAGACCATGCCAAGGTGGCGATCGAAGCCGGCCGGGAAATCCTGGCTGCCACTGGACATGGCAAGGAGCAGGGACCCTGGATCCCGGTAGGGGTGGGCGTGCATACAGGAATCGCCTACGTAGGTGCGATCAGCACCGGGGCCGGGACCTCGGATATTGCCGTGCTCGGGGACAACGTCAATGCGGCTGCACGTATCGCATCCCGGGCTGGTATCGGTGAGCTCCTGGCGAGCGAGGACGCAATCGCTGCCTCAGGCTTGGATTTTAGCTCCGAGGAATCCCGGCATCTGGAATTGAAAGGCCGGACCGCGCCAGTGGATATCCGTGTGATTCGTCCGGGGGGAAGCTCCCACTAGCCATCATGTGGCTTTGCATGGAAACGCAATAGGCATAGGGTTGCCGACTCCTCTGCCAAAACGCACTCGTACCAGCTGGCTCAACCCCCCGGGAGGGGGGCTGATATTTTTTAACAGCTTGGGGCAGTTTACTCCACGCTGACCCAGTCGCTGGCGCTGCGCCCGAAGACCTCCGGCGAGTACATCTCCTCTGCCTTGGCCGGCGGGACGACGAACGTGCCCGGTGTTGTCGCACGCGTGATGTAGGTGTAGTTGTAGACGCCATCCCACAGCAGCGACGTGAAAGCTTCCGCCCGTTCATCACGCAGGTTCTGGTGTTCGTACCACGTACCCCACCACCACCAGCCGTAGCGGTACTCGCTGCTGTTCGGATCCTGCGGAACGGAGCCAGTTACGGCCAGCGCCGGGTTGACGATCTCCAGCCCGGCTGGCAGCGGGTCGACCAACGCTACGTGGTAGCGGCGGCTGTCAGCGACCATCGTCAAGCGCACCCGCACCCGCGCCCCGGCCTTGACATGCCACACACCATCTTCATCGCGCGACACATCGTCAGGGTTGTCGACCGCCTCGTACTCACGCTGGACAACAAAGCCCATGTCGATCGGGTCAAGCCACAGGTCAGTTGGTGCGTAGCGCAGGCCGAGGCGGTAGTACAGCCGACCGGCCCCTTCCTTGCTCAGGATCAGGTCCTGCGTCCCTCCGCCACCCAGCGATTCAAAGACTAGGTACGGCATCGGGATGTCGGTCTGGTGGCGTTCGGTCGTGCGTCCCTCAAACTCCTGGCTGCCGGCGTAGGTATCGCCGAGCCAGATGCGGGCGACGAAGTCCGGCGTCTGAGCCTCGAAGGTGTTGAAGTAACGGTCAAGCGCCAGCAGCACGAAGACGTTCTCCTGGGTGTTGCCCCAGTGACCCTTCGTGCGGTGGGCTAACAGGCCGGTCACCAGCTTCGGGATCAGGTCGCTGTTCGGGTTATCCAGGATCAGCGTGTCAAGCAGGATGCCATCCGTGCGGCGGTTAGACCGCAGCATCAAGTAATCCTGTTCGTTGAAATCACTGATGAAGTTCGCAGCACCAGCGGTTTCGACAACGCGGTTTGAAATGAAGCGGCGGATTGTCTCGACCTCGCTGGTTGAAGCAGGGTCGTCCAGCATTACCTGCCAGAGCCAGCCAATGCCATCCAGCGAGTGTTTATCGATCTCAACTTCGTTGAACAGGCTGCGTGCTTTCGCGGTGTCGCGATCGCCCATCAGGTTGCGAACGTAGAGAGCGTAGGAACTCAGGAAACGGCGTGTATATTCGCTGTACCAGTACGGATAGTGGCTCTCGATGTCGCGCAGGTAGGCGAGCACGTTCTGCTGCATCGTCTCTGGGACTTCAAAGCCCTTCAGTTCGGCCCGCTGCAGGGCGTGCGCGACGTGGATCGTGTTGAAGGGGATCGAGTCCTGGCCGCGCCGCCAGTACGGGAAACCGCCATCGTAATTCTGCAAGCCACTCAGGCGTTCGATATCACGCCGGACAGCTGCCTCAATCTCCTCTGGCGCCGGCAGCCCGTCTGCCTCGAAGGCTGTTAAAACATCACGCAGTGCGGCGACCCCCAGGATGCGTGAGGCGAGCTGTTCCGAGCATTCGAAGGGGTAGGCCACCAGGTAGAGCACGGCATCGGTCAGCGACTGCAGCGCTGTGGAGGAGGTGGTGATCTCCAGACCGCCGTACTGTGGGAAGACGTCCAATGGTGCCTGGACCGGCTGGGAGATCGCACCCGAGTCGATCACGCCATAGGTGGCGAAAGCCTCTGTGGTAGCCGGCGTGTAGACAGGGAGCTCGCCCTGGGC
>DAOUEL010000078.1:0-371581 GCA_034430595.1 Anaerolineales bacterium | reverse complement strand
ACGGCCGGTACTCCGCATTCCCCATCAGCGCACAGTACTTCGTGATCGCCGCCGTCAGCGTCGTCTTCCCGTGGTCGATGTGTCCCATCGTCCCTACGTTCATGTGCGGCTTCGTCCGCTCAAATTTCTCCTTGGCCATAATTCCTATCTCCTCTTACGATCAAGTTCGGGTTGTTCAGCGCTCAGAGCCCTCAAGGGGATTTGAACCCCTGACCCCGTTCTTACCAAGAACGTGCTCTACCGACTGAGCTATGAGGGCTGGAACCACAGCCTGGAACCTTGCTGACAGGCTTGCTGGCTGAGTGGGCGGTGAAGGATTCGAACCTCCGAAGGCGTATGCCAGCTGATTTACAGTCAGCCCCCTTTGGCCACTTGGGTAACCGCCCTTGGTCGCCCTATCACGGTCCCGGCCGGACATCTGCTATGGGCCTCGTCGGCTGGCCGGGACCACAAGCCGACGATGGGAATCGAACCCATAACCTACCGCTTACAAGGCGGTTGCTCTGCCGTTGAGCTACGTCGGCATGACAACAAAACGCGCCTCACCTGCACGGCGCTGATTCATTATACCAGACTCCACTGGCCGACCTAGCGTGGCGAGTTTACCAAGATTCAGGGGTAGCGTCAATGTGATTTGAGCTCTGACGCTCCCGTGCAGCATACAACACAATCGATCCAGCCACGGCCGCGTTGAGCGAATCGATTTCTCCATACATTGGAATCTGAACCAGGAAATCGCACGATTCCCGCACCAATCGCCGCAAACCGCTGCCCTCGCTGCCTACGACGATCGCAAGTTTTCGGTCAAGTGATGCCTGCGACAGAACCTGCGCTTGCGGGTCGCGCTCCAGACCTACAATCCAGAATTCATTCTCCTTCAGGGATTCGATCGCCTGCGCCAGGTTATATTGAGTAATAAGCAAATGTTCGCTCGCCCCGGCCGACGCCCGCACCACCGCCGGCGTCACGCTGGCGCTGCGGTGAGCTGGAAGAACGACTCCGCTCGCGCCAACCCCCTCTGCTGTGCGTAGTAACGAGCCCAGGTTCTGTGGATCCTGCAACGTATCCAGCAGCAAAACCAGGGATTTCATACCGGCAGGCGCGGCATGGTCGATGACCTCGCCCAGGTCGACATAGGGGTAGGGTGATACGCTGGCTACAATGCCTTGATGGTTCACATTCAGTTGATCAAGTTCGCTACGCTGAACTTTTTCGACGCCGATGGCTTTTGAGCGGGCTAGATCGAGCAGCTCGGAGAGCGTACCACGTACTTCCGCTCCCTGTGACAGGCGCAGGGCATATACGCTTCGCCTCCCGGCTTTGATGACCTCGAGCACCGGATTGCGGCCATAGAGGATTTCTTCTTGTCCCGCCAACCGTCCCTCAACAATTCATATCACGGGCGCAAGCCGCAATTCCTATCCCACCCGCCAGCTCGTCCCGCCCTTGCTGTCTTCGATGGTCACCCCCAGCTCGCTCAGGCCCGACCTGATTCGGTCTGCCAGCTCGAACTGCTTTGCACCCCGTAATGCCTCACGAATCTCAACCAGGAGATCAATAAACGGCGCCGCGCCAGTATCCAGTTGATCGCTCTCAAGCCTCAGGCCCAGCACCCCGGACAGCTCACGCAGCACCCCCTGTGCTGCGGTCAAGGACTCCTGATCCAAACCTGCCGTACGGGCCTCGTTGATCGCTTTGACCAGGTCGAACAGATTCCCGAGCGCGCCGGCACTGTTGAAATCGTCATCCATCGCCTCGATAAAACCCTTGCGAGTTGCTTCAACAGCAGCCTGCAGAAGGCCGGCGGTCTCCTGGGGCACATTGTCGATCGGGGAAGCGGGACGGAAAGCGCCCTTCAGCCTGGCAAGTGCGGCCTCGGCCTGTTCGATCACATCATCGTTAAAGGTGAGCGGGCTGCGATAGCTGGCGTTCAGCACCATGATGCGCAGCACATCAGCGTCATGCTGCTTCAGGAAGCTCTCAATCGTAAAAACGTTGCCGGTCGATTTCGACATATCTGCGCCGCTCAGCTGCATCATGCCGTTGTGGACCCAGTAACGGGCAAAGGGTTTGCCGGTGAAGCTCTCCGATTGGGCAATTTCGTTCTCATGGTGGGGGAAGATGAGGTCGTTCCCACCGCCGTGAATGTCAATCTGTTCCCCCAGGTGGTGCAGGCTCATCGCCGAGCATTCGATGTGCCAACCAGGCCGTCCCAGGCCCCAGGGACTCTCCCAGGCTGGTTCGCCCGGTTTAGCGGACTTCCAGAGGGCAAAATCGGCCGGATCTTCCTTCCGATCATCCACCCCCAACCGCGCGCCGGCACGCATATCCTCCAGGTTGCGGTGAGAAAGGCGGCCGTAGTCATCATCGCTGGCGACGCGGAAGTACACATCGCCTTCGAGTTCGTAGGCGTGGCCGCTGTCGATCAATCCCTGCACGACCTTGATAATCTCTTCGATCTCCTCTGAAACTCGAGGGTAGACAGCTGCCGGCTCTACGTTGAGATCGTGTAGGTGCTGGTCGTACTCCTCGATATATTGGTTGGCGAGGGACAATGCGTCCACGCCAAGATCCTGGGCTCGCATGATGACCTTATCGTCGACATCGGTGTAGTTCATGACGTGTCGGACCTGATAGCCGCGGTACTCCAGGTAGCGTTTGATCACGTCGAATACAATCGAGGACATGGCATGGCCAACGTGGGCTTTATCGTAGACCGTTGGGCCGCATACGTACATGCGCACCTTTTCAGGTTCGAGGGTCTCGAAGGGTTCTTTGCTGCGTGACAGGGTGTTATAGATGGAAATCGTCATGCCAGCTTACTCCGTTGAAATCTCACCTTCCGCTTCGGACATCGGGCGAGCGAAGATCATGCGGCCAGCTGCCGTCTGGAGGACTTTTGTAACGGTCACAGGCAGCATGGTGTCGATGTACTCTTTCCCGTTCTCTATAACAACCATCGTTCCATCATCGAGATACCCAACACCCTGGCCAACCTCCTTGCCTTCCTGGATCACGCTCACCTGGAGCGTCTCACCTGGAAGGAAGACGGTCTTCACTGCATTTGCCAGTTCGTTGATATTCAACACCAGGACGCCTTGCAGCTCGGCTACGCGGTTCAGGTTGAAATCATTTGTCAGGACGTGACAGCGCAGCTGCTTCGCCAGCACGACCAGTTTGTCGTCTACCTCGCGCACCCCCTCGACATCGAGATCGATCACGCGAAATGAGATGTTCGGATCCTTCTGAAGCCGGTTGAGAATATCCAATCCCCGTCGGCCGCGCTGGCGGCGTAGGCTGTCTGAAGAATCGGCAATATGCTGCAGTTCGTTCAGTACGAAAGAAGGCACCAGCATCGGGCCGGAGATAAAACCCGTATGGGCGATATCGGCAATCCGGCCATCGATGATGACGCTCGTGTCCAGCAGTACGCTGCGGCCTTCGTTCGAGGCCGTGGTCGAATCGGCGCTGGGAGCGGCGAAACGTGACCCCAGCAAGTTCAGAATCTCGTTTTGCCGGGTGATAAAAACCGCCACGCTCAGGTAGCTGAAGAGAACCACGCCCAGGAAGGGCAAGATCTGGCTGAATGGTGAGGGGAGCAGCGAGAGAGGAAATGCAACCAATGCTGCAACGATCAGGCCGACGATCAAGCCAATTACACCGGCGACGATGCCGCGCGCGGAAAGACTCGCGATTTGTGAACGGATCATCCGGATCGGTCGAGTCGTGATAAAGGGTGTGACCACGATTCCCATCAGCGCGCCCACCAGACCGAATACGCTGGCCCACAGGATCGGCTGCTCGCCGGCAGATTTCGCCAGGACCGTGCCCAGGTATACACCACCGACCGAGAAAGCAATCATGCCGATCAAGCGAAAGATGAAGTCGATGCTCATGGCTCTATCCTTTAAACAAACATGTGAACGCCCGGTCTCGGCGTCCACAATGTGGAGAGCCCCATCCCCTTAATTCGCAGACCTACTGTCCTGTGACTTCCAGCCCCAACAAATGGCGGAAGCTGGACGGAGGAAAACGAGTTGTGCGGATGATTCCGGGCGGAAGGAGCGCGAATAAATAAGATGACAAACCCCTTCTCATAATCATGATATCACGGCCCCAAAGGGCATGTCAACGGGAATGCCCGAAATGTTTAAGGAAGAAGCCCGCGCGAGGCTTCTTGACCTATCATTCAGAGCTCGAGGCCTAGGTCAGCCTCAGGGCAGAATGCCAGCAACCTCAAGCCGATTAAAATTGCATCTACAGCAATCCAGTCTTCGTTGTTGACAAACAGTGTTATTGGGAAAATCGGAAGCGTGATCTTGACGGAACTAACATAGCCTATTCGAAGCTCTCATCGAGACGTTGAGCCTAATTCGGCCACGGATACAACTGGGGTACAATCGGCCGGCGGAGGGGATCAACAACATGCATATTTTGATAACCAATGATGACGGGGTTCAAGCGCCGGGTTTGCTGGCGCTGGTTAAAGCCTTTCAACCATTGGGTAAGGTGACGGTGCTTGGGCCCGATCGCAACTGGTCAGCCTCGGGGCACGCTAAAACCATGCACCGGCCGCTTAGGGTCTATGAGACCAGCCTGGCGGACGGCACGCCTGCCCTATCTACGGACGGCTCACCATCCGACTGTGTGGCATTGGCCCTGCTCGGCCTCGTGAAAGACCCGCTTGATCTGGTAGTCTCGGGTATCAACCCGTTAGCCAACGTCGGCCATGATATGACCTACAGCGGCACGGTGACCGCGGCGCTGGAAGCAGCGATCGGCGGGGTGCCGGGTTTCGCCTGCTCCATCGACCCCCCGCCAGAGCACAGAGGCTCTATCGAATATGACACGGCCGCCGCCATCATCGCCGATATTGTCGATCAGGCGATGAAAAAGCCTCGTCCGAAATCACTGATCCTGAATATCAACGTACCGCTTGCCAGGCGCGAGCAGATCCGGGGCGTAGCAATCACCCGGCAGGGGATGCGTGTCTATCGAGATGCGCTGGTTGAGCGTGAGGATCCTCGTGGGCGAAAATACTACTGGATCGGGGGTGAAGCACCGACCGGACTGGTCGACTCGGGAACCGACTTCTGGGCGCTGGCCAATGGCTATGTCTCGGTCACACCGCTTTCGCTTGACCTGACCGCGAGCGATTTGCTCCCTGCGCTCGAAAACTGGAACCTGGAGTTGTGACGATATACGGCGAGGTGTCCGACAAACCACCTCGCCGCAGCTACCGTTCGATAGTCCTCCGGTCAGGCCGACTCCGGCTCTTCAAGCGCTTCGATGCGGACCGCCGAGACTTTATATTCCGGTATTTTGGCAACAGGATCGATGTGATTTGACGTGAGAAGATTTGCCGCCGCCTCCGCAAAGTGAAAGGTCATAAAGACCGTACCTGGCGGCGAGCGATGAGTGATCACCGCACGAGCCCGGATCGATCCTCTTCTTGACATCAGGGCAACCAGCTGGCCAGGCTCGATGCCGTAATGCTCAGCGTCCTGCGGGTTGATTTCGACCTCGGGTTCGGGCGCCAGGCCTTCGAGCACCGGGGAGCGACGCGACATTGTTCCACCGTGCCAGTGATAGAGCACCCGGCCGGTGGAAAAAATAAATGGATACGCCTCGTCCGGCAGCTCGGCCGCTTCTTTGAACTCAACCGCGCTGAACAATCCCAGTCCACGGGCAAACTTGCCGACATGCAGGATCTGCGTACCGGGGTGATCAGATGTAGGACATGGCCATTGCAGACCGCCCGATTCCAGGCGGGCATGCGACATGCCGGCATACTGTGGTGTGAGCGTGGCCATCTCGTCAAATATTTCTGCCTCGCTTTCATACTCCCAATTCGCGCCCAGCGCTCGCGCCAGCAGGGTCAATATTTGCCAGTCGGTTTTTGCTTCACCATATGGTTGGATCGCCGGGCGGATCAAGTGCACCCGGCGCTCGGTGTTGGTGAACGTGCCCGCCTTTTCCGCAAAGCTGACCGCTGGAAGGACGACATCCGCCCGGAGTGCTGTCTCGTTCAAGAAGATATCCTGAACCACAAGCAGTTCGACGGCTTCCAATGCTTCGCGAACGTGGGTGAGGTTCGGATCCGACAGCAGCGGATTTTCACCCATGATGTAGATCGCCTTGACCCGCCCGTCCAGCACGCCGTTCATAATCTCGGTCACAGTCAGACCGGGTTTAAGGCTCATACGTTCCGGATCGACTCCCCAGCCGGCGGCGAACTTGTCACGCAGCGCCGGATCGCTCACTGCCTGGTAGCCCGGGTACACGTTGACCAGTCCGCCCATATCACAGGCTCCCTGGACGTTATTCTGCCCGCGCAGCGGGTTCAAGCCCGTCCCGGGACGCCCAACCTGCCCGGTGAGTAAGGCCAGATTGGCAAGCGACTTGACATTATCGGTGCCGGTCGTGTGCTGTGTGATGCCCATCGCCCAGAAAATGGAAGCTGCTGGCGCTGTTGCATACAGCCTGGCTGCCTCGATGATGCTCTCGGCCGGAACGCCGGACACGGCCTGCCCACGCTCAGGCGTCCACTCCTGAACTACTTCACGGAAGGCATCAAATCCCTCCGTTCGATCCGCGATGAATTCTTTATTTTGCAGCCCTTCCGACAGGATGACGTGCGCCATGGTGTTTACAAGCGCCACGTCTGTGCCAGGCACCTGGCGCAGGTGCAGGTAGGCAAAGTCTGCCAGCTCAATCCGGCGCGGGTCAGCCAGGATCAGCTTGGCGCCGTACTTGCGCACAGCTTTTTTCATCTGCAAGCTCAGCACGGGGTGCGACTCGGTTGTATTGCTGCCGATTACAAGGATGACGTCTGCCTCAGCAATGTCGGCGATGGAATTGGTCATCGCCCCTGATCCCAACGTCGTGGCCAGACCGGCCACACTGCTGGAGTGTCAAAGCCGGGCGCAGTGATCAATGTTATTCGTTCCGATCACTGCGCGCGCAAGCTTCTGCATCAGGTAGTTCTCTTCATTCGTGCACTTGGCCGAGGTCAGAAAGGCTATGCTGTCGGGTCCAACTTCGTCCCGCAGCGCCTGCATGCGCCCGGCAACCGAGGTTAGAGCCTCTTCCCAGCTCTCGGGCCGAAAAGCGGCCGAACGGTCTGACCGCATCAGTGGCGTAGCCAGGCGATCTGCGGCATAGACGAAGTCGTATCCGAAGCGGCCTTTCACGCACAGATTGCCAAAGTTTACCTGGTTGTCGTAGCGCCCGGTCACGCGGAAGATCTGGTCATCCTGCAGATGCAGATCCATCTGGCAGCCGACACCGCAGTAGGGGCAGGTTGTATGTACACTCCGTTCTTTCCGCAGCATGTCACGCTCCTCGGTCGAGATGTGGGCCTTTGCGCGAGCGTTTGCCAATCCCACGCAGCCTTGTCTCTTCGAAAATCTCGTCGGGCGAGATCCCCTGTTCAAAGAGGAATTCACGCTTCCCCTTCAGGGCACCGGTCGGACAAACCCCGATGCACTGACCGCAGAAGACGCAGGTCGTTTCTGGCATCGGTTTATCAAAGAAGGTGCCAATCTGAGTCTCGAAGCCGCGTCCGCTGAAGTTGATCGCAAAGGTGTACTGCGCATCTTCAGCGCAAACCTGCACGCAGCGCCAGCAGAGGACGCACTTGGCGTAATCGCGAATATACGCCGGGTTATCGTCAATTAATGGCGGCTGTCGCCTGACCGCCCCATTGAAGCGCTCCGGCCTGGCCTGGTATTCATCCATCAACGCCTGGACACCTGGAGCCTCCGAAAGATCGACGCTGACGGCAAGCATTTCGAGGATTGTGCGCCGGGCGCGGACGACATTCTCGGAGTGAGTGTGGACGACCAAACCCGCGCGGGCCTCGGCTATGCACGACGCCTGAAGTCCACGGACTCCTTCCACTTCGACCACGCACAGCCTGCACAATCCGTTCGCCGTTGTGTGCTCAAAGTAACACAGCACCGGGACTTCAATTCCAGCCTTGCGGGCTGCCTCGAGAATCGTGCTCCCGCGTTCAACCTCAACCGCGGTTCCATCGATCGTGAGTTTAATTGTCTCTGTCACTGGCTACCCGCCTTCCCACAACTTAATTTCCAGCATCTGCGTACTCCATCACCATGGCACTAAACAGCTGAATCCTCTGTCATCCCACTCGCTCGGGATGCGTGTAAACCCGCATGCTTGCCCGGCGGACGTAACCGATGAGCGTGATATTTAGTTCCCGTGCCATCTCGACGGAAAGCGAGGTTGGCGAATTACGCGAGGCAACCAGCGGGCATCCCATCCGGGCGGCTTTTTTCAGCATCTCGGATGAAACACGCCCGGTGGTCAGCAGGATTCGCCCGCGAGTGTCGATGCCTCCCATCAGGCACAACCCGGTTACTTTATCAATCGTATTGTGCCGGCCGACGTCCTCAGCTATGGCCAGAATTCGCTCCCCGTCTGTCAGACCTGCGGCATGAACCCCTCGTGCCCGAGCGTACAGGCTGTCCGGGCTTTGGAGCAGGTTGAAGATCTCATGCAGCTGCTCAGGATCGAGGCGCAGTCTTGATTCAAGCCGATTGATTTTCAGCTGGGGGTCATCAAAAGTGACCCCTCCCCCGCATCCTGAGGTAATCACCTTGTGTTCGGGAAAATCCACCGCGTGCCGGGTCCAGATATCCACACAGCATAAAGCAGCGCTGATATGAACATGATCGACATCTTCAAGATCCTGTATCAAGCCTTCATTCGCCAGAAACCCGAGCCCAAATGCTTCCAACTGCAGGGGGGTGCCCATGATCGTCGCCAGTTCACGCCCGTTTAGATAGAGCGTGATGAAAGCTTCCTCGATCACTTCACCCGCAGCGCGCTGATGCTGTGTGCCGATCTCACGCCACTCGAGGTTGATGGCACCTCCAGGCAACCCCTTCATCTCGCCCTCAGGCCGCGAGTTCTGGCCAACGCTCGAGCGCCGAGAGAACCGCCGTCGCGGCTGTCATTCCCAGGCCGCAGAAGGATGCGTTCGTCATCGCGTATCCGACGTCTTCCAGAGCGAGCAGGTCGCCCTTGTGCATTTTGCCGTCTGCTATCCTGCCCAGGATCTCCAGCTGGCGCTGGGTGCCGAGCTGGCAGGGGTAGCACTTGCCGCACGATTCGTGGGCGAAGAAATGACCCAGACTGAGCAGGAAGTGGCGCAAATCCCGCTCCTGGTTGATGACGGTTACCACGCCCGATCCAAGCGGGAGCCCGGCCTGGCGCAAATCCTCAAAACTCATCGGGAGATCGAGGTGCTCGGGACCGGCAAATGCACCTGCTGCTCCGCCAAGCAGGATCGCCTGCAGGTCGCCACGCACCCCGCCAGCCATTTCGATCAGCTCTCCCAGCGGAGTGCCGAAAGGAACTTCGTAGACACCCGGCTGCAGGACATCTCCGGAAAGACAGAAGAGCTTCGATCCGGGTGATTCCTCGGTACCAATCGAGCGGTAGGCTTCCGCCCCGCTTCGTATGATCCAGGCTGCAGTGCACAGGGTCTCTACATTATTAATCACCGTTGGTTGACCGAACAGGCCGTGCGTTGTCGGGAAGGGAGGCTTGAGGCGAGGAAAGCCGCGCTTGCCCTCGATCGATTCGAATAGAGCGGTCTCCTCTCCGCAGATGTAAGCTCCGGCACCTGACCGAAGTTCAATTTCGAATGAGAACTCCGACCCCAGGATGTTCGGCCCGAGATAGCCCCCCGAGCGGGCTGTTTCGATCGCCTGCTTTAATATTCGCTGCGCGCGCGGGTATTCACCGCGCACGTAAATGTAGCCTTGCCCCGCTCCGATGGCGTATCCGGCGATCGTGATCCCTTCCAGTACCGAGAAGGGATCGCCCTCCATCAATACCCGGTCCTTGAACGTTCCGGGTTCAGATTCATCGGCGTTGCAGACCACATAGCGCGTTTCACCGTCCGCACCAGCCGTGTATTCCCATTTCAGGCCTGTCGGAAACGCCGCTCCGCCGCGCCCGACAAGCCCGGAATCCTTAATTTTCCGGATCACGTCCGGTGGGGTCATCGACTGGACCGCTTTTCGCAGTGCCGCAAATCCGTCCCTTTCAACGAAGCTCTCCAGATCGCCGGGTTCGATCTCGCCGCAGCGTTCCGTCAGCCAGCGTGGGTCACCCCGGACAGTACCCAGCCCGGCTGCCTGCGGCGCCTCGAGCCAGCGCTCGAGGGCAGCCTCGGGCAGTGGGCCGACCGGTGTATCTCCGATGAGTGCTGCAGGCGCGTGATCGCACAGTCCAAGGCAGGGCGCTTCTTCGAGCATGAAACGGCCATCGGCTGTTGCCTGACCGGGTTCGATGCCGAGCTGGCTCGCCGCATCGTTCAGGGCGCGCTCGCCACCCAGCATCGCACACATCGGGCTGGTGCAGATTCGAACCATCGTCTCTGCGGTCTTATGAGGGTAGAGCATAGTGTAGAACTCAATTACACCGTAGATCTCGGCCAGCGGCACATGCAGCGCCTTGCCGATCAGGGCTACGGCTTGTTCGGGAAGGCCTCCCAGGACGGCCTGGACCTGGAACAAGGCAGGGATCAACTGTGATCTCCCCTGGCCAGCATACTGCTCCAGGAGGGGCTCGATGGGAGTCAAATCGAGGGTCTCAGCTTCCATAGATCATCTCTCCTGGAATAAAACTATCGTCGCGGCCGGAACCTGGCAAGGGTCGATTGTCATGCCTCGTGACTGCGTCCCTGCTCGAATTCAATTCATCAGGATTATAACCCCTGCCAAGTTGCTCACGTACCGCCTGCTGACATACAATTCGGCCATGCCTCTCTCAACCGGTGACGTGCTTCATGACCGCTACCGCATCGAAGGTCAGCTCGGCAAGGGCGGCATGGGCGCCGTATACCTGGCACACGATTTGACGCTCGATATCCCAGTCGCGGTCAAAGAAAACCTGAATTTAAATCCCGAATCGGAACGCCAATTCCGCCGCGAAGCGCGCATGCTGGCAGAACTGCGGCACCCGAATCTGCCTCGCGTGACCGACCATTTCATCATCGACGACCGTCAATATCTCGTGATGGATTACATTGCCGGGGTCGATTTACATACCCGATCCATCGAGAAACCACCGTCCGTTGAGGAGGTCGTGGCCTGGGGAGCAGCAGCCTGCGACGCTCTCAGCTACCTGCACCATCTCAACCCGCCCATCATTCACCGCGATATTAAGCCGGCAAATTTAAAGCTTCAGCCGGACGGACGCGTGGTGCTGGTTGATTTCGGTATCGCCAAGGTCTTCGACCAGTCGCAAACGACCACCGGCGCCAGAGGGCTCACGCCTGGCTTTTCACCTCCGGAGCAGTACGGTGACCAGCGGACGGATGCCACTAGCGACCAGTATTCACTGGCCGCGACCATCTACGCCTTGATCACCAGCCAGCGCCCGGCCGATAGTATCAAGCGCATGCTGGGCAAGGAGACTTTGCGCCCGGCAAGCAGCTACAACCCAGCTGTGCCGCCCTATCTCGACGCAACACTCGAACGCGGACTGGCGCTGGATAAAGACCAGCGTTTCCCGAGCATTGATGATTTCCAACATGCGCTGCGCGGCGACCTGCAGTTAGAGACGATTCGTGCGCCGCTGCGGGTCGAGCCACCTCCTGCAGGAGGCCGCCGGCGCGGGCTTTTACTGGGCGGTGGAGCGTTCGCACTGATCGTGATCGGCGCTGGCCTGGTGCTCGGACTCAGCGGCCGCCTCCCCTTGGGTTCAGCCGAATCCAGTCCGACATCGACCTCCAGTATTCCGGTTGCTGCGGTCCTGCCAAACGTAACTGCTTCGCCCAGTTCGACTGCAATCCCAAGCGAGACCCCCACCAAGGAACCATCAAGCACGCCCACGGAAGCACCCTCTCCAACCGCAACGACCTTCTCGCTCGGCGGCGGCGGGAGGATCGCCTTCGTCAGCGACCGTGAGGACGGCCGCACTCTCCAGATCTGGAGCATGAACGGCGATGGTACCGACCTGCGCCAGGTGACTTTCGGCCCAGGCGATAAGAGCCAGCCACGCTGGTCTCCGGACGGCCTGCGGCTGCTGTATGTCGCACCAGGTGGGCGGGATCTCTATGGCAACGAGCTCGGGCTGGATATCTTCCTGATCAACATCGATGGATCGCTGGCGCCGGTTAACCTGACCCAGTCGATCGGCGATGACAGCGACCCGGCCTGGTCGCCGGACGGCAAGAGCCTGGCGTTTACCAGCACTCGCGTCGGGGACCTGCGCCAGGTTTATCTGGTGGATCTCGACTGCCAGCCTCCGCCCGGTGGCTGCAGCCTTGCTTCCCAGCCCCATAACCTGAGCGCGGGATATGCCGTCGAATATTTCCCGGCCTGGTCACCGGATGGGCTCCGGCTGGCTGTAGCAGCCTCCATTAACCAGGCACCAGCCCGCATCCTGATGCGGCCTTCGAATGGTGATGCTCCATCCCTCTTCGATCTGCAGGATCGGATTCGCGGTGCGGAACAAATCGCCTGGTCTTCGGACGGGAAATTCCTGGCCTTCAGCTGGCTGGTTAAACGCGGAAAACAGGAGATCTACATTGCCTCAACCGACAATCCCGGCCTGGACCCGATCGCACTGACGAACAGCCTGGGAAATAAGGAACCTGCCTTCTCTCCCAACGGCCAGTGGATTGTCTTCACATCGACTCGCGACCAGAATCCGGAAATCTACATTATGACCACGAACGGAACGGGGCAGAAGAATCTCACTCAGAACCCGGGCCGCGATCTGCAGCCTGACTGGCAGCCGCTTCCCGGGTCGTAGGGAATAACCCGACTGAATCGGGCTCAACCATGGGCATAACTCTGGATCCGCTGTAAACTGACTGCAACCACCGGCCTCAAGGTGGGTTTTCTCAAGCGCCTGTCACAACCAACTGAGGCCCACCGTTAACAGATTGAATTGCGAATCGAACAAGCTCTCATCTATCATCAAGTTCACCAAGGAGGAACCATGAAGACCCGGAAATATCGAGTAATGATCGTCATCGCACTCTCATTGCTGCTGCTCGGCACGTCCGCCTGCGGCAGCCAGAACGGCAGCGAAATCGACATCGATCTTGCCGTGACCCAGACCCTCCAGGCACTGGCAACGATCGCCCAGGGCACCCTTCAGCCGGGCGGAGGAGAAAGCGTCCAGCCGGAAGCAACGGCTGTGCCAGCGACCGAAGAACCGACCGTGCCGCCAACGCCAACCGCGACCGTGGCGCACATCACGATCCCCAGCAGCCCCGGGGGGGTGGCGAGTTTCATGACCGACCGCTCGAGCGCCGCACTTGCCTCCGAGCGGCGGGCGATCGCCGACAACTATGAGATCAACCTGCTCGAACGGCCGTTCAGCTCCGAGGTGATGGATTACAAGGACTACCTCGATATCACGCGCGGCGAACTCAGCTTTAATACGCCCTTCGTCTACATTACGATCCAGCTCGAAGGCAGCCCGCCGCCAGATGTGGCCGTTGACTATGGCGTCGAGGTCGATCTCGACCTGGACGGACATGGCGATTGGTTGATCACGGGTCAGGCCCCGCCGGACAGCAACTGGACAACGGATGGTGTGCGTGCCTGCCGTGATGCCAATAACGACGTCGGCGGCCCGACCGCCATGCGCGTGGATGCTCCGGTCTCCTCGCGCGACGGCTACGAGGACTGCGTCTTCGACGGCGGCTACGGCCTGGGTCCTGACGAAGCCTGGATCCGCCGCGATCCCTCCCACGCCAACTACATCCAGGTGGCGTTCATGTTCAGCCTGATCGGATCAGACGGCCAGTTCCTATGGGGCGCCTGGGCGGATGAAGGCCTGCGCGAGCCGGCTTGGTTCGACTACCAGGATCACTTCACCGCCGTCGAAGCTGGCTCTCCAGCTTCGACCAGCAGCGAGTATCCACTCAAGGCCGTGGCATTGCTCGACAACACCTGCCGCTGGGGCTACGGCTTCACGCCCACCGGCACCGAGCCGGGGGCTTGCTACGTCCCGCCGACGGCCACGCCAACTCCAAAAGGATCAATCTCCGGGTACGTTTATGAAGGCTACGGCGGGCCTGGTCCTTCCGGAACTCGGATATCTGGCGCATCGGTGCGGCTTGGTCAGGGTGGTTGTTCATCCAGCGGGTATAAGTCAGCATCCACAAATGGTGACGGGTACTACAGCTTCACCGACCTGCCGCCAGGAACCTACTGCGTGACTGTAATCAGCGGTTCGTTGCCGCCGGCCACCTACGGTTGGTCCGTGATGTATCCAAGTGGTTTTAGTGGATCCCCGCCGCCGAATCCTTACCAACAAGTGATCGTAGCACCGGATGGCACGGTTACGAATATCAACTTCGGATACGCAAGAAATATTGGATAAACTATACATTGAACCCAAGAAGGCTCCTGTGAACCAGGGGCCTTCTTACATTTCCAATTGTTGATCGTTTTCTATGGCCGTTGGATAAGGAAGGTGATTGTCGAGCTGGAGGTCACATTCCCTGCGAAGTCTGTTGCTTCGGCGTAGATCTCGTATTCCCCACTGGCTGGTACGTTCCAGCGAGTCGACCAGGGCTCATCAAGGATGGTTGCGACAGGTTGCCCGTCAATAAAGAATGTGAGTTCCGCCACGCCGTATTCATCGGAGACACCGGCCTGCAGCACGATTTCGTCGCCGGCTTCAGCCGTGATCACCTGACCTTCCAACGGCAGCTCGACGTCGACCGCCGGCGGCTGATTGTCAATCGTGACCGGGACGGAGGCGGTGCGCAGGCGCCCCGAGCTTTCAACAACGATCAGCTGCAGCGTGAAGAGTCCGCTGAGAGAGCCCGTATCCCAGGTTCCGAGGGTGCCGCCTCGTACCGAATGCTCCACATCGGCACCAACCTGCACCCATTGGTCCGGGTTTAATCCCCGGCCATACTGCAGCCGGTAGCTGCGCAGCTCGCTCGGGTTGGCATAACCCACGATTCGGACCTGGCCTCGCAGGAAGTCGAACGGTGCGGGTGAGGTTATCCGCACTTGACTGTCTTCACTCGTCTCGGCACGCAGCGTGTCGTATTCCTGTGGCGGTTGGGGGATCCCTGCTGCGAGCGCCCAATCTGCCGCTTCTGGAGGTGCGATCATGTACACCCGTTCCTCCACCAATTCGAGCGGCGTGTCGAGCGTGGCCAGCTTTCCCGTCTCCCGGTTGACCCGGTAGGGTTGAAACAGGTTATCGAAGGTGGTCGGTTCAGTACCGTTGATGAAGAGCTCACGCACCACGTTCGGGCAGTAGTTTGTCGGCAGGAGCCCTGATGGATCACATACCTCCAGGCTGCTCACACCGGGCGGCAGACGCCATGACGCCTGTTCCTGGTCTCGGCCTGCATACTGCATTGCGGCGTGCCAGATCGGCGCTGCGGCGTTGAGTGAGGTTAATGGTGCCGCAGTCGGCGATCCTCCAGCCTCGAGGCGAACGCCGACCACGACTTGCGGCGTAAATCCCAGCGTCCAGGCTGTACCTCCGTCCTCCGTGACCCCGCTCAGCCCACCTGCCGGCCGGCCGATTTCAAGCGGGTTACCGCGGCCGAAGCTCGGCCAGCGTGCCGTTTCGTCGCTCAGGACATCGACCATCAGGTAGGAAAGCTGAGCACTGACAATGGCGCGTGACCGGTGCTGCGATTGGAAGATTAGCCTGCGGGTGCCATCTTCGATCTGCAGGATGACAATCGGTTCCAGGAGTTCATTTTCCTTTGCGTTGATCGCACTCCCGTGCAGCGTGCCTTCCCCGGCAAAGACGCTGTATGCATAGCTCAAATCGAGCAGGCTGGCATCCAGTCCGCTCGCTTCTCCCGGATGGCTCAACGCCTCGCCCACCTCGCGCAATCCGAGCGAGTTAACCGTTCGAGCAACACTCTCCAGGCCAACGCTCGCCTGCAGATGATCGAGAGCGCCCCGGTAGTTGTTCGCCAGGGCGATACGCAGCCGGACAGGCCCATGTTCCTGTGCCGGGTTAGGGTTTGCATCACCTTCGACAGCAACGTCGATCAGCATGCTGGCTGGCGAATAGCCCTGCGAAAAGGCTGTCAGGGCAACCAACGGCGCCAGGACTGGCTCTGCTGGTCGAGCGACTCCCGCCTCTCCGATCAAGCTCAGCACCTCTCCTGTATCGGTATCCAGGATAACCAGCGCACCAGAGGTCACTCCGTGATCCGCTCCGGCGTCTTTCGGACGCAGCGGGGGCAGCAACCCGGCGGCAATGCAGCCCGTACCGTCCCCGGCCGGGATGACTGCGCTTGCGTCACCCCCGTTCAGCCTGGCCACCTGGGTGCTAAGCGTGCATGCGGCCTGTTGCTGCAGATCGTGGTCCAGGCTGGTTAAAACCCGCAGTCCACTTCTCCCCAACAGATCGCGTCCGAAGGCCGCCTGCAGGTATGCCTCGCTGTATTCTTTAAAAGAATACATCGCCGTTATCGTCACCGGGCTGGGTTTCGCAAGCTGAACCTGTTCGAAGGTTGCACGCCGTGCCTGGTCAACTGTTACCACTCCCGACGCAGCCAGCGCTTGCAGCACAGATTGCTGAGCATCTCTTGCGGCCTGAGGCTGATCCAGCGGATTGGCGGCCGGGTCAAGCGGAATCGAAGCCAGCAGCGCGCTCTCGGCCAGGGTCAGATCGGAGGCGTGCTTTCCGAAGTACACCAGCGCTGCTGCATCAATGCCGAACGCTCCTTGCCCGAAATCGGCGCTGTTCAGATACCACTCAAGGATTTGCTCGCGGGGATAGCGGCGGGTGATTTCAGCTGCCAACAAAATGCTCTGCACCTGCCCGGCTGCCGGGTTTTCGTCCAGGCTAAGGGGTGATAACTGCGCCCGGGCCAGCCGCTGCGTGATGGTCAGCGTTCCTTCGACAGTGCCGGGGGTAAACAGGTAATCGGCGATGGCTGTGACGGCATCCGCCCGATGGTAGCCAGGATGATTCCAGAAGTCCTGGTCCAGTGCAACAAGGAATGCCTGCAGCGCATAGGCGGGCAAATCAATCGGGCCATCCGGTTCGAGGTAGATCCAGCGCCTGCCCTCCGCCGCCGGATTGATGGTTTCAAACAGTAAGATCTCCCCGCTGCGATCGTAGAAGCGGGCTGGCCGGAAAGCCTCACGCCCTGCCCCCCCGAAAATGCGCTCGAGATCATCGACCGGCGGCAGCGAAGCGGCCAGATCGCTAAAGGTGAGGGCGAGCGCGATGACAATCAACCCGACTGCCAATGTGACCGCGCCGGCTGCAACTACACCCAGTACGCCCCAGCGGTGTTGACTATGGGCTCGAAGCCGGCGCTCACGCCGGGTGCGAAGGACCTGTGCCAGTTGTGGCATAATCGAATTCTAACCCGCCTTCCTCCTGCGGACTATAATCCATGCAAGAGGCATGCCCATCCGGGCAGACTAGAGCCCTTGCGGTGAGAGACTGAATGCTGCCCGATTATCACATTCACTCCAACTATTCATGCGACGCCCACGACTCGATGATGGCAATTTGCCGTTCTGCGCTCAGCCTCGGTCTGGATGAAATAGGATTCAGCGAACATCTCGACTTCAACCCGTTGGACGAATGTGTGGGTTATTTCGATCCTGATGCTTACTGGAACTCTATAAACGAATGCCGGGCTGCCTTTGCGGACAGGCTAATTCTTCGCGCCAGCCTTGAAGTCTCTGAACCAGATCAATACGCTTCGAATCTGATGCCGATGCTGGAATCGTATCCCTGGGACTACCTGCTCGGCTCTCAGCATTGGATTGACGATACAAACGTCTTCGATCCAGCCTATTTTGAAGGTACCTCCGCCGAAGCGTACGGGCGCTACTTTGATAAGGTCCTCGGGCTGGTTCAGTCTGGCGATTTCGATGTTCTGGCGCACATGGACATCGCCAAACGCTATGGATTCGACGCATATGGGGTATTTGATCCATACCCGTGGGAAGAGCAGATCCGTTCCATCCTGCAGGAACTTGCCCGTCGTGACAAGGCGCTCGAAGTAAACAGCGGCACGCTGCGCCGGCCAGTAGGTGAGACCTCTCCTGGGCCGCTGATCCTGCGCTGGTTCCGGGAGTGTGGCGGGCGGCTGGTGACCTTCGGCTCCGATGCGCACCTGGCCGAACATGTCGGCTTCGGGCAGGAACAGGTTATTCGACAGCTGCAGGCAGCTGGTTTCGCTGAAGTTGCCCGGTACGAAAAGCGGCAGCCGCATCTGCTGCCACTATCAGGTTTCGTGGTTGGGATAGAATGAATTTTCCCGATTCACGCCTTGCAGTGCACTGGCTGGGTCTGATCCCCTACGATGATGCCCGTCAGCTTCAGGAGGACATGGCAGGCGAGATCGCAGCCGGTGAGCGTGAGCCTACTTTATTGCTGCTCGAGCACCCTCATGTTTACACCTTCGGGCGGCGCGGCCAGGAGGCCAATCTGCTTTGGGATCAAGCTGAGCTGGACAGGCGTGAACTCCAGGTGCGCTGGATTGACCGTGGCGGGGATGTCACATACCATGGTCCGGGTCAGCTCGTGGGATACCCGCTCTTCCCGCTCGGCCGGCTGGCTGAAGATGGCCACCTTCCACAAGCCGATTACGTCGGCTATATCCGGCAGTTGGAGGAGAGCCTGATTCGCGCGTTAGCCGGGCTTCACCTGGTAGCAGGTCAGATCAAGGGACTGACCGGTGTCTGGGTGCAGCCAGATGTCGCTTCTCGCTGCCCGCACTGCCCTCCCCAGGCCCGGCAGGCTCCATCCAAGATTGCCTCGATCGGGGTAAAAGTGGATGCACTTGGGATCAGCCGGCATGGTTTTGCGCTGAATGTGAACCCCGATATGAGCTACTGGGAGGGAATCATCGCCTGCGGTCTGATCGATCACCCGCAGATCTCACTGGCGGATTTATTCGACCCGCCGCCCGGAATGGAAGCCGTCCGGAAGGTCCTGGCAGAATCGTTCTGCCAAATCTTTAAGTTTTCTAGCCTCGACTGGCACGATTCCCGCAACTATACAAGTTGAGACGACCCGGCAATTTCAGAAACGAGCACACCAGATGAAGACGATCCTTTCAATCGATGGCGGTGGGATTCGGGGCATTATTCCGCTTGCCTGCCTGGTCCAACTTGAACGGCGCGAAGGCCGGCCGGCGAACGAACTCTTCGATATGGTGGCGGGCACATCAACCGGGTCCGTGATTGCGGCTGGATTAGCGCTCGGAATGAGCGCGCGCGGCCTGCTGGCGCTCTACAAGGACCTCTCCCGCCAGGCCTTCCAGAAGCTCCCCTGGTGGAAAGTGCTTGCCAATCTCGGGAATCACCGCTACAGCAACGCTTTCATCGAGCAAACCCTGACCGAAATCGGTGGCGAGAGGACGCTCAACGAGCTGCCGATTGATGTCCTGATCACGGCGAAAAACACGCTCTCCAGCCGGACGGATTTCTTCGTGCGCGATGGCCCGGGTAATGCCGGCCTTTGGGGCACACTGTCCCTGAAGGATGCTGTATTGGCCAGTATCGCCGCACCGACCTATTTCCCGGCCCACACCGCCCAGGTTCGAGGCAAAACATATTCCTGGGTCGATGGCGGGGTCGGCGTCGCCGGCAACCCCTCGTATCACACCGCAGTTGAAGCACTGCACTACAGCGGGGGCCGCTACCCAGCAGGGGGAACACGCATGCTCTCCTTCGGGACGGGGCGGCATCCGCATTCGATCGACGCTGCCCGTGCCAATCTGCTGCAGTGGGCGCGTTGGAGCCTGGACGAGATCCTGGAAGATGCCGGGGATTGGCAGACCTATGTCACACGCCGTGAATACGACCTGCCGGGGAAGATCGACCTGCGCCGCTACCAGCTTGACCTGGCCCCGGATGTGATGGAGACCCTTGGAGTTCAGCTTCCAGAAGGGGTGCATGTCGAAAAGATCGGGCTCGATGCGGTCTGGGCAGTGGATCTGCTCGATACCATCGGCCGCAGTTTCGCAGACAGGATCGATTTTGACGATCCAGCCGGCCTGGAACTTGAGACCAGCGTGGGCTGGTAGCGCAGCCTCTCGATCAAATCAACAAGCGGAGCGCATGAGACCTACGCTCCGCTTGTTCCTTAAGGGGGAATCCAAGCGATTAATCGTTTTCCGCCGCATTCCCCAGAATATCTTCGATCCGCTGTGTAATTTCTGGCGTGAGCTTCCCCGGCACATCGAGCGCACCGAGGTTATCCTGCAGGTGGGAGAGCTTGGTCGCGCCGGTGATCACGCTCGTGACCTGAGGTATCCGCAGGAGCCATCCGATCGCAAGCTGTGCCATGCTCACGCCGAGCTCGCCGGCCAGTCCGGTCAGCACCCGCACCTTCTCCACCCTTTCCTCGGTCACTACTTTCTCACCCCAACCCGGCTCACGTGTCAGACGCGTCTTTTCATCCGGCATACCATCGTTGTACTTGCCGCTCAGCAAACCGAATTCCAACGGGCTCCAGGTGACCATCCCGAAACCGAGTTCTTCCGCCGCCGGCGCTAATTCGTCTTCGAGTTTGCGGCGTACGAACATGCTGTACTGCGGCTGCTCAACCGCCGGCCGAAATGTATTGTAGCGCTCAGCAAGCATGCCGGCCTCCGCGATCTGCGCCGCCCGCCACTCAGACGTTCCCCAGTAGAGAATCTTGCCCTGGTGTATCAAGTCTTCCATTGCCCGTACGACTTCCTCCAGTGGCGTCTCCGGGTCGTAGCGGTGGCAGAAATACAGATCGAGATAATCGAGCTGCATGCGTTTCAAGGAGGCGTGACAGGATTCGAGGATGTGTTTGCGTGATAAGCCACGCCCGTTGGGGCCAGGCATGGTCTGCCAGAACACTTTGCTTGATACCACCAGCTCCTCACGTGGAAGTTCCTTCAGCACTGTGCCCATCACCTGCTCAGATTGCCCGTTGGCGTAGACATCGGCATTGTCAAAGAAATTGATCTCGGCTTCGTATGCCGCTATCATCAACTCACGCGCGCGCTGTGCATCGATTTGATCACCAAAAGTAATCCATGAGCCCAGCGAAATGGTGCTGATCTTCAGGCCGCTGCGCCCCAGGCTGCGGTACTCCACATTTTGCTCCTTCCTTAGTACGATAGCGCTATGTCTGTTGGATTATAACCTCGCCTAATCTGTGAAGGCATGGTCATGCTATACTCCTGGCGGCCCGATCACCAGCCGGAGGGTAAAAGTTCATGGCAGATATGATGAAGGCTGTGGTGAAAAGCACCGCCGGCCCCGGCCTGGAGATGCGCGAAGTACCGATCCCCACGATTCAGCCCGATGAAGTTCTGGTCAAGGTACGCGCAGCCTCGATCTGCGGCACTGATTTGCACATTTACAACTGGGACAACTGGGCTGCCAGCCGGGTTCCGCCGCCGATCGTCGTCGGACATGAAGTTTGCGGTGAGGTGGTTGATCGTGGTGCGATGGTCAAAACTCCCGAAGTCGGCGATTTCGTATCGCTCGAATCACATGTGATTTGCAACACCTGCCCCTACTGCCGCACCGGCCAGGGTCATATCTGCGAGAACACCCGCCTGATCGGCGTCGACCGGGATGGGGGCTTTGCCGAATATATTGCAATCGCGGCTCAGAACGCCTGGCCAAATCCGCCCGACCTGCCGGTTGAGATCGCCGTCCTGCAGGAGAACTTCGGCAATGCCGTGCACACCGCCTTCGCCGCCGATCTGAGAGCGAAGAAGGTGCTTGTGACCGGCTGTGGGCCGGTCGGTTTGATGACGGTTGCTGTGGCTCGGGCTATCGGGGCTCGGGCGGTGTACGCCACCGATATCAGCCGCTACCGTGTCGAATTCGCCCGGCGCATGGGTGCAGACCTGGCGATGCATGCTGTCGACGACCCGGTCGTCGATCTCGTCCGTGAGGCAACGGATGGCGAGGGCGTTGATGTGCTGCTCGAGATGTCAGGCGCACCATCGGCAATCGACCAGGGCTTTTCGCTGCTCAAACCGGGTGGCGAAGTGGCGCTGCTTGGTGTCGCACCGGGACCCTTTGAGTTTGATTGGAACCACCACATCGTCTTTAAGGCGGCGCGCGTACTCGGCATCAGCGGCCGCCGCTTGTGGCAGACCTGGTACCAGGGGCGCGGCCTGATCCGCTCCGGTGCGGTTGACCTTTCACCGCTTGTGACCCATCACTTCAAACTGGAAGAGTTTGACCAGGCCTTCGCCACAATGTCATCTGGAGAATCCGGAAAGGTAATGCTCACACCGTAAGGAGGGCAAGATGGGTGCACCGCAAGAACGATCGCCAATGAGCATCGAGCGTATCCTGCTGATCGTGGTGAGCGTCCTGCTCGTCATCGCCATCATCTTCATCGCCGTTTCACAGCTGACGAAAGGTTCAGACAATGAGGCGCAGGAACCTGCCGCTGGCGAGCAGCCAGTCGCAGCCGCGACGCTGCCGCCGGCGGCCCCAACGGAAGCGCCGAGTGCGGCTCCGACGGAAGAGCCCCTTGCGGCTGTCCCCGAAGTCAGCCCGACCTCCGGAGTCCAGCGGCTGACGATTGACCCAACACCGACACCCTTTTCGGTCAGCAGCGATGATCCGCGCGCCATTCTCAACCTGGCCAATCCCTTCTACACCGACTACTTCAACGACCCCAAGACCTGGTATACCTACGGAACGGATAAAACCAGCGGCAAAGCGGAGTACAAGATCGAGGACGGTAAGCTCATCGGCACAGACTTCGACGCCGAGGACAAAAGCCTGTATTGGTCGTACACGTCAGCGCAATCCGGCAGAGTGTATGTTGAGATCAGTGCTACAAATGGGGACTGCGCCGCACGCGATGCGGTCGGCCTGGTGCTACGTGTGCAAGCCGATAAAACTCCAAGCGGGTACGGCATGGAAGTGTCGTGCGACGGTTCCTACCGCTTCATCCGCTTTCGCGAGGCCGGGCGGCCGACCGCCACGCTGATCGACTGGACCCCCTCCGGAGCGATCCAGCAGGGCTTGGGAGCCGTCAATCGGCTCGGAATCTGGGGTTACGATGGCAACTTTTACCTGTTCATCAACAACACGATGATCGATCACTTTTATGACAACGGTATGCCGGAGGGCTATAGCTACGGCTATTTCGCGATCTATGTCCGGTCGCAGGTGACCTACCCTCTATCAGCGAGCTTTGACGATTTCGCGTACTGGAATCTTCCATTCATCCCATGACTCGGATTCGTCTGGCCACAATCCTTCTCATATCGCTTTTCTTGATCGGTTGTACGCGCAGAGCACCTGTTGAGGAGCCGCTTCCCGCAACACAGGGGACGGCGGCTCCTCTGGCGCTGCTCCCCAGCGCCACCCGTCCACCCAGCGCGACACCGCTCATCACGCCCAGCGCCACCGCGACGGAGACCGGCACGCCCGGGCCAACCGAAGCGCCACCGGCTCCTGAGCTCGATCCAGAGGACCCGCGCTACGGACTTAATCTGGCCGCGCCTAATTACCTCGATGCCTTCAACTCCAACCTGACCTGGGTCGGACCAAATTTTGAAGGAGCCTCCAATGTCTGGTCCGACGGCCGCCTGCGGGCAATAGATTACCTGGCCGATACCTACCTGTGGTGGAGCACAACCATCCCTGACATCGACGCCGGCAATATTTATGTCGAGGTGACCGTCGAGTCCGAGGACTGCGTTGGCAAGGATGCGTACGGCCTGGCGCTGCGGGTTGAGCCTGATCAACGCAACAGCGGCTACCTGCTTGAATTTTCCTGCGACGGAGCCTTCCGCATTCGCAAACTGATCGGCGGTGCGCTAGTCGTACTTCAGGATTGGACCCCTGCCGGTGCGATTCACTCAGGCTCGCAGGCGACAAATGTGATGGGCTTCCAGGCTTTTGGCAGTGAACTTTCCGCCTTCGCCAACGGGGGCTTGCTGGCTACTGTGGAAGACACGAGTTTCTACAGCGGAAATTACGGGCTGTATGCCAACGCTGCCAGTACACCCGGGCTGACGGTCTTCTTCGACGACTTCAAGCTCTGGTACGTCAACCGCTGATCCGGCTCTCCAGGACACCTGAACACTTCGCAGCGCGTCTTGCACCGGTGTATTCTTCGGGTTAGCATCGAAACGGACCCGGCATCCAGCAGGCGGCACATCAGAAGCATGACTCACCGTACTCGGTTTACTTCCTGGTCTCGATCAGCTCTCAAGCGAGTTAAACAGGCGGCCATTCTGCTGCCGCTGCTGCTGGCCTCCTGCCTGGCAAGCTCTCCACCACCCCTGCCATCCCCCAGCGCGACCCCACCAGCGGCCACACCGACCTTTGATTTCCCGACACTCGTTCCAAGCGTGACCTTCACGCCGCCGCCATCGCCTACGGCCACGGTCGACATTATGGCCGGGTTGGGATCAGCTATCTTCGATGATAACTTTTCCAGCGATCGCGGCTGGCAGTTTCAAATCTTCGGTGCTGGCGGCGCGGGGTTGATCGATGGCCGCTACAGCCTATCCGTGCGTGAACCATTCTCGATCGCCATCGCCAGCAGCCCGGCAGATTGGACCCAGAATGGCTACCTCGAAGTTGCCGCACAGGCGGTATTGTGCTCGGGCAATGACGAATACGGCCTTGTTTTTCGTGCCAACGGGCAGGGAGAGTATTACCGCTTTTCTTTGAACTGTACGGGCGAAGCGCGCCTTTCCCGTATCACCGTCGATGGGGAACACGTACTCATTCCAAATACAACTACGAATTCAGTCTTCCCCGGGCTGCTGGTTGATAACCACCTGGGAGTATTATTCGAAGGTGAAAATTTCAAGCTCTTCATCAATGGCAGCGAAGTCCTCAGCGCCCATGATCGGGTTCTGCAAACCGGAGGCACGGGGTTGTTCGTTCGCACCCGCCAATCAGGCCAGACCACTGCGTTGTTCGATGAATTCATACTCCGCCCCTCAAGTCCGGCACCTACAGCAACCGCCGCCCCACCGTCCTGATGACCAAGAAGAAGCGTCCCTTCCGTAACCGTCTTAACGATCTCTCCCCGAAGGAGTGGATCAAGTTCCAGAAATCATGGTTTGCGCACAATCCACCACCGCGGCGCAAGGACGTGCTGCGCCACCCGGCGAAATTTCCTGAAACGTTAGCCCAGGAGTTTATCGAGTTCTTCACCAAGCGCGGTGAATTCGTGCTCGATCCGATGGTCGGCACAGGATCTACGTTGATCGCCTGCATGCGCAGCGGCCGTCATGGGATCGGGATCGAGCTCAACCTTGCATATGCCTCGATTGCATCCGAATTGGTCAAGCTCGAACGTTCTGCTCTTGGGGAGCAAGCTGAAAACCTGCAGATCGAGGTGCGTCAGGCTGATGCCGCGCAGATCGAGTTGATCGACCTGCCGAGAATCGACTACGTCATTACCTCACCACCATACTGGGATATGCTCCATGCACGCGGGGCCGAGACCCAGCGCCGGCGGCGGGCCGAGTCAGAACTGGACGTGACCTACTCCGAAAATCCTGCTGATCTCGGCAACATTCGCGATTACGATGAATTCCTTGATCGGCTTGTCTTCATCTACGCTGGTTTGCGTCCTCATCTACGGCCGAGTGCCTATCTGACGATCATTGTAAAGAACGTTAAGAAGGGGGGCCGGATCTATCCCCTCGCCTGGGATCTTGCACGTCGCCTGGATGGTATATTTACGCTCAAAGATGAGCGAATCTGGATCCAGGACAACATTCCACTTGCCCCTTACGGCATGGGCAGTGCCTGGGTCAGCAACATCCACCATCATTACTGTCTTCAATTCCGTTTCGAACCCTGAAGCGACAGATGGGGTTCAAAGTTGCGCACTACCGCCACTCTGGGTATGCTTGGCATCCAGCACTGCAATCCAACCAACGGCAGGTTAACCTTATGTATCTGGCGATCGAAGGTGTGATCGGTGTCGGGAAAACATCACTCGCTCGTCTGCTTGCGCCTGAGTTCGAGGCCCGGCTCGTCCTCGAAGTCTTCGAGGAAAATCCCTTCCTGAGTAATTTCTACAGCGATCGGGAGCGGTACGCGTTTCAAACCCAGATTTTCTTCCTGCTCAGCCGCTATCGCCAGCAGTGTGAAACCATCCCTGATGCCCTCGCAATTGGAAACCTGATCGCTGACTACACCTTTGAGAAAGATGCGCTCTTCGCTCGGCTTAATCTCCAGAATGACGAGCTCGAAACTTACACCCAGGTCCATGAAGCGCTGGCTGAACGCATCCACCGCCCGGATTTGATCATCTACCTGCGGGTGGATACGGACATCGCCATGCAGCGAATTGCGACCCGGGACCGGTCTTACGAGCGCAATATGGATCGCGAATATATCGACCAAGTGAACAGGGCTTACGAAGGTTTCTTCGGCGACCGAGATCCAGAAAAGGTCCTGACGATCGACAGCAACCAGCTAGATTTCGTCGCACGGCCCGAAGATCTGGCGCACATCGTCCAGCGCGTGAGGGCTGTCCTTGGGATCCCGCCATACCAATCGACTTTTCCGATGGATAAAGAAGTACACAGGTGAAGATCGAACGCCAGCTCTTGATCGACCTGGGCAAACGCGAGACCGAGCGGCGTGCGGCGGAGGCTGATATTGTCTCCGGATACCTGATCGGCAGCGTGGCGAGGGGTGAGCCGCAGATCGGAGGAACAGCAGACATTGACCTGGTGTTGATCCACGACCATAAACCTGCCGCCAAGCGTGAAGTCGTCCATCTTTCTCCTGAAGTGCATCTCGATATCGCCCATCACGACCGTGAGCTCTACTCCCGCCCAAGTGAGCTGCGCATTCACCGCTGGATTGGACCAGCGATGTGCGAACCGATCTTCCTCTTTGACCCCGAACACTTTTTTGAATGGGCACAGGCAGGTGCACGAGGCCAGTTCTTTCGCGCCGACCACATGTACGCTCGGGCGCAGGGCTTTCTACGCCAGGCTCGGAGCGCGAGTTCAATCCTGCCTGTCACCGGACGCTGGATAAAAATCTACTTAAAGGCGGTCATGGAAGCCGCTAACTCGGTCGCCTGCCTGACAGGCTTTCCGGTTGCCGGACGGCGGGTCATACTCGAGCTGGAGGCTGCGGCGCGCGAATTAGAATGCGAACATCTGGCCGATAACTTTCTTAGTCTGCTCGGCGCTGGAGCGCTCCAGTCTTGGTCAACACCTGAGCTGCTATCTTCCTGGGCCCGGGCCTTTGATGCTGCAGCACAGCATGATCACCACGCTCTGCTTACCCCGCCACGCCGGGAGTACTACCTTTCCGCTTTTCAGGTGCTGGCTGAGGAACACCAGACACAGGCTCTCATCTGGCATTTGTTGAGAACCTGGGAAACGTCAATCCACACGCTCGAATCGCTGGGCATAGAGCCCGAATTCAAGCCAGCCTGGGAATCACTGCTGGATGAATTGCGGCTTTCATCCGAATGGCATGCGCATCGTCAGGATCAACTTATGGAATTCCTTGAAAAGAACCAGCGCTGGATCGAACACTGGGCTGAGAGGCATGGGGCATGAGCGATAGGATAAAAGGCGACACCGTTAAGCACTTTGTGGCGGTTGCCGGCAATATCGGCGTCGGAAAATCCACGCTGGTCGACCTGTTAGCGAAGCGGCTGGGTTGGGCTCCATTCTATGAGCCTGTTGGAGAGAATCCCTACCTGGCCGATTTCTACGGGGATATGACGGCCTGGTCCTTCCATTCCCAGATTTTCTTTCTCACTCGCCGGCTGCTCTCCCACCGCCAACTCCTTGATCATCCCACTTCGGCGATCCAGGACCGCAGCGTCTATGAAGACGCCGAAATCTTCGCTCATAATCTCTATCTCCAGGGCCATATGGCTGATCGTGACTACAACACCTATCGCGAGCTCTACCAGGTGCTGACGCGCTTCCTGCCGCCACCGGATCTTGTAATCTACCTGCGGGCATCGGTCAATACACTGCAGGGAAGGATCGAACAGCGCGGGCGCGATTACGAGCGCCAGATCCAGCCAGACTATCTTCAGCGGCTGAATGAGCTCTATAACGCCTGGACTGAGAACTTCAAACTGTGCCCGATCCTTACCGTGCCAGCCGACGACCTGGATTACGTCGCCTACGGCAGCCATCTTGATCTGATTGTGGGCAAGGTCGACGAGAAACTAGCGGGAAAGGAGGAGGTTGTGTTTGAAGCGGAGGAGGTTGCCCGCGTAAACGGAAGTACAGCTCAAAGCTGAGCAGCTGCAGATCGAGAAGCGCTGGCAAGCAGCGCCCGATCGCAACCGGTTTTCCGAACGTACTGCCAGAATGCAGAGCAAGCCCGCCTATCGGCGGGCCTGCTCCTAGAGGGTTGTTTCCTATGCCCAGCCTTGATTCTTCATGAATTTCGTGAGAACCGGCAGCTCGGTGTAATGACCCTGGTACGAATCGTACGCGGGCCAAAGCGTCACCAACCAGAGCAGCGGCGCACAAATAGCGCCGATTCCGAGGGTTAAAGGTACGATCACCGCAATCACAATCCAGATTGCAACGTTCAGCATGATCGATTGAACCGCGTGGTAGCGCAGGAACGGGACATTCTTCTTCTCTTCAGAAAGAAGAACGATGAGCGGAAGAATTGGAATGGGATAACCGATCGCCGCCCATAACTTATCGTCACTGCTGATCTGTGGCTGCTCTTCCATGAAAAAACCTCCCAGGTAACTCGGATGTGGAATATTTGTGGAACGATTCGGGCTGTCAAAGCGTGTTCAGAGCATATCACGCGCTTCTCGTCCCTTTTCCTTCCTAGCTTTATAACACCAATTTGAAGGAAACGATGTGAGCCATTGTTTGCCCGCACACCACCGTTCCTGTACAATCGAGGTGTTCGCGTCGAATGTCGGTGCTCGACATTCTCGCCGCCATTGGAGTGAGCCCGATGAACGTCATCAAGGTCTCGTCCGAATCGCGCACTTCGGCTGTCGCCGGCGCGGTTGCCGGAGTCGTTCGCGAACATGGACGTGCGGAGGTGCAAGCAATCGGTGCCGGGGCGGTCAACCAGGCTGTCAAAGCTGTCGCCATCGCCCGGGGATATCTGCAGGAGGATGGAATAGAAGTTGTCTGCCTGCCCGAGTTCACCTCCGTCGACATCAGCGGTAAGGAGCGCACCGCAATCAAACTAGTCGTTGAGCCTCGGTAAGCACAAACCCCGCTGGGTTCGAATCTCCGGCGGGAATGCTACACTCGCAATAACCCACCGCAGGATAGTGCATAACGGCAGGTTAGGTCTTGCCGGGTTCACCCCACTTCTGATCCCAATTTCGGGACATCCAGGAGCCAGGTTTCAAGCGCCAGCCGGACATTGACATTGCGCTCGATAGCCGCCCGGGTTGCCTCCGCTTCCTGTAGAACATGGGTAATTACCGGCGTTTCGAGTTCCCCCGCCAGCCGCCGAATATCATCTACCCGGTCGATATTACGCAGATTGACCTTGTCTGCATGGAAGCTGCTGAGCATGGCGTCCCGCCACAGGCTTGACCAATGATCCAGGGCTTCCAGGGCAGCCTGGCGCTGTGCCTCGGTGTCCTTCTTCTCAAGCATCGCTTCAAGATACTGAAAGCGTCCGGCCCGGGTGCTCTGGACAAGCTCCATTAACTCATCCAGGAGCTGCGCTCTGCGGTCAAGCATAGTCTGGTCTTCGAAATGACGGATAGCCCATCCCGGCCGCCCATCGGCCAGGCTCGCAAACAGGCTGGCATTCTGCGCTGTGGCGCCTCGATCCTGCAATGCAGTCTGAACTTCCGTCTCGCTCACCTGTCGCAGTGGGATGACCTCACAGCGTGAGACAATGGTTGGCAGCAGCGCTTCCTTTGATCGTGCAGTTAGAATGAGGACGACCTGCGACGCGGGTTCTTCCAGTGTTTTCAGAAGAGCATTTGCGGCATTCTCGTTCGCCTCGTGGAAGCGGAGCAGAAGGGCAACACGCAACTTGCCCTCAAAGGGGGCAAGGGCAAGCTGGCGCGAGAGCTCACGAATCTGCTCAACCTTCAGTTGGCCACCGATCGTTTCGGATTGAATAACATGAAGGTCCGGGTACTCACCAGATTGGATCAGCCGGCATGCCCGGCACTCCCCGCAACGCTCTCCTATTTCTGGTGGATTCGTGCAGCACAGCGCCTGTGTCAACCGAAGCCCAAGAGTGCGTTTGCCTAAGCCATCTGCACCGGTAATCAAGTAGGCATGCTGGATTCGCGAGCGGCGGATATGCTCGCACAGCAGATCAACCGCCCACTCATGGCCAATCATGTCCCAAGTCATGTCGCTCATTGTACCCATCCTGGCTGGACCTGACCAATTCCATTAGGCAGCGAACCCATTCTTTAATCCTCATCCTTGACTGCTTCTCGATCTGTCCGGTATAACTCGGGCTATGTCGGACTCTCAACCAAGCTTTTCCATTGGCCCGATCCCTGTTTACGGTGATCTGATTCTGGCGCCGATGGACGGCTTTTCAGATCTTCCCTTCCGGTCGATATGCCGGGAACATGGCTCAGCGATCAGCTATACGGCGTTCGTCGGCGCGATCGAACTTCTTGCTGAAGTCGAGGCGGCCTGGCATGAACTGCGGTACCTGCCGGACGAAAGGCCAGTCATATTCCAGCTTTTCGACAGCGATGAGGACCGTCTGCTGCAAGCTGCCCAGGAGTTGATGGCACTCGAACCCGATGCCATTGATATCAATATGGGCTGCTCGGTTCGCAAGGTATCAGGGCGCGGTGCTGGGGCCGGTTTGCTGCGCGATCCCTCCAAAGTCGAGAGGATTCTGTCCCGCCTTGTGAAATCCCTCCCCGTGCCTGTCAGCGCGAAAATTCGGCTCGGCTGGGACGAGGACGAACGCAACTATCTTCAAGTTGCGCGCGCAGTCGAAGCTTCGGGTGCATCTCTGCTGGCTGTCCACGGCCGGACGCGCGCCCAGGCTTACTCCGGCCGGGCAGATTGGGACGCGATCGCAGAGATCAAGGCTAATGTCAGCCTGCCGGTGCTCGGCAACGGTGATGTGCATACAATCATAGACATCGAAAGCATCAAGGCACACACTGCGTGTGACGGGGTTATGATCGGAAGAGGCGCGATAGGCAACCCCTGGATCTTCCAGCGTAAGACACGCCAGCAGGTTACCCAGATGGAGTTGTCCCGGGTCATTGAAACTCACCTGGCACGCATGCTTGATTTTCACGGACTTGAAACCGGCATGCTCCGCTTCCGCAAGCACCTGAAGCGCTACCTGGCCCCTTTGAATATCCCTCCAGAGCGAATGACCCAACTTTTACGTCGCAAGGACCCCGCTGAGCTTCGTTCGGATCTCAGGTCGCTCGGCCTGCTGGTCTCAATTGATATCCTGCAACCCGTTCCAGAAGGACTGCCACCGGTGCTCGCCAACTGAATTCAAGTTTAGATCGACTCTCCAGCCCGGTGCGCCTGGCGCAAGCTGGGTATAATCGCGAATGAGATTGGAGGCCGACCTTGCCAAGTTCACTTCTCAACCGCCCGCCGTTGCTCAACATTCGACGCAATCATGCACTCGAACATGCGACCATTCATCTCCTAAGCCAGCACTATCCGAACCGGACCTTCGTGGGTCGTTCTGACATGCGCGGCTTTTTCCTCTATGGCCAGGTAGATACTGATTCTCTCTCGGAACATATCTCGCGGGCTTTACAGCGTTTGCAGCAAGGTGAACGCTCACTCGCCATTCACCCCAACTGCGGGACGAACCTGGTCACCTCCGGCTTGCTGGCCGGCAGTGCCGCTTACCTGGCCTTCCTGGGAAGCGAAAAGGACGGCTGGCTCAAGCGCATCGAACGACTGCCGCTCGCAATCCTGTCCACACTTATCGCGCTGATCATCGCTCAACCGCTTGGTAGATCAGCGCAGGAACATCTGACGACGGAGGGGAATCCCGGCTCTTTGCAAGTGCGCAAGGTTGAGCGTTTCGAGAAGTCTGGCATGATCGTGCACCGCGTTCTCACAAGCCTGTAGATGGCAGACGCCACGCCAGTACTGTACCTGCTCTACGGGGACGATCTCTTCGCGATGGAAGATTTTCTCGGCATGCTGCGCGGCAAGCTCGGGGATGGGACTACTGCTTCAATGAACACCCAGCAGTTCGATGCCCGCAAGCTGGATCTTGACCTGCTCTTCCAGGCTTGTGCCCAGGTCCCCTTTCTATCCGACCGGCGGTTAATCATCCTGGAACATGCCGAGGCACTCCCACAAAAAAAAGACTTCCAGACCGAATTCCAACCCTTGCTGGAAGACCTGCACGAGAGCGCTGCCCTGGTCTGTCTGGAACATCTTTCCCGGCCACGCCGGTCACGAGATGAATGGCGGCACACCAGCCTGCGGGAGTGGGCGGAAAATAACCCCGACCGCTGCTACCTGCGCCTGTTTGCCCACCCGCGTGGTGCGGAATTCACCCGCTGGATCCTGAGCCGGGCTGAAGAATTCGGGGGGTTTTTTGAACTCGAGGCAGGTCAACTGCTCGGTAATTGGGTCGCGGAGGATCCTTACCTTGCGGATCAAGAGATTCGAAAGCTGCTTGATTACGTTGACCGGCAGCGACCGGTATCAGCCGCTGATGTTGAAGAGTTGACCCCTTTCCGTGGCGAGGGGAACATCTTCGATTTTGTGGATGCTCTCGGCGAACGCCAGGCTCAGTCAGCACAGCTCCATCTTGCGCGCGTGCTGCAGGACTCGGATGTGCGCTATGCCTTCGCGATGATTATCCGCCAGTTCCGGCTGTTGATCCTCGCCCGGGAAGCCCTTGATCTCGGCACAGACCCAGCGCAGGTGCTTTCGTTACCGCCATTTATCGTCCAGCGGATTTTAAACCAGGCCAGGACTTTCTCTCCTTCCGATCTCGACCGCATCTATCATGAATTGCTGCGCATCGATTTGGATGTCAAGTCAAGCCAAGCTGACTTGAATGTCGCTCTGGACAGCTTGATCGGCGCGCTCACCCTGGCCTGAAGCAAAGGCAGCCGCCCCCTTCGACTGCCTTATGCCTGGCTACAGCCCATTGATTGCGGATGCACCGCGCACTTGAATGAATATCGTTTCACCGCCCGACGCATTGATAAGCTGCCTGCCTTTGATAGGTCCCGTCTGCCCCTACGCAGTCTGAAAGCCTCGATCCTCAACACCGAGCCAGAAGTAGTTTGGCAGAACCGCGTTGCTCGAACAGACCCTTAACCCTTCCTGAGCGGCCTGCTCCTCCTGCTCCATCGTCAGTGGATGGACCATGCACAGGTTCGGCCTTGCACCGTACTTCCGCTGGTAATACTCGGCCGCCCGGCTGATACGCGCAGCCAGCGAACGCGTTTGATCCTCATCGAACCAGAGCATCCCGACTTTCATCTTGCTCAACCTCCTGCACCAAGCATCTGCTCCAGACGCCAGACTCCGCGTTCAAGCTCATGCGAGATGCGGCACTTCAAACCTTGTTTCGTCTGCAGCACATAGAACTCCTTGCGCAGCCCTGGCATGCTGCGTTCGTGCGCCCTCGGAGAGGTATGCTCGATATGCTGCACACTATAGCGTCGTCCGCGCCAGGTGAATTCCTGCGGTATTGCACCCATCACGGTGCGGTGGACGCGAATTCGCTCTTCAGCCCTTACCGATCCCATCCTGCTTCGACACCTTTCTCATACCCGACCTAACGCAATCCAGACCGGACAAGGCGGACCGCCGAATCAAGCTCGCTGGCGCTCATCCAGGCCGCGTCGGCCTGGACGGATTCCGCTCCACAGCGAATATGGAAACTGCCCCGCCGTTCCTCCGTGTATCCTTCGATCCACGCGGCGCTCGTGGACGCTCGCGCGAGCAGTCCTCTTCCAGCGACCGCCTCACGTGCTGCTGCAAAGAGGTGGATTGCGGAACGTGGGCCATCAACAAGGATCGATTCCAGCAGCTGATCCAGCTTTGCGCCGAGCCGATCACGCAACCGGTCCATGTCGTCGACAAAGAGCACCAGGTGCGGTAGATAGATGCCGGCCTGCATTCGCCGCTCCATCTCCTCGACCAACCACTGCAGGAGCTCCTCAGCGTACTCGGCGTTGGTGGCAACATCGGTCAGCGTATGCGGTAGAGAATCAAGGTGCGTTAGCTCGCGGCCGCTCAGGTCAATTCCCAGAAAACCAACCTGCGCTGGACGGCTGGCCAGGGCCAATGAAGTACTGAGCGTGCGCAGCAGCTCCGACTTGCCCATCCCGGCCCCGGCCCGAATCAGCACGTGCCACGATGCGGTCTGTTCTAGTTCGAGCAGCAGCGGCTGCCCGCTGCGGCTCATGCCCACCACGGCCGAAAGCGGCTGCATACGTGGCAGAGCATGGACCAGCGGCAGCAGCCCCAATCCACTGGCGCGCTCGAGCGGCACTTCGATCGCCAGCTCGCCCGCCTCGCGCAGCACGCGCACGTCCTTCACCCCGATTTCCTGGGCGACATCCTCCGCCAGCTCCACCACCTCCAGCGGCTGCGTGCCAACTGCCGGCGTCAGATGGTAGCGCACATGGTTCTCTCGAACCACGCCGCCATCCACCCTGGCCGGCAGTGCCAGGCGCGTCAACGCCGATTCAATTTGATCGGCCTGCTGATCGAACATCGCCTCTGAATAGAACGCCCTTTCCATCACAACACCTCCATAACCCGTCGCGGCATATAGAACGAGTGTTCTAATATTACTCGAACATGTGTTCTGGTGTCAAGAGGCCGGATGAGCCGTCCCGTACCGCGGATGAACGCAGGTTACGCTTTGTGCTACAATGCCGTTGCTGTGTCAGAAAAGCTTGTCCCAAGAAATGTCCGCCCCTCACCGATCGCAGGAACCTGGTACCCGGGCGATTCGCGCAGACTTGCCGAGTCAATCGATCGCTTCCTCGAAAACGCTGCCGGAACAGCTCCAGTCGAAGGTGAGATCGTCGGTTTGATCGTGCCGCACGCCGGCCACCGCTACTCCGGCCAGGTCGCGGCATATGCCTTTGCACTGATCCGTGAGCTGCAGCCCGATATAGTGGCCATACTCTCACCGCTGCACGCCCTTGCTCCCGGCCAGGTCCTGACGAGCGGGCATAGCGCCTACGCGACCCCACTCGGTGAAATAAGCATCGATCATGAACGGCAGGCGAGTTTTGAACGCCAGCTGCGCCTGGTGGATCAGATCGATGTTCAGCAGATTGTCAGGGACCAGGAACACGCGCTGGAGATCGAGCTTCCATTCCTGCAGCGGGCGCTCCGGTCCGAATTTCGACTGCTGCCACTGATGCTGCGCGACCAGAGCAAACGGGTTGTACGTGCGGTCGGGGAGGCGCTCGCCTCTGTGCTCGAACGTGGCCGGAGCCTGATCGTTGCCAGTTCGGACCTCTCACATTTCTACCCGCAGGAAATTGCGCAGAAATTGGATCATGAGATGCTGCACCGAATCGAGAGTTTTCAACCCGAGCAGGTCCTGGATGCCGAGACCGAAGGCGTCGGGTTCGCATGCGGGCGGGGGGCGGTAGCCGCAGCACTCTGGGCAGCACGCGGGCTCGGCGCCGATCGTGTCCGCCTGCTCCAGCATGCGACCTCCGGCGACGTGACCGGTGACATGACTTCCGTCGTCGGGTACGGGTCTGCGGTGATTTACCGTACCAGTAACCCAGGAACCGGGCCGGTCTGATGGAAGGCAGCGTATCATCCTCGCTTCTGCGATTGGCTTTTGTCGTACTCCTGGTTGGCGCCAACGGATTCTTCGTCGCAGCTGAATTTGCGCTGGTCAGCGTGCGCCGCACGCGAGTTCACGAACTCGTTCGCCAGGGCAATCCACGCGCCCGCTGGGTGCAGACTGCGATTGAGAACCCGGACCGCTTCATCGCCGCCACGCAGCTTGGTATCACGCTCGCCAGCCTCGGGCTGGGCTGGATCGGCGAGCCGGCCTTGAGCTTTCTCATCGAGCCGATCATAAACCTCTTCCCCGGCGCTGCGCAGGCGGAAGTATCCCACGGTATCTCGGCTGGGCTGGCCTTCGCGCTGATTACTTTCCTGCATGTCGTGGTTGGGGAGCTGGCGCCAAAATCGGTCGCCCTCCAGAACCCGGAGCGCACGGCGCTGTTCGTAGCACAGCCTACGGTCTGGACCGAGTGGATCTTTAAACCCGCAATCTGGCTTCTAAATGGAACAGGTAATGCGCTGCTCCGGCTGGTAGGCGTCGAACCTGCTGCTGGACACGAGCTGGTTCACTCGATCGAGGAATTAAAGATGCTTGTGCGCGCCAGCGCCGAAGGGGGCCTGGTTGAGAACGACGCCCAGGAGATGGTCGATGCCGTCTTTGATTTCGGCGAACTTCTCGTGCGGCAGGTCATGGTGCCGCGCACAGAGATGGCCGCCGTGCGCGAGGACACCAGCCTGAAGGAGATGCTCGATCTGGCAGCACAGCATCCCTACAGCAAATTTCCCGTGTATGCCGAAAACCAGGATGAAATCCTGGGAGTGGTTCACCTGAAAGACCTGCTGCTGAAGATCAACGTCAATCCCGAATCGCTTAAGGCGCGCGATTTGATGCGCGAGGCGATCTTCATTCCAGAGACCGCCCATGTCAATTCGCTCCTGCGACTCTTCCGCATGCACCACCGCCACATCGCCATCGTGCTCGATGAATACGGGGGCACGGCCGGCATCGTCACGCTGGCGGACCTGCTGGAGGAGATCGTAGGCGAGGTCAGCGATCCATTCGACGACGAACCCGATATCCAGCCGCTTGCAGACGGATCCTCGCTGGTCGATGGTTTGACATTGATCGAGGAAGTGAACGAACACTTCAATATCAAGCTACAGGATCCCAATTACGACACGATCGCCGGCTATATCCTCGGTCGTCTTGAACGCATGGCCAAGGTGGGCGATGCGATTCAGGTCGATGGGGTACGGCTGCGCGTGGAAGCGATGGACGGCTTCCGCATCGCACGCGTATCGATTCAGCCGCTGCCGAAACGCGGACCGGGTCGGCAGACGAGTTACTCGCCAGAGTAAAGCCTTGTCGAACTACGCCCGGGTTGCCGTCAACCTGCCTCCGGTGCGTGGAACATTCGACTATCATGTCCCACCACATCTGCGTTCAGCGATTGCAATTGGCCAGCTGGTAACCGTGCCTTTCGGTACACGCCGGGTCCAGGGGGTAGTCATCCAATTGCCTGCCGAACCAGCCGTCACCGAGACAAAACCGGTCGAAAGCCTGGTTGATCCGTACCCGGTACTTTCCAAAACTCAGATCGAGTTAGCGCGTTGGATAGCAGATGTCTATCATGCGGCACTGATCGACGCGCTGACCTTGATGATCCCGCCCGGACTCAGCCAGCAGGCCGATTCGATTTACCACCTTATACAGCCCGAATTCGAGCCTGAAACCGATCTCCAGCGCCGTATTCTTTCAATGCTCGCCGAGCGTGGTGACCTGCGCGGCCGCCAGCTCGCCCACGCGCTGCCGCGCCGGCGCTGGAAGCCCGCCGCTGAGGCATTGGTTCGAGGCGGAGTCCTGCAGCGCAGCTCGGTGCTTGACCCGCCGCGCGTTCGCCCTAAATCCGTCCGCAATGCACGCCTGAGCACCACACCAGATGAAGCACGCCGCCTGGTTGCGGAGATCGGCCGCTCTGGCAGCCAGGCCGATCAACGCCGGCAGGCGATGATCGAGATGCTGATTCAGGAGGGTGAACCACTCGACGTGACCTGGCTCTACGCCGAGACCGGCGGCGCGCTAGGTGACCTGCACATCCTGGAAGAGCACGATCTGATTGTGCTGAGCGAATCGCAGGTCTGGCGCGATCCGTTGGAAGAGTTGGACTTCGTACCGACCGACCCACCCCCGCTCACCTCAGACCAGGAACAGGCCTGGGAACCGATTCAAGCCTCGCTCCGGTCCGGCTCGCACAACGCGTTTCTACTGCAGGGCGTTACCGGGTCTGGCAAGACCGAAATCTACCTGCGGGCTGTCGCCGAGACGATCGCCTCCGGCCGATCGGCGATCGTGCTCGTGCCCGAGATTGCGCTCACGCCACAAACCGTCCGTCGCTTCGTGGCGCGCTTTCCCGGCCAGGTGGGTTTGATCCATTCGGACCTCTCCGAAGGTGAGCGCTTTGACACCTGGCGCAGGTGCCGGCTGGGAAACCTGCGGGTGGTTGTCGGACCGCGTAGTGCGCTTTTCGCTCCTCTACCATCGATCGGCTTGATCGTGCTTGATGAATCGCATGACGAATCTTATAAGGAAGCAACGCGCCCGCCCCGCTATCACGCCCGTGATGCGTCGCGCAAATTTGCCTCATTGCTCGGCGCGACCTTGATCTTCGGTACCGCGACCCCTGATATAACAACCCGCTACGAGGCCGAGCGCGGCCATCTCAGGCTGCTCAGGCTTCCCCGGCGCATCATGGCTCATCGCAACCGCCTGGCGACACAGGCCGCCAGGCTGGGTATTCCTGACCGATACGAGGACGCCGGCGGCGAAGCGCGTTCGATCGAGCTCCCTCCCGTGCGGGTGGTCGACATGCGCCTCGAGCTGAAAGCTGGCAACCGGTCAATTTTCAGCCGGGCGTTAAGCGAAGCGCTCAAAGCCACGCTGGATAATGGCGAACAAGCCATCCTGTTCCTCAACCGACGCGGCTCGGAGACATACGTTTTCTGCCGTGACTGTGGCTGGGTGGCGCGCTGCCCGCGCTGTGATCGCAGCCTGACCTTGCACCGGGATCCCGCCCGCCTGGTCTGTCATCACTGTGGATATAACAGCTTTCCGGTTGAGGTCTGCCCACAGTGTGGTGGGCGGCGTGTTCGCCACTTTGGTGCCGGAACCCAACGCATTCAGGCCGAGGCTGAACGCGCCTTCCCGGACGCACGCACACTGCGCTGGGACCGCGACTCAACGCAGGCCAGGGGTGCCCACGATGTCATCCTCGCTCATTTCGCCGCCCATCGGGCGGACATCCTGATCGGCACCCAGATGCTCGCCAAAGGTCTCGACATCCCGCTTGTGACGTTGGTGGGCGTCGTCTCGGCTGACACCGGTCTGAACCTGCCTGACTTCCGCGCAGCCGAGCGAACGTTCCAGCTCTTGACCCAGGTCGCCGGGCGTGCCGGCCGTGGATTACTCGGCGGAAGGGTGATCCTGCAGACCTACCAGCCGGAGCACTACGCGATCCAGGCTGCGTCCAGCCACGATTACGAACGCTTCTACCAGCAGGAGCTGAAGCTGCGACAGGAGCTAGCTTACCCGCCGTTCCAGCACCTGGCCCGGCTGGTATACCGCCATACCTCCTCCACACAGGCCGAGCGGGGTGCCACGCGGCTTGCGACCAGGCTTCAGGCCAGCGCACAGGAATCCGGCAAGAAACTCAACCTGATCGGACCCGCACCATGCTTCTTTGGGCGGGTGCGCGGCTTCTATCGCTGGCACTTGATCCTGCGCGGCACGAATCCAGCCGAGTTCATCCCGGAAGCACTGCCTGAGGGATGGGGCGTGGATATCGATCCAGTCAGCCTCCTGTGACTGAAATAACACCAGCGGAGAAGGGAGATGAGAGATGAGCGAAATCCGGACCATCCTCGAGCAGCACCTGGAGAGCATTTTTGCCGGGGACATTGACCGCTATCATGCCAGCACGACTCCCGACATGACCCTATATGAATGGTACGTCACCCCACACCGCATCGACGGCCTGCCCTTTCACGACTTCATGATGCAGGAATCGTCAAGGCCAGACACAGCTGGTGTCACGCTGGACCCGCTGGCTGCCGGTGGTGCACCCGGCGATAAAAGCCGGATGCGCTTCGACCTCGCTGGATATCACGAGCAGCGCTATGGCGATACCGTCATCTGCTCCTACACCATGCTCATCTCGAGAGGAACCGCAGCCGGTGTGCGTGTGATCAGCTACAACGAAAGCCGTGTACTGGTCCGCATGGAGGGGAACTGGAAAGTTGTTCACGTTCACAAATCACCCAGTTGGAACGCCCCTTTTCAGGCGCCCGAATTCTCTCCCTGAGGGGTTGAATAGCCGTTTGTGATCTGCGGTCAAATGCATCTAAAATTGGAGACTGAATCCGGTCAGCAAACGCAGCATCGCATCAAGACATTTCACCTGGCCTGACTACAATGCCGAGGGAGGCATCAGCCATGTTAAAGATCATAACCGACAGTACCAACAACCTCTCCGATGAGCTCATCAAGCAACACGATATCCGCATTGCGCCAATTGCGATCCAGTTCAAGGAAGAAACCTACGAGGAAGGCATCAATATCGATCGTGGGCTTTTTTATTCCAAGATCGAGGAGATGGGCATCATCCCCACCTCCTCCCAACCGCCGCCACCATCCTTTGCCCACTACTATCAGCAGCTGCGCGAGCAGGGAAACTCCGGCTTGGTGATCACGGTCACGGCCAAACTGAGCGGGACCTATGATTCGGCGATGCTGGCGAAGGAGATGGTCCCAGAAGCTGAGGTGGCCGTCTTCGATTCAGCCAGCATTTCGCTCGGTACCGGCTGGATGGTGCTCGAGGCAGCCCGTGCGGCCGAAGCTGGCCAACCACTGGACGCAATCCTGCGCCGACTCGACCACATCCGCTCAACCAGCAAACTATTCCTTACTCCAGCGACGCTCAAGTACCTGCAAATGAGCGGGCGGGTCGGCCGGCTGCAGGGAGCTCTGGCTTCACTCCTGAACGTCAAGCCGATTATCTATCTCGAGGATGGCGTGCTTGAAGCTGGAGAAAGCATTCGCACCCGCTCGAAAGCGTTGGAACGCCTGATTCAACTGCTGTCCGAATCGTTCGCACCCGATCTTCCACTGCGGGCAGCTGTTATCCACGCTCGGGCAGCTGGAGAGGCAGAGAACGTAAAACACGAGTTGGAGACTCGCTTCACGGTCGATGAGCTGTTGATGGAGGACCTGGTTGCCTCGCTGGCAGTTCACGGCGGGCCGGGGATCCTGGGAGTGTTCGCCTACCCGGCCTGAGTGGCTGCCCCCTCATCGATGAAGCGCGATCCATCGCGCCGGTCAGGACACAGGACCAAAATGACCGCGCCTCAAGGCGCGGTCATGATTTTTATCTCCTGACCGAACCGGGGTCAGACGGGGACACCCGCCGCTCGGTAGAGCTGCTCCCGAATCACCATCACATCACGACGCAGGGATCCATCGGATTCGATCAGTTCTGAAATCTTCTCCGCGCCGTAGAGGATGGTTGTGTGATCACGGCCACCAAGCATCTCGCCGATCTTTGGCAGTGAGGTATCTGTTTCTTCTCGAATGAGGTACATGGCGATCTGGCGTGGCAGCGCCACTTCGCGTGAGCGGGATCGGCCCAGCAGCTGATCGATCTGCAGCCCGAAGCGTCCCGCCACAGCCTCGATCACCTGCTCTCCGGTCAGGCTTCCCGTGCGGACGAGCATATCAGCCAGAGCGGTATTGACCAGCTCCTCGCTCAGCAGTTCGCCTCTCAGGTCAGCATAGGCCAGCACTCGTGTCAGCGCGCCTTCCAGCTCACGGATATTGCTGTGCACCCGCCGGGCGATATCTTCCAGGATCACCGCCGGCACCTGCCGGCCATGTCGCTCGGCCTTCGAACGCAAGATTGCCAGCCGGGTCTCAAAATCCGGTGCCTGAATATCGGCCGTCAGACCCCATTCGAAGCGTGAGCGCAGCCGTTCCTCCAGGGTGTTTAACGCCCGCGGCGGCCGGTCGGAAGTAAGCACAATTTGCTTATCGCCGCCGTGCAGGGTGTTGAAGGTATGGAAGAACTCTTCCTGGGTCGATTCTTTTCCGGCGATGAACTGGATGTCGTCGATCAGGAGCACATCAATCCGCCGATAGCGATCGCGAAAGGCGATCGTGTTGTGGGTGCGGATCGAGTTCACCAGATCGTTGGTAAATTCTTCCGAGGAGACATAGCGCACGCTCAGGCCGGATTGAAGGCAGGCCTGCCCGACCGCGTGCAGGAGGTGGGTCTTGCCCAGGCCAACCCCGCCATACAGGAAAAGCGGATTGTAGGCTTTGGCCGGGCTCTCGGCTACGGCCTGCGCCGCAGCGTGAGCCAACCGATTACTGGTGCCGACAACAAACGTTTCGAATGTGTAGCGGCGGTTGAGCCGTGCTTCATCGGAAGCCCCTGCGCTTGCTGGTTGGTTGAGAACCGGCTCGGGTTCGGGATTCAGCTCAACCGGGCTGCCGGTCCAAACGACAAAGTGCACGTCGACGGTGCGGCCCATGATGCCGGTCAGAATGCGTTTTACGGTTGAAAGCAGGCGATCCTGAAGCCAATCTCGTGCGTAAGCATTTTTTACACCGATGGCGAAGGTTCCATCTTCGTAGGTTAGAAATTCTGCGTCGCGGACCCAGGTGTCATAGGCTGCACGCGGCATCTCCATTTGAAGTTGTCCGAGTGCTGCCTGCCAGTGCCGCTCCGCATTCATACAAACCTCCGAGGTCCCCGTGACAGCGGATCAAGCTGATGTCCGGTATATACCAGTGACTTTCATGGCACGAACCCAAAGGTACATCTGTGATGTAACTGCGATCGTCGAGGGGACGACCACCCCAGCCACAGCAATTTGGGGCCCGCAGGTGTTCCTCCTCTTACTTTGTGCCTCGTACACCCACGGTGGCAGGATTTTAGCAAAAGCCGGTCCGAGCTTCAATACTTTAACCCGCCGTTAACCTAAAAAGATCGAATCTTTTAAGGCGAGTGAATCTTAAAGCGGACAATCGTCTCGACGGAAATCATGCCGGAATTTCAATTTGAACGTGCGGATGCGTTGCACCATATGGCAGACGTGATTCGTGGTAAACCCCCAGATCTAGGGGGGAGCTCAGAATTCGTCCACTCTCGGCCGGGAAAAACATTAAATCTTAAATGAGTACCCACGCCTGGGACCGGTGGGCGAGCTTCAATCAACCTTCGATTCGAGTGCTTCGTTTGGAGCTAATTGCGCCGAGCGTAGGGAAAAACGCGAATAGCGCGTCATGCATGCCGCGCACGTGGACAAATTCAGCCGTCGTCCGAAGTCGCCTTATTAAAAAGAGAACGTTGCGCGTCGAAAATCGAGCGCACGGGTTCGATCTCAATTCCCTTCACCCGGCCGTCGGATGTGCGGACGCGCTTTGGTATCAGTGCCCGTTTGAACCCGAGCTTCGCTGCTTCCTTCAACCGTGCTTCCATCTGCGCGACGGCCCGGATCTCGCCTGACAAACCAACCTCACCAATCAGGACAACGTCCGCCGGAAGCGGATGGTCCTTCATTGAGGAGCTGATCGCCATCGCCATCGCCAGATCGGCCGCCGGCTCGCCAATCCGCAACCCTCCGACGACATTGATGAAGATATCCTGGTCATCCAGGCGCAAGCCGACGCGCCGCGTCAGCACGGCCGCGATCAGCAGCAGGCGGTTGAAATCAACCCCGTTCGCCGTCCGGCGCGGGTTGCCGAAGCTGCTTCGGCTGGTGAGACCCTGCACCTCGACTAGCAGCGGGCGGGTGCCTTCCATCGTCACCGCCACTGCCGAACCAGGAGCGTTAACCACCCGCTCCGCCAGGAATGCCTCCGAAGGATTGGCAACCTCACGCATGCCGTCGGAGGCCATCTCGAAAACGCCGACCTCGGTCGTCGCTCCGAATCGATTCTTGACCGAACGCAGGAGACGGTAGGCGTGGTATGGATCGCCTTCCAGGTAGAGCACGGTATCAACGATGTGCTCCATTACGCGCGGACCGGCGATGGCGCCGTCCTTTGTGACATGCCCGACCAGGAAGACGGCAATTCCCGAACTCTTTGCCAGTACCTGCAGGCGGGCAGTGCATTCACGAACCTGTGTGATCGAACCCGAGCTTGAATCGAAATCCGAGGAGTGCATCGTCTGGATCGAATCGACAATCATTAAACCCGGTCCAACCTCTTCGGCCTGGAGCAGGACAGCTTCCAGATCGGTTTCGGTCAGGATGAAGAGATCGTTTGGGAGCTCCGGCCCCGGATCGAGTCTTAAGGCGCGAGCCTTGATCTGCGGCTCGGACTCCTCACCTGAGACGTATAAAACCCGCCTGGTCTTGCTCATCTGGGCTGCCATCTGAAGCAGCAGGGTGGACTTGCCGATGCCGGGGTCACCGCCGATCAAAGTCACGGAACCCGGCACGATGCCTCCGCCGAGCACCCGGGCAAATTCTGCAATCGGGAGCGGCATGCGGGTGGCAGCATCCCCATCAATCTCGTTCAATCGAACTGCATGCGTTGCACCCCGTAAGCCAGCAGCTGGCGTCGAGCGCGCGCTCGGTGCGATGACCTCCTGGACCATGCTGTTCCAGGCTCCGCACTGCGGGCAGCGGCCAAGCGCCTTGGGGGCAGTTCGCCCGCACTGCTGGCAGACGTATTGCGTCTGGATTTTTGCCACACGACCTCCACTGAAGGGATTATACAGTGCAGCCGGTCGAAAAAAAGAGCCCGACACCGGTGGATGTCGGGCTGAAAGTCTCCTGGGATGGGACTCAGGTTGCCGGGACGATTTCCTGCGATTCGTCCTCTGGCTCGGTTTTTGCCAGCCTTAAGACAATCTCGTCATCCTCGACATCGACCTGGACGTTATCGCCGGCCTTGAATCTCCCGGCCAGCAATTCGTCGGAAAGCTTGTCCTCGACCTTGTTCTGGATCACACGCCGCAGTGGGCGTGCACCCATCTCGGGATCATATCCAAGGTCGGCCAGCTTCGAGCGCGCTTCATCGGTTGCTGCAAGAGAGATCTCGTGTTCGGTGAGGCGTTCGGAGACTTTGTTCAACTCCAGGTCAACGATTTCGGCGATCTGTTCCTTGCTGAGCGCATGGAAGACTATGATCGAATCGACGCGGTTCAGGAATTCCGGTCGAAACACCTTCTTCAGCGCGTCGGTGAGCTTCTTGTGCATCTCGTCGTATTCGAGACGTTCCGCTGCAAGTGCATCCTTGGGAAGGTCGAAGCCCAGTTGGGTCTGCCGTTTGATCAGATCCGCCCCGACGTTGGAAGTCATCACGATAATCGAGTTGCGAAAATCGACTTTGCGCCCGCGCGCATCCGACAGCTGTCCTTCTTCCATGATTTGAAGCAGCATGTTGTGCGCTTCGGGATGTGCCTTCTCGACTTCATCAAACACCACGATCGAATAAGGTCGACGACGAATTGCCTCCGTCAGCTGGCCGGCATCTTCATACCCCACATACCCGGGGGGAGCGCCAACCAGGCGGCTTACGGTATGACGCTCCATCAGTTCAGACATATCGATCTGGACCAGCGCATCTTCCGAGCCGAACATGAACTGCGCCAGGGCTTTTGTAAGTTCAGTCTTCCCGACGCCGGTTGGCCCGAGAAAGACAAAGGAACCGATCGGGCGCTTCGGATCTTTCAGACCAGCCCGTGAACGTCGAACGGCCTTCGAGATCGCGCTGATGGCCTCGTCCTGGCCAATAATGCGTTCGTGCAGCGCGCCTTCCATTTCCAGCAAACGGGCCGATTCGGCTTCCGCGATCTGCATCACGGGAACTCCGGTCCACATCGATACGACTTCTGCAATGTCGTCTTCAGTAACCCTCGGTCCGCTTTCACTGCGATCCCAAGCCCCGCGCAGCTGATCCAGTTCCTCTTCCAGCTCGGACTCGCGTTGAACGAGCTCCTCGGCATCATCGAAACGCGATTCTTCGAGGGCCAATGCGTGTGCTTCGCGAACCTTTCGCAACTCACCAATAATCGTGCGAAGCGAAACTGCCTCAGGACTCTTGTACATGCGAACCCGGGAGGCTGATTCGTCAATGAGATCGATGGCCTTATCCGGCAGGAAGCGGTCGGTCACATAACGGGCTGAGAGGTAGGCGGCCGATTGGATGGCCTCATCCGTGATCATCAGCTTGTGGTGTTCCTCGTAGGGCCGGCGTACACCACGCAGGATATCTATCGTTTCCTCGATCGATGGTTCTTCGACCATCACCGGCTGGAAGCGCCGCTCGAGTGCAGCGTCGTTTTCGATGTGTTTGCGGTACTCATCGAGCGTCGTGGCGCCGATCACCTGAAGTTCACCGCGCGAGAGTGCCGGCTTGAGTATATTGGCGGCATCGACCGAAGAACCGGCCGAACCCGCCCCAACGAGCATGTGCACCTCATCGATGAACAGAATTGCCTCGGAGGATTTGAGCTCGTCAATCACTCGCTTCAGGCGTTCTTCAAATTGACCGCGGTACATCGTGCCAGCGACCAGCGAGCCTACGTCAAGCTGTAAGACACGCTTGCCGATCAATGGCCCTGGCGTCTCTCCAGCGACAATGCGCTGCGCCAAACCTTCGACGATGGCGGTTTTACCGACCCCTGGTTCACCGATCAAAGCCGGGTTGTTCTTTGTGCGGCGGGCCAGGATCTGGATCACGCGTTCGATCTCCATCTCACGGCCAATGACAGGATCAAGCTTGCCCTCTTCTGCCAGTTCTGTCAGATCGGTCGCAAGCTGGTCGACCAGAGGTGTCTTCGCCTGCTCTTTTGTCTGGCTCGGAGCAGCTTTCTGAGCCATACGCCTGGTGGGGCTTTCCTGCAGCACCCGCCTGGTTTGGCGCCGCACCTGCTCCGGCGTAATTCCCAGGCGGCGCAGGACATCGACTCCCACGCCCTCGCCCTGTCGGACCAGGCCAAGCAGGAGATGTTCTGTGCCGATGTAGTGATGGCCCATCCGTCGTGCTTCGTCAATCGCCAGCTGCAGCACCTGCTCGGTGGCGGGTGCGAGCTCGATGCGGCCACCGCTGTGGCGGCCGACGCCCGTCAAGCGCTCCACCATTTCTTTCACACGTGCCGGTTCGAGGCCCAGTTCCCGCAGCACACGTCCGGCGACACCCCCCTCTTCGCGAATCAAACCCAGCAGGAGGTGCTCTGTACCAATGTAATTGTGGTGCAAACGCTCGGCCTCCTCGTGTGCCAGACTCAACACACGACGAGCCCGCTGCGTAAAGCGCTCCATCTTATCGGCCACCGTTAATCCTCCGAGCCATTTTGCCAAATTCCTCCTGATTGACTCGTATTCTACCAAAGAAAGCATGCCGGAATGGGAAAGTGGGATTTAATTCCCCCATAGATGGCGAAACCGGGCGTAGAGAACCTACGCCCGGTGGATTTCCATCTGTCTGTAAAGCTTACTTGGTAGACGTCTCAGCCTGCGGCCTCGTCGTCCTCTTCGGCACTCTCAGCCACTTCTTCTTCATGGGCGTCTGCCGCCGGCTCGAGTTCAGCTGTACTCACAGATGTTTCCTCGGCCACCGGCTCTTCGGCCTCGGCATCCTCAACGTTCTCGTCTTCTTTTACGTCTGTGATTGGTTCGAGTTCGGCTTCGCTCTCTGGCGTACCTTCCGCTGCTGGCGCTCCAGCTTCGGGTTCCTCTTCCTGGAGTTCGACTTCTTCCGAGGGTAAATCGGGGATCTCGCCTTCTAGCTCGGCGTCGAAGTCCTCGATTTCATCGGCCTCAACCTGCGGCTCTGGTTCATCCTCAGTTTCCATTTCCTGCATCGCTGCACGCCAATCGACATCGGCAAATTCGGCCGAATCAACGCGCTTGAGGCTCAAGCCCAGCCGCCGGCGTTCACGATCGATCTTGATCAAGCGCAGTGCCAGCGTCTGACCTTCTTCCACGACTTCGCGTGGATGCTCGATGCGCTGATCGGAAAGTTCGGATATGTGGATCAGGCCTTCTATCTCGTAGTCCTCGATATCCTTGATGGTTGCGAAGGCACCGAACTTGGTTAGCTTGGTGATCGTGCCCTCCACCAGCTGTCCTTCGGTGAAGGAAGCCAGGATCTCGTCCCAAGGATTGTCCTCAAGTTCTCTCAGCGACAGGCTGATCCGCTTGCGATCCGCGTCGACATTGAGGACTTTGACCTCTACTTCCTGTCCGATCTTGAGCACATCCTTGGGATGATCAACACGCTTCCATGAGAGCTCGGAAATGTGCACCAACCCGTCGGCTCCTCCGATGTCGATAAAGGCGCCGAAATCAGCCAGGCTAATCACGGTTCCGGTCCGGACTTCGCCGGGTTTGAGTTCTGAGATCAGGCGTTCCTTGAGCGCATCGCGCGATTCGCGGGCCGCAGCGCGTTCGGAAAGGATCAGTCGGTTGCGTCGCCGGTCGACTTCGATTACCTTGGCGATGATTGGCTCGCTGGCCATCTTACCCCAGCGCTGGTCGGGGGTTTCCCCCTCCGCTCGTCGCCGCCGGGCCAGGCTCACCTGGGAGGCAGGGATGAAGCCGCGCAAGTGGCCGAATTTCACAATCAGGCCGCCCTTGTTGTAGCCAGAAATAATGCCCTCGTAGGGTTCTTCCGATTCAAGTAGCGCTTCCGCTTCCTGCCACTCGGATTCCTCTTCCGCGCGTGAAATAGAGAGCAGCAGCGTGCCATCGCGATCTGCGGAGCGGATGACATAGACACTGATCTCGGAACCAACCTCCAGTTCAGCCTTCTGTTCTTCTGTGAGTTGTTCCATCTCGCGGCTGCTGATCAAGCCCTCGGATTTAGCTCCGATGTCTACCAGGATGTCGTTCTCGGTAATACGTGCGATGGTACCGGTGCGAATCTCGCCCCGGCGTGGTGTTTCCAGTTCGTAAGCCTCTGCATCAAGCAGGGCATCCATCGGGTGCTCTGTTGGCTTCTCGTTTTCAGCGTCATGCAGAATCTCTTCCCCGATGGTCTCGTTTTCTCTCTCCATAAACTATCTGCTCTCCGTCGATAAGATTGGACCGCATTATAAAAGCCTTATCCGCTATTGTAAACACCAACGGGTTGGATGGCGGTGGGGATAGTGTATAATCCCGCCCGACAGGAGATTGAATTGGCAGTCGTATATCCATTCACTGCAATCGTCGGCCAAGAGCGGATGAGGCGGGCGCTGATCCTGAACGCGGTCAATCCCCGCATCGGCGGCGTGCTGATCCGGGGTGAGCGCGGCACGGCGAAATCAACTGCCGCCCGGGCGCTGGCAGCCTTGCTGCCGGTGGTCGAAGTCGTTGCAGACTGCCGCTTCGGCTGCGATCCTCATAACCCCACCCAGCTGTGCACTGAATGCAAGGAACGGCTTGCCGCCGGGGAAACACTTCCGGTCGAGCTGCGCAACACCTCCTTCGTCGATCTGCCTGTATCAGCCACCGAAGACCGGGTGGTCGGCACACTCGATATTGAGCGGGCGATCAAAGAAGGCGAGCGCCACTTCGAACCCGGCGTACTGGCGGCGGCCAACCGGGGCTTGCTCTACATTGACGAGGTCAACCTGCTGGACGACCACGTCGTGGATCTGCTGCTCGATTCGGCCGCGCTGGGCATGAACATCGTCGAGCGCGAGGGCATCTCCTTCAGCCACCCGGCTCGCTACATCCTGGTCGGCACCATGAACCCGGAAGAAGGCGACCTACGGCCGCAGCTGCTTGACCGCTTCGCACTCTCGGTCGAAATTCGCGGCCTGCAGAACCCCCAGGACCGGGTGGCGATCATGGAACGCAACCTGGCTTTCGAAGCCGATCCAGACGAGTTTCGTGAGCAGTGGATGGAGCGCGAGCAGAAGCTCTCGGCTGAAATCAAAGCCGCCCGCAAGCTGCTTGAGGGCGTCTCCTATACTAAATATAATCTGCTCGCCATCGCTGCCCTCACCTCATCGATGCACGTCGATGGCCATCGCGCGGACCTGGTCATTCTCAAGGCTGCTCGCGCCCACGCTGCATTCGAAGGCCGGGATCAGATCAACCAACGCGATATCGCGTTGGCGGCTGAACTTGCCCTCCCGCACCGCATCCGGCGCGGGCCGTTCCAACAGGTTGAGGTCAACATCGACGATCTGCAATCCCGCATCGAGCAAATTCAATCTGAGGTTGAGGGCGGCGAAGAACTGAGTGAAAGCGCCGACGGCGAAGAAGAAACCCAGGCTAAAAAAAAAGGCCTCAGACCCGCTTAGCCACGGATGAGGAAGAACAAGCCGGTGAGGAACGTGGGATGGTCGAGCCGACACGCCAGACGGCAGACCCGTCGCTGAACGCGCGCTGGTGGGAAGGCGGCGATAAGGTTAAAGTCGGCAAATCCTTCATCCCGCGCCGCATCGAAGGCCAGCTCGACCGACTTACCCGCCGGCAAAGCGGCCGCAGGACTCAAACCCGCACGGACCGCAAGCGCGGTCGCTACATCCAATCACGACCAGCCCACGAAAAAACAGCCGACATCGCCTTCGATGCCACCATTCGCGCCGCCGCACCCTACCAGCGTTCTCGCCTGGAGCAGCGAAAAAACGTTTCCTTTGCAATCCTACCCAAGGATCTGCAGCGCAAGGTACGTGTCCGTAAAGCTGCCAACCTGGTGCTGTTCGTGGTCGATGCATCCTGGTCGATGGCGGTCGCCGAACGGATGTCGGCTACCAAAGGCGCAATCCTTTCGCTTTTAACGGACGCCTATCAGCGGCGTGACCGGGTGGGGTTGATCGTGTTCCAGAAGGACCGCGCCCTGACCATCCTGCCACCGACCAACTCCGTGGAGCTCGCACGCCGGGCACTGATCGATATCCCGGTCGGAGGGAAGACACCGCTCTCGGCCGGCTTGACCCTGGCGTACGAGACCTTCCGCAAAGAACAGGTCGTGCATTCCGACGTCCTGCCCCTGATGATCCTGCTCACGGATGGCGCCGGGAATGTTTCCATGGGATCGAAACCCCCACAGGAAGAAGCTCTGCTTGTTGCAGACCTGATTCGCGAGGCCAAGATTCGCTCGGTCGTGATCAACATGGAGCATGCCGCGTTTGATCAGGGATTAGCCCAGAGCCTGGCCGATCGCCTGGGTGGACCGTGCTACACGCTGCAGGAACTGCGCGCCGAGCACCTGTACCAGGCGGTTCGCAAAGAGATGGATGAAAGCAGCCTGGAATCCTGACCGGCACGTTCTCGCCGTTCAAGCCCCCCAAACGATTGAACTTTAAACGAGCACCTTCATGGAGGACAACCTCGCCGTCAGAGTTCGCGTGCGATCGATTCTCCATCCCTGCCGCGCCCTTAAAACCATGACTCCCTGGGGTGGAGAATACCCACACAAGATCGAAGCACATTTGAAGACGGTAGGAGAGAGTCGGGCTGAAAGCCTGGCATCCCTTGCCAATCTGGCAGGGGTTGCTTACAAGCCGCGTACCTGGCGGATCAATTGACCCCGGGAAGAGGTTCTCGTACGCCCGAGCGTGTAAATTAATGGCCCTGGCCGAGCCGGTTATTCTGCCGTTTCAGAGCCCTGGGAGGGCTGCGGCGTCCGTTTGCGGTTGATACGCTCCAGTCGGTGCTGGACCTCGTTCCAGATCTGGTCGGTCCGCCAGCCTGGCGGCCAATGGCTCAAGCACAGCAGTGCCTTCTCCGCCCATCCGGCTGCCCGACTCAGGTCTTGATCATGCCATTCGTAGTACTTTGCGAGCTCAATGCATGGCTGCGGATCGCCCGGGTCGAGAACGTGCCATCGTTTCCAGTAGGTAAGGGCTTCTGAGCGTCGATCCTCATGCTTTAAATGCGCAGTGAAATGCCGCAGCGCTTCGAGCCGCAGCGCATCCTGGCCAGTCTCGATCGCAGCCAGATAGGCTGCTTCTGCTGGACGGAGCTCTCCATGCTGCTGATGCCAGCGCGCCATTCCCAGCGCTTCTGCGCCGGAGAGATCAGGGATGACACCAGCCCGATGGCGGGCGAGCACTTCCTCGGTTAACGCCACTAGACTGAGAATATCGATTGCGTTGTGGTACACAACCCGTTCCATGTCATGGATTTCTCCACTGCGCAGATAGTCGAGGTACATGCCGGGGATGAGGGCGCCCGGCACATCCTCCTCCGTCCGCCGTACACCCAGCACCTCCTTTTCGAGCGTGCCTAACCGGCAATCCGAAAGGGCCCTGCGCCAGAGCCTGCGGGAGGGGTAGAGCAGGTCAAGATGCGGCCAGGCTGTCAAGCCGGCAGCCTGCCGGATGGCGATCTGGTAGCGCATGTCAAGCAGCGGTAGGTCGAAGGAGCGGCCGTTGAAGGTGACGAAGGCAGCCCCACGATCAAGCGATTCGCCCAGGGCCAACAGCATGGCGCGTTCCTGAGCCGGATCGCGCAGAAAGTATTGTCGCAGCTGGAAACCGCCGGCCGTGAACTGACCCAACCCAACCAGAAAGACCAGCGTCCCGGCGCCTCCTGCTAGACCGGTTGTCTCGGTATCGAGAAAGATTAGATCCTCAGCTTCGACTGCACCCAACCCAGGATCCTGAGCCACGCTCGCTGCCAGGTTCGAATCAAAGTGAAGCAGCTGCCCTAATGGAGAGGCACCGTGTTCGTAGTCGTGGGTGTAGAGCTGCTCAATCAGGAAAGCTGGTCCAGAGGTAGTTACGACCGGTTGGCCGAGGTTTGCGTCAGGTTCCGCAGGTTTTGGTGTAATTTTGCGGGTGCGTCCAGCGCCACGCTCTCCGCTCAGTCGGCGCAAACGTTGGTGGAGCCTTGCCCGATCTTTTTCATTCCCGCCACCTTGCATCGATCTTGAGCACTCCCGCCCATGGCCTTGGACAACGCCGGGCTGTCATGTAGGTATTGCTCGTGAAGAAAGTCACACAGCCCCGATGACCTTCAACATTACCCCGCCCGCGCGCGAGCAAGTATTATAACGCTCGGAGACGAGAGACGGGGCACCCCTACGCTCATCGCTGTCTCCTCCTTTGGCGAAGGCCTCCGCCGGGTTACCCCCCTCACCGCCCCGGCGGAGGCGCCGTTTAAACCAACAAGCGCGGCCCTAAAGGGCCGCGCTTGTTCTTCATCGAACGCTTTAGCTGGTGAGGCTGGGCATGACAACCGTGAAGGTCGTTCCCTCGCCAACCTGGGACTCGACCCAGATACGCCCTGCGTGTTGTTCGACTATTGACTTCACAATCGAGAGTCCCAGGCCGGTACCACTGGTATCCATCGGTACATTGCTGGCACGGAAGAATTTGTCGAATAGGAAGGGTTGATCTTTAGGGGGGATGCCCATTCCTGTATCGCTGATCCGCAGGATAAGTTGCTGGTCCTCTACGCTCAATTCCAGTCGAACCTCGCCGCCGGTTGGAGTGTACTTGATCGCATTGCTGAGTAGATTGCCAATCATCTGACGCAACCGAATCGGGTCACCGTGCACCTTCGGGAGTTCAGAATCGATGCGTGTGACCAACCTGACACCCTTGACCTCAGCCTCAGATTTCAAGCCCTGCACGGCATAGTGGGCCAGGACTGCCAACTGCGTATCTTCCTTCGACGTATCGAGCCCCGATTCAATCCGGCCCAGATCAAGCAGGTCGGTAACTAAGTCTGTGATTTGCTCAACACTTAAACGAACGCGGTCGAGAAAATCAACCTGTTCCGGGGTCAGCGGTCCAACACGGTCGATCAACTCTACGTAGCCGAGAATCGCCGTCAGGGGTGAACGCAGATCATGGGATACGGTGGTGACAAACTCCGATTTGACGCGATCAAGCTCTTTCATATGGGTGATGTCGTGGAGGATGACCGTTTGACCGATGCCGCGAATCGGAGTGCGAGTTGCACTGAACACCCGCCCATCCTCGAAAGCGAGCTCATCATGCCGGTTGAGGTCGCCGCCCTCCCGCAGTAATGACAACAGACGTGGCTCATCGAAAACTTCGGCCGCAGAACGGCCCTCACAGTCGCCCTCAACATGAAAGATCGACCGCACCGTGGGGTTGATCAGCAGCACTCGATTTTCGTTGTCCACGACGATCAGGCCGCTCTCGGACTGGGTCAGGATCGTTTCAAGCTTGCGGCGCTGATCGTTGCTGTGGTTATACAACTGGGCATTCTCGATCGCGATGGCGGCAAAATCGGCCATCGCTGTTAGAAGCTTTATATCCTCCTGAGTGAGGGCTCGACCGGCTTTGCGGTTATCGACTCCCAGGACACCGATCACGCGGCCATGGACCCGCAGCGGTACGTAAATTAAACTATGGACCAGGTATGCAGTTTTGATCTTTTGCGGGGAGCTCTCATCCAACAGGACCGGCTCACCGCGCGCTAACACTGCACCGGCCAGCGAATCGTGCACCTGCAGCCGGAAAGCTCGGGCGAATTCGTCATCGAAGTTCTTCGAAGCCCGCATGTACAGTTCGCCGCTCTCTGGTTCGAGCAGCAGCAGGCTTCCTTCTTCCGCCCCGGTCAAGCGCACGGATTCTTCAACCACGGTCGTCAAGACCCGGTCAAGATCCAGCACGGAGGTCACCGTACGGCCAATCTTCGAGAGCGCTTCGAGTTCATTCACCCGCCGCACCAGCTGGCCATTTCCTGGGCGGGTATCCTGGTTAATAGAGCTTGATGGTGACCTCGGGCGTTTGAGTTTGAGCGCCCGGCCGACGGCCGAGAGCAGCTGCTCGGATTCGAATGGCTTCGTCAGGAAGTCGACTGCTCCCGCCCGCAGCGCTTCCAGAATGAGATCTTTGCTCGCCTCGCTCGTCATTAAGATGACAGGGATCTCGGGCAAATCGCGCTGCAGGCGTTCTGCCAACTCCAGGCCAGTCAGGTTGGGCATCTGGTGATCGGTAACGACAAGCTGGGGATGTAAGCTGTGGGCAAAAGCCAGGGCGGCAATCCCATCTTCAACGGCCTGCACACGGTAGCCAGCCGGTATGAGCACCGATTCCTGCAGGAACGTACGAATTTCTTCGTTGTCCTCGGCGAGCAGAATCAACTTCTCATCCATCTTCAAGACGGACCTCGTTCCATGGGTTGATCACACTCATTCGCCTAAGCTGCAGGGGTAGCCAGGTCGGGAGCGTGGTTTTCTAAAAAGCCCTCAAGCCTGTTCGTCGGGTGGGCCGACTTTTGAGATCTTATCCAAAATCACGTCCAGGTCTTCCTGAACGATGCCCAGACGTCCTTTGAACATACCTTCTTTGTCTTCATCCATCATTGTCGCCAGTTCCGCCTGAGCCGCGCGCACACTGCGGTGCACGTCGCTTAACCAGCGCCCATCGACTTCTCCGCGGCTGCCCTTGATTTGGCTTTCCAGCCGCTGGGCGCGATCCTCAAGTGCTTGAAAGAGCCTGGCATTGACCAGCGAAATGGAGGCATAATCTGCCACCGCCTCGAGCATGACCAGCTGCCTTTCCGTGAAAGGGCGTGTGGAGGTACGTGCAACGCAGATCACGCCAATTGGCTGGTCGCGAACCTTGATCGGCGCGATTAGTGCCGCGCCGGCGAATTGTGAGAGCTTGAATTTGCTTAACCCTTCTCCATGAATAGCAAGCGCTTCACCCGAGAGCATGACAAGCGAACTAACGCCGTCATCCCACGCCTGATGAGCCTTGGCAGACACTCCCGCTGGCAGGTTGCGCTCGGCCCTCAGGTTCAAGGTATCCGAGTCCTCCATCCGCAGCAGCACCCAGCCCATGTCAGCTTCCGTGACATACAGGCTGCCCTCCATCAGTTTGTTGAACAGCTGCCCCTGGTGGGTCGTCGAGGTGACGGTCTTTCCGAGTCCAAAGAGCGTGGTCAGTTCGCGCACCCGGCGTTCGAGCTGCCGGTTGCTCTCCGCCAGCTGCCCTGCCAGCTGACGGTGCTCACGCCGCAAGCGGATCTCGGTGATGACACGTTCAAGTGCGGCGATGACTTCCGCTTCACGCAGGGGCTTGACCAGATAGTCATGCGCTCCCAGGCGGAAAGCCTGGATCGCATCAGCCTCCATCCCCTTCTTGGCCGTGACGAGCATCGGGACATCAGTGCCCTGGGCACGCAGCGCTACCAGCAGGTCCTTACCGCTCAACCCAGGCAATGTCAGACTGGCGATAATCATATCCGGCCCGAACTGCAGTGCCTTCTGAATCGCAGCACCTGCTTCGCTTGCTGTCGCCACTTGGTAGCCCTGGGGCTTGAGAATCTGACGCGCCAGCAAGTCGAGCGTATCCGGATCTTCGTCTACAATCAAGATGCGTTCCAGGCGGATCCCTTCCATCATGTGAGTATGATAGCACGGAATGTTAACCGGTCCCTCTCCTACCGTAGTCACCCGGGTTGAAGGCAGCGCGTGTTAGAATCAAAGAAGCCGAACCTCATATGATTCCAGCCTGGAATCACAACAGGGGAAGATCGCAGGACAATGGAATACAAAGATTACTATCAGGTTCTTGGCGTCGATCGTAAGGCGAGCGCAGACGAGATCAAGCGCCAGTACCGCAAATTAGCCTTGAAATATCATCCCGATAAGAATCCGGATAATCCGGAGGCTGAGACCCGCTTTAAAGAAATCAATGAAGCCTACGAAGTACTGGGCGACGCGGAAAAGCGCTCTAAGTATGATCAGCTCGGCTCAACCTACCAGGATTGGGAGAGGATGGGCGGTCAGCCAGGAGGCTTCGATTGGTCGCAGTGGGGCGGCGGTACGTCCGGCGGCGTTCGAGTCGAAGTTGGCGACCTGGGCGAAATGTTCGGGGGGGGATTTTCCGATTTCTTCAATGCCATATTTGGCGGCACGGGTGCCCAAGAGAGCTCGGCGCGCAGTACGGCTAGCAGCCGCGGTCGCGATATCGAGCAACCCATTCAGATTACGATGCAGGAAGCCTATGCGGGAACTACACGCTCATTCCGGCGTGATGGAAAAACGCTCGAGGTGACGATTCCACCCGGGGCGAAGACCGGAACAAAGATCCGTGTCAGCGGTAAAGGCGAAAGCGGCCAACGTCAATCCGGCGACCTCTTCCTGGTGGTCGACATTCAACCTGACGCCCGTTTCAAGCGTGAGGGTGACGACCTGCACACGGAGGTTGAGGTCGATCTCTACACGGCGGTTCTCGGCGGTGAAGTTACCATCCCCACGCCGGGAGGAGATGTCGTGCTCACCATTCCCGCCGGGAGCCAACCCGATCAGAGCTTCCGATTAAAGCGCCGTGGCATGCCAAAACTGCGCGGTAAGGGCCAGGGGGACCTGTACGCACATCTCGATGTTAAACTGCCTCAGGACCTTACTAAAAAAGAACGCGAGCTGTTCGAATCCCTGTCAAAAGAGCGGCACAAATAAGAGTGCCGCACCCGGTTGATCCCAAATCTGAGGATAGGTAGCGATGAAAAGACGAGTTACCGTTCTTGTATTCATTGGAATGCTATTAAGCTCACTTGCGTGTGGAATCCAGTTGGCACCTCAAACGGAACCACCGCTGGCCACCAGCCAGGCCGTTCTTCTGCCCACGAGCGAGGCTCCGCCCTCAGTCGCTTCGCCACCCGCTCCGGCTCAAGCGCTCCCGTCCGGTTCCGCAGACCTGGCAGGATTGTATGAGCTGGCGAATTCCGGCGTTGTCACCATCTGGTCCTTCGAACACCAGGGCAGCGCCGAGGTCGAAAGCTTGCCTACCGGTCAGGGCTCAGGTTTTGTCATCGATCGTGAGGGTCACATCGTCACCAATCAGCACGTGATTGCTGAAGCAGTCGAGATCGAGGTCGATTTCGTCAGCGGTGCAAAGGCCTGGGCTGAACTCATAGGCACCGATCCCGATTCGGATCTCGCAGTCTTGAAGGTAGATCTTCCCGCTGATCAGCTCTCGCCGCTCCCGCTTGGCGATTCGGACCTTGTGCGGGTCGGCGACTTTGTCGTTGCAATCGGCAATCCGTTCGGCCTGTCAGGCACGATGACGCTTGGGGTCGTTTCGGCCATCGGTCGCTCTCTCACTTCAGAGCGGGCCGCCCCCGGCGTCAACCGGATCTTCTCCGCCGGAGACTTGATCCAGACCGATGCTGCCATAAACCCGGGCAACTCGGGCGGTCCCTTGCTCAATCTCGAAGGCCAGGTCATCGGAATCAACCGGGCCATTCAAACCGAATCATTTACCGTCGATGGAAGCGCAGCCAACTCGGGTGTTGGTTTCGCCGTGCCGGTCAATTTGCTGCGGCGTGTTGTCCCGAACATCATCAGCAACGGCCAATATGATTATCCCTACCTGGGCATCAGCAGCCTGAATGATGAGCGCTGGAATTTAAAGACGATCGAGGAGCTGGGCTTCACGACCAGCACTTATGGGGCGTATATCACGGAAGTCGTCCCCGGCGGGCCGGCTGATCGTGCAGGCTTGCGGGCCGGGGAACGCGAGACCGCCATCCCGGGCTTGCTTGCCGGTGGCGATCTGATCATCGCCATCGATGGGATCACCGTGCGCCAATTCGATGACCTGCTCTCCTATCTGTTCAAGAAAACCGAGGTTGGGCAGGAGATCACCCTGACCATTATTCGTGATAACCAGGAGGTTGAACTCACCTTGACTGTTGGCCCACGCCCTTAACCTCGGCGGGCTGATTTAACCCGTCCAGGACAGCCAGGAGGCATGCAATGCTCAGCGACCGTATTCTGCAGGACATGATCGCATTTAAACCCGCCGCCCCTGTTCTCAGCGTCTATCTGGATGTGGATCCCTCGAGCGGCGCCGCCGACACTGTGCGTCTCCGGCTGCGCGCGCTGGTCAAAGAGTATGAGGCCCATGCCCCGCAGGATGTCGATCGGGTTTTACGGTATGTCGATCACGAATACGACGGCTCGGGGCGCAGCCTGGCTTTGTTTTCCTGCGCCGAAGTTGGCTTCTTCCACGATTTCATTTTTGCTCTCCCGCTCCGGAGCAGGGCGCGCTTGCTTGAGACCCCCTACGTCAAACCGCTTGCTGACCTGCTTGATAATTATGGCCACTTCGGCGTGGCCGTCGTCGACAGTCAGGGAGCACGTTTATTCCACTTTCATCTCGGGGAACTGGTCTCGCAGGAGGGCACAGCTGGTGAAAGCGTTCGATCGAGCAAACACGGCCGAGGCTCGAGCGCACCCGGTCGACGGAGCAGCTCCGTGGATCCGGCGCGAGACGGTGATGAAAAGGTTGAGCGCAACTTGCGTCAGGCTGCCGAGTTTGCCACCGAATTCTTCACCACCAACCAGGTCCGACGGGTGCTGGTGGGAGGCACCGATCCCATCCCACAGCGCCTGATCGACCTGCTACCGAAACGCTGGCAATCTCTTACCCTGGGGACATTCCCGATCGAAATGACCGCCGGACATACCCAGGTGCTTGAAAAGGCGATGGCTTTGGCAAAATCGGCCGAGCAGTTGAAGGATCAACGCTTGATAGAGTCAATCATCACCTCTGCCGCCAAGGGCGAGGGAGGCGTGATAAGGCTCGAAGACACGCTCGACGCGGTCCATGACGGCAAGGTACAGACGCTGGTGATCCGTGATGGGTACCGGGCTCCCGGCCACCGCTGCAAGAACTGTGGTTACCTTTCAATGCGTTCCATGCCGGCCTGCCCGTTTTGCGGTGGTGATTTCGAGTACATCGAGGATGCGGTTGAATTCGCCATTCAGCGTGTGATCGAAAACGGGGGAGAAGTGCAGGTTATGCATAACAACCCGCAGATGGACCAGATGGGCAACATCGGTGCATTGCTGCGGTACTGACCCATAAGCGTTCACGGTCTAACCTTCAGGGGAGCGGTTTCCTCGCAGTACGTCCATCAGCAAAATTATGAGCAGATAAGCATAGCACCTGGAAAAGTAAAACGGGCCGCATGGCTGCATGCGGCCCCTTCGCACCCCGTTCGATTAAGTCATTCACCGAATAGCGATCGCTCCAGCGAAAGCAGGTTGTTGGCGAGAATTTCAAGATCGCGTCGGGCGGCGAATTCATCTGATTCAACTTCATCCAGCACCAAGGTCAGCCGCTCACTTAACCCTTTCACTGTCTCAGCCTCCGCCCCGCTCAGATTCGACTCCAGGTTTCCGAGGCGAGCATCCGTTCCACTTAATGCGGCCTTGGCGGCAAGGATATCTTCCTGCACCATCGCCAGCTGAGCACTGGTCACATCAACGAGCACGAAGAGCAGATCGAGATGCTGTGTGCTGCGCTTGAGCTGAGTTCGCAGCGCTTCATTCTCGCCTTCGAAGGGCGATAATCTCGTAACCTCGGCCTGCAGGTTCGCGGCCTGGGCTTCGGCATCCCCCGTGCGACTCTCGAGGCTGGCAATCAATTCACGCTGGGGTTGAACCTGGGTCAGCCAGCACGCACCCACCCCGAGGCTGAATACGAGCAGAATTGCGAGGACCCAGACGAGAACGCGCCGCAGTCTGCTTGGTCGGGCTGGTTGCATTTCGGCGGAGGACGTTTCAGGCAGCGGTTCAACCGGGGAACGTTGTTCGTCTATTCCGGCTTCCGCGTCCATGTTGATCGATTCGGGTTCCTGCCCCGGGCTTGCGTTTTCCTGTTCCTGCATTACCGCCTCCCTCCAGGCTATTCCGTCACCGCATCGACAGAAGGCTCAAGAGTTGATGAAGTAAACTCAATTAACAACTTCCACGCGATCTCGAGTTCTTCTTCGGCCACCGCTGGCCTGCTGAGCACATTGCTCAATGCAGCTGAAAGATGATCGCTCGCCTCAACTAGCCCCGGTTCGGCGGCTGAATCACCTTCCGCTTGCCCGGTGCTTCCTGCCGTGAGTATAGCCAATATATCACTCGCCGCGCCAAGGTCAGCCTGAGCCAAGCCCAGGTTTAAATCGTTTAGCGACACTCGTGCGCGAGTCATGATAGTCATGGCCCGCAGCAGCTGCAGGTTGCGGTCGATTCGCTCCGCTGGCAGGTCGCCGCCGGCAACCAGGTCTTCTAGTTCTTGCATGCGGGTCGTCAGAGCTTCCTGGTCATCGACCAGCGCATTCAGACGCCTCTCGAACTGGGTTAAATCGCCAACCTGAGATTGCAAAGCACCCAGGTCATCCTGCTGGACGCCAACCCGCGCTTCAAGTTCGGAGAGCTGCTCGTTGATAGCTGCTGCACGGCCTTCGAGCTCGGTCAAGCGAGTACGCAGTTCCACCATTTGGTCCTGCTGGTTCGCCGCCTGGTGATCGAGCTGGAACTGCAGGTCCTCCAGGCGCGTGTCGAGCGTCCGCAGTGGTTCGATCGCATCTCGATAGAGCTTGATGGCACCGTAGTAGATCCCCGCCCCCAACGCCGCACCAAGGATAAAAACAACCAGCAGGCGAAGTAGAACCCGGCCGATCCTTCCCGCCAGACTAGGGCCAGGACCGCGACCGGAAGCAGCGGCTGAGCTGGATTCCTCTGGATTCGTTTCAGGTACGCTCTCAGGTAGCTGGTTCTGTTCGGTCATGGGACCTCCATTGGCTGCTGCGGGAGAACCTCCTGCAGGATGCGTTCGATCCCGCGCAGGAAGGCGTCGAACACGCTGACTCGGCTCTCGAGTGATCCGATCTGCCCGGACAAGCCCGACACAGTCGTTTGAATTCCATCCACTTCAGCCCGCGCCGCATCCACCTGTTCTCGCATGGAAGCGAATTCGTCTTCCATGGTGGTCATCCTGCCGCTCAGTCCTTCGACGGATTTCAGGCGGGTTTCGAGCGAATCGATGCTCGCACCAAGCTCTTCAAGCTGCTGCTCCGCGGCTGAAGCTCGTCCATTCAACTGCCGGATGCTTGCATTGCGTTCTATGCTCAAGGTGCCGTTAATCCCGGCCAGGATCGCCAGGCTCAGGATCACCGAGACAAGGACGCTAACCAATCCGGTGCCGAGACAAAACCAGAGCAGCGTCTGGCGAGTGATCCCGCGGCCTGCTTCCGGAGCGCCTTTCTCCACTCCAGCGCCGGATCTACTGCCCGGTGAGGGCATTCCTCTGGAGGTGCTTCGAACACCCTGGTTGTTTGAGCCCGGCTCTGCATTGAACACCAGATAGGGGGTCAGGCGCTCGACGCCCTTTGGACCGATGCCTGGAACGTTCAAAAGTTCGCCAGCCCCCTTGTAGGGGCGCCGCGAGATAATCCGGGCGGCAATCTCCTCACCAACACCAGGAAGAACTGTTAAGGCCTCCAGTCCTGCCTGGTTGACATCGATTTTCACGGGCTTTTCAGACATACCGCGACCTCCCCGCGCAGTTCGAGCTGCGCTTTCATTCGCACAAAATTGCCCCAAATCTCATTAGCTCAAGCTGATTGTATCAGCCATAGGACCATGGATCTCCCTGATGTCGGACGACCATCACTCGCGGCCGGGGGACGAAAGCCCGGACCAGGATATAGCCAAAGATAAAGCCACCGATATGAGCCCACCAGGCGATGCCTTCCATCGCCAGCCCCCCGATCATCAGGCCGCTGAACAGTTGCAAGATGAACCACAAACCGAGAAAGACTACCGCCGGGACTTCGATAAACCAGGGGAGAATGAAGAGCGGGACAAAAGTCAGCACTCTGGAGCGCGGGAAAAGATAGAAATAGGCTCCCAACACGCCTGCGATCGCACCGCTTGCGCCCACTGTTGGAACCGCCAACCCAGGTGCGAAGAAGACATGGGTCAACGCTGCCAAAATTCCAGACAGCAGGTAGAAAATCAGATAGCGGATCGATCCCATCCGATCTTCGACGTTGTCACCGAAGATATATAGCACCCACATATTGCTCAGCACGTGGAACCAACTGCCGTGCAAGAACATCGATGTAATAATCGTCAGCAAGCTGTGGGAACTGGCTAGCGTGAAGGTGGCTGGTATTAATCCAAACGACCCCAATAGTGTTTGAAACCCGCGCTGGGAGAGGATTGATTGAAAAAGATAGACCAGGACGTTCGCAGCGATTAGAGAGTAATTGACGATCGGTATGGAACGACTTCGAATTGTATCCCGAATGGGGAACATACCGTCTCCGAAAAAGCAACAATGGGCGGCATTTGCCGCCCATTGTACCTCAGAAGGATTTATACCTTAGCGTGCCTTGACTTCGATCACCTTTGGGCGTGCCTCTTCGGACTTCGGGATTCGCAGTGTGAGCAATCCATTCTCGATCTTCGCCTCAGCGTGCTGGGCATCGAGTGGAGCCGGAAGCCGCAAGCTGCGCTCAAAGCCTCCCTGGGGGATCTCACGCAGCAGGACCGTCTCCGATTCCACCTCCATATCCTGAACCTCGGCCTGTAAGGTAACAACATCATCCAGAATCTGGATCTTAAGGTCTTCTGCTTTCAAACCGGGTACGGATGCGCTGATCACAAAATCATCACCGCTGGCGTGCACATCGACTGGCAGCCGGCGTCCGCCGTTAAAGCCTACCGGACGATATCCAACCCAACGGCCATACTTGCGCGGTACCAAATAGTACGTCATCGTTTCTCACTCCTTTAATTCGGTGAACTTACTCTCAGATGATATAGATCATATCCGTCCATTATCAGAGAGATGCAATACGTATATTGGAACTCTATTAACGCCGCCCCAGATACTGCGTTAATAATGTGCCAACGTTCATCATATATGCGGACCCTACAATTAAGCTGTCTGAGCCCTGGGATTACGAAGCAGGGGACAGGGCTCAAACCAAACGGTTTCTTACGCTTGATTTCAGGAGAAGTTGATATGGACCTTGAACGGTATACACAGAAAGCCCAGGCGGCATTGATCGACGCCCAACACCAGGCGCGTGAGATGGGTCATGCCTCGATTGAGCCAGAGCATTTGCTGCTGGCGCTGCTGCGCCAGCCGGAAGGCGTCGTTCCGGCTATCGTCACTCAGATCGCTGGAAGCCCGGCCATGCTGCTGCAGGAGATTGAACAACAGCTCGAGAAGCGTCCAACGATGGTTGGTGGGGGCGATCAGCCTGGCATGGCACGTTCAACCTCGCAGGCACTCGCGGCAGCCGAAAAACAGGCTGCGGCCATGAAAGACGAATATGTGTCAACCGAACACTTGCTGCTGGCGCTCACTGCTGGACCACTGTCTGACACGCTGAGCTCTTTTGGGGTCACACCGGAAGCTATTCTGAAAGTCTTGACTTCGATTCGCGGCTCACAGCGCGTGGTAACGCCCAATCCAGAGGATACCTTTCAGGCGCTCGAAAAATACGGCCGCGATCTAACCCAGCTTGCCCGGCGCGGCAAACTCGATCCGGTTATTGGCCGTGATGAGGAGATCCGGCGTTTAATTCAGGTTCTCTCGCGGCGCACCAAGAACAACCCGGCGCTGATCGGTGATCCGGGTGTTGGCAAGACGGCGATCGTCGAAGGCCTGGCACAGCGGATCGTCAACGGTGATGTGCCGGAGGGTTTGAAGAACAAACGCATCGTGCAGCTCGACCTGGGCGCGCTGGTTGCTGGATCCAAGTATCGCGGTGAGTTCGAAGAGCGGCTTAAAGCGGTTCTGACCGAAATCACCGACGCCGCCGGGGAAATCCTGCTCTTCGTCGACGAAATGCACACCGTCGTCGGAGCAGGATCAGCCGAAGGGTCGATGGATGCCGGAAATATGCTCAAACCTATGCTGGCCCGCGGTGAACTGCACATGATTGGCGCCACAACACTCGATGAATACCGCAAATACATCGAGAAGGACGCCGCACTCGAACGCCGCTTTCAGCCAGTCTTCGTCGCTGAACCGAGCGTCGAAGATACCATCAGCATCCTGCGTGGCCTGAAAGAGCGCTATGAGATTCACCACGGCGTGCGCATCCAGGACAGCGCTGTGATCGCTGCCGCCACGCTCTCGCATCGCTACATCGCCGATCGCTTCCTGCCCGACAAGGCGATCGATTTGATCGACGAAGCAGGCGCGAGGCTGCGGACCGAAATCGACTCTAAACCCCAGGCGCTGGATGAAGTCGACCGGCAGATCATGCAGTTCGAGATCGAGCGCGAAGCGTTGAAGAAGGAGAAGGACAAGGCCTCCCGCACCCGGCTTGATAAGCTGGAAAGCGAACTGGCTGACCTTCGCGAGGAGTCGAGCCAGCTCACCAGCCGCTGGCAGGCCGAGAAAGGGGTTATCGGCGAGATACGCGATATCAAGGGGCAGCTCGAAGATACCCGGCTGCAGATTGAACGCGCCGAACGCCAGGCTAACCTGGAGGAAGCTGCCCGCCTGCGCTATGGAACCCAGCGCGAGCTTGAGACCAAGCTGAGTGAGCTTGAACAGCGCTTACATGAGGCTCAATCCGAAGCCCCACTGCTGAAAGAAGAAGTGGATGCTGAGGATATCGCCAACGTTGTTTCACGCTGGACCGGGATCCCTGTCTCGCGGCTGCTCGAAGGCGAGATGCAGAAGCTGCTTCATATGGAAGACCGCCTGCACCAGCGTGTCATCGGGCAGGACGAAGCCGTCCGGGCGGTCGCCAACGCCGTTCGGAGGGCGCGCTCAGGTCTGCAGGATCCCGATCGACCAATCGGTTCGTTTATTTTCCTGGGGCCGACCGGGGTGGGAAAGACCGAACTCGGCCGGGCTCTGGCCGAATTTCTCTTCGATGATGAACACGCCATGGTGCGGATTGACATGGGGGAATACCAGGAGAAACATACCGTCTCAAGACTGATCGGTGCGCCCCCAGGATATGTCGGCTATGAGGAAGGTGGCCAATTGACCGAAGCTGTCCGCCGCCGCCCCTACAGCGTGATCCTTTTTGATGAGATCGAGAAGGCCCATCCAGAGGTCTTCAACGTTCTCCTGCAGCTCCTCGACGATGGCCGCCTGACCGATGGCCAGGGCCGAACCGTTGACTTTCGCAATACGGTTGTCATTATGACCAGCAACCTGGGTACGGAACTGTGGGATGATCCCGAGGGCAGCACCGAGGCAACCGAAGCGAAGGTGCGTGACCTCCTCACCCGCCACTTCCGGCCAGAATTTCTCAACCGCATCGATGAGATCATCATCTTCCACCGGCTGACGATGGGCGATTTAAAGCAAATTGTCGAAATCCAGCTCCGGCGGGTGCGTGCACGGTTGGCAGAACAGGGATTTGGTCTCGACCTGAGCGAGGCGGCTAAAGCCTACCTGGCGGAAACGGGCTACGAGCCAGTTTACGGGGCTCGGCCTTTGAAGCGCACGCTGCAGCGCGAACTGCAAGATCCGCTTGCCCTGCGCATCCTGGCCGGCGACTTCAAACCCGGAGATACGATCCATGTCGAGCACGGGTCAGAAGGCCTGACCTTCGAGGCGATCAAGCCCCGCGAGGTATCCGAACAGGCTGCGTGACGTTTATCCACTTATCAGAGACCGCTCAGGGGCCGGGTAACCCGGCCCCTGAGCGGCGATGGTTAACTCACTAGGTTTCGTAAAGCCCTGCCTGCTGGAAGGATCCACGCAGCAAAGCAGGCCCAGGAAGAACAATCGGAAGGCGGTCGCCCAACGTTTCGATTTAGACGAATAGCGTTTCAGCCTGCTACTGGTGCGACGGCCTCGGTCGTGATGTTAAATTCTGGAACTTGCTCAAAATGCTTCTTCACTGCACATAACTCAGCGGACCGCACCAGTGCCTCATGATACTTCTCGGGGAAATCCTCGGGGACTACAATCTGCAAGTCGATCTTCGTCACCATACCAGTCATTGGGTTGCTGTGCGTGCGCTGAATGATGCGGACCCCCTCAGTCGGCAGGCCACGCTGTCGCAAAAAACCAAGCACGTAGATCCCGGCACAGGTGCCAATTGAAGCCAGAAAAGTAGCGAAGGGTGTCGGTGCGGAGCCCTCGCCGCCCCCCATCGGGGGCTGGTCTGTCTTCACACTGAAGGGCCCGAAATTCGCGTCCACGCGGGCTCCGCCGGGGAATGTGATTTCCATTTCCATAGTATCGTTTCCTTACATATTGGTCTAACCTCATTCGATGCGGCAGTCTGGCTGAGGTTACATGTAGAACGAAAAAGGACGGCCGCTGGCCGTCCTTTCTGTTCTGTTTTCTTTGTGCGGTCTAGAAACCGAACCAGCGCAGGGGTGCGTAGAGCACGTCCGGGTAGAAAGCATCCATGAAGAATAATGTACCGATGCAGGCCAGAATCAGGACAAAACATCCGACCGCTGCCAGCTTCCAACCTCCGAAGCGTTTCCTTGGTGTTTCAGCGGCCGGTGGGGCAGGAATCGCTCCCATGGGGGGCGCGCTGGCTGCAGGGGGAGGGGCAGCAGGAGCGGCGGCTTTCCGAGGTGGCGCAGCTTGTTGTGGTTCCACCGTTGCCGGTGAACCCACCGGGCTCGCGACCGTCGCGGCTGCTTCTGGCGCAACCGCGTCGAACATCAAGTTAACGTTTTCGCCTAAGGCGATCAAATCGCCCGGATTGAGCACGCGCGGTGCCATCAGGCGCTCGCTGTTAACAAAGGTGCCATTGGTCGAACCAAGGTCCTCGAGCACGTAACCGCCGGGGGTGCGCGTCAGGCGAGCGTGCTGGCGTGAGATCTCCGCATCGCCAATGACGACCTCGTTCGTCACATCGCGCCCGATAGTCGATACTTCCCTGGTCAACTCGAAGACGGTTCCTGGATTCGGACCGCTCCTCACGATCATTCTGTAGGCAGAGGGTGTCATAGAAAGCCTCCTTGACGCTTGCGCGCAAGTTTACATTTTCGGTGGAACTGAGTCAACTGCAGGCTTCACGTATCTGCGCACGCGCAGCTTCAGTCCATCGACACCAAACACCTGGATACGCGTTCCTACACCGAGCGGTTCATCCTCTTCTTCAACCTCAGCCGACCACAATTCCCCCGCGACCTGGACCATTCCAACCGGGGCAAGTGCGGTACGCACCTCGCCCACCCTGCCGATGATCGCTTCAGCGCCCGTTTCGACAGGACGTTTAAAACCGCGTATGGCAAAGGCGAGAATGGTCATAAAGAAGGCCGCCGTGGCGATGCCGGTTCCAACCACCAACGGCACCGAGACGCGCTGGAAATCGGGGGTGGAGGGAGAGTTGAAGAGCACCAGCGATCCGACGATGAACGAAGCAACGCCGGCCACCGTCAATGCACCATGCGTGGGTGCTTTTACATCCAGAATAAAGAGCACGAAAGCGGTGAGCAAAAAGGCCAACCCGAACCAGTTGACCGGCAGGATGCCCAGCCCGTACGTTCCCAGCGCCAAACAGACAAGCCCGATAAAGCCCGCGATCCAACCACCCGGGCTTGAAATCTCGATTAAAACTGCCTGCACGCCGACTGTCAGAAGCAGAAAGACGATGTTCGGATTGGTGAGGATTTGTAGAAATTGCTCGATGAAGCGCTGCGGGACGATGTCGACCTCGGCGCCAGCCGTCGCGAGTGTACGCCCGCCATTGATAGAGACGGTGCGCCCATCGACCTGGCGCAGTAGGTCAGAGACATCAACCGCGATAACGTCAATCAAGCCAACCTGGAGCGCTTCTTCGGCCGAGGCGGCCTTTGCCTCTTCAATTGTCGCCTCGGCCAATGCAATCGCCTGCGGTCCCCGGTTGACGGCCAGGCTGCGAACGGTGGCTTTCATAATTTCCTTCTGCTTGGTTTCTATGGTTTGTTCGAGGTCTTCTCCCTGGCCCCCGACCGGGCTGGCGGCGCCGATCGCCGTCTCCGGCGCCATCGCAGCCAGGTGTCCTGCGAGCGTGATAACGGTCCCAGCGCTCCCGGCGATTGCACCGCGCGGTGCGACGTATACGATGACCGGAGTGTCGCTGGCACGGATCGCCTGCACAATATTGTTCATCAGATCGATCGAACCACCCGGAGTGTCCAACTGCAGGATCAGGGCTTCTACCTGTGAACGATTTGCCTGTGAGATGCCGCGCTCGATATAGCTCACCGTCGCCGGGGTCAGCGGTCCCTGCACATCCAGCAGCAGCACACGGCGCACGGCCTGCGCCTGCGTAACGGATGGGTGCAGCATAAACAGCAGAGCCAGCAGAAAGAGCCAGCGGGTGATTGATCTTCGCATTCTTCCTCTTTCTGCCTCGATTATATCCGCACATCTACGATCAGCGCTTGTCCCGGCCCCTGTCTAGAATATAATGGGCGTAAGTTCCGGCCGATGGTTCTTAAAGTCGGGCATCGAATCGGGAGAACGGGCAGGGAGCAGCATGAGACACATCGAACTCTCAGAGTTTCGAGATAAAGATGGCGAGATCACCCTTGAGAACAGGATCAAGGGCAGCCTGCGCCATGGGCTGCGCTGGTACAACGATATGCAGGCTCAGGACCAGGCGATCGAGATGCTCTCGCGTACCCTGGGTCCTGAACATGTGGCGATCACGAATTTGATGCTCGCCGGAACGACGATCAGCATCCCGATGATCGTGCTCAGCCCACAAGGAATCTGGGTCGTGCACCCCAGCCCTCTGAGCGGTGTTTTCCGGGCGAAGGGCGAGGACTGGCTTAAATATGGCGGGGGAGGCACGCAGCGTTTCTCACCAGCCCGGCCCAACATCCTGACCGAGGTCAGTTCACTCGCCGAACTCGTACAAAGTTATTTACGCGGCAAGGGCTACGACGTACCTGAAGTCGAGCCGGTGATCATCTTCACCAACGCGCGCACCCACATCGATACCCAGACACCCTCCGTCCGCATCGTGCAGGCTGACGCGATCGATCGCTTTGCCTCGAAAATGCTGGAAAACCAGCCACTGATGGATCAGGACGACATCAACGAACTGGCTGCGATGCTTACCAAACCGCCGCCTGCTCCGATCGAGGAGCGCCCCGCACCTGAGCCGGAAGCCAAGCCACGACCCGTCGCGCCGATCGATCTTCCGGAGCCATCGACCCTCGAGCAGGGTGCCTTCTATGCCGGCGATTCTTCGGCGCTCACACCTCGCAAGGAGCGCTCCCTGGGAGTCCGGCGTTTACCCTTCACACGGCAGCAGACGATCCTGCTGGCCGTGATGGTGTTCTTCGAAATCCTTGTCCTCGCGGTCATGATCATGGTCGTACTGGCCAATACCGTGTACAGCTGATTGCGCCGCGTAGCAGGAATCTCCGTTGCATCCTCTCCTATCAATCGTCATCCCTGCTCACAACGAAGAAAGCCGCCTGCCATGGACACTCGAGCAGGTATGGTCCTTTTTGCAGCAGCAGGACTTCGAAGGCGAAATTCTCGTCGTTGAAAATGGCAGTTCAGATCGCACGTTATACCTGGCGGAGGAGTTCTCCCGCCAGCACTCAAGCGTCCATGTATTGCAGGAGACGCCCGCCGGAAAAGGATTGGCCGTCCGGCGTGGAATGCTGCACGCGCAGGGCGAGTACCGTTTCATTTGCGATGCAGATCTCTCGATGCCGATCGAGGAGGTGCTCCGCTTCCTACCACCCAGCGCTCCCGAGTACGACATCGCCATCGCCTCACGGGAGGTTCCAGGCGCCCAGCGCTTTGGAGAACCGGCCTACCGCCACTTCATCGGCCGGATCTTTAATTTCATGGTGCGTACGATTACGCTCCCTGGCATCCAGGATACACAGTGCGGCTTCAAATGCTTCCGGGCGCAGGTCGCTGATGATCTTTTCCGGGTTCAGACGATCGACGGCTGGACGTTCGACGTGGAACTGCTCTTCGTAGCTCTTCGACGCGGCTATCGGGTGCTCGAGATCCCGATTCCCTGGTACTACCGCGCCGGAAGCCGGGTCAGGATCTTCCGTGATTCGCTGCAGATGCTGGCCGATCTCTTCCGCATTCGCCTCAACAGCCTGCGTGGACGGTATGACCCCCCGGAATAACTTCCACGCACTGCCCGGGCTTGAGCTTGAAAAAGCACTTTATAAGGCCGGGATGGAGTGCATTGCTGGCCTGGATGAGGCCGGACGCGGCGCCTGGGCCGGCCCGGTCGTAGCCGCAGCGGTAGTATTGCCATTAGAACACCGCGATCTGGCCCGCAGATTGAAAGGCGTGCGCGATTCCAAGCTTGTGCGTGAGCCAGAGCGCGAAGTGCTGGCAGAACGGATCCATTCCGTGGCTACCGCCATCGGCGTCGGGGCGGCAAGCGCCCTGGAGATCGATCAATGTGGCCTTTTACCGGCCACACGGACAGCCATGCGGCGGGCGTTGCACGGCCTGGGAATCCCGGTCGAGTTCCTGCTGCTGGATTACATCCTGCTGCCTGAGATGCACGTGCACCAGACCGCATTGCCGCACGGCGACGCTCGGGTGTTATCGATTGCAGCCGCATCGATTATCGCCAAGGTCAGCCGTGACCATCTCATGCGCTCCATCGACGGCATCTTTCCGGGGTATGGCTTCGACCATAACAAGGGCTATGGGACTGCAATGCACCGGCACGCCTTGCATCTACTCGGACCGTCGCCGGTCCATCGCCAGTCGTATCGGCCCGTAGCTCAGCTACGATTGGAAGAGCTGCTTTAGACCAAACCCTCTTTGGAATACGACAAACATCCGCTAAGGCCGTGAACGTCATCCGTATCCAGCTCGAAACATCTGCGATAGACTAAGCGTTGGATCGGTACATCTGGAGTTGCGCCCGTGTCGCTTGACGGATTCTTCACGCCCCGCTCCGTTGCTGTGGTCGGAGCCTCAACCCATCCCGAGAAATTGGGCTATGCCGTACTCAATAACCTTGTGAACGGAGGTTACCTGACGGCCGAGCGCAGAGTTTACCCGATCAACCCCGGCGCGGAATCAATTCTCGACCTACCCGCCTATCCATCGGTGAAGGATGTCGAAGGGCCGATCGACCTGGCCGTTATCGTGATCCCCTTCACTCACGTCCCGGAGGCTCTGCGGGAATGTGGCGAAAAGAGCATTCCAAACGTGATCGTGATCAGTGCAGGCTTTCGTGAGGCCGGCATGGAGGGACTCGAACGCGAGCAGGAATTGATCGAGATCGCCCATGAGTTTAACATCCGCCTCGTCGGTCCGAACTGCCTGGGCGTGATCGATACCCTGACCCCGCTGAATGCCAGCTTTTCTGCCGGTTTGCCGCCAGGTGGCCCAATGGATTTCATGTCCCAGTCGGGTGCGCTCGGAACAGCCATCCTCGACTGGGCGCAAGCCGGGCGGCTCGGAATCAACAAGTTCGTCTCGCTAGGCAACAAGGCGGATGTGAACGAAATTGACCTGCTGCGAATCTGGGGTTCCGATCCCTCCTCCAAAGTGATCCTGGCCTACATCGAGGGCCTGCCGGATGGAGAAGAGTTTATTCGTGTTGCCCGGCAGGTGACCCGGACCAAACCGGTGGTGGCACTCAAGTCCGGCGTGACCCAGGCCGGCTCGCGGGCAGTCAGCTCCCACACCGGCTCGCTGGCTGGATCGGAACAAGCCTATGAAGCGGCCTTCCGGCAATCGGGTGTAATCCGCGCCGAATCTCTGCAAGACTTATTTGACTACGCCCTGGGCTTCGGCTACCTGCCACCGCTGATGGGTGACCGGGTGGCGATCGTAACCAATGCTGGCGGGCCGGGGATCCTGGCGACGGATGCACTTGAGAAAGCCGGACTGCAGCTCTCACGCTTTGACCCCGAATGCATCCATGTTCTCGAGCAGTTCCTGCCGGACGCGGCCAGCGCCGCGAATCCAGTCGATGTCCTGGGCGATGCCCGCGCCGATCGTTACAAGTACGCGCTGGAGCAGGTCGTCCAGGATCCCCACGTTGATTCGGTGCTGGTGATCCTTACTCCGCAAGCGATGACCGAGATTGTGGCGACGGCGCAGGTGATCGCCGACGTGGCAGACAAGACCGACCTGCCAGTTCTGGCCTGCTTCATGGGTGAAGCGCGAGTGAGCGAGGGCAATCGCGTGCTCGATGCTCGCGAGGTGCCTAATTTCGCCTTCCCGGAACGAGCCGCGATGGTCTTGAAGGGCATGAGCCGCTTCCGCGGCATTCAATCTGAGCCCCCGCCCAGTTTTGAGACTTTCGATGTAAACCGTGAAGCGGTGCGGGAGATCCTTGACCGGGTTCAGCGGGAGGGACGGGTATCGATCGGCGACTCGGAAGCTCGCTCAATTCTCACGGCTTACGGGTTGACCATCCCGCCATCAGAATTGGCTGAAACGCCGGATCAAGCTGTCGAGTTCGCCAGCGCTATGGGATATCCGGTTGTCCTGAAAGTTGCCTCACCCGATATCCTGCACAAGACCGATGTCGGTGGCGTAAAGGTTGGGTTGGAGAACGCCAGCGACGTGCGCGATGCCTTCGATCTGATCACGTACCGCGCCCAGCGTTATCTGCCAGAAGCCCGCTTATGGGGCTGCCTGGTTCAGAAGATGGTCCCCTCCGGTCTCGAGATCTTGATTGGAATGAACCGTGATCCACAGTTTGGCCCGCTGGTCACCTTCGGCCTGGGAGGCATTTATGTCGAAACGCTGCGGGATGCATCCTTCCGGATCGCGCCCTTCAGCCGCACAGAAGCAGCCGAGATGTTGAGTGAGCTGCGCGCCAGCGCCCTGCTCGACGGTGTCCGCGGAGAGCCCCCTGTGGACAAGCAGGTATTGATCGAGGCGCTGCTCCGCATCGGACAGCTGGTGCTGGATTTCCCCGAAATCAGTGAGCTGGACATCAATCCATTCATGGTTTACGAATCCGGTCAGGGTGGAACGGCGCTCGATATGCGGCTGATTCTAAAATCCAATCCTGCGGACCCGTCGCGCATAGCCCATAACTCATCAGGGAGTGGTTCATGAAAGCGTTATACGTCACTTCGGTCGAACCTTATTCGGGCAAGACGGCAGTCTGCCTTGCTCTTGGCCAGCAGTTCCTTGCCCGTGGTCTAAAAGTGGGTTATCTGAAGCCGGTCAGCACACAGCCCTGGCGCACACCGGACGGTCAGTTGGCCGATGAGGATGCAGTTTTCGTCCACAATTCGCTCGGGTTGAAGGGTGATCCGCTGAAGGCCGCGCCGGTCATCGTCACCTCAACTCAACTGCGTGAACGCCTGAAGGGGCTCGATCAGGACGACAAGCTGGTTCTGATTGAGGAAGCCGCGCAGCAAGCCAGCAAGGGCATAGACGTCCTGCTGCTTGAAGGTGGCAGCAGCCTGCGTGAGGGGTATGCAATCGGGTTATCTAACCTGCGCGTAGCTGAAGCTCTCGGAGCGCCAGCCCTGGTTGTTGTGCCGTACCGCGGCGAGATGCGCATTGTAGATGACGTCCTCACATCTCGTTTCCGGTTGGGTGAGCAGCTTTTGGGCGTAATCCTGAACCAGGTTCCGCTCGAGGATGCCGTTTTCGTACAGGATTACGTGCTGCCGTTTCTCGAGTCGAAGGACATCCCGGTGTTGGGCTGCCTGCCCAGCGTCCCGCGTCTCTCAGCGCTGAGTGTCGGTGAGTTGTGCACGCTGCTCGAGGCCGAAGTCCTTACAAAGAACATGAATCCTGATGCATTGGCCGAGAGATTGACTGTCGGTGCGATGACAGCCGACGCCGCGCTCTCCCGCTTCCGACGTTATCCAAATAAAGCAGTCGTGACCGGCGGGGACCGTACCGACATTCAACTGGCAGCGCTGGAAACTTCAACGGTAGTCTTGATCCTGACTGGCAACTTGCGTCCCAGTCCATTGATCATTCAGCAAGCCGACGCGCTCAACGTCCCAATCCTGCTGGTAAAAGAGAACACAATGGAGACAGTCGAGCGCATGGAGCAGGCTTTGGGTAAAACCAGGCTGGGGCAGCCGGAGAAATTACAGACCTTCCTGAAGCTGATGGAGGAGAACGTGAACAGCAGTGTTATCTTCCAGACGCTTGGCCTGGATTGACTTTACGCGGATTTTGATTCGATCCCATCTGCCTGCAAGGTTGGCAGCCAGACGAAAAATGTACTTCCCCGCTGGGGAGCACTTTGCAATGTAATGCGCCCACCGTGCCGCTCAACCACCTCCTTGCAGATGGATAGCCCCAGCCCGGTCCCGGGAGTGCCCATCTTCCGGCTGGCGTTGCCGCGGTAGAAGCGCTCGAAGATGTGCTCCTGCTCGTCTTTCTCAATTCCCAGGCCATCATCTGCCACGCTCAACACTATCCATGCCTGGTTACTTTCATCACGCTCGATCTGCGTCTTCAAGCGGACCTTACCCCCGGCCGGGGTGTAGTTGAGCGCATTCGTCATGAGATTCGCTACAACCTGTGAGATCATGCGCTCGTCGGCAGTGACCTTCGGCAGGCGTTCATTGAGCAGGACTTCCAGTTCCAGGCCGCGATCGGCAAACAAGCGGCGGCGGTCTTCGACCAGGCCGCGTGCCAGCATGTTCAGATCGAACTGCACTGGATAGGGAACGACGCTCCCGGCATCGATGCGCGAGATAGCGAGCAGGTCCTCAATTAAAACGACCAGGCGATCCGTTTCACGATTTAATGTGCGCAGGTAGGTTTCGTAGCGCTCCGTCTTCCCGCGCCGCATTAGATCCAGGTAAAGACGGATGTTGCTGAGCGGAGTGCGGAGTTCATGGGATACATCCGAGACAAACTGGCTTTTCAGCTGCTCGGCCGCCCGGGCTTGTTCCAGCGCAAGCTCCAACTCCGCCGTACGTGCATTCACTGTCTCTTCCAGGTTGGCCGCGTGCCGGCGAAGCCTCTCATAGAGCGCTGCGTTCTCAACCGCGATGCTTAATTGATCCGCCAACAGTGAGAGCAAGCGTACGTCATCTTCCGAAAATGCCCCCAATATCGGCGATTCGATGTTTAAAACCCCGATCACCACCCCTTCTTTGTGGAGCGGCACTGCGATCTCGCTCTGGGTTTCGTTCAAACCGACGACGTAATCAGCATCATATTCCACGTTGGGCACAAAAGACGGCCGGCTCGTCCGGACCACCCGACCTATAATCCCCTGGTTGATCGGAATGTGGACACTGGTATCGCGTGGGCCGCCAAAGGCCGCCCCCAGCACAAGATCGGTCTCCTCAACCAGATAGACTTCGACCACTGGATAGCCGAGGACCTCACCCACCTGATGGACAACCTCATCCAGCAACGCGTTCATCTCCAAGCGCAGGTTGACAATTTCCATCACCTGGCGAACTACGGTTAACTCCGTCAGGCGGCGGTTTACTTGACTGTACTGACGGGCGTTGGAGAGCGCCAGGCTTACCTGGCGAGCGATTGCAATCAGCAGGTCGAGATGCTCGACGTTGAACATGCCAACTTCACGGTGCAGGAAGCTGATCACACCCTGCACCTCGCCTCCCGAGATTAACGGGGCACAGACTGCCGAACGGGCATCATCATCCACACCATGGATCGGGAGCCAGCGCTTATCCGTCGTCACGTCATCGATCAGCACCGGCATCCGGTGTTCTGCCACCCAGCCCACCACCCCTTCCCCTAACTTCAACCTGAGCTTCTCTTCGAGCAACGAGCGTGGCAGCTCGTCGTCACGATAGGAAGCGTTGAGGTAGAGATACCCGTCCTCCTGGTTGAGCAGGAACGCCTCACCAGCCCGTGCGCCGAGATGGGCGTTTGTCAGCGCGATCGCACGGTCTAGTATTTCGGACTGGTCCAGGCTGTTAGCAAGTTCCTGGGCTAACCCGTATACGAGCTGGACGGATCGCCGCTCTTTAACGACGTTCTCGTACAGGCTGGCATTCTGGATCATCAGAGCTGCTTGATCGGCAAGTAGTTCCAGCGCGCGCAGTTCAGCTTCGTCGAACTGATGCGGTTTCCGCATCGCCACATTCATCACGCCCACAACTCGATCTCGAAACTTCAACGGCAGGCCGACAATCGCGCCGCCCCAATTCCATCCCTCGTAGAGTGGGTGCTGATCAACATCGGAGATCACCATCCGCTCGCCATTTCGTGCGACGGTGTACGTGAGGCCATTCTCCCGGATCTCGGTATAAACCTGGCCCGCGGAACCATCTGCCGACTGTGCCGCGCCGAACGTGAGTTCGTTTCCATCATAGAGAAAGATATGAGCATCATCCGCCGCGACCAGGCTGAGTGTGCTGGTCAAAATTGAGGATAGGACCGTCGTCAATTCCAGGTTGGATGCAACACTCAGGCTGGCTTCACGCACCGCTTCCAGTTCCCTGGTACGCAGGCGTTCTCGGTCCAATGACTGCATTTTCGCCAGTGCCAGGGCAACCTGGCCCGCCGCTTGTTCCGCTAATTGGAGCTCCAGCTTGGTAAGTGTGCGCGCCTCTGCTAACGTCACTAATGCCGCACCGAACCAAACGGCATCGAAGATCATCGGCATCGCCAGAACCATGCGGCCCTCGAAGATTTCGCCGACCCGGCGAGAGATCAGTTCGCTGTGGGCTGGATCCTGGATAACGATTGGATGCCCTGCTTCGAGCACTGCGCGCGTCAGGGTTCGTTCACCTTCTTGGATTTCAAGCCTTTGAAATCTTTCCTCCAGCACCCCTTGCTTGGCCGCGACCGGAATTTGCCGAGCAGCGTCCCAGAACGTGATGACACATTCTTCACCTCGAAAGAGTTCCGTAAAGTGCCCGGCGACCAGCTGGACCAGCTCATGCATGGTCCCTGCCCGCAGTGCATCACGTGTCAGTTGGTTCAGCTGGTCCAGCTGCCATACACGCTGGCGCACGTCGGTCAACAGGCGGATGTTTTCGACTACGACCGCGGCCTGATCAGCGAAGAACGTCAACTGCTCCAGGTCTTGGTGGCTGAATGGAATCGTGCTCTTGTCACGCAGCACGTGGATCACGCCGCAGAGTCGCCCTTCCCATTTCAGCGGCACGCTGATGATCGCGTGGAATGGCTGATCATCATCGAAAATGCTTGCCCGACCTTCCCACTGGCTGTAATCATCGATTTTGAGGGCGCTTCCGCTCTCGGCCACTTTTCCGGCTGCACCTTCGCCATAGTTTAAGATTGTGCCGGTGTAATCCGCTCGCGTCTGATAACTGACCACACAACGCATGATTCGATGCTCGGGCTCAGCTAAATAGAGCCCACCCGCATCACCACCCAATAATTCCGTAGCACGCGCCACCAGTGTTGAAAGCATCTCAGGCAGCTCAACGCCTGAAATAATCATTCCCGACAGTTGGTGAAGTTCCTCGACCTCTGCAACGCGGTGCTGCAGTTTCTCTTGTTGCATCTGATGCAGGATGGAAACGCTCAAGTCCAGGGCAAGTGTCTGCAGTACGGCAAGCTCGCCCTCAGGAATCCCGCCCTCGCCAGGTTGAATTACACCCAGCCAACCGAGCACACTGGTTCCATGTTGTAGCGGAATGACGGCGACCGCCAGCGGTTCTTCTACAGTCCCAGCATCGGGTTCATACAAAATCTCGCCCTTTGCAAGAACCACCGCCACCAGTGGGAATAAATCACCGGCTGGCTCGAGGCGTGCAGCCAGCCCCGCTCTGCCGCTGGCATGGCGGCAGGATGCAAGCGCAGGCGGCTGTTCCTGTTCGTCCATCCACTCAAGCATGGCAACGCTGAAACCGTAGGTTTCAACCAGCCTGCGGCAAACCTCACTTATCAATTCGGACCGATCATGAGTGTGGATGAGCAGCCGGCGCAGATCAAGCAGCATGTTCGTGTCCGATGGCTGAACGCGGGAAGCAGAGAGCGTCTTCCGGTGGCTAAAATCCGGCAGCCGCTCGCGAATTTGTTCCATCCAAGTGCGGATTGTCATCCAATGAACCTGTATTGATCAACCTGCATGCAATGTAGCCCGCCCGCACCCCCCCCGCCGCAGGCTGCCCTGGTCCATACTTTACTCTCAATCGCCGGGTGGCGGTATGGGGCATCCGCACTAAGCGTGAGAATGTATTCGTGCTGGCTACATGCCCTGCCGCCAACAACTCAAATCCGACTGGAGCAGACCAATTCGATTATACTCAGGGCATTGAAGATATCGACCGGTCGGGGAGCTGAGATGCTGCCTGAGCGGGATTCGGAGCGGCAAGATGACCTTTGATCCATTTCATGCACGGGCCACGCTCGCCACATCGAAAGGCGAGTTTATTTATTGGCGTTTAACGGCGTTGGAAGAGGCCGGCCATACGAAGCTGCTTGAACTCCCATATTCTATTCGAGTGCTGCTTGAATCCGTGCTGCGTCAGGTGAACGAGCGTGAAATCAGCCTTGCGGATGTCACAGCGCTTGCCGGCTGGAAACCAATTTTGACACCACGTGCAAACGTCCCATTTCAGCCTGCGCGCGTCATCATGCAGGATTTTACTGGAGTGCCAGCCGTTGTCGATCTCGCTGCCATGCGCTCGGCCCTGGCCCGCATGGGAGGAAATCCAGAGGATATCAACCCACGCGTGCCGGTCGATCTGGTGATCGATCACTCGGTTCAGGTCGATTTCTTTGCAACGGCGGAAGCCCTGCAGCGGAATGCGGAAATCGAATTCAAGCGGAACGGCGAACGATACGAGTTCCTGCGCTGGGGGAAGGACGCCTTTGATAATTTCCGGGTTGTCCCACCAGCGACGGGTATCGTGCATCAAGTAAACCTTGAGTACCTGGCCCAGGTCGTGCTTACCCGCCAGGTTGGAACCGAGCAGCAAGCTTTCCCGGATACGCTGGTCGGCACAGATTCACATACCACCATGATCAACGGGTTGGGTGTTCTCGGCTGGGGTGTAGGTGGGATCGAGGCTGAAGCTGCGATCCTTGGGCAGCCGATGGTCATGCCTGCGCCGGATGTGGTTGGATTTCGAATGGATGGCCAGCTGCCGGAAGGCTCAACGGCAACCGACCTGGTGCTGACCGTGACGCAGATGCTGCGGCAGCGCGGGGTAGTCGGCAAGTTTGTCGAGTTCTTCGGCCCTGGCCTGGAGCATTTGTCCCTGCCAGACCGGGCCACGATTGCCAACATGGCACCGGAATACGGTGCAACGGTTGGCTTCTTCCCCGTCGATGCTGAGACGCTGCGCTATATGCGCCTGACCGGGCGGGACGAAGACCTGATCGAGCTCGTGGAAAGATACTGCAAAACTCAGGGGCTGTTTCACACACCCGGCTCGCCCCAGCCCGTGTTCAGCGACCTGCTCGAGCTGGATCTCGGCACGGTTGAAACCAGCCTCGCTGGTCCGAAGCGACCTCAGGATCGCATCGCCCTATCCCAGATGAAGCCGGAGTTTGAACGCCGAATCCACCAGTCGAAGAACGAGGGCGGGTTTGGAATCCCGCGGGATACCCCCCGTGTGCCGGCTCAGTTACGGACGAATGGTGACCGTGTGCCAATCGGGGACGGCGCGGTCGTCATCGCCGCCATCACCTCCTGCACAAACACCTCAAACCCGAATGTCATGGTTGGCGCCGGCCTGCTGGCCAAAAAAGCACTCGAGCACGGGCTGCGCGTCAAGCCGTATGTCAAGACCAGCCTCGCCCCCGGTTCTCGCGTGGTGACGGAATACCTGCAGGCAGGGGGATTGCTGAAACCGCTGGCCGCCCTTGGGTTTAACATCGTCGGTTATGGCTGCACAACCTGTATCGGCAACAGCGGCCCGCTCCCGGGCGAGGTCGTGAAAGCGATCAGCGAAGCAGACCTGATCTCTGCCGCGGTGCTTTCCGGCAACCGCAATTTCGAAGGCCGCATCAACCCTTACGTCCGCGCAAATTATCTGGCTTCACCACCGCTTGTGGTTGCGTACGCATTGGCTGGAACCGTTGATATCGACCTGCTGAACGAACCGCTCGGCACGGGTGAGGACGGGAAACCAGTCTACCTGCGCCAGATTTGGCCCGAGGCATCCGAGATTCGGTCTGTGGTTGAAGCCAGCCTGACGCCGGATATGTTCCGTTCCCGTTACCACGACGTCTTCACCGGCAATGAAACCTGGAATGAGATCCCGGTTTCGGGTGGCGATATTTACCCCTGGCGGGATGAATCAACTTACATCCAGGAGCCTCCCTTTTTCCTCGCCCTGGAGGCAGAAACCGAGCCGATCACGGGCATCGAGGGCGCGCGCGCGCTTGCCCTACTGGGCGATTCGATCACGACCGACCACATCTCCCCGGCTGGGGCCATCCCGGTCGATGGGCCCGCCGGAATGTACTTGATCGAGAACGGAGTGGAGGTGCGCGATTTTAACTCCTTCGGCTCCCGGCGCGGCAACGACCGGGTGATGACGCGCGGCACTTTTAGCAACATCCGCTTGAAGAACCTGCTCGTGCCCGGCGTCGAGGGCGGATACACTCGTCTTCTGCCCGAAGGGGAACAGATGAGCATTTTCGATGCGGCGCAGATTTATGAACAGCGCGGAACACCGCTGCTCGTTATTGCCGGGAAGGAGTACGGCACCGGCTCTTCACGCGATTGGGCGGCGAAAGGCACGAAGTTGCTTGGCGTGCGCGCCGTTCTGGCCGAGTCCTTCGAGCGCATTCACCGCTCCAACCTGGTTGGTATGGGCGTGCTGCCACTGGAGTTCTTGCCCGGCGAGAATGCCGCATCGCTCGGGCTCACCGGCGAGGAGCTCTACAATGTGCTCGGTCTCGAGGATGATCTCAAACCGGGGGACGTGGTTCAGATCCAGGTCTTGGACGAGGCAGGGGACATGAAATCATTCCAGGCGCGCGTCCGCATCGACACGCCGGTAGAAGTTGACTACTATCGCAATGGGGGGATCTTACACATGGTGCTGCGGCAGATGTTGTTGAATGACTCGGCATGAGGCAGTAACTTCATCGCACATCAACCTCACGGGAAAAGCATGAGGCGGGCTCAAGCCCGCCTCATGCTTTCTAAGTTCCATCTTCAACGATCTAGGTGAGTCTGGCGTATTCGGCTTCCAGATCGGCGATCTTCTGCCGCAGGTCCACGGCCATCTCGTCCAGTAGATTTCGCCCGCTGCGTTCTGCAATGGTCACTTCCAGCATAAGCTGGACCGTGTGCGAATTAATCAAATCAGCCAGACTCCGCTCAAGGCTGCGAATAACGCCGTCCAGACGCCGAATCTCATTCCGTAAATCGGTCAGGATTTGCTCGCGTGTCTTCTCAACTGGTGCCCCGGCTCGATCGGGCTTGGTACTCAAGCGCCTTAACTCAGTCACATCCAGGGCGGCGTAGGCTTCATTTACCTGGGCCATGATTTTTACCCGCCAGCGCTTCTCCTCCGGGTCTGTGACCAGATCGGGATGAAAGCGCTTGGCGAGCGCCCGGAATAACGACTTTAACTCAGCCTTGGTCTGCTCAGAAACACCCGGCTCTTCGGTTGGGGGTGGTGGTGGCTTTTCCTTTGGAGTCCATGTACGCCGATACTGCTCAAGTACATCGACGTGCAGGTCTGGAGAATCAGCCCTGTCACCCCATTGTGCCCTGCGGGCGGCACGCAATCGGGCCTGTTCGACCTCAAGTTCAAGCTCTTCCAGCCGGGTTTGCAGCGCTCCGAGCCGATCTTCGAGCTTCTGGTTAAATCGCCCAAGATTGGCGTTCGTATCCGAAAGCTCAAACTCGAGCTGAGCGACCCGTTCCTGCCGCCAGTTGAGTTCTTCCTGCAGGTCACGCAGCTCGCCGTCGCTCGCTTGATCGAGCGCCCGCTTGAGTGAGTGTTGATTCCTTCGTTGAAACATGTTTCCTGCCAGCACCTCTACCAGTCATCATACCAAACGGACTGCCATGTTTGGCATTGTGACCGGCTATTAAAGCACCAAACCTGATAAAACCCCAGCTGGGCCTCAGGCAGCCCCCTCGGCCACTCCCCGGTCCGGGAGTATGGACTCGATCTCCCGTATCGGCTGGATCAGGTATCCAGCCAAGCCGTTGACAATCGCGATGACCCCACCGATAACAATTACCAGGCCAATCCCTGCCCCCCGGCCGGTGCCGAAGATCGGGCCGAGGAGTCCAGCTAAAGCACCGCCTTGCATCAGCGCTGGTTCAAAAACGCGATCAGCCAGTTGCCCGGCAAGCAGTTGACCCAGTGGAAAAGACACCTTCGAAATTGCATTTTCGAGTCCGAAGATCCGGCCCTGCAGGTCCTGCTCAATTTTTGCCTGCAGGATGGCAATATATGCGCTGTTGATGATCGGGTTGAAAACGGCCATAGTGAACGAGCCGATCAACCAGGCTGGCAGCGACCAGGCTGGCCCGAAAACAAACGCCCCGATCAAGCCCCACAGGATGAAGCTCATGTTAACCGCATGAATGCGCTTCTTCGGGCCACCCCAGAAGGTCATCACCAGGCCCCCGATAAGGAAGCCGAGCGATCCGGCCGATCTGGACAGGCCAAGGATTACCGTATCGTCGCCGGTCTTCGCCAGGATCATCGGCGTCATCATTGGATAACCAAACGCGGCGTGGATGTTGGAGGCGGTGAAGAGCAGGAAGATAGCCGTCAAGCTTTTACGGGCCAGGATATAGCTCAAACCGTAGCGGGTCTCCGCCCAGATCGATCCTCTTGCCTGCTGGGCTTCCTGAGAGAGCTCTGGTTGCGGGATATAGATAATCGCCAGAGTGAAAAGCGCAAAGCCGAAGGTGATCAAATCGATCACCATGATGGTGGGAATCTCGACTACCGCCAGCAGCGCACCAGCGAGCAGCGGTGCTGCAATACCTGAGGCGGACCGGACCACAGTCGCCATGCCATTGGCACGTGCGAATTGGGATTTGGGGACCATGTCGTGACGACAGCCGAATAGGCCGGATACTGGAACGCGCCGAAGGCGCTCTCGACAGCCCCGAGCAGATACAGATGCCAGATGCGGGCGCTTCCGGCAGCAAACAGCACCAGTAAGATCGCGGTGGAGATCGCCGCTCCTGTATCAGCCAGCGCCATGACCGGTTTGCGGTTCCACCTGTCGACAAGTGTCCCGGCAAATGGGCTGAGCAGGACGCCCGGGATGTAAGAGATAACCCCTACCAGCACCAGGCCGGTGGCGGTGCCGGTCAGGTCCCAGGCCCAGAGCGTGATGGCAAAGCCCGTCATACGACTGGCGAAGATTGAGACAAACTGGCCGGTCCACAGGACGTAAAACGCCTGCATGCCGCGCAGCTTGCTTCCCGTTTCTGCTGTGCTTCGCCCTGGGTCTGCTGTTCCCATTCACGCACCCCTGCACACAGCGCCACACCCGCAAGACGGCATTCGGAAGACGGGAGACCGTATCACGCTTACCGCAAGCTGGCAAGCGCCTCCCGCTGGAGTCATCTCAGTCGTGCAGTTTGGAAATCGGGGAGGCCTTACGGCAGGCTACCGTAAATGAGCAGCAGCCCGAGGAAAAGCAGGAAGACGGTGTTCAAAACCGCATTGCTGGTCGCGCCATAGGTTAAAGAAATCTCGCTGTCAAGCAGGTGCCCGATTTCGAGCGAAGCCGTCTAGGACCAGGGGAGCGAAAAATGACAGGCCGACCCATGCAAGCCCGGACAGGAACCGGACCACAAGATGCTGTTTCTCTGCATTGAAAGTACGGGCTTTAGGAGACTCCTCTTCGTCGTCAGGCCTCTTGAACTTGATGCTCGTCCGCACCCTGGGGGCGGTCACTCGCACGGGCCATCGCCAAGCACCTACGCGCAAGAACGATCCAGAACAGGAACACCAAAGCTGACCAGAAAATCGATTGATAAGCGTAGAGGGTACCTACTGACCAAAGGTAAGGCAGATTTACTAGCAGGATGAAGAACCCGCCCAGAAGTCGGTTGGACTGAAAATACGGAATCAAACCAATTGCGAGAACACTTAATACACTGTTGCCCGCCGCGTATGGGGCGGTCAGAAGCGAGGCCGCGATCAGCATACCCGCTTTTTCACGGGTCAGCAACATGCGGCTCTTCCAGGCAACGAGAACCGAGCATACAGCTATAGCAATCCACAAGGAGGTACTAACGATCGGAGAGGTAATCCCGATGCGGCTGAGGGCGCCGGTCAGGCTAATATCAATAATGCTGTTAGTGTACTTTTGATAGTTCAGCCCAAAGACAGCCTCGAACCAGCCTTTTCCACGCCAGAGGAGCGATAGGCCGATCAACGCCGTGATGCTCAAGCCCGCTTTCAACATCGTGCTGGGCTTCCAGGATCGTAAGACATAGATAACCAGGACGACCAGCAGGAGCGTCACTTCTTGTAGTTTGATCGTGGCCAGTAAAAGTCCGATTACCAGGATAGGTACACGTTCCGAAGAATACCCCATCAAAATCAACAGTACGCCTGCAACGACAATATTTTCCATATTGCCATCAACGATGTTGCGTACGGTTGGAAAGGAGATGACCACAAGTAAGACACTAACCCAATAAAGTGGTTTTGGTCGCGTTTCTGGTACACTCGCAACCAGGATCATGACGCCCATCCCTGCCAGAATTCCCCAGGCGGCTTGCATGGGCAAGAACCCAAGGGGCAGCAGGGGAACCATCGACCAGGGGGGAAACCGTATACCGTCTACAGAGAGATATTGAAGATTACCTTGCCGGATGGCTGCCCATTCGGTTTTCCAATCCATGGCTAAGGTGTTGTGCTGGGTTGGTATTTGACTGAAAAAAACAGCAAAAAGGATTATGACCGTCACGATACTTAACGCGGCGACAAGAAGTTCTACATAATTACGTTCACTATTCTTCATCGAGCTCGGTGTCTTTTCAAAATGGACAGAACCACCTTTAGTGATCATAGACCACCAGCGGAAAATGTACTGGAACCATTATTCCAAATTATGGTGTGAAACGATAGTTGTCAGGCAATCAAGCTTTATTCGCCTGCGGTGGTGGGTTTTTTCGAGATAAACCCGCGCATCAATTCCAGTGTCAGCCATGCAATGGCACGCCTGAAGTTGCGGAGACCAGGAAGGTTACGGCCAGATGTGAAGGCCAGTTGTTCGGTTCACCTTCAGTCGACTGGTACCAATCTTCTCCAGCAGAATCCATTACGCTGCCTCTGTACTCGCTGTGTCCTCCTGAAAAAGAGCGGTGCAAGATGGCTGGCCTCAGCCAGATCACAGTAGCTGACACGCACCGTCTCCAGGTTTACTGTGCTTTCTGGATAAACAGCGCCTCAGGTAGCCTGGTTGGAAATCAGATCACGTCCAATCATGAACAGAGGCAGCCCAAGGAAGATCAGGACGACAGTGTTCAGGATAGCGTTGTCGGTGACGCCATAGGAAAGCGATATTGCGGTGTCGAGCAGGTACCAGAACAGTAGCGAGGCAGCTAATCCATACCAGGCCCAGCGTTCCTTCTTACGCAGGGGTAGCCAGACCGTAAAAGACACCAGCAAACCCCAGCCGGCGATGGTCGCGCCCCAGGCACCGTAGATCCAGTGTTGGAAGGGGTGAAAACCTGGCGAGGGTGGATCGAGCGCAAAGACAGTCTCAAGCTGGTCATTGATCGGCCCCAGAAGCGGCATATTTGGAAAGAAGGCCAGCATCAACCCGAAAACGACAACACCTGCCGACGCAACGATCAACCAGCGGATCCAGAAATCAAATCTGTTCATCGTTTCCCCCGCACCGACAGCCTGCCTGCAGAACGAACCGTCTGGGAAATTACCCCGGTATAACTATCCGATCGCAGGACCAAGCGCGATGCATATCGGTGGGTTGGGGTATTCATGTCGGGATGTTTTCTGATGCCTGTTGAAAGGTGGCTACACCGGACCGAGCGCCTATCAACTGTATACGTAAAGGAAAAGTACTTTCTTGTCAAACACCGCGGTGTGAGCAAGATATCCCATTTGGCCTAGGAATTTCTCGCCAGCCTGGTTTGAGAGTTCCACACCGGCTGGCATGTTCACTGCGGTCCAACTCATTGCGGCAGCGGGGTAATCGGGAGGTTGCAAGCTGGCGATGTATTCGGTCAGCTCCGCTGGAAACTGGACCAACCAGGGGCCGCTTTCCGATGCCTGCGCGACTGGCAGGTACTGCTCCGCTAACGGCTCAAATTCCTTTCCCGTACAGGAGACGTGCAGCGCAACCAGCATGAGCGGGTCAAGGCCATCGATATTGACGCCGCGATAACTGCCAAGCGGGTAATCAGAGGCGATGATGGCAGGGGCATCCTCGGATGCAGCCATCAGCAAGTCAGCCAGTATCTCCATCGGAGCTCCTCCTTCGAGAGTCGGCGACCGCCCTACCTCGGTATTGTAGCAGGGCGCAGAGCGCCCGGGGCACTATCAACTCAGATCATACAACGAAAGTTATCCCATTCGATAGAACTGATGGGTTTGAACTAGCGGATTCTGGGTGCGCTGGTCTGCTCGCTATAGTTAGAGAGTCAGGATCATCACCACGGTTGTCATGTCGATCAGAGCATGCCCGATACACAGGTAAGGAAACAGGCTTGGGCGCAGCTTTACCTTCAGCCCTTGATCGTAGGCAAATAGGATGAACATGCCAAGGGGTTACAGCATGAAACGTCAATGAAGGGTCAGCGGTGAAACAGAGTGCTGCAGTGCTGGGGTGAGCAGCGCGACGGCCACCCCAATCCAACGTGAATCTTACTGCTGTTCGAGGCGCGTCATAACGTAGATTAAATATGTCGGCAGCTCTGCATGATCTGAGTTTGCAAAATTCCGCCGAGAATCGATTCAGGTCAAAATCCTAAGGTTGAGGCTGATAAAAGCCAGAATAAACAACAGGAAGAAGACTGCGAACCCGGCGTGGAATTTTTCATCCTTCGAGAAGATGCCTAGAATGCAGAGGCTGAAGACGACGATCAGGACGATCGGATACTGGATTCCTTGAGCGAGGAAATGATCCCATCCCTTAAGCAGCGTATCAATGGCATCAATCGGGGGCAGCAGCGCGGCGAGCGAGAAAAACCAGCGGCGGTTCTCGAAGAAAAGCTGCTTAAGATCGGTGCCACCATCAAGCGGTTCGGGCAGCAGGACGACGGAGAGCAGGAAGGCAACGATAGGGCTGACAAGGACGAATAAGAACAGGAAGAACGTCCAACCTTCGTAGGTGTGCCAGCGGAAGAGAATCCACCAGTTCAACAGCAGCCACAAGAAGACATTGGCTGTCCACATCAGGTGCACCCAGTAGATCCGCAGGTTCGAGTGCAGCTGCACGACCTTCCCGACACCTGTCAAGATGCGTGTGATCCCGATCGCGAGCACGATCGAAGTCAGCAAGCTGATGTATTCAAAAGGGGACATCGACGGATAGACCTCCTTCTACCGGATGAAGCTTGGCGGGTTGAATCACTGCCGCCGCTGCATTCTTCCAGCGGTCGGTAGGTTCAGCTTTCGTAGGCCTGCTTGCGGTTGATGGACCTGCGCTGCGCGGCCATCTGCGCTCCAGCCAGTACCACGATGACCAGCCCGAGGCTGGCATAGAAGGCCTGAAGCGTGCGCGCCGCACCTAGATCGGATCCAATCACAAGTACTTCTACAAACTCAAAGAACAGAATGAACAAGCCTGCGGCAAGTGACATCAGAGCTGCGTAGTTTTGCCTGCGAACTTCCAGGATGGCTGCCAGAGCCGCGACCCCGCCGACAAGCACAAACAGCGCCAGGCCGGGCAGGAAGAAAGAAGAAAAGATCGAGCCTGCCAGCGTTTCAACAGGCGGTGCGTTCAAGTTGGCCATTAATCCAACTCCTCCTGCAAAAGCGGTCAGGGCGAGAAAGACATTCAGGACAATCAGCGGCCAGCGAATGAACCGAGTGGACATTTGAGAAATTCCCTCCCTAGGGTTTATCTTTGAGCGGTATTGAGCAACTCACGAAGAAGAATCGTCAAGCCTCGCACTCAGTGAAACTCAGCGATGAACGACCACCATGCAAGCATGAATAGACCGATCCCCAGCAGTACGATGATTGTATCGAGCCCTGTTCTGCCGATCAGGTCGAGCAGGATAACGGCCAGGCCCATTCCGCCGGCTAATCCGCGCATCAGCACGCTGTCAATCGATCTAAGCCTTCGCATGACACCCCCCGGAACACCCTCCATCAGGTCCATGATGGAAAGGCTGGAATCTCGTTTATATATGTACGATGCGATCTCATCATGTCGTATTTATCATGATAAATACGACATGATTATAGGATGATATTTACGCGTTTCAAGTGAAGGAAGTCACCCTAATAATTGTGGGAGTGACGATCGAGGATGATGCGATGAAAACCCGTGGAAAAGGCCTACCGCAGGGAGCGCGGTGTACGGCGAGAAAGGCGGGTGGCGTAATAGCCCAATGCGCCGGCTGACAGCAGCAAAAGCGCACCCACCACCCCAAGCAGCGTCGAGCGGCCCGTGCGGCCGGCGCCATTTTCAAGCCCGGCGCTTGGTTGAGCTCCGAACTGCAGGTACTTGATATCGCCCGGGTTGAGCGTCACCGGCGCATTGAGCCCGGTGGTCGGGTTATAGCCCTCGGGCACTGCCGCGCTCACGTTGTAATCGCCGTTCATCAGGTCAGTGAAGCAGAAACCGGAAGGGAACAATTCGAGGTCGAGCGCTTCGCTCGAGTATTCGTCCGCCACGGTTCCGGTCACGTCAGCCACGCTGATCTGACCACCGGCCAGAGCCGGTTCGCCTGCATCCAGCCGGCCATCACCGTTCACGTCCTCGAATAAAAGCACACAGATCTCACCGGTGCCTACCGCTGGTGTCGGCGTAACCGGCACGGGGGTTGCGGTCGAAATTCCGCTCACGGGAGCGCCTGTTGGCTGGACCGGGCCTCCCGTGCCAAGTTCCAGCTGCATGCCGGCGGTGATAAAATCGCCGGGCTGGATCCCGTTCAGCGCCATTAACTCATCGACGGTGATGCCCGCGATGGCAGCGATGGTCCACAGGTTATCGCCCTCTTTGACGATATAGATGATTCGCCCATCCGGCCCCGGGGTAGGGGTAGGAAAGGCAGTCGGCTGGGCGAGCGGTGCATTGGGAAGCGCTGCTGCCCTTGCCGGCAGCGCCAGCAGGGCGCCGGAAGTGATCAGACAGAACAGGAGAAAATGCAGCAAACGTGGCCTTTGAGGCATGGGCATCCATGAGGATTATAGCCCGATCGAAGATGCGGGTATAGTCCAGCCGCCGTGCTCCACATCCATACCCCGAACCTGTTCGATCTCCGCTCGGGAGGCCAGAAAAACCGTTGGAATGGGCCCTTCGCGCCCGATGGGGGAATGAAGATAACGGGCGAAACACCGATATCCTGGCCAACCCGATTGGACCCACAGCACATTTCATACGGAAGCAATAACACGGGCTACACACACTGGGTGTTCAGCCATTCGAACTCCAACGGGCATTTTTCAGGATTCTCATACCGTATGCACACTGCATCGCTGCAGCGGGAACGGCTGTCAGCCACCATTTCGGTCGTTCCCGTAGGCATGGAGTGGATTGACCATCACCACCCACGAGCACCTGAGAGCGAAGACGCTTGCCTCGGTTATAATGCCCGCCATGCGCAACTCACGTATTGGTAAAAGCACCTGGATATTGATCCTGGCCGTGATCACGATTGGTTTCGGACTGCTCGCTTACCAGACCCCCTTCATCCAGGATCGAATCGGCTGGCGGGTGTCCGAGCTGCGGGCGCGCATCAAGTACGCCATTAGCCCTCCTGAGCAGGCGGTCTTTACGCCCAATCCAACCGTAGCAGCGATGGTGGAGAGCACGCTCTCGGCGTATACCCCGACCCCCACCCCGACTCCGACTCCTGGGCCAATGGCAACACCCACGCCAACGGCCACGCCTACCATCGAGCCTACCTCGATCCCGGCCCAGGTTCAGTTGACCGGAATCCGCCACGAATATCAGAAATGGAATAACTGCGGTCCGGCAAATCTCTCAATGGCGCTTTCCTACTGGGGCTGGGATGGCAACCAGAAGCCGATTGCCGATTTCGTAAAACCCAATCCGCGCGACAAAAATGTCATGCCGTACGAATTGATGGCCTTCGTCGAAGAAGGCACCAGTTTGCGCGCAATTTCGCGTGTCGGCGGTGACCTGGATTTGCTCAAACGGTTGATCGCGGCCGGCTTTCCGGTCATGATCGAGAAGGGTTTTGAGGGCCCGGGTTTCGATGGCTGGATGGGACACTATGAAGTGGTCTCAGGCTATGACGATGCCAGGCAGCGCTTCACTGTACAGGATTCCTACATCATGCCTAACCTGCCGGTCAGCTACAATGATATGCTGGCCTACTGGCGGCACTTCAATTACATCTACATTGTGATCTACCCAGCCGAGCGGGAAGAGGATTTGTTCACTATTCTCGGGCCGCAGGTCGATGAGACCTACAACTATGAATATGCAGCCCAGCTGGCTTCGGATGAGATATTCCAGCTCAGCGGCCGGGATCAGCTCTTCGCCTGGTTCAACCGCGGCACCAACCTGCGCTTTCTCCAGGACTATGCCGGGGCTGCCTCTGCCTACGACGAAGCCTTCAAGATCGATGCCCAACTGGCAATCTCCGATCCCGAACACCGGCCGTGGCGCATCATGTGGTACGGGACCGGCCCGTACTGGGCGTACTACTACACCGGCCGCTACTATGACGTGCTTAACCTGGCGAATTTCACAATCGAGAATATGAGCGAACCTGCCGTCGAAGAGAGCTTTTACTGGCGGGCATTGGCGCGTGAGGCTCTCGGTGACCTGGACGGAGCTATCTCTGATTATCAAAAAGCGCTCAAATGGCATCCTGATTGGGAGCCGGCGACCAGCCAGCTGTACCGTCTCGGGGTGAGCGGGTGAGTTCACACCCGCAGCCAGAGACGGGCACCGGGGCGACTGTCGCCCGCTCCACACTCGTCGTGATGGCCGGGCTTGGCGCCTCAATTGTCGTCGGCCTGCTGCGCCAGCGTGTCATCGCCCTGAAGTTCGGCACCTCCGCCGAACTCGACGCGTTTACCGCCGCAAATGGAATTCCCGAACTGCTCTTCACAATGCTGGCCGGCGGCGCGTTGGCCTTCGCCTTCATCCCGGTTTATACCCGCCTGCTTTCAGCCAGGCAGGACGAAGAGTCCAATCTCTTGCTCAGCCGGGTGATCAATTCCGTGCTGCTCCTGACTGCAAGCGCCGCCACACTCGTCGCAATCTTCGCTCCAACCCTGATCTCCGCTCGTTGGGGGATTGCGCCAAATTTTCCGGCCCCGACCCAGGCGCTCACGATCGACCTGATGCGCATCCTGCTGTTCTCCACACTCATCTTCGCCGCAAGCAGCATCCTGACCGGCGCATTGCATGCCCATCAACATTTCTTGCTACCAGCTCTAGCCCCAACCATGTACAGCCTGGGCATTATCGCGGGGGCCTGGCTGCTCGAATCCCGGATGGGCATCTACAGCCTGGCGTGGGGCGCAGTACTGGGGGCAGCCCTGCACCTCCTGATCCAGCTTCCGGGAACCCTGATCTATCATCTTCGCTGGCGTCCAAGCCTGGGCTGGAATGACCGCCAGCTGCGGCGCGTGGCCTGGCTGATGGCGCCGCGCGTACTCGACTTGCTCATGGCCCGCGCCAGCATCGATTGGATCAACGCCAACCTGGGTTCGGGCCTCGGAGAAGGCCGGCTGTCATCCCTGCGCTACGCCTTCCAGCTGATGAATACGCCCTGGACGCTGATCGGCACCGCCATCGGGATTGCTGTCTTTCCAACGCTGGCTGCGCTGGCGGCGAAGGAAGACGCGGCTGCCCAGCGTCAGGCCTTCAGCGGCGCGCTGCGGGCGATCCTAACCCTGGCTTTCCCGGCTGCAATTGCGCTACTTCTCTTCGGCCGGCCGCTGATCGTGCTGCTCTTCCAGGGCGGCGAGTTCACCGCCCAGAGCACCGAGCTGGTGTTTTACGCGCTCCAGTTCTACACCGTGGCTCTGATCAGCCAATCGGTACTGGAAATCGTTGTGCGCGCCTTCGCCGCCCGGCAGGATACGCTCACACCGCTGATCGTCTCGCTCTTCACAACGGCCATCAATGTGGTATTGGCGATCCTGCTCTCTAGGCCACGAACTGCAGGTGGACTCGAGCACGGCGGGCTGGCATTGGCGAACGGCATTGCTGTCGCCATCGAGGCTTCGATCGGAATCAGCATTCTGCATTTGCGCTGGCGGGCCGTCGACGGCCGGCGGATCGCGATCGACGCCGCCAAGGCCGCTCTGGCCGCGGCGTTGATGGGTGGGGCTGTCCTGCTCTTCCAGCGCTTGCTGGCGCCCGGGCCGATCGTCTATCTGCTCGCCGGCGGGTTGCTAGGCCTGGCGCTGTACTTCGCCCTGGCGCTCGCATTCGGCATACGGGAAATCCGCAGCCTGCCGGCGGCGGTCCTGGCCGGCTTTCGCCAGCGCACAACCAACGCCTAAGCAAAGCGGACCTGCGATTCCGCTTCTTGCGACAGTCCCGGGTTTCCTTCATGCCTTATGCCATCGAATCCGACAGGCCCAAACCTCGCGCGAAAACCCTTTTTCATCTTCTGTAAACGAACGCGTCAAGCTGGCTACCCGGCCGACTCATTAAACGCAAAAAGGGGCTTCCCCCTGTGGGAAAGCCCCTTTTTTCTTCGCGATTGGGGTACGTTATTCTTTCACATAGGGCTGACCGTCGGCGGCCGGCATCTGCCCCCGCCCGACGACGCCCGCCAGCACAACCATCGTCGCGATGTAGGGTGCCATCCCCAGGAACTGTGAGGGGATATTGACCCCCAGGATTGCAAGTTTGGAAGCCAGCGAATCGGCAAATCCGAATAACAGGCTGGCGCCGAACGACCCGAACGGGGTCCAGTTGCCGAAGATCATCGCCGCCAGGCCAATAAAGCCGCGCCCGGCGGTCATGAATTCATCGAAGCGTCCGACCGAGCCGACCGTGAAATAGGCACCGGCAAACCCAGCCATCATGCCCCCCAGCAGCACCGCCATGTAGCGGGTACGGAATACATTGATGCCGAGCGTGTCAGCAGCCTTGGGATGCTCTCCAACCGATCGCAGGCGCAGCCCCCAGCGAGTGGAGAACAGGGCTACGCTCAGGACGATAAGGAAGATGAACATGGCGTAAACGAACAGGTTGTTGTTGAACAGGATCGGACCCAGGACGGGGATCTTGCCTAGAAGGGGAATCTCGAAAGGTTTAAAGATACCAGGGTCGTTTAACGACTGGACCGACTGCATGAACTTGGCCGAGACGAAAGCCGTAATCCCTCCGGCGAAGATGTTGATCACCGTGCCGGAAATGATCTGGTCGGTCATATATTTAATCGACAGCACAGCGTGCACCAGCCCGAGCAGCGCACCGGTGAGCACCCCGGCCAGCAGTCCGATCCACAGGCTGCCGCTGATGCTGCCGACAAGCGAGGCCATCATGGCTGCAGCCAGCATCATGCCCTCGATGGCGATATTGACCACCCCTGCCCGCTCACACAGCACTCCGGAGAGCGCACCCAGGGTTATCGGCACTGATTTCGACAGAGTAGTATTCAGCAGCCCGGCCAGGTTGAGCGAATTTCCGGCAGCGGCCCAGGTCAGGAAGCCGAAGATAAAGAACCCAGACACAAACGCCAGGATCAAGTTCGTGCGCCGTCCAAAGCCGCGCACCAGCTGCACCCCTCCCACGAAAGCTGAGAACATCGCCAGCACATTGAGCGTGGCCAGAGTCGGCAGTTTCCAATCCGGCAGGTTTGAGTCAATCCCACCCGGTACAAGGTTGAAGGTCGTCGTCAATCCACCTTCCGTGCCGCGTCCGAACAGGAGCCAGATTCCGGCCGCCAGGAGCAGGAACAAGATGCCCATCACGCGCTGGCGGGTTGGGGAGGTTACTTCGATTTCCCTGCGCAAACTTGTCGTCGCCATGCTCAGCCTCCTCCCCATCCGCGAATCGTGACACCTTCTTCTTCCTCAGTTTCCGGTGTCCGCAGCCGGTAAATCGTGCGGATGATGGCCGGTGCAGCAATGAAGATCAGGATGAAGGCCTGCAAGACGGTGATGATGTCGATCGGGATCTGGGCTACCACCTGCATGCGGGTCGCCCCCGTACGCAAGGTGCCGAAGAGCAGCGATGCGAGGATCACCCCCACTGGATGATTCTTGCCGAGCAGCGCCAGCGCGATGCTATCGAAGCCGTAGCCAGATGAGAACGCCATCGCCAGGTTGTGGTTCAAGCCGAGCACCTCGTTCGCGCCCGCCAGGCCAGCTAGCCCGCCGGAGAGCGACATCGCCATGATCGTAACCGTGACGATGCTCATACCCGCGTAACGTGCGGCGCGTGGGTTAATGCCCACCGAGCGCAGGTCAAAACCCCAGCGGGTGCGGAAAAGCAGCCAGTACACCAGCCAGGCGGTGGCCAGGGCAATGAAGAAGCCGAGGTGGAAGCGGATCGGTGACTGAAAGAAGCGCGGCAGCATGGCGCTGGGCTGGATCGTTGGGCTGACCGGGTTGAAAGAATCAGGACGTTTCATCGGCCCGCTCAGCAGCCAATCGCTCAGACGGAAGGCGATGTAATTCATCATGATCGTGTTGATCACTTCATGCCCGCCGGTCTTCGCCTTCAGCCAGCCGGGGATGAACCCCCAGATCGCGCCGCCCAGGGCGCCCGCCAGCAGCGCCAGTGGAATGTGGATGATTGCGGGCAGACCGGTGACAGCGTAGCCAACGAAGGCAGAGAAAATGGCTCCGATGAAGATCTGTCCTTCGACACCAATGTTGAAAACACCGCTGCGGAAACCCAGCGCTACCGCCAGGCTGCCGAAGATGTACGGCGTGCTGGCGGTCAGGCTCTCGAGAATGGGGTTAAAGGCTCGCCGGACCTCCAGGCTATCACCACTGCGCAGAGCATCCAGGATGCGGGCCGGATCACCAATTGAACCGGCGAAGAGCGCACCATAGGCCAGCCGCACTTCGTTAATTCCTGCCTTCACGGCTTCCCAAGGAGAAATGCTCCATGCGCTGTACACGCTCTGAGAGGTAAACGCGATCAGGATCGCACCCAGGACCAGTCCGCTGAATACTGCCAACGCCGGTATAAGAAGCGTGCGGCCGATCCGGCGTGAGAGCGGTAAGTGGGATGGTGGACCGCCGTTCAGCTCCTCCAGGAGCACCTTCCCGGCGTCTGGCTTTTCGGTTGGTTTATCGCTCACTCTGAGCCTCGCTTGGACTTCGAGCGCTTGCTTTTCTCGACTTCGCCAGTCTCGGGCGTTATGCCTGCCATCAGCAGACCAATCTGTTCCTTCGTTGCATCTGATCCGGGGACAACGGCCATAATCTTGCCGCGAAACATGACCGCGATACGGTCGGAGAGCTCCATAATCTCGTCCAATTCAGGTGAGACCAGCAGAACGGCGGTGCCCTCATCACGCTTCGCGACGATGCGCTTGTGGATGTACTCGATCGAGCCGACGTCTAATCCGCGCGTCGGCTGGGACGCGACCAGGAACTTAATGGGTCGTGAGAATTCGCGCGCCACGATCACTTTCTGCTGATTGCCGCCTGAGAGCGAGCCTGCCGGCGTAAGCGCACTGGGGGTTCGAATGTCAAACTGCTCAATCCGCTCTTCAGCGCTTTCAAGAATCGCGTCCTGTTGAAGGAAGATGCCTTCGGAAAAGGGCGGTAGGTAATAGGTATTCAACACAAGATTGTCGGCCACCGAAAATGGCAGCACCAACCCGTCCTGTTGGCGGTCCTCCGGAACATGCGCCGAGCCGAGTTCGGTGATCTCACGCGGCGAGGCGTGTGTGATGTCTGTCCCCAGCAGATCGATCTTGCCGCTGAGGGGATTGCGTAAGCCGGTCACGACCTCGACCAGCTCGGTCTGTCCATTGCCCTGCACACCGGCCACGCCTAGAATTTCGCCTGCGCGCACGTCGAGAGTGATGTCATCCACCGCAAGCTGTTTGCGATCATCCAGCACGAGTAGGTCTTCAACTTCCAGCACAACATCGCCAACTTTGGGTTTGCCCTTTTCGACACCCAATTGAACCTCACGCCCGACCATCATCTCCGCCAGGGAATCCTGGTCCGTCTTGTCGGGCGTAGTGCTGCCAACCACTGCCCCTCGGCGCAGGACGGTGATGCGATCGGCGACATCCAGGACCTCCCGCAGCTTGTGAGTGATAAAGATGATCGATTTGCCTTTATCCACCAGCGACCGCATGATCTTGAACAGTTCGTTCGCTTCCTGCGGCGTCAGTACGGCGGTCGGCTCATCCAGGATCAAGATATCGGCTTCGCGGTAGAGCAGTTTGACGATCTCGACCCGCTGCTGGACGCCGACCGGGATGTCTTTCACGAAGCATGAGGGATCAACCTCCAGGTGGTACTGATCGGAGATATCCTGAATGCGCTCGGCTGCTGTTGCCCGGTCCAAGAAATCACCAAAACGCAGCGATTCCTTGCCCAGCATGACGTTCTCCGTCACGGTGAAGACTGGAATCAACATGAAGTGCTGGTGCACCATGCCGATCCCGACCGAAATTGCATCTCCCGGATCTTCGATCTGAACAGGCTTGCCGCGTACGATGACCTCACCCTCATCCGGAGCATACAACCCGTAGAGGATGTTCATCAGCGTCGTCTTACCGGCGCCGTTTTCACCCAGCAGCGCGTGGATCTCTCCCTGGTTAAGGGTCAGATCAATCCTGTCATTTGCCAGTACACCCGGGAAACGCTTGGTGATGCCACGAAGTTCGAGGACGGCTTCCATGTTCACCTTGCATCATTATGAGTAAGTCGCAGCATGCCCTGCTGCTCCGGCCGAGCCTGATTTTACCATGGCCGGAAACCAGCACCAACTATCTTGGCCATGCTTTGTGAGAGAAAAAATAGGGCCGGGAGATTCCCGGCCCCAGGTATTACGTGTTCGAGATTACGGTGTGGCGGAGAGCTCGCCCGAGATGACCTGCTGCGCAACTGTATCTAGCTCGCCCTGCAGATCGCTCGAAACCATGCTGTCCAAGCTGTGGAACGGGGCTAGGCCAACGCCGCCGTTTTCCAGCGTTCCAACCGTAACGCCACCTACAAAGCTGCCGTCGATCACGGATTGGATCACGTCCATCGTCGTGACATCCATGTTCTTGAGCACCGAGGTGAGCGTGATGGCTTCGTACTGTGGGTTCGTGAGCACCCAGTCGGCATCCACGCCGATGATGTAGACGCCGCCGCGTTCTTCTGCAGCTGCGGCCGTGCCCAGGCCAACCGGTCCAGCGACGGGCATGATGATGTCCGCGCCTTCGTCCATCAGCGACGTGCCCATATTGCGGCCGTCTTCCAGACTTTCGAAGTTATTGGTGAAGAGCCCAGTCTGTGCAACCGGGTCCCATCCAAGCACCTCAACCGATGTGCCGTGGACTTCGTTGTAGTGGGCCGCGCCGAGGGCGTAGCCGTCCATGAAGACAGTGACGGTCGGGATCTGAAGCCCGCCGAAGGTGCCGATCTTGCCGGTCTGGGTCACACCGGCAGCAAGGTAACCAGCCAGGAAACCTGCTTCCTGTGTGTTAAAGACCTGCCCAATGACGTTCGGGTAAGATGGATCGTAGGCAAAGTCGACGATACTGAACTTCTGATCCGGGTTCGCTTCGGCCGCTGCGGCGGTAGCATCACCAAGCAGGAAGCCGACAGTGATGATCAGATCGCAGCCTTCCTCGAGGAAGGCGTTGATGTTCTTCTCATAATCGGTCTGCTGCTGCGATTCGAGGTATTTGCCATCGACACCGAGCGACGTCATGGCGTCTTCGACGCCCTTCCAGGCGGTGGCGTTGAACGACTTGTCGTCGATGCCGCCTGTGTCGGTAACCTGGCAGACCTTGATCGAAGGAGCCATCGGCTCTTCGGTGGCTACTGGGGCGGGAGCCTCGGTCGCGGGTGTTCCGCACGCTGCTAATACGAATGCAGCTACGGCTAACAGCGATAATACGGCGTAAATCTTCCTCTGCATGTTCTACTCCTCCATAGATTTGGTCTTCGGGGATTTGACGACGATTTGTCTCTTCTCCAAATCACCCCTTTCTCGCTTTACGCGCGGTGGGAATTGATTTGGTCTCTCGAAGTTATCGAATCATAGCACGAGAGCTTGCAGGGCGCAATGTGAACCAAATTAGTACAAATACTGCTTTTCAAGCCTCGAATTCAGGGCCGGATAAATCCCCATAATCAATCACCTCACGCGGCTGCGAGCCGCTCTGCGCCGGGCCGATAATGCCCTGCTCCTCCAGCTGATCAACCAGGCGGGCGGCGCGCGTATAACCAATTCTCAGCCGGCGCTGCAGGAGCGAGATCGAAGCCCGCCGCATTTCACGCACGATCTCCACCGCTTCATCAAAGACCGGGTCGAGATCATCGTCCGGCTCGGCGCCTTCTTCCCAGAGCGGCACTTGCTTCAACGGAATCCCCGTGGGAGGGGCTTGCACGATATGGGTATGCGAAGGCTGGGTTGCCTCGCCCCCTAATCCAGCCGTAACCCAGAAACGCACCAGACGGCTCAGCTCCACTTCGGAAACGTACGCGCCCTGCATGCGGATCGGAGCCGGCGCATCGGGAGCCTGGAAGAGCATGTCGCCCCGCCCGAGCAATCGCTCTGCACCGGGTTGATCGAGGATCACCCGGCTGTCGACAGAAGAGGCCACGGCGAAAGCAATGCGCGAGGGGAAATTTGCCTTGATCAACCCCGTGACCACGTCGACCGAAGGCCGCTGCGTGGCGATTACGAGGTGGATGCCGGTTGCGCGCGCCAGCTGGGCCAGGCGGGTGATCACGCGCTCGGTCTCGTCCGGGGCGAGCATCATCAGATCCGCCAGCTCGTCAATTACAACCACGATGTAATGCATCGGCGCGCGCCCGATGTGCTGTGAGCGCTGGTTGAAATCATCGATGTTGCGCACGCCTTCCTTCGCAAACAGATGGTAGCGGCGATCCATCTCGCGCGATACCCACTGCAGTGCTGGCACTACCCGCTCCAATTCGACCACGACCGGGGCGAGCAGGTGCGGAATACCGTTGAAGGTCGTCAGCTCAACCCGCTTCGGGTCGACCATGACGAACTTCAAATCTTCCGGCGAGTTCTGCAGCAGCAGGCATGAGACGATTGCGTTTACACAGACCGACTTCCCCGATCCCGTCGTCCCAGCGATGAGCAGATGCGGCATCGCTCCCAGATCGGCCGCTACAGGACCACCGGAGACGTTCTTGCCCAGCGCCAGCCGCAGGCGTGAGCGCATGCGCTGGAACTTTTCCGACTCCATCACATCGCGCAGCGCAACCAGGGACACCTCGGTATTGGGGACTTCGATCCCGACGAAGCCCTTGCCCGGTACAGGCGCCTCGATTCGAATCGAAGGGGCTGCAAGAGCGAGGGCTAGATCATCGGCCAACGCCGAGATCTTGCTGACCTTGACCTTGGTCCGCCGGCCGCCGCGACCTTCGACAAAATCTGGCTCGACGCCGAACTGGGTGATCACCGGTCCGCGGTTGATTTCGACCACGCGCGCCGGCGCGCCGAAGGCCTGCAGGGTTTCTTCGATGAGCTTGGCCCGCTCACGATCGAAGGTTTCATCGGCCCTACCGCTGGCTCCGGGCTCGAGAATTTCTTCGAGAACCGGTTTTGTCCAAACCGGGCGTGTTTCTTCAACCTGCTCTTCGGCGAACTCCTGCACGGCGGGTATGCTGTGGTCAACTGGAGCTGCCTGCACGACGCTCGCCGTCTGCACGTCAGGGGCGACAACGTTCCCCGGCCGCTCGCGCGGCGCTGTTCTCGCCACCTGCTCGGATCCGGATCGAGGCCAGAGCGCTTCACTCTGGCTCACCAACCAGCGCCAACCCCGACCGGCTGCATCAAGCAGTTCGGGAAGCGAAATTCCGAACGTAAAGGTAATGCTGATCAGCACCCAGGCTGCTAGCAGCACAAGAGTCCCCCCCGTGCCAAGCCCGCGCAAAATCAGGGCCAGCAGCAAACCTCCCAGGGCACCACCGCCCCGGTTGTCGCCGGCCACAGCCAGCGCATCATCAAGGGTGCGAGCACCGGTCAGGGCGTGCATGATGATCAGCAGCAGGATAAACAGCAGCGCGATGCCCAGCAGCTGTTCCGGTTCCAGCCGGGGGAGGCGCTCGGTCATATTGCGCAGTAAAAGCCGCGTGCCAATTCCCAGCAGTGCCAGCGGCACAAGGTACAGGCCCCACCCGAAGAACCAGCCCAGGAAGTTTAACCAGGCACTCCCGAGCAGCCCCTGACGTGTGCTGAAGATGCTGATGATCGTAAAGAGACCGAGCGCGATCAAGAGCAGCCCGATGAGATCTTTCTTCCTTTGAGGTGTAAGCCAGGAGTTCAGGGCGGGTGCGACCTTGCCTGAGCTTGAGGGCGCGCTTTTTCTGCGGCGCGAAGCGCGCGTGCTGGACCGGTTTTTCTTTCGAGAAGAGGATGATTTTGTCAAAGAACTCTCCAAGCGCGGCGATTATAGCATACCGCCGCGCAGGGTCCTGGTGCATGCTACAATCGATCCATGGCTGGCTCACGCACTCTCGACCTGCTGCGCAGGGTTCCCTTCCTGCATGGGATCGACGAGCAGATCCTGCTCGAACTGGCTGCAGCGCTCCCACAACAGAACTTCGCGGCAGGTGAAACGCTTTTTGAGCAGGGAGATCGAGCCGACTGCCTCTACCTGATCATCAGCGGCAGGGTATCACTCACTCGTTTCGGCCCCGAAGGTGAAAGTCTTGACCTGGGTGACCGATTCCCGCCTGATATGCTGGGGGCGCAGGAAATGGTCTACCGCCAGCCACGTACATCCACCGCCCGGGCACAGGAACCGACAACTACCCTGTGCTGGAACCGTGATGAGCTCTCTTCTTTTATGAAGGACCATCCCGATGTTCTGGGGCCTTTCCAATTTCTGGCAACCGGCGAGCACATGGCCGCCAGTCAGCAGCTGGACTGGCTTCGACCAGGCGAGGTCGTCTACGCCTTTGCCCGGCGGCACAATTTCATTCTTTACCAGCGCCTCACGGTTCCCCTCCTGCTTATAGCCGTTAGCTTGCTGCTCCTGTTTTACGGTTTGAGCAGCGCTGCAAGTCTAGTCACCTGGGTCGGTGCCGGCTTAGGGCTGGCCGGCTTGCTATACGCCGGCTGGCAGTTCATGGACTGGCGCAACGACTACTTCCTGGTCACCGATCGACGGGCCGTCTGGATCGAGAAGGTTGTGGGGATCTATGACAGCCGCCGGGAGGCGCCGCTGCACACCGTGCTCTCGGCAACCGTAAGCACGGATATGACCACCCGCATGCTGGGATATGGAGATGTCATTATCCGCACATACACCGGGAAGCTCACCTTCCGCAACGTAGGGCATCCAGCTGTACTTGCCGCCCAGATCGAGGAATTATGGCGCCGAATGCAGGCCATGAAGGATGACGCCGATCGCAGCTCGCTGGTCGAGGCGCTCCAGCAGCGTTTGCAGACCAGCCCTAGCGAGGAAGATGAAATATCCTTGAAGGCCGCTCCCGAGCAGGAGAGCGAGCCATCTTCCGAAGCTGGTCTCGATCACTGGGGCTTCCAGGTACGATTTGAATCGGGCGGGGTGATTACCTACCGTAAGCACTGGGCCGTCCTGCTGCGTGTGATTGCGCTGCCCTCGGCGGCAGTTCTATTCACTTTCGGATTGATCGGCGCCCGGCTGGGCGGTCTGGTGAACCTGCTTAGCATTCCGGCCATGATCGGCCTGAGCGCTCTTGCATTGGGCATCTTTGGTCTCTGGTGGCTTTACCGCTACGTCGACTGGGCTAATGACATCTATCAAATCTCGCACCAGCAAATTCTCGACATTTACAAAAAACCGCTTGGGCGGGAGGAGCGTAAAGTCGCGCCGCTCGAAAATATTCTCGGAACCGAGGTCGATCGCAAAGGCCTGCTCGGAATTCTGCTCAATTACGGCGATGTGGTCGCCAATGTCGGGACATCGCAGTTCATCTTTGAGGGTGTCTTCGACCCGGTTCAAGTCCAACAGGATATCGTCCATGCACAGGAGACATTGCTGCATACTCGCGCTGAGCGTGAGCGAACACGCCGCCAGAGCGAGATGGTAGAATTAATCGACATATATCATGAACGATACGCAAATCAGGATCCTGATGGGGATTCGTCGAACCCGGTGAAGGACTATGGCAATACGTGAAATTGTGACCCCGCCCAACCCAACCTTGCGGAAGCATGCGCTCCAGGTGCGTGCTTTCACGCCCGAACTGCAGCAGTTGATCGACGACATGATCGAGACCTTGCATGCCGCCCCCGGAGTCGGCCTGGCCGCACCCCAGGTGGATGTCAGCCAGCGCGTGATCATCGTCGAGTACGCTGAGGGAAGCGAAGACCCGGAAACCGCTGAAGCACCCCCCAAGCCACCTAAACTGTACGTACTGGTCAATCCAGAGATCAGGCGCAGTTCACGCGAGACCGTGCTTGGAAACGAAGCCTGCCTCTCATTTCCTGGCTATATGGGTGAGGTCGAACGCGCTGAACAGGTGACGGTCAAAGGGCTCGACCGCCACGGAAATAATGTAAAAGTGAAGGCGAAGGGCTGGCTGGCACGAATTTTTCAACACGAGATCGATCATCTGGACGGGATTCTCTACATCGATCGGGCGACCGAAATCTGGCGGCTTGAACCCGAGCAGGAAAACGCCCCGGCTGCAGCTTGATATTCCATCCCCCGCACGACATACAAAGATGCTCCCTATAATTCACGGGTATTAGCCCTGATCCCGGACGTCCCGCGGGACTCACGCGTGTGCTACAATCCCAGCCGCCATGCTCCTCAAGCATCTATCGCTCACGAATTTCCGTAATTTCATCCGGCTCGAGACAGAAATCCCGGGCGGCGCGATGATCCTCGTCGGTGCGAACGCACAGGGTAAGACCAGCTTGCTGGAGGCGATCTTCTACCTCACCGGCGCCAGCCCTTTCTACGCGACCAGCGATAAGCAGCTGATTAACTTCCTCTCGCTCGAGCAGGATCAACCCTTCGCACGGCTTGCAGCGGAGGTCGAAGCTCATGGTCGGATACAGCGGATTGAAATCAGGCTTTCGATCGAGCGGAACGGCTCAAACTCCTACGATCGGCTTCGAAAAGAGGTCTTGATTAACGGCCTCAACCGCCGGGTACGGGACCTGGCGCATTCCTTCAATGCGGTCATGTTCCTGCCGCGCGATATGGAAATCATCGAGGGTTCGCCCGGCAACAGACGCCGGTTTCTCGATGCAAGCCTCTCGCAGGCCGATCCAGCTTATGGCGAGGCATTAGCGGAATACGGCAAGGTGCTCACCCAGCGCAATGCACTGCTCAAGCAGCTGCAGGAGCGCCGGACAGCCGCAGAGGAGCTGGATTTCTGGGATGAACAGCTCTGTGAGCATGGTTCGATCTTGATTCGCGGGCGGGCGTTGGCGCTCGGGGAGCTCAGCCAACAGGCAGCACATATTCATAACGAGCTGAGCCAGAGCCGGGAATCCCTGCAGCTCGACTACCAACCCGCCTTCGATCCAGCCGCACCGGCGGATGGGCAGTTAGGCCTGCCACTGGAGGGGATCGTCGACCGGACCGGTATCTCACGCGAACAGATCCGCCTCGGCATGCAGCAAGCTTTGCGAATACAGCGGCGGGAGGAAATCGGACGCGGTGTGACGGTCATCGGTCCCCATCGCGACGATCTGCGCCTGCTGGCAAACGGCATCGATTTGCGACAATACGGGTCGCGCGGTCAGAACCGCACCGCGATGTTGAGCGTAAAACTCGCCGAAGTGAATTGGCTGCGGGATCGCACTGGTGACTGGCCGATCCTGCTGCTGGACGAAGTGCTGGCCGAACTGGATGTGCAGCGTCGGGATGACCTGCTGAACCGCATCGGTGATGTCAGGCAGGTCCTGCTGACTGCCTCCGATTTGAGCATGTTCAGCGAGGCCTTTCGTCAATCTGCCTCAATCTGGCGGATCGAGGCCGGGACCTTTCAGCCGCAGGATGCCGACTCAGCTGGCTGAGAGAGATTCATAATATCGATCCAGGCATCAAGCCTCAAGAGAGCGGCCGTCGTGAAGGTACTCCTACGCGGCGCGGGTAGTTTGACGGCGTGGCAGCACATTTATGGACCAGGATCAGGTGGCGTGTCTCGGGGACGCGTGGCAGTTCAACCGGGGTTAAGGTCTCAATTTCAGCTCCCAGGAGTCTCAGCGCAGCTCCCGATCCCTGCACTTCGCTTGGACCGGCTTCCCCTTTCTGCAGAATTGCACGCCCTTCCAATTTCAGGAACGGGACAACGTACTCAAGCAGCGTCGGCAGGGAGGCGACAGAGCGAGCCAGTGCCCAATCGTAATGCCCACGCTGCCCCGGGAGGTGGCCCAATTCCTCAGCCCTTCCCCTGAGAATCTCCACGCCATCAAGCGCCAGGCCCTCAATAATGTGCTGGCAGAAATCGGTCTTTTTCCCGATCGATTCAACCAGCGTTAGTTGAAATCCAGGGTAGATTATCTTCAAGGGCAGGCCCGGAAATCCAGCACCGGTTCCGATATCGATGACGCTTCCCGGTGGGCGGAATTTATCCACCAACAGACAGGAAAGCGAATCGAGGAAGTGCTTTACCTCGATCTGCTCGGGCTCGGTAATCGCAGTCAGGTTTATTTTATCGTTCCAGAGTCGCAGCTCCTGAGCGTACCACGCGAACGCCTGCTGCTGCATCGGCGAGAGCTGGATTCCGACCAGCGCTTGAACTAACTGCTTCAGGTCAGTTGTTCCGTTTGCCATCGCTGGATCGTTCAAGTGCAAAAGCAGGTGAGATTCTCAGTTCACCGACGGGAAGTCCTGCCAGGTTAGTCAATTCCCTGGCATCGAAGCGGGGTAGCATCTTGCGCTGCCTTGGTGTAATAGCCCCGAGCTGCTCGAGGACCTGCAGGCTGGCGGCCGCGCTCGCCCTGTGCCCGAGGTCACCATCGAGGACTTTCAGCGCTAATCCAAGCGCAGGTCCTCCTGAGCCCAAGAGCCCGACCGGGATGCCAATGCACTGGTACCCCTCCGCCCCGCCCTTTGAGAGCAGTCGTCCATCACAAGCTCGCATCAGCTCCGTATCGAAACGGCCATCACCGGAGACCACCTCAGGATTACCTGTCATGGCTGCCACCACCCGCCGGGCAGCCATCGCTTCAGGCCCGGGGAGTGCGCCTGGCTCCATCAACCGCGCATAGGCCAGGGCCGCGTTGTAGAGAGGGACGGCGAAATTTGGCGCCGAACAGCCATCGATGCCAACTTGAATACTCTCGATCGGTAGGCCCGCTACGCGCGCGAAGTTTTCCAGGATCAGTTGCTGGACCGGGTGATTCGGGTCAAGGTACGTTTCGAGCGGTGCTCCCAGGTGCTTCGCCAGCGCCAGCATGCCGCTGTGCTTGCCAGAGCAGTTATTGCGCAAAGCGCTATTAGCAGCTCCACTCCGGGTCAGCCAATCGGCGGTGTGCTGATCATAAGGGGTGTGAATTCCACATTTCAGGTCCGCAACGGACATACCGATCTTCGCCAGCATGCCTGCTGCGAGATCAGCGTGCATGTCCGTTCCGGCATGCGAGGAACACATGAGCGCTACTTCCGCTTCGGTGAAACCAGCCTCGTCCATCGCACCTTCAACGATGGCAGGCATCGCCTGGAAGGGTTTCGCCGAGGAACGCATGTAGGTCCGCAGACCTGGATCCCCCCAGGCCGCGATCAGGTTCCCGGAGGAGTCGACAACCGCCAAAGAAACCAGGTGAGCGGATTCGACCAATCCGGCGCGCAGGATCTCGACCATCGGTGGCGCTGCGGTCGATCGGGACTCGCCGTCCGGCATTGTTGATGATCCGGGGCTGCTATTCATTCTCAATCACCGTAGTTGACCCGTTCGAGCAAATCCAACAGTCCCGCCCGCAATCTAAGTTGGTACATCTCGGTCCGCGCCGTTGGATGGGGGAAGTCCTCCAGCAATTCGGCTGCATATTGATCGACGTTTTCTTCTGGATGCCGATCGGCTTCCAGTTTCTCAAGTCGGGATTCGACCTTGCGCAGGAAGCGTGCAAAGGCATTGATGTCTTCCCGCTCAACCGGCCCTCCATAGGCTGAAACCGGCGTGTAGGATTTCATCGCTCCCTGTCGCAGGACATCCAGGCAGTTATACCACGCTGCCAGGTCAGCCGAACCGAGATAAGGCGGCTCGCTGAGCGTGACGCAGTCCCCGATGAAAACGACCGAGGCTGCCGGGACCACCACCCAGATCGAACCTATTTGCGGTCCGGGGCGGTGCTGCAGCTGGATTTCGAGGTTGCCCAGGTGGATGCGGGCTGATTTATTGAAGCTCAAATCAGGGACTGAGCGGTGAATCCCGGTTACCCGTTTCAACCGGTCTGACTCGGCTCCGATCGGATGCTGACTGCCTTTAAAGGTATCCGACCATTCCCGGATTTCTGCCAGTGCATGATCATGTGCCAGCAGGGGTACGTCGAAGGCGCGCGAGCCCAGCACTCGATCGGGGTGAGCATCAAGCAATGCCAGGTACCGCACGGTGCCGCGCTCGCTCACCGTGTTAAGCCACTCCTTTGACTCTTCGAACCGCAGCGGGCAATCCACGAGAAAAAGGTCGTCCTTGCTGACGACCAATCCTACGTCTACGCCGGCGAACCTGGATTCATAATACACACCAGTCGCAAGTTTATGCATTACTGCTCCTGTGCTGTTCCTCCGGGCCTGTTCTATAGGGGAAGGGTGAATGTAAAAGTGGAACCCTTGCCTTCTTCGCTTTCAACCCAGATCTTGCCCCCATGAGCCTCGATGGCCAGGCGGCAGAAGGCCAAGCCGAGGCCAAGCCCCTTTGACCGCCCTTCACGCTGCAACCTGGTGAACTTCTGAAAGATACGCTCGCGATCCTTCTCGGAGATGCCCGGGCCGCTATCCTGTACGGTAACGACCATTTCGCCTTCAGCCTGCATTGCTGAAACGGCGATCCAGTCTCCACTGCGAGTGTATTTAATCGCATTCTCGAGCAGGTTGATTAAGACCCTGCGAATCATGTCGACATCCATCTCAACCGCCGGAAGACCCTGCTGCAAATTCATGCGAAGCAGCTGTCCACGTGCCTCCGCGGTAGGATGGACCTCTTCCACCGATTCAGCGATCAGGGCGCTCATGGAGGCCTTGGTCATATTTAGGACTGCCTTATCCGCTTCCAGCCGGTTGAGATCGAGCAATGATTCCACCAGACGTGAGGCACGCCGGCTTGAACGGGCTGCGATCGATAGCACCGACTGGACCGTCTCATCCTGATCTCCCAGGGTCGAGGATAGTACTTCCAAGCTGGAGATAATGTTTCCCAAGGGGGAACGAAGATCGTGAAAAATCATCGAGGTCAGGTCGGTGCGGAGCTCGGCCAGCTCGAGACGCTCTGAGATATCACGCAGGATCCACTGCATAAAAGGTCCCGGTCCCACGTCAATCCGTTTTACATGCACTTCAACCGGCAAGCTGCGCTCGCCGTGATGGGTGACACGGCTGTCGTAGTTGAAGGTTTGGCCGGGTTCGATTGAATTTAATGGGTCCGGCAACTGATCCGGGGGCGTGGCGAACAGATCCAGGACCGACGTGCCCAGCAGATTTTCACGGGCCTGGTCCAGGAAAGCTTCGGCTCGAATGTTGGCATCGGTGATCGTGCCTTCCAGGTCTGTGATTAAGATGGAGTCGATGCTGTCTTCAAACAAGCTGGCATACCGCTGACGTGCTGCCTGGGTATCCTTGAAGAGCTGCGCATGCACGATGGCTGTCCCGGCCAGGTCGGCGATGCCGGTCAGGAGTTCAATCTGGTCGTTGGCCAGCGTTCCACTTCTGGGATTGATCGCTTCCAGGACACCGATCGTCTTCTCCTGCACCCGAATAGGGACACAGGCCAGGACCCGCGTTTCGTAACCCAGCCGCCGGTCGATCTCAGGGAAGAATCGGGGATCCGACTGGACCTCGGTCGAGAAGACCGCTTCGTTGTGTTCCACAACCCAGCCTGCCAGGCCTTTGCCCGGCTGCAGCCTGGTACCGACGATCTGGCCCGCACCCCGCCCGCTGGCCACTCGAAAGACGAGCTCGTCGCTCTCATCATCGAGCAAGGCCAACGAGGCTGCCTCGACAGCCAGGCTTTCTTTGGTGCGCTCCGTGATGCGCTGAAGGACCTCTTCCAGGTCGAGGCTGGCCGTGATCGCCCGCGCGGTTTCGGCCAGGGCGACCAGAGATTGGACTCTACGCTGGAGTTCGCCATACAGCTGTGCATTGGCGACAGCCGTTGCGGCCTGGTCGGCAAAGGTCGACACCACCTCTACCTCAGCCGGGCCGTAAGAGCCAACGTGATGGCTGTCCACGTTGAGCAGGCCTACCACACTATCACGCACGATGAGCGGAGCACCGATCCAACCTCGAATGCGATCCGCTTCAGGAAGTTCTTGATGTCGCAGCCAGGTCGGCTCTTGCTGCACGTCCTCAATCACCATCGGCTGCCCGGTCTTCAGGACCTGCATCCCGAGCACGCCCTCGTCAATCGGCAGGCTGAAGTCGAGCACAACCTGCTTGGCGTTGAAACCCCGCGCGGCCACAGGTTTCAAATGCCCGTCTTCAACCAGGAAAATGCTGGCGCTGTCGAAATCTACGACGCGTTCAAGCTGTTCAAGCACCTGGTAAAAGACAATCTGCGGATCGAGGGTCGAGCTGATGGTCCGAGCAATCTCCTGCAGAGTAGCAGCTAACTTGCGGCGATCCTGTTCGGAACGGAAGAGATGTGCGTTGCTGACAGCAATGCCAGCCTGATCTGCGATCGCCGTTGCGAGGGCCAGGTCTTCCTGCGTGAAGCGCCCCGACTGGGGACGGACAAGTGTCAGCACACCTACGATGCGGTCGCGCGCCAGAAGCGGAACACAGATTGCCGAGCGCGATTCGCCCTCATCCTCCTCGCCCGGCTTGCGCAGCCAGCGCGCGTCATCGCGTGTGCTCTCAACCAGCGCCGCCTGGCGATTCTCAACCACCCAACCGGCCAGCCCGTGCTCATACGTATCACGCAGCTGCTCGGTGGAGTGATCATGGACCTTCCCGCCCGTGGCAATCGCTCCCTCAGTAGCTTCGCTGCGTTCATCGAGCACCAGAATGCTCCCGGCCGGCGCGCCAACTGCCTGCAGTGCCAGCTGCAGTATCCGCTGCAGCAGTTCACGCAGGTCAAGCTGTTCCGTCAGCTCACGGCTGATGGAATAAAGCAGGTCGAGCGACGCCTTAGTGCGCTCAGTCACGGAGCAATTGGTCTCCTTGAACGCCAAAATTGCCCGGTATCAGGGCTACAAGAAGCTACTTATGTTTCGAGTTGATCGAGTATAGCATAGGCGTGCATGCCGAATCACCATGACATAAGGCCCCTGCTGCAGCGGGGATAGAACTTACGTGCTGATCGTAAGTTGATCAGGCTCGGCAGTGAATCAGTACTTGCCCCGCCGGCCGGATTCTTCATGAATAAAAATCCAGCCGACGATCTCACCCACATCAAAACGTCCGTCTTGCACCCATTCGAGAGTCGACGGGTAGCTTCGATCGGGAGATGAGCTCGTACCACCTGCCAATACATTCCCGATTTCCTGGTGCAGCGCACGTAATCGGTTCTGCCACAGCCCGAGGTTTGCTGGCGTCAAGTCCACCCATCCGTTCTCGGCATCAGCCGACTTACATACCGGACCACGCAGGAGACGTTTTCCGTCTGGAAGCAGGATCGGAATTCCGATCGAGAGTATCTGCTGCCGCAGCGGCGCGTCCTGCGAGATCAGAGTCTCGAGCTCCCCCGCCAGGTCTTCCACTGGCCGGTCAATGACCTGCGCCATGTCCTCCCCGACTCGCTTCAGCAGATAGGCTTCGAACAGGAGCTTCGAGAGGCGCGGCGGACCGAGCTGTTCGAACGCGACCGAATCCGTACCCTGTTCCTGCTCGAGCTGCCGCATGCGGTTTAACGCTGCCTGGCGCATGAACCCTGCCCGGTAGGAGGGACCCATAACGGTCGCGTCCAGCCCGGCGATGACATCGTATCCGCTGTTGCCGCCCCGCAATTCCGTGACCACGTTGTGGGCAATTTCCTCCGGGGTCACAAATTCCATCTGTCCCAGGGTCGTAATCGCCGTGAATTCACCCAGCGCAAACAGCCCGTTCTCTCCGGTATCGATATAGGCTGATTCGAGCACGCCTTCGACCTCAACCCCGAAGTCACCGGTTGCCAATCGAGTCCCTTCATCCTCGAGCGAATAAGCCTGGGCTGGCGGGCAGTCATACAGCTGCACTTCTCTGCCACCGCCGTGAATCGGCCCATAGCCAATCTCCTTCCAGGCGATGGCCGCCGTCGGCTTGATCTCCTTGACGATTTGAGGACCACCCGGGGTGCGCGCGAGCAGGAAGATCAGCATCGTTTGAGCGCCGGCGACGGCCGATTTCGAAAGCAGCACGCGCGAGGGCTTTTCCTCGCCATGGGTGTAGGGAATATTCAATCCCATGCCCCCCGTCCCGCTGGTGCCAACCTTGATGTAGGCCTGGGCGCCGGCCCGCAGCAGCGCTTCGTAGAGGATCTGGGTGTGTCGGACAAGCTGTGGAACATAGAGCGAAGCCAACAACCGTTCGACTTCCTCCGGCCAATCCACCTGCTCATGGCGATCGATCATGCCTTCCAGCTGTCGGGCAGTTTGATAAATATTTTGATATGCCACAGCGGTGGCCGTGTTTACGCAGTCAATCACAATTTCGGCCGCTTGATCGCCAAACCCTGGCCTTTCCCCCATAACCAGCTGGAAGAGCAAGGAGGAGGTCAGGATCTCCTCACTCAATTCATCAAGCGTATCTGCGACCAGCTGGCGTCGCGTAGCGGCCTCTGCCAGCACGGCAACGCGTGGATGCGAGTCGACCTGATCGCCCTGCCACTCAGCCCGTAGAAGCAGGTCACCCCAGGCCGGCAGGAATTCGGTCTTTGATTCCGGAAATTCGGCTTTCAATTGCGCCACGGCAGCGAGGGCTTGATCCTTACGCAGTGAGGCAACGACAATTCGGGACGGACGATAAGGCATGAGCTTGCGGCAGACTGCCGTGCCGACCAGCCCATACCCTCCGAGGATCAAGACTTTCTTTCCTTGAATATCCACGTCGCGACCTCCCTGGTTGATTCAAACATAGCCCAGGCACAATATTCCGCCCCCTCTGCTTAGAAAGGCAAACGCGCCAGTCCGCTGGCGCGTTTTAAATCAGTATCATCCCGGGCTCAGGCGTATTAACCGGAGCCGCCGCGTAATTCCTCACGGAAGATCAGCGTCAACGCTCCGTTGACGATGCTGACCAACAGCGCACCCAGAAGGGCCGCCCAGAAATTGTCAACCTGGAATCCAAATCCGCTCCCGATCAAACTTCCCAAAGTCCCGGTAAGCCAGAACAGGAGTGTATTGATAATCAGGGAAAAGAGGCCCAAGGTGAGCAAGATCAATGGGCAGGTGAGCAGCTTTAGAATCGGTTTGAGCAATGCGTTGACCAGGGTGAAAACAAGCGCCATCACCAGATACGCCCACCATTGGGTCGATTCGGAGGTGATCCCGGCAATCCAGCCAGTACCCACCGCAACATAAAGAGCGATCGCGTTGATCGCCAACCGAATGACGAGTCTGTTCATCTACCCTCCGCCTCGGATCATATCACATCGTTCGGATGAAGGCATGCCTCAGCAGCCAGCCGCGCCGGGCTAGAGGCAGTTATTCGACGAAGATCTCGACGCGCTGGCCTTCTTCTTCATCAATGATGTCGACGATCTTGCCGGTCATGCCCTGGTTGAGAGCTTGCGCAAGGTCCTCCATTACCGTCTCCTGTTCGGCGTCGGGAATGAAGCGCGCGCCCATCTTCATGCCGACGTTCACCAGGCTGATCGGCAGGTTGACCCGGACCGACTCCTTGCCGCTGTTTAAATCGAGAACGCGCACACGCAGCCAGCGCGGGGAACCTTCTGACAAGCCCTCCCGGCGCTGCTTCTGCTTGCTCAGTGCTCCCAGCAGGCGTGTGCCCTCCTCGGCTGTGATCTTGCCATCTTCAATCATCTTCAGAATCTTCAATCGCTCTTCACTCGACATGGCTTTACGCCTCCTTGCTCACCCGAGATAGACCTGGACGCGTTCTCCAGATTCACCTTCATCAATATCAATCTGAATCGGCTCTCCGCCTGACAGCCCTTCCTCGAGCGCCAGGAGCAGTTCATCCAGCGAGGTGTTTTCTAACCCTGGAATGTGAACGCCGAACATACGCAGCCCCCACACACTGACCCGCAGTGGCAGCGGCAGGCTGATCGCTATTCGCCTCGGCCAGCTGTCCTGCCCGGTGTGCACCCGGATATGAACCCAAGGAGATCCGATCGAAGCGATCAGCAAGGTCAGCACGACTCCGCCGGTCACCAGCAGCGGTCCGGCCAGCAGCCACCACCAACCACCGAGTTGGCCCAGGCCAATACCGGCCGCGATGACGATCAGCGTGATCGAGAAGGGAATCAACCACCACCCGCTCCAGCGATTTGGAATAACGCTCGCCTGAGGTTCATCCTGCGGCTCAGGATCTCTTTCAAGCAGGCCGGCAGCAGTTTCGGCATCGATCTCGCCCGCCTCCACTTGCCTTAGAATTTCCATTGCTTCATGTTCTTCTGTCATCTGCACTCCCTCGCGTAACTTCCGGCAGGGTTTTACTCCGCTGTCGCTGCCTGCGAGGCTTCGACAGCTGGAACCAGGCCATCGCTGTAAGTTCTCGCCGCTGGCAGCATGAGCGCCATAGCCACAGCTCCCAAAAACACGAAGGCCCCTCCAGCAAAGAAGGACTGGCGTAGGCCAATCGCGGCTCCCAGGTACCCGGCCAGGCCCATGGAAACCACGTTTGCCAGGGAAATTGCCATATCCATCACCGAGCCCGCCCGGCCCAATAATTCTGATGGAACATTGCTCTGCAGCAGTGTCTGAAGTGATGCGTTGAGCGGTGGCAGCGAGAAGCCCACCAGTGGAATGATCAACAACGCTGCAGTATAACCCGGTGCCGCGCCAAACAGCACCGTGCCCAGGGCAAGCACGACCATCGAGATGATTGCCACCGTGCGCGGCTTGAGCAGTTTCCCCAGACCTCCCAGGATTAACCCTCCGAGCAGCATCCCGGCACCCTGTGCGGTCTGAACTCCTCCCAGAGCTTCAGGAGAGACCCCGAAGGCATCGTGCAGGAAGGGGACGAAGAGCACATTGATCGCCCCGATCCCGAGCATTGCCAGCGCGATCCCGAGTGTAATTCCCTGCAATAAACGGCTGTTGAGAATAAAACGAACGCCCTCTTTCAACGAGAGCCAGGCAGAAGCTGCGCCCTGCTTCTGCTCGAAGACGCGTGTTGTGACACCGACGATCCCCAGGACCAGAAGTGCTGACATGAGGAAGCTGGCTGAATCAATCCAGAAGGCAATATCGCTTCCCCATCTGCCGACCACCAGGCCGGCCAGGATTGGGCCGGATAGCCTGGCGATCGTCTGTCCAACCTGCATCCATCCGTTGGCCGACATCAATTGATCTTTCCCCACGATCGATGGCACAAGAGCGGTACGCGCCGGGTAGAAGAAAACGCTGAAGGCAGCCAGGGCGAATGCAAAGCCCATCGCCAGGGGCAAATCGGAGGCCGAACGCAGCAGTAGATATCCCGGCGCCAGGAGTGCCCGGGCAAGGTCGGAGAGCACCATCACAACCTTGCGATCCTGCCGATCTACGAGCGTCCCGGCGAAGATGCCAAGCAGCAAAACGGGCAGGGCATAGGCAATCAGCACGGCTCCCAGCGCTTTCGCTGATTGGCCCGGGTCGGAATAGATGCTGTCGATGCGCACTGCCAGCGCCAGGAAACTGAATGTGTCACCTGCGGCCGAGATGCACTGCGCCGACCAGAGCAGCACAAAATTTCGGTTGCGGATCATCCCGCACTCCCATCGCTTTCCATCAGTCCAGTCCCGGTTCTGCTGCGGGCGCCTGAACCCGCTGCCGGCGCTGCTCGAAGAGATGCAGGCCGTAGAACATGCTGGCAGCCAGCATGCCCACGGTCGCCGCCGCATACCAGATCCAGCGTGGGTCGGCATTGTCCATGATCAATCCTGACAGGTACATGCCGACCGCGCTCGGGATCATCCAGCTGAAACCGTAAACCGCCATGTAGCGGCCGCGCATCGATTCGGGAGCCAATGTCGCCGCCAGCGCGTTGCCCACCGGTGCTGTGAGCATCTCACCCAATGTGATAATCGCCATCGCCAGCAAGAACAAGCCATAGGTGGCAACGTAGCCGTACATCCCAAATCCGATGACATAGAACAGCGTACCCAGAGTAAGCACCATGAAAGGCGGCATGGCTTCAACCTTGCGTGAAATCCAGAACTGCATCACGACGACCATGCCAGCGTTCAGGCTTAAGATGTAGCCCCAATATCGTTCACCGAGACCATAGATATCACGCAGGTATACGGAGAGCGGACCCTGCATCTGCGTATACACAAGCACCATCAATGCCGTGGCAAGCAGGAAAAGCATGTAAAGACGATCGTAGAAGACCTTGCCGTAATCACGGAAAGTCTGCAGGGTAGAAGGCTGGGCGACACCTGCCACCGGTTCAGGTTTGGTCTCGGCCAGCAGGCGGTAGACCAGGCCAGCTGTGATCAAGCTGGCCGCAGTATCGATGACAAAAAGCAGCAGATATGACCTTGCTGCCAGCAAACCGCCAACAGCCGGTCCAATAACATAAGCCAGGTTGTGAATCACCCGGTGCAGTCCGAAACCCCCAGTGCGCTTTTCTTCTGGCAACAAATCCGCCACCATCGCTGCCCGGGCTGGTCCCCCGATGTTCCCTGTCAGGCCGGTGATCAACGCGAAAGCTGTAAAAATCTCAATGCGCGTGATCAATCCCAGCGCCAGGACGGTGATAGCGCTGCTGATCAGGCCAAAAATCACCATCGATTTACGGCCAAACCGATCAGCCAGGCCACCGCCCAACGTGCTGCCGATGACGTTGGCGATCATCAACCCACCGAAGATCAAACCAACCTGGGAAAGCCCGATATTGAACTTTGCCGTCACGTACAGCGTGAAAAACGGGAACAGCAGCGCTCCACCAAGCGCATCGATAAAAGAAGCCCCCATCAGGTACCAGAATGGCCGGGGGTACTCTTGATAGATACTGCGCAGGGCAGCCAGCCGGCGCGTGATCATGGCTGGCCTGCGCTTCGTTTCGACGACCGGGCCAAATCGAGCCCCATCCAGCGCAGTTGGCGGCGTTCGAAAAAACCACGCTCGCTGAAAGCTGACCCGGCAGCACCGGTTGGGTAATCAATCACGAACGCCGTCCGTCTTGAGGCTGGTCTGGCTAGGATGCGATCCAGCAGTGGGCCTTCTGCGAGGCCGCGTACTGCCGGCGAGGTAACCATAACCAGGCGCTGTATTCCGGGCTCGACACCTGGCCGCAATGACAGGCTTGCCTCCAGGCCTTCGGCTGTCCGCCAAACCCAATGCAAGTGTGACGCAGCTCCTGTCCAACCAGCCAGCCCGCGTGGTCGGAAGATGCTCGTAACCGTCGGGAATGGCCAGATCAAACCTTCCGGGTGCAGCCGGCTGGCCAGTTCAAACTGGTCCCGCCATTCATCATCTTCGCGCGATCTGACCTGCGAGCCCTCGATCGTGTGCGTTGGTGCAAGTCCTCTCGGGCGGAACCAGGTACTGCGATCGGCCAGTAGTTTGAAGCCAAATTGGTTGTACAGAGCCTGGGCAGCTTGATTCTCCTGATCGACCTGCAGGATAACCTGGCGGGCACCTCGTTCGCGGGCCGCTTCAATCGCAGCCCCAACCAATCGACGGCCGATACCGTGCCTACGGTAGCGCGGCTGCACGGCAACATTCGCCATAACCCAACGCCGACTGTAATTCCGCACAGGCATCAGGCTGGCGTTCCCGACAACCTGCCCGTCTTGTTCCCATACAAAGCCAATTGGATTAGCGGCCGGCGGCAGCAGCCAGCGGCTTAACAGCCATCCCAGCCATCCCAGCCTGGAGAATAACCGCATGCCAGCTACCATCTGCCGTCCAGCTTGATCGAGCTGCTCTGCGAACGAAGTTTCGATCAAGTCGGCCAGTGCCCCCAGATCACGTCGCCCATCGAATGCTCGCAAGCCATGATCCCGCGGGCGCGAGCCAGCGCTAACCGCTGCCGTCAAGATTCACCCTCCAGGGCTTCCAGGAGCGCTTCAGCCTCATCCACCGTAATTTTGCCTTGCTCCACCATGCGCAGGATTTGGTGCCTCTCTTCTTCCGTGGCTTCCTGTGGAGACTCGCCAAAGCCAGCCCAGCCTGGACCCTGAAATGTGATTCCTTTCAGCGGGTCAAACTCGGCCTCAAGTTTGAAGTGATGATGCCGCGCTTTGCGGGCTGATCGTCGTGCGTTCCGCACTGCACGACGGACTTTTTCCTTGACCCCGAATTCGAGCGGCACAGCGAGTGAATCCATTTTCGTTTCCATCTCGGCCAACTCGACATCCATATCACTTAGCACATCGGCAAAATCAAAGCCGCCAAATCCCTGGCTTGCACCTGCCAAGCGCAGGACCAGATCACCACCCGCAGATAGCTCGAGTTCGGCTTCACCTGACCCCAGGAGGAAAACTCCCTCGTCAGCATCGGTTTCAAACCCGCGCCCGATTTCTCGATCCCCACCAGCCTGAGCTTTAACTCGCACCGAGGCCTGCGGGCTGACACGACAATCAAGATCGCTTCCGGCCTGCACTTTGGATGCCTGTCCACCCGGTGGGTCGAAGCTCACCAAAGCATCACCACCGCAGGAAACATCCACCATTCCCGCGACTTCTCCCAGAAGGACATCACCGCCCACCATGCGCATCCTGATTCCACCCTCGATCTCCTGGACGACGGCATCCCCCCCAACATGGTCGACGGCCAGATCGCCCATCAAACGGCGCGCCTGCATGTCCCCGCCGATCAATTCGAAAGAGGCTTTTCCAACCCGGCGCAGGCTCAGGTCGCCGCCGACCGTTTGCAGAAGAACTTCGCCTTCGACATCTGTGATTCGACAATCGCCGCCGACTTCCCCGGCTTCGATCCGGCCAGAGCGCGGCATGAAGATCAGGCAGCCGGAACGGCAGATAACCAGGGCTCCACCTTTCTCTTCCGTCACCTTCAGGTTGCCAGAATCAGGCGCCTGAACCTCGAGGTACGATTCGTCATGACCTGAAACGCGCAGATCTCCCCCGATGGCATCGATCTTGATCAATGGCGCTTCGCCCAGTTCAATTCGCTCTTTCTGCATTCGTCACCTCCAGAGAACTCGTCGGCTGGATCAAGATCCTTCCAGCAAACGCATCGCTTCCTCAGAACTCAACTTCCCGTTCGCCAGGTCATCCAGAATCCGGTGCCGCTCCTCATCGCTGATGAGCGATGGCTCAGGACCCACGGTGAAACCCATCGTTCGGATGGCATCTGTCAGGCGGGCGCGTAGCGTTGGATAGGACAGATCAAGCTCTGGTTCCATCCGGCTCAGTTTGCCTTCGCACCGAATAAACGTCTCGATGAAATCCAGCTGCTCTTTGGACAAGCGGCCAAGGCGTCCAAGATCGAAATGGCCCTCAATCGTGGTATCACAATTTCGACAGTGCAGGCGCGTGACCGAAAGTCGTTCTTCGCAAACCGGACAGGTTGTCAGCATGGTATTCATCTCTCGATCTCTGCTCACCTCAGCTGACCTGGGTACGGATTACATGCGGGTTGCTTGCCCCACGCCAGGTATGTATTGTTCTCGCGTTGCTGCGGGCACAAAGCGCCTCTCCCGCTGCGATCAAACGCCCGCCCAACCACACACTCAGACGGGACAGGCGCGAGGCTTTCCCCTGACTGAAGGACAACTGGCGGCGATTGCGCTCCAATTCGAGACGCCGCTGGAGGTCCAACCTGCCCAGCTCGGCCTCGTAAAAACCGTTTCCACACATCTCGCCGCCTCCATTCTTATTTTCTGCATTTCGATTTCGAAAATCTGGCATTAAAGTACCATCATTTTAAATAATGTCAAGTATTTTATTAATATTCTTGATATTCGGTTTTAGTTTTCACCATATTGTTCGGAAGACGGCCATTTTTCGGCCCGCCGCGCAGGAATTGGGCCGGCGCCACCCTGCCCCGGGGTTCTCTGTTAGAATGGCGCCAGACCAATACCCTCGAGGTTGACCGATGACGAAGCTTTTTCTCCCTGGCCCGGTAGACGTCGATCCTGAAGTGCTTCAAGCGCAGGCACACGAGATGATTGGGCACCGCTCACCGGCTTTTGCTGAGCTTATGGGGCGCGTGCAGCCGATGCTGCGTTCCGTCCTGGGTACTTCCAGCCGGGTGTACATCTCGACCTCATCCGGCACCGGACTGCAAGAAGCTGCTGTGCGCAATGTTGTGCAGTCAGAGCTGCTGGTTTGCATCTGCGGAGCGTTCGGCGAACGCTGGTTCGAAGTAGCCCAGGCCAACGGTCTGCCAGCGGATCGCCTTGACAGCGAGTGGGGGCAGCCGAATCGACCGGAGCAAGTCCTGGAGGCGTTTGGCGGTAAACATTATGACGCGGTCGCCATCGTGCATAACGAAACCTCGACCGGCGTTCAGAACCCGGTTGGCGAGATCGCTGAAGCTGTCCAATCGATCAGCCCGGATACGTTAATCCTGGTTGACGCCGTCTCCTCCGCCGGGGGCGTTTCGATCCCGTTCGACAGCTGGGGCCTGGATGTTCTCCTGACCTCTTCGCAGAAGTGTTTCGCCCTTCCACCGGGCCTGGCCTTCGCTGCGGTTAGCGATCGGGCGCTCGATCGGGCGCGTGAGATCGCACACCGTGGCTGGTACTTCGATTTCCTGCTCTTCGAGGAATACCTCGAGAAGAACGCGACCCCATCCACTCCGGCCGTTTCGCTGATCTTCGCTCTCGAGCGGCAGCTTCAGCGGATGCTGGCAGAAGGGCTGGAGCAGCGCTATGCCCGCCATACTCACATGGCGGAGTACGTGCGCGACTGGGCTCAAGCCCATTTCGCCCTCTTCGCCGCACAGGGATACCGTTCCAACACCGTTACGACGATTAGGGCAACGCGCGGCCTGCAAGTTCCTGAACTCCTGATGTATCTGGCCGGGCAGGGGATCTCGATTGCGAATGGTTATGGCCGCTTGCGAAATGAGACTTTCCGCATCGGCCACATGGGCGAGACCAGTCTCGCAGATCTGCAGCAGCTGACGACGACGATCGAAGATTATCTAGCAACACAACCCGACCAGCAGGCTTGAACGGTGGAAAACGAGCTCGAACTCACGATGACAGGGATGGCGTACGGCGGCGAGAGCCTGGGTCGTGCTGAAAACGGACGCATGGTATTCGTTCCATTTGCACTGCCAGGAGAGCGGGTCCGGGTTCGCATTCGAGATGAACACAAACGCTGGGCACGGGCCGAGCTGATCGAGGTTCTGCAGCCCGCGTCAGACCGTATTCAGGCCCGCTGTATTCATTTCGGGCAATGCGGCGGCTGCCACTACCAGCACCTCGAGTACGCCGATCAACTGCAGGTGAAGCAGGAAATTGTCATCGAGCAGCTTGAACGAATAGGTGGAATTCAGGCACCTCCGGTCGTAGAGATAATTGCCTCCCCAAGCCCCTGGAACTATCGCAATCAAATGCAGTTTCATATCAACCCTAACGGGAGCCTCGGCCTGGTTCAACAGGATGGATCGAAGGTCCTTCCGCTGAGCGAATGTCACCTGCCTCTGCCTGCCGTGGATCAGCTCTGGAGCCTGATACGGGTCGAAGAACAGGACGAAATCGGGCGCATCAGCGTACGCACCGATACGCAGGATGAGACGATGATCGTCTTCCATGCGCAGGAAAGCCCAACCCAGGAGATCGAGGTCCTGGCGGGGACCTCCGTCGCATGGTCGACACCCGGCAGCTGGCAGGTCCTGGCCGGCGAGCCAGCTCTCGAGATGCAGGTCCTGGGAGAGCGTTTCCAGGTGTCCCCCGACGCATTCTTCCAGGTCAACACAGCACTGGTCCCTGAGCTAGTGCGACGGGTTCTGCAGGCTGCGCGAGTCTCGCCCGGTCAACTCACCTTCGACCTGTATGCAGGAGTTGGACTGTTCAGCCTGTTCCTGGCCAAGAACGGCGCGCGGGTGATCGCGGTTGAGTCATCACCGGCAGCATGCGCCGATTTTGAAGTCAACCTTTATCCCTACTCCGACATCGAGCTTTACGAATCACAGGTCGATGCCGCGCTGCCAGCGATTGTTGCTTCTCCGGATCTGATCCTGGTTGATCCGCCTCGTGCCGGGCTGGGGCGGGAGGTAGTGGAAATGATCCTCGAAAAGCAACCTGCTCGCCTGGTCTACGTCTCCTGCGACCCGGCGACGATGGCCCGCGACAGCCGGCTGCTTGCCGCCGGAGGATTGCAGCTGGAACAGGTGCAGCCAATCGATCTCTTCCCCCAGACCTACCATATTGAGACGATCTCAACCTGGTCGGAATAGATCACATGACACGTTGCACGAGCGCCAAGTCAGGATACAATCAAGAAGATGAATGGCCCGATACTGATCGTTGAAGATATCCCTCATATTCTTGAACTGTTGGAGGTTACGCTCAAGTTCAAAGGCTATGACGTGATCACAGCCCGAAATGGCGATGAAGCGCTTGAGATCATCGCCGGCGGTCCTCCGGTCCTGATCCTGACCGATATCCTCATGCCACGCCTGGACGGGTATGCGCTGGCCCAGGCCGTGCGCAGCGATCCCGAAACCCGTCACATTCCAATCATCTTCATCTCGGCCACGTTCATCACCCCGGAAGACAAGGAATTTGCGCTCAGCCTGGGCGCAGTGCGCTTCCTCGAAAAACCGATCGAGGCTTCCGAGCTGCTCCTGACCGTTGCGGAGGTAATGACCGGCGAGTTCGAGGGGAATGCCCTGCCAATGGCGGAACGAGCCTTCCAGCAGGGTTATTCAGATCGCTTGAGGGAGAAGCTCCATCACAAGGAAAATCAGATCCGGCGTGCACAGCGCCTGGTGGAGACTGTTCCGCCCGAGCAGCGTCCAGCATTCGAAGCGCTCCTGGCACAGACCAGAGTCCAGCGCGACCAGATTGAAGAGGAACTGCGTACGCTCCACAGCCTGCTGGACGGAGATAAAACCCAGGGCGCGTAACCTTGCCCGCATGCAACCCCACTCAAATTGCTGCTGCAATCCATCGCATTAAATGGCTGCTTCGAACGCCTGCTTGAGCAGATTGAAGTCCACCCGTGAACTGAAATCCAGGCAGAGCGGCGTGACCGATATGACGCGGTCAACGGACAGCGCGTACACATCCGAATCCGGCTCAAGTTTTGATCGATCCAATTCAATCTTGAAGTCGAGGTGGCCTGGATCTTCCAGCGACGTCCGCCGTGGAGCAACCGGCACATAGTATTTCTGTCGTGAAAGGCGCGTCAGCCGCCATGCCGTGTCGCGATCCGCATCGTTCGGAATATCGATTTTGAGCATATCCACATCGGGGATCGGCTTCAATCGCAGCATCATGCGGGCAAAATACCCGGTGAAGTAGGCAGCAATCGAGAAGTCGATATCCTCCGAGTGGGAGAGGTAGTAGCCATCCGGCATTTCGAGCGAGACCGCCAGCGCTGGCAGACCAAAAGCGGCTCCCTCCAGCGCTGCACCGACGGTGCCCGAGATGGATACGCCGATCGTCAAATTTTCACCGTAGTTGATCCCGGCAACAACAAGGTCGGGGGGATCGGGCATGAGTTCGAGGATTCCATGCTGCACAGCCTGCGCTGGCGTGCCGCCGACTGCGTAGACCTTCCAGGTCTTATCCTTGATCGTGACATGCTCTTCATGCAATCGCCCGTCGGAGGTGACCGGCATGCTTCGTCCGGAGCCCGAGGACTGTTCACGCGGCGCCGCGACTGTTACAAAGCCCACCTCCGATAATGCCTGCGCCGCAGCCCACAAGCCGGGCGAACGAATGCCATCATCATTGGTGAGCAATATCTGCGTACGTTCTCCTGCGGTCGGCATGGCCTCATGATACGCGTCCCTTTGTTCATGGTCAATTCGGCGTCATGTCATGAGTTCAGGCTCTGCCCTCCGCTTCTGCCACGAGGCCATCGAAGAAAGCCGTCATCACCCGTTCCCGGGCCTGCGCCAGCTCACGTGCCGGCTGCGTGTAGAGCCGGTCTGATACATGCCTTAGTTTGAACAGATATTCATGATAGGCGCTGTGCGGCTCTCCCGGCTGTTCTACTCCAGTTGTGATGAATTGTCCGGAAGGTGCCGCGAAAACTGGCTGCCCGGCCTGAACCGCATATCCGATAGTACGTGCCACGCCAAAGGCTCCCAACACATCCAGTTTGTCGGCGTCGAACAGGATCTGGGCTTCCAGAGAATCCGGCTGCTCCTCACCCCGGTAGCGATGCGCCCGAATGCAGTGCAGGACGGCCTCGACACCGGTCTCATTCCAGCCTTCCGCGACTAGCACTTCTCGTGCGAATTCTGCCGAACGGCGCTCATGACTTGCTCGGCCCGATTCATCTCCAGGATGTGCGCCGCTGGCGTCATGCATCAACGCCGCCGCGCGCAGGATCTCCAGGTCGGCCCCCAGCGCCTCTCCGATCCTCTCTGCCAGGCGGTATACGCGCAGCACGTGGTCAAATCCATGCACTGGATCCGTCGCTGAATACCAGCCGCGAGCCTCTTCGATCGTCGGCATCCTTCGCCCTCCCTCATTCTCCCGTCAGGACCAGCGGCTTGCCATGGATCGGGTGCTTCATCACATGGATTTCGATCCCGTAGACGGCTGCCAGGTGTTCTGGTGTCAACACCTCTTCCGCCGAGCCTGTTTTATGGATCATACCTGCCGAGAGGAGCGCCACCCGGTCAGCGAAACGCGCCACCAGGTTCAGGTCGTGCAGCGCGATCAAAACAGCCAGTTGATCATCCCGAGCCAATTGGCGGACGAGCTTGAGCAAGGCGTCCTGATGGCGCAGATCAAGATGGGCAGTCGGTTCATCCATCAGCATAATCGGCGCCGCCTGGGCGAGAGCCCTTGCGATCAGCACCCGCTGCTGTTCGCCCCCCGAAAGTTCGCTGATCGGCCGCTGGGCGAACGCGGCGGTCTCCGTGCGCTCCATCGCCTCCCAGGCGATCTCGCGGTCAAGATCTCCTTCATGTTCGAGCCAACCCAGGTAAGGCGTGCGGCCCATCAAGACGATGTCCAGCGCGCTGAAGGCTGGTGGCAGGTTCAGCGCTTGCTCCACGACCGACACCCGGCGTGCTCGTTCGGCGGCCTTCAGGCGAGCGAGGTTCACTCCCCCGATGCTGACGGATCCTTTTCGCGGGGTGAGCGTCCCGGCCGCTGCCTTGATTAGCGTCGATTTTCCGACCCCATTCGGGCCGACAACAGCCAGCACCTCACCGGGTTCGACCCGCAGATCGATAGCACGCAGAACCGGTTGATCGCCATAGCCTGCTTCAACTCCAGCCAGCACCAAGTCTGGGGCTACCAAAAGCGCACCCTGCCCTTGGCCCGCTGCAGCAACCAGAGAAAAAACGGCGCTCCGATAACGGAGGTGATTACGCCAACGGGAAGTTCGCGCGGCGCGAGCAGCATCCGGGCGACGATGTCGGCGCCGAGCAGGAAGCTGCCTCCGAGCAGTATCGCGAGCGGGATCAGGCGGCGGTGATCCGGCCCCCATAGCAGGCGCACAACATGCGGCACAATCAGTCCCACGAAGGCGATGATGCCCGAAAAAGCGACTGCCGTCGCAGCTACCATCGAGGCCGCGATTACGATGACAAGCTTTACGCGCTCCACATCCAGTCCGAGCTGCCGGGCCTGGTCGTCCCCGAATTGAAGCACATTCAAGGGACGCCCGAGGGTCAGCAGCACCAACAAGCCAATCCCGAGGTAGGGCACCGACGCCAGCACGGGTTCCCATCCCCCAAGGGCAAAGCCGCCCACCATCCAGTTCACCGCCCGGTGCAGTTCCTGGGTGGAGAGCAGCATGATCATGCTCGTCATGGCCGTCGCGAACGAACTGAGAGCAACTCCTGCCAGGATGAGGGTAGTGACGGGAGTTGACCGTCCAACCTGGGCGATGGCATAGACGATGGCAACCGTGATCAGCGCTCCGATAAAGGCCGCCGCCGGCACGGCCGCCATGCCGAGCAAATCAGCCGGCCAGTGGGCGGCCATCGCCAACACCGCTCCCAGGCCAGCCCCTGAAGCCACACCGATGATGTAGGGATCGGCCAGTGGATTGCGGAAGAGGCCCTGGTACGCAGCCCCGCTCCCAGCGAGCGCCATCCCGGTCAGCATGATCAATACCGTGTTCGGCAAGCGGATCTGGTACAGGATCGTGGCGAAGTTAGCCGGCCAATCCGGTTCGATCGCCAGGCCAGGCAAACGGGCTGCGAGCAGGCGGATCACGCTGCGCAGCGGGATTGAGATTGGCCCTAGCGCTGCACTGAGGGCAGCCATCAGCACCAGGGCTGCGAGCGTCACTACCCACGGAAGCCAGCGAGCGCCGCGTATCCAGTGCAAGCCGACCGGATCAAGTGAGCTATCCGTCGCCATTGCTATTCGAACTTCTCGGGGTGGACGAGCTGCGCCATGCGTTCGAGCGCATCCACCAGGCGTGGACCAGGCCGATCGATCCAGTTTGTGTCGATCTCATAAACCCTGCCATCCTGAACAGCGCGAATTGACTCCCAACCCGTACGTGCGATCAACGAATCTGTCGTCGTCGGAATCCAGGGTCCGGAAGCGAAGAAGATAACAGCCGGATCGCTGGTCACAATCGATTCGAGGCTGATCTGTCCCCAGCCATCGATCTCGCCGGCAATGTTCTCGCCACCGACCATCCCGATCAGCACGTCCTGGAATGTGCCGCGTCCTGTCGTCCACGGCGCGCTGGGATCGGTGCCGTCGACTTCATAGAACACACGAACCGGTTCAACGCCTTCCATGGCCGAGGTTACATCCTGCACCCTGCCCTGGAGCGATTCGGCCAGCTCCTGCGCCTCGCTTTCATGGCCGGTGAGTTTGCCTACCGTGATGACATTTGCAAATAACTCATCGAAGGTCATCGGGTTGGGCAGCAAGTAGAGTCTCAAACCCAGATTTTCCAATGTCTGGATCTGTTCTGGGCTTGTGATTGTCGCCGCCAGCACCAGGTCTGGCTCGAGCGCTAGAATGGCCTCGGTGTTCAATTCGCCGTAGGTGCTGCCGATGCTCGCGATCGCCGCGGCCTCTGGCGGATAGTCGGAAATCTCATCCCGGCCGACGATTTGACCACCGGCGCCGATCGCAAAGAGCAGCTCGGTGTTGGAAGGGGCCATGGATAAGATATGCTGCGCCGGCCCTTCAAGCTGGACCTCACGGCCGAGGCCATCCTGTATGATCATGGGTGCGGATGTCGGCTCGGCTGTTGGCTCGTTGGTCGGCGAGGATGGGACGACAACCGTTGGGCTCGGCGCGATTGAATCAGCCTCGTCCGGCTGTGCGCCAGAGGCGCATCCGGCTGCGAGAAGCAACATCACGACCAGCAGCAAGGGCAGCAGGCGGACGTTCCTGTGAAGTTTCATCATTCATCCTTCTCAGCCCGTGAGGGCTGCAGATCATAAGTTTCGGATCGGTATTTCGAGGCCGGAAAAGCAATCGCCTTCCCAGCTATCGGTTCGGGAAGGCGTTAGATCGTCGAGGTCATCGGCGCACCATCCTTTCCGCGAAGGGCTAAAGGTGGACGGCGGAGGTGGGTATCCTGGCTTGGAAGCGTATCTTCGCTTCCCTACAGTTGCGGGACAGCGCCGGACTTCCGCGTTCGTGTTGCTTGGCGGTCACCGGCTTCCCCGGGAGCAGCCAGAGCATCCGGGCTCCTGGCTCCCTCTGCCGTTATCGGTTGTCGCGCTAGAGTATAGAGCCGAGGGTAGCGATGGTCAAGCGACGAAAATCCTCAAAACCGCGTTGACGCTCATTCTCCGACTGTGATAGAATTCACTGGTTTGAAGCACCATTTGGAGGCTTTTGGTGGCAAAACGGACAACCGGCGTGGTGCGCTGGTTCGACGGATCCAAGGGTTACGGCTACATCGAAGCTCAGGACGGAGAAGATGTGTTCGTTCACTATCGCGACATCGCCGGCGGTGGTTTGCAATTGCTCAGCCCCGGCGAAAAAGTCGCTTTTTTTCTCGAGAGCACAATTCGCGGCCTGCAAGCTACGGATGTCACCCGATTGAATTAATCCTGGGTTATCGGTGAGAGGTACCACGCCCCGCCCGGCGCTTTGCCTGACGGGGTTTCTTATATTTTGAAGCAATCACAGCTCGGCTGTGTGAAGAAGGAAAAAGAACATGAGTAGGACACTACGCATCGTCCCCCTGGGCGGACTGGGGGAGGTCGGTAAGAACATGATGGCGATTGAGTATGGCGATAATATTCTCGTCATCGACAGCGGCATCATGTTCCCCGAGAACGACATGCTGGGGATCGACTACATCATCCCCGACTTCCGCTATCTATTGGATAAGAAAGACAAAATCCGGGCTATCGTCGTGACCCACGGCCACGAAGATCATACCGGGGCGATCCACCACCTGATGGAAGAAATACGCGCCCCGATCTACGCCACCGGCCTGACGCGCGGTTTGCTTGAGGTCAAACTTGCCCGCGGCGGCATGCTGGCCGACATCGAATTGAACACGATCACCGCCGGTGATGAAATTCAGGTCGGGCCTTTCCAGATTGAGACTTTCCACGTCTGTCACTCGATTCCGGACGCAATCGGCGTTGGTGTCACCACGCCGGCCGGGCTGATCGTCCATTCTGGCGATTACAAATTCGATCACACGCCGGTGGATGGCTGGCCAACGGATTTCGGCAAGCTGGGAGAATTCGGGGCGCGCGGCGTGCTTGCGCTGCTGGCAGACTCGACCAACGCAGATGAGCCGGGCTGGACCCCGTCGGAGGCAGTGATCGATCCCACCTTCGATAAGGTCTTCCAGGAGGCAAAAGGCCGGATCCTGATTGGATCATTCGCCTCGCTCATCTCCCGCATGCAGCAGGTAATCCACGCTGCCGAAAGGCATGACCGCAAGCTGGCTTTCGTGGGCACAAGCATGGTCGAAAATGCCAAGATGGCCCGTAAGCTGGGCTACCTGGAAGCGGCGGACGATTTAATCATCAACCTCGACCAGGCGCTGAGCATGAAACCTGCTCAGGTCGTGTTGATGTGCACCGGGACGCAGGGCGAACCCTCCTCGATCCTGGGACGCCTGTCCACCGGCAGCAATCGCCAGTTCGATCTGCGTGAGGGCGACACGGTCGTGCTTTCTTCCTCCCCGATTCCGGGCAACGAAGAGATGGTGCACCGCACCATCAACCGGCTCTTCCAGCGTGGGGCGAACGTGATCTATGACGCCATTGCCCCGGTGCACGTCTCCGGTCACGCCAACCAGGAAGAGATGAAGCTACTTATGCAGCTCGTCAAACCCGAACACATGATCCCGATCCACGGCGAGCTGCGCCACCTGATCCAGCATGCTGCGCTGGCACGAGAGATTGGCATCCCCAGTGAACGCATCGCAGTTGTCGAGAACGGGACCGTTGTCGAGTTCAAGGATGGGAAGATGTCGATCGGGGAACGCATTCCCGGCGGATATGTCTTTGTTGATGGAAGCGGAGTAGGCGATGTCGGTCCACGCGTGATGCGAGAGCGTGAGGCACTTGCCCGGGACGGATTCGTGATCGTGCATCTAAACCTGGACTGTGACGAACGCAAGCTGCGCCACGAACCAGAGATTATCACGAAGGGCTTTGTCTTCGTGCGTGATGCCGATGAACTCCTGGCCGAAGCGCGCGAAAAAGTGACCAGCCTCGTACTTGAGAACAGCGATGGGAACCTGGATGAACGCGTCGAGAAGGAGCTCTCGAAGTTCTTCTTTTCCGAAACCCGCCGGCGGCCAATGATCTTCGTCTTCAGCTCGCGAGAAGACGCCTAGCTCCTCCGTCGGACTCCGGTTGGTCCGCCTCTGAGCCACTGGGTATAATCCACGCGATGAATCGTTTCCGCATAGCGGCTGTCGTGTTGTTCACCTTCCTCTCACTAACCAGCTGCGACCGCTACCTACCTGGCTTGCTGGAGCCTGCGGCGTCTGCAACACCAACGGAGATGCCGCCCCCATCCCCCACACCAGTCCCACTTGCAGCCCAGGTAAATGGCGAGCCGATCTCGCTCGCGTCCTTCGAGCGTGAGGTGGAGCGATACGAGGCAGCCCAACTCGCCTCTGGCATCGACCTTGCAACATTAGGCGCATACCGTGATCAAGTTCTATCGGCTATGATCGAGCTCAAGCTGCTCGCCCAGGGTGCTCTCACCCAGGGGCTGAGCGTCGAACCAGCCGAGATTGATCAGCGCTATGCTGGCCTGGTGGCAGAATTTACAGATGAGAGCGCATTTAATGCATGGCTGGAAGGACAGGACTTCACAGAAGATGAACTGCGTGCCAGCCTTACAGAACAGGTGCTGGGAGCCAGGATGGTAGCTTCCATTGTGGGGAATGTTCCGCAAGTCGTAGAACAGGTTCACGCTCGCCACATCCTGGTCGCCAGTCAGGCAGAAGCCGAGGAAATACGGGGAATGCTTGCTTCGGGTTCCGATTTCGCTACACTGGCTAATCAAGTTTCTCTGGATATCAGCACCCGACCGGCCGGAGGAGATCTGGGCTGGTTTCCACAGGGTTACTTATGGCTGCCACAGGTCGAGCAAGCCGCCTTTTCCCTGCAGCCGGGCGAGATTAGCGATGTTGTGGAAAGTGAATTGGGATACCACATCGTCGAAACGCTTGAGCGTGGTGATCACCGGACAGATGCTGACGTTCAGCGCTGGCTGCGTGAGCAGGCCGTTCAGGACTGGCTGGCCCAACAGCGCTCAGCCTCTGAGATTGAACTCTACATCACGCCATAGGGAAGGGGCAGGAGAGTATAGACATGGATGATCAATTCGTAAAGGTACCACGCAAGCGATCGCGCGGCATCGGGGGTTTCATCCTGAACATCCTGACGCTGATCGTGGTGCTGGCGATCATCGGAATCGGTGCGGCTTATGCGATGGTCTTCGTCAATCCATACGTGGGCTATAACCCCTTTCCACCGCCGACGCTTCCAGCCATTCTCGGCACGCCCACACCGACGAACACTCCGGCAATTCCACTGCCCACGGCCTGGACCCCGACACCTTCTCGGACACCTCCATCGACCCTGACGCCTTCACCGGTACCAACCGATACACCGGTACCATCACCGACGGCAACCGAACCCGGGCCGCCATTTGCACTGCAGCCCGGTAACCCGGTCAGCATCGTAAACTGGGTAAATGATTTATCCTGCGAATGGATGGGCGTGGGTGGCCAGGTCTTCAATCTGGATAACGCGCCGATTGCGAACCTGGGCGTCCACCTGGAAGGCGAGCTCGGCGGAAAGGCGGTCGACATGGATGCGCTCACCGGGAGCGCACCCGATATTGGCCCATCGGGCTATCTCTTCAACCTCGCAGATAAACCAATTGCCAGTGAAGGATCGCTCTGGATCCAGCTCAACGATGGCGGTGGGAAACCACTCTCGGAACAGGTTTTCTTCGATACCTATGACACCTGCGATGAAAACTTCATCTTTGTAAACTGGCGCCAGGTGCGCGAACAGTAGTTGAAAGAATCAAAAAACCCCCGCTCGAATATGAGCGGGGGTTTTTCTATTTCCTCTAAAGCGGATTTACTCATTTGCCCTTAGAGCTGTCTGCAATTCACGGCAGACATAATCAACCTCTTGCTCTGTAAGTACGCCGGAGAAGGGCAGCGCCATGCTGCGCTCTCCCAGCTCCTCCGTAATCGGGAAATCACCCCGCTGATAGTCAAAGCGTTCGCGAAAATAGGGCTGCAGGTGAATTGGTGTGAAGTAGGGCCGGGTTGGAATTCCGCGCCCCTCCAGCCGTGCTGCCAGAGCAGTTCGATCGACGTCGTGCGGCAGGCGCACGACATAAACGAACCAGCTCATGCGAGTGGTTGAATCGATGACCTGCGGTGCCTGGATTGAAGGGATCTCTGCCAGGCGCTCACCATACCAGTGCGCAACTTGCTCACGTTTCTCCAGCAGTTCGTCCAGGCGGGTCATCTGGACCCGGCCTAGAGCTGCGCTCAGTTCATCCAGCCGGTAGTTGAAGCCCAAATAGGTATGGTCAAGCCAGGTATCCCCCGGCGCCCGGCCTTGATTGCGCAGCGCTCTAATCCGCTCTGCAACTCGATCGTCATTGGTGACGACCATGCCACCTTCGGCGGTGGTGATTTGCTTATTAGGATAGAAGGCGAACACGCCGACCTTACCGAGCATCCCTGCCGGCCTGGAATGATAGCTGGCCCCGAGCGCCTCACACGAATCCTCGATCAGCGTCAGGCCTGCTTCAGCGGCGGTCGCGTTCAGGGCATCATAATCGGCCGGTTGGCCGAACACGTCAACGCTCAAAATCCCTTTCAATGGGGCTTGCGGAGTGCTGCCCTTGCGCGGGAGCCAGTGGTCAGCCTGTTTGCCGCCCTGCTTCAGATCCTGCACAGCTTGCGCCACCAGGTTCGGATCGATGTTGCCGGTCACTGGATCCACATCGACAAACACCGGAACGGCGCGCTCATAAAGCAGCACATTAGCCGACGATACGAACGAGAAGGGAGTGGTGATCACTAAATCGTGATCTTGAATGCCCGTCGCACAGACACACAGGTGCAGGCCGGTCGTCCCTGAACTGACCGCAATTGCGTGCCTGGCGCCGGTATGCTGTCGGATCTCTGCTTCAAAGCCCTCCACCTCCGGACCCATGCTCAGGCGTGGCGTGCGCATGACCGCCGCCACGGCCTCACGTTCGAGCTCTCCTAGATCCGGCGCCGACATCGGAATGCGGCGAGGTTCTGAGTTCGAATTCTTACTGCCGGTCAAATCTGCTCCTCCCTCAACGCTCACGGCCAGACAGTGCCCGCTCGGACGACCTGGCCAGCAGGGACATCGGCTTTAATCACAGCACTATTTCCGATCCGCGCCCCGTCGCCAACCTGAACCCCTAGATTGACAGTGACGGACATACCAACCAGGACCGCCCGACCCAGATTTACGCCGCCGGCCAGGCTGGTCGACGGTGCGACATTTACGTAACGCCCCAGCTGGCAGTCATGCGAAACGACAGCCCCGGTGTTGACGATGCTCCCGAAACCCACGTGGGCTTCGCTTCCGACATAGGCGTGCGGAAAAACCTGCACCCCGGCCTCCAGAACTGCGCTCGCTTCGACGAATGACGTGGGATGGAGAAGCGTCGGAAAATCAAACCCGGCCTCGATTAACCGTTGAAAAACGCGGACACGGCTCATGACGTCCCCAACGCCGCCAACGGCGTTCACGGCCAGGCGGACGCCGCTCTCAAACAACTCCGGCAGCATCTCGGCCGACCCCAGAACCGTGCTGTCCAGAATCCTGGTTCCGGCCTTCAGTTCATCGTCGATTACGCCAACGATTCGATAGCCATCCAGCAGTTGAATCAGTTCGATCAGTGCCCTGGCATGCCCACCACCGCCATAGAGCAGTAGGTCCCCCGTTTTTTCTGCAGTCGGCGGAACGTCCAGATTCAGTTCTGGCCCCTCTTTAATCATTCCTTGCAGGTAGGCTTCCGTGATCAACGGTCCAACAGGCAGGGACTTTAGATCAAGACCCTGGATTTCCGCCAATCGGCGTGCCGGCTCCGTAATGCGTAAGCCCTCCACACCTGCCTCCACCGGGACCGGCGAGGGCGTCGTGGTTTCCGGTGGGCGCCAATCCGCCTCCGCCGCGATCCAGCACAGCAGGGAACCCGCACGAAGCAGGTCTCCTTTGTGTGCTGTTAGCGCAACGATATACCCACTGCGCTCGGCGTAGAGCTCACTGGCCGACTTTGTACTCTCGAGTGTGCAAAGCAGCTGACCCGCCTCCACCTGCTCCCCCTCCGATACATTCAGGCTCGCGAGCTGGAGCTCTGGCTCGTTCGGATTCAGCAACGGTATCGTAATCTGCTTTGCTTCTGTCATCGACGGCTCTCATGCTTCAGGTCAATCCCGGTTCGAATTTCAAGTCTAGCGTAAGCTCGACCATCCGCCAATATCCCCCGGATCGGGTTCAGGCGCTCCTCAGGCGGCGTGCGGCTTTCAAAATATCCACTAGCTGAGGTAAGGTTGCCTCTTCCAGCGTGCCGGCAGCCGGGATCGGTGTATCGGCCGCCCCCAGTCGTGCTGCGCGCAGCGACGGTCCGAGTGCTTCCGCCATGCGCGCCACGCATTCCGCACCCCACCCAAGCTGCCTCGAGCCCTCTTCGATGGTCAGCAGCCGCCCGGTTTGAGCCAGGCTCTCAACCAGGGCCTGGTCCTCAAACGGGCTCAGCTGGGTGAAAACCACCAACTCGGCGAATAATTCCTCTTCATACGCAAGCTTCAAGATTGCCTGGCGGGCGAGTTCTGCGGAGTACCCGTACGCTGCCAGGGTCAAGCTCGGCGCAGGCGCACCGCTCACCCTTATTCGGAAAACCGGGTAGGCATTCCCGGATTGCAGCAGCTCGCATTGGGCCGGCTGATCTTGCACCTGCGTGGCATACAGCAGCTTATGTTCTACGAAGAGTACCGGGTCGTCGTCATGCAGCACGACCTGCTCGATCAACTGCGCCGGATCGCCCAGGGCCGTGAGCGCAACCGTACGCAATCCCGGTGCACCTAGAAAGTGCTTCTCAAGTGATTGGGAGTGGGTAGGTCCGTATCCGCGCCGGCCTCCCATCGGTGTACGAACCACAAGCGGCACACGTGCCTGGTCGTTGCTCATCCAGCGCATCTTGGCAGCATGATTCAGCAGCTGATCGCCGGCCAACATCAGGAAATCACCGAACATGATCTCAACGACGGGCCGCAGGCCACGCAAGGCCATCCCCACACCTAGGCCGACGATGCCCGCCTCCGAGACGGGTGTATTGAGTACCCGGCCGGGAAAATCCGTTGATAGACCGCGCGTAACCTTGAATGCGCCGCCGTATGGGTCGACCAGGTCCTCACCAAGCAGGATCACCTGATCAGATGCCTGCAAACAAGATTGAAGGCCGTGCTTCATGGACTCGAGGACAGTCGTCATCCAACACCATCCAGCGCCGGTGTCAGCGCAGCGGGATCAGCAGGCGGTTCGGCTCGAGCTGCGGCAAAAGCCGCCGTTACTTCGTTCTCGACGGTTTTTTCAATGGAAATCCGGTCGGCCTCGGGGACCCGTTCCGCATGAATTTTCAAGGGATCAAGCTTACGGAAACGTTCAATCTCGGCCGGATCGCGCGTATCATCGCCCTTCGAGTGGGGGGCAAAGCGGTACGTCTGGAGAACAAGCGCCTGCGGCCCATTGCCATGCCTGACTTTCCCAATCGCGTTTCCTGCCTGGTCAAGAATTTCAAGCACATCCGTGGTGTTCACTTCCATGGCCGGTATATCGAAGGCCTGAAATCGGCCGGGGATCGTCCCCGCCAGATTATGGGTTATGGGTGTGCTCTGGGCGTAAAGATTATTTTCAAGCACGTACAGGATCGGGAGCTTCCAGAGCGAGGCCAGGTTCAAGCTTTCGTAGACCACACCTTCGCCCAGCGTCCCATCACCCATAAAAGTAACTACGATTCGCCCCGAATCGGCGAGTTTCTCAGCCATCGCCATCCCGGCAGCGAGCGGTAGAGTTCCGCCCAGGATGCCGTTGGCGTAGAAATCCATCCATTGGACATGCTGGCTGCCGCCCCGCCCACCGCATACACCACCCTTGCGACCCATCAGCTCGGCGGCCAGCGCCTGCATCGATCCACCGTACGCAAGAAAATGTCCATGACAGCGGTGGTTGCTGACAACGACATCACCATGTTCCAGATGATGCAAAACGCCAACAGCATCCGCTTCCTGACCAATATAGGTGTGTGTTGTGCCGTAGAAATCGCCGCGCGGGAACTGGTCCAGCACCGTCTCTTCGAAGCGGCGGATGCGCAGCATCTGCCGGTAGAACTCCGAATGTGAGGGTCGCTCCATTCACACTACTCCACGACTACCGTACTTGGAATTTCGCGCAGGCAATCATACCACTCACCTGTAAAATGACACGAGCCGCCCCTGTGGGCGGCCCGTATAAAGCCTATTGTGGCAGCTCGAGTTACATGTTCTTCTTTGCGAAGTCCTCGGCAACAATACGCCAAGCCTCATGCGTGCCGGCCGGAGCCTTGGTGACCGCAAAATAGCGCGCGCGGCCCTTGGAGAACTTGGTCTCGATACGCCAATCGGTGGCCTTGAACTTGGTCTTCGACTTCACATCATAGAATTCAAGCGTTTCTTTCATCGGTTTTCCTCCTTGGCTGGTGCCTTGTGATTGGATGGATTGGCCTAACACTGGCACCATCGTACCCGCCTTTTTCGGATTGCGCAAGGTAGGGATGCGTAAATAGCTGTGCAATATCTTTGCAGCCCTATCCGTCCGGCGGAACGTTTTTGGAGCCCGTGAACTCTTCCGCCGTAGCATATCCGGGCTGGTTGATGCCCTCTCTGCGGAGCACCTTCCATAAGGTCTGGACCAGGATTTTTACATCCAGCCATAACGACCAGTGTTCAACGTACCACACATCCAGCTCAAACTTCGATTCCCAATCGAGAATATTGCGGCCGTGGATCTGCGCCCAACCTGTCATGCCCGGAAGGACTTCGTGCCGCCGTGCCTGGGTCGGTGTATAGCGTTCCAGATACTGCATGAGGAGCGGCCTTGGGCCGACCAGGCTCATCTCGCCCCGTAGTACATTCCACAACTCAGGCAGCTCATCCAGGCTCAGGCCACGCAGCCAGCGTCCCAGCCCTGTCAGGCGCAGTTCATCCTGCAGCGGATTGCCCAGTTCATCATAGACTTCCCGCATGGTTCGGAACTTATAGATCTCAAACGGGGCTGCATGCAGGCCCGGGCGCAGCTGACGGTAGAAAACCGGTGACCCGAGCTTCCAGCGCACGAGGGCAGAAAGCACGAAAAAAAACGGGCTGAGCAGAAGGACTCCGGGCAGCGTCAGGCACAGGTCGAAAGCCCGCTTACGCAAGGGGACGCCGGGTGGAAAGAGCGCAGCACTCACCCTGGAGCCATCCCCGTACTATCGCCACTCAAACCTTCCATCACCGCCAGCATCTTTCCAGCCAGTTTGCCCCGGTTGAAGTGCGCTTCGACATAATTCCTGCCTGCAGAGCCCATGCTTTTCGCTCTCTGCGGGTTGCGTGCCAGTTCTAAAACAGCCCGGGCTAAGGCTCCCGGATCCCCCGGCTGCACAAAAATCCCCGCCCCGGCTGTTTCGACGACCTCCCGGATGACACCATCGATCGCCAGCACGATCGGTTTTCCAGCGGCCATGTAATCGAAGACCTTGTTCGGGTAGGTCGTCTTGTAGGCCTCGACACGACGCAGTATCGCAAGGCAGGCATCTGCGTCAGAAAGCCAGAGCGGAATTTGCTGCTTCGGGACTGGCGGCGTAAAGAGCACATTATCCAGAGCCATCGCCTGCGCACGATTCCGAAGAGCTGGCTTTTCCTTGCCATCACCCAGCAAGACGAACCGGATCCCCCGCTCCTGCCGCAGCAAATCTGCCGCCATGAGCAGCGTATCGAGGTCGTTCGACATGCCGTGCGCCCCTGCGTACAACAGCACGAATTCCTGCTCCAGGCCGAATGTCTCCCGCAGCGGTTTTCCCTGAGGCAGGTTACGGAACATCGCCGGGTCAACGCCATTTGGAACCACGTCCACCGCCAGAGCTCCGCGGTCCGTAACATGCTTGTAAAAGCCAGGCGAATTGATCACGACCCTGTCCGCCCGTCGGTACAGCCAGCGCTCCAGCCAACGGGAGAGCCCGATCAGGAGCGGATTGGTGAGCACCCCGACCTCGATCGCGAAGTAAGGCCAGAGATCCCGTACTTCCAGCAAGAAGGGCTTTCGTTTGAACCTGGCCAATAAGACCGCAGAAACAGCCTGGAAGATGGGAGGTGACGTTCCCCATACGAGATCAACCCCCCGCACACGCAGCCCGGTGAAGAAAGCAAGGATCATGAAGACCAGGAAATTGACCAAACGCTGCACAAATGATTTGTGCCATGCCGCCACACTACGGCAGCGGATGATCTCCACACCCTGGTCATCCACCTCGCGCGTAACCCATGGCGAGGTGGGGCGTCGAGCCCCGGTCATGTAGCTTGTCTGGCCAGTGATGACCGTTACCCTGTGACCGTGCTGGACAAAATAGCGTGCGAATTCATGGTGGCGGGTGCCGCCCGCTTCGTCCAACGCCGCAAAAGCCTGGTGAATCAGGAGGATGTGCATTCCACCTCCCAGCGGCGTCCATCCCAGGCGATCTCGCTGATACCAGGCCGGCCGGGAGCAGGATTCTCCACCCAGGTTAACCTCGGTAGATCATGAGTTGTTAGCCCTAACTGCCAGGTGCTCAAGATGCGGGCCGGAAACTGCATCCGGGCGTCATGGATGACCTGCAGGGCTGGCTGCCGCACGGCGTAGGTCGGTGAACGCCAGCCGCACAATTCCGGATTCAATCCTGCCAGGCCTCCCTTTAAAGACGTTCCGGCACGGTAGATCGCCTGACGGAATACGCTTCCTTCCACCCGCAAAGACGCCGTTCCGTTGGGCGCCTCAAAACGCAGGGAATCACCCTCGCCTTTCCACTCAAGGTCCGGCAGCAGCCAGTTGATGCGAACGGTGTGCTCCCCACTACCCTGCAGCGAATCGGCTACGATCAAGCTTGAAGCGCTGCATGCAAGGATGGAACGACGGTGAACGATGCCGCGTGGTCGAAATCCCCGCCGTTCGACCTCGATCCATTCGAGTTGCCCATCTGGCGATTCCCAGCGGCAAACGAGGTCCGCTGCGCTCCAATCGAGCCACAGAAATCGCCCGGCGGCCAGCATGGGTTCATAGTCGTCGATCAGGATCGAATTGTGGCACCAGGCGCCGGAAAAGGGGTTTTCCCACGGAGGGGGAGCGTTGTAGAGATAGGTACCCGAGTCGCAAGCGAGATTATATCCATTCCACCATAGGTCGACATGCATCTGGTCGCTGTGGCCTGGACGGTTCACAAAGCGGACCGCACGCAGACTGCCGCGCATCCCACGCTGGCCGAACCGGAATAATCCGCACTGAGGAAAGTCAACCCGGGTTGGAGAGGGCTCTGGGCTCAATGGATTCGATTCATCCGCCGGCAGTAGCCCGAGCCAGAAGGCCAGGTCATCCCATCCGCCGGAAGGCAGCCTGCGCCTCCCTTCAAGAAGCAGGGCAGCAGCCTGGATCGTTGGACGGTAATCAGCGTGCGGCTGATCACTGAGCGGAAGCAGCTGAGCGCCATCATTCGGGCCGAAGTTCGGCATGCTGCCGGTGTCAGGTTCAATCCATGCTTCGATCCACCGTATCATCGTTTCCAGCCTGGCCAGCGAATCGTCAGGAAGGGGAGAGCCGCTGCGCTGAGCGATAAGGCTCGCCCACAGCACCCCCTGCAGCGCCAGGCGATGATAGCTGCTGGAGTGCTGGATGTATCCACCATCTTCGAAAATCTGGCGGCGAAGAGCCGCGACCAGATGCACCCGTCCGACGCGTGCCCACTCTGCTGCCTGCTCCAGCTCAGGGAATAGCAGGCCTGCAGTCAGCAACGCTGCACACTCCAGCAGCAGGTGGTTGTTATCCTGGGCTCGGGCATAAATCATGGTCGGGGGAATGCGGGCGGCCCCGGCCGCGATCACCTCGATCACCCGCTGAAGCCGGTCTGGATGCCCTTCCCAATACGAATGCAGGCTATCGACCGCGTAGCTGAGCGCGATCGTCCGGTATGCAACCTCCTGGGCGGAATGCCAGTGCAGTCCTGTGTTGGGCGGACTGGCCTCGCGCCACGACTGGAACAGCTTCCAGAATGCGTCGGCATGGACTTCTTCGCTGGTAAGCAGATATGCCCGCACGAGGTCGAAAGCCCATGCAAACCGTGCCGGCTCCCAGAGCAGCTTCACGTCTCCCGACAGCCGTTCCAGGTGATACGCGCTCCAATGCCGGTCCTGTGCAACGAGCTGCCCCACCTCACCTGGCTCGACCGCGGGAAGGTAGTTCCAGGCCGGCGGAAATCCGAGCTCCAGTTCGAGCCCTCCGAACAGTGTGAAACGGCCACGCTGGAGGTGATTGACTTTCTCCAGCAATCGATCGGAGCAGGGCTTGAAGCTTTGATTCGCTCCTGGATCGAAGCGTGGCTGAGGTGAATGGTCTGCACGCCAGTGAAGATAGGCGGCCGGCTCGCACGGAACATCAGGGCGCAGCCAAGCTGGAAATGGCAGTTCTTCCCAGGTCCGAGCGGGTGTGCGCCAGCGGTACCAGCCGCTTCGAACCGCTGCGCGGTAGGCGGCCATACGCAGCAGTGGTCCAGGCCCGAGTTCGCGCAGGGCGAGAGACAAAACATTCATCATGAGGCTTTATTCGGAGGCGAAGCTACCAACGTCCATCGGCTGGTTCGATCGCAAGGAATCGAGCCCAGCGAACGATGCTGCAGTAACTGCAAATATTTGATCGAAGGGGATGGGCGCAGGCCTCCCGCTTCGAATTGAGTCCACAAAGGATTGCCACTCTGCCTGATGGCCCTTATCCTGGCGCAGCCATGACCTGTGCATTCGCCGCCTTCCCCCGGAAATCAGCTCTAAACGGCGAAAGTCATCCAGCACAGCCGCCCGCCCACCGCCGAAGACCTCAATTCGCTCCTTCGGTAGGGCGCGGTCTCCATTGGCGACATACACGATTTGTCCGAGGCTGCCTCCGGGGAATTCGAGCGTCAGGGTGAAATTATCCTCACGATAGATCCCGCTGTCCGGCAGGGCATGCGCCATCACACGCACCGGGGCTTCGCCGGAGAGATAGGTCAGGAAATCGATGAAGTGGCAGCCCTCACCGATCAGGCGGCCCCCTCCCAGCTGTGGATCCTGCAGCCAGTGCTCAGGAGGCAGTGGGCCGGCGTTGACACGGTAGGTCATCATCAGGGGTTGATTGATCGATTCGAGAAAACGCTTCAATTGGATTGCATGCGGGGCAAAGCGCCGGTTAAAACCCACCATGAGCAGCTGGCTGCTGTTACGCAGCGCTTGGGCGATATCGTTCAACTCCTCGCGATTCAAGGCCAGCGGCTTCTCGCAGAAGACATGCTTTCCTGCTTCTAAGGCAGCAATCACCTGCCCGGCATGCAGGTGATGACGGGTGAGGATTGCGAGCGTGTTGATGTCGTCAGCCTGAAGCAGCGCTTCGAAATCGGTTTCTGCCCGCCGGAACTTAAACTTCTTGCCCACCGACTGGGCGCTCAGACCCCTGGCGCTGACCAGGCTGACCAGCGACACACCTCGTGTGCGCCGCAGCGCAGGCAGCATGACAGCGACGGCGAAGTTACCTGCACCCACGACTCCAAGCTGAATAGCCGATGTAGAAGCAGTAGATCTGGCAAGTTCGCGGTGGGCTGCCGGGGCAATATTTCCTTCCACCCCTGGATACTGCAGCACTACGGCCAGAAAATCCTCACCAGCTCCACCGCTGATCAAATGGTAGGCTGCGGTCGCCTGTTCAATCGGGAAGCGATGGGATACCAAAGCCTGTACGTCGACTGACCCGCGGGAGATCAGCTGCAGAAAGCTTTCCAGATTGCGGCCTTCAGTCCAGCGAACGTAGGAAGCAGGGTAATCGAGGCCGGCTTCCTCGTACGCCGGATCATAGCGGCCGGGTCCATAGGAGCGCGAAATGATGAAATCGAGCTCCTTCTCATAGTATTTCTTGCGCGGCAAGTGCGTGCCAACCACCCCAGTCGCAACCACACGCCCGCGATCACGGGCAATTACCCCCGCAAGCTCAACGGTGTCATCGGAGGGAGTATCGGCGCAAATCTGCACCAAATCGAACCCCTGCCCGGCCGTAAATCCCCGAGCGGCCTGCTCGGCCGATATGCGCTCAACCGCTTCCAGGCCCAGATCTCGCGCTCGAGCCAGGCGGCCTGGATCAAGATCGATGCCCAGCACCTGGCAGCCAGCGGCCCGCGCAATCTGGGCCGCAAGCAGCCCCAGTAAACCCAGACCGATAACGGCAACATACTCGCCGATTCCGACGCTGCCCAATCGGAAACCATGCAGGGCAATCGCACCCAGGGTGGCGAACGCTCCGCTCTCGAAATCCACATCATCAGGCAGCGGCGCGAGCAAATTACGCGGAATCACGACGTACTCCGCATGAACCGCGAACCCGCCGCCAGCACAAGCGACCCGCTGCCCGACTTTGAAACCTTCCATCCCATCACCCAGGGCGATGATTGTCCCGGCACTCGAGTATCCGAGCGGCAGCGGCTGGTCGAGCCGGTTCTGGACCGCATCGAACGTGGTCAGGACGCCTTCACGGGCGGCCTTTGAGAGCACCTGTCGGACCAGGTCGGGACGCGAACGAGCCTTCCCCAGCAGACTGCGGCTGGCAAACTCGACCAGCGAGCGTTCCGTGCCGGCTGAGACGAGCGAAGCCGAGTTCCGCACCAACGCCGTCCCGGGGAGGACGTGGGGGGTTGGTACCTCTTCGATTCGTGTTTCGCCGCTGCGGATTTCCTGCACAACTTGCTTCATCGCTGTGTCCGCCTCAGTTCGTTTTATGGATTCCGTTGCATTGGAGTGACCCGGTGGTCGCGATTATAGCATTCAGATGTAACAGGCCGCACCCATACGAAGGTCAGGCAGGCATCGCTCTCTCATCCTGCAAGCCTGCGCAGTTTGCCCCCTGCTACGTCCCGCAAGCGCCGGTGCATGACGAAGTACTGCTGCCCCTCAGCTTCACGCTGCGGTTGTGGGGTGAGCGTGCCATCCCTCAGACCCAGCAGGGTTTCGAGCATCAGTTCAGGCATGCGTGGTTCCATCCTGCGGCGAATCGACTCGAATGAATCTCCTCGCCTAACCCTTTCGCGATACTGCAGCAGAATCGGGCCTGTGTCCACGCCGCGATCCATGAAATGTGTCGTCAGCCCGATCTCGGGCTCAATCTCCTGCTCCAAAAGCGGCCACTCGACAACGTCCATCCCCCGGTAACGGGGCAGGATTCCGGAATGGCAGTTCAGGACACCGCCGCCCGCCAGGTCGAGCACTTTCTGCCGGATAAGGCCGCCCCCGGTGAATACAACCAGGTCCGGCTTTAACCTAAGCAGCAGGTCAACGACGCGTGAATGATTGTGATCGGGGACCACCGGGCACGGCACATCCCAGCACCGGGCGTCATCACGCAGAGTACCCCGGGGAAGGCCGATGGCCTCGATATAGGCGCCCATCCCTTCCCGGTCATCGTCAGCGGGTGCGCTCACACCGAGAACGAATTTTTGGCGGACTTTCTGCAGCAGCCGGGGGCCATCACGGCGCAGCTCAGCCCGGAGACGCTTCCAGTTGAAAATGCTTCGTATGACGACCCCGGCCAGTTCCAATCCGGGTTCACGCTGGATTAGATGGGCAGTGGCACGTGAGTAGAGGCTGTTGGAAGTGGGCGCCAGGAGCAAGATGCGCATCACGCGGCCACCTTCCGCAGGGCTACTTCCACCTCCGCTAACGCTCGCAGATAGAGCATGTGGATCTGATCCGGGCGGAAGCGGCGGTGCGTTTGCCAGGCGAGATCGTTCAATTTCAGCGCTGCATTCAGATAGCGTGGGGCTTGATAGGCGCTTGCAGCACGAGCCAGCAGGATGGCCGCATAATGCCTTTCAGCCCACTGACTTTCTCTTGAGCCGGGCGGTGAGAGCTCGAGCGCTCGTTCCCTGCGGAGCTCCACGTGTCGCAGCAGCGCCTCGATCACCCGCCGCAATTCCTGATCGCTCTCTGAGCCATTTTCGATAAAGAGCGCCAGCAGCATCGGCATTGTCCCGACGGTAATCCCTTCCCGCCGAATCGGATTGCCTTCACGCAGTTGTTGGCGCCAGTTCTCAATTTGCTGTTGGTCGTATACCTGAGTTTCCCCCGAATTCGATTCGGGCGGTACGTCAGAATGCAGCCCCAGGTCACCGATGAGTTTCAATGCAAGGATGCCATCGGCTCCCCACGCCGATTCTCCGGCTTCGCTCTCATCGAGAACCTGCCGGACTGATTTTGCAGCAGCCTGCAGGTAGTCCTCGACCGCATCCTGGCTGAGACTGCGTTCCAGCAAACGCTCGCCGAGTTGCAGCAGATTGGACGAGAAGCTGCGTATCATCAACCCTTTCTCTCAATCCGCAGCACAGCGCTTATCCCGTCCAGCCCGACGAGACCTTCACCGCTGATGTAGAACTCGTCAGCAGATAGTGGTCCGGCTGGGCAGCTGATCACGCCGTATTTAAACAATTTCATCGGCCGCCAGGGATCCTTCATGAACTGGTAGACCTCCTGCCATTGGAAGGCATCTTCGCTCACCAGGACAGCCGCGCTGCTCCGCTGAACCGCTGGACCTGGTTCGACAGTGGTGAAGGCGATGTACAATCCATCAGATGTTTGCGCCCCGTACCAGGCTGGCGCTTGAAGGAACATGCCCTCTTCGATGCGTCCTGTCGCCCGCTCCATACGCAGCGCCCGGTTCTGCTTGAGCTGGCTATCCGTCAGCCAGCAAATATATTCCGGTGTGAAAAATAACCGCACAGCCCGCCAGGTCTGGCCACCGCCGCCAATGCGCTCAAGCGTTTTAAACCGGTCGCGAGTGCGGTAGAAGAAGCATTCGCCGTCGATATCCCCGGCTGTAACCCACAAAGCCTGCTCATCGTAGGGGTCACGATATACACCGTGGACGTGTCGTGTGCTGCCGGCGGGAAAAGTGTGCGCGATTTCCCACGTATCCAGCGCTGAGCTAACGCGCCAGATTCGCACGCCCTCCCGGGCCGGGTTCATGAAATACTCGCCGAACGTCGTCCATCCATCCTGGTCTTCACAGATACCGCCATGCAGCACACTGTCCCCGGCGACGGTGAAAAGCGGGGTTACCACGCCGGTTCCATCCAGGCGGTAGACCTGCGAGGCGCGTATCGCCAGCACACTCCCGCTGCGGTTCACGAAGAGGTTGGCCTTATCGGCACGCATTGCCCGCGCCAGCGGACGGCCGATTGCAAAAAGATCGCGCTTCCATGCAAACGGCAGAATCGCAACTCGGCTCCAATTTCCACCTGGATCTCGCCGGAGGATAGCCCGGCCGGCCGTGCCCCACAGCGTGCCGTCCGACTCGCGCTGCTGCAGGATGGTTGCCTCCGGTAAACGTTCAAACGAATCGACGTGATATCGTGGCGTGGAGGCTTGAACGGCATTCATCACCGATCGACTTCCTTTGAGTCGTCCGCCGCATGTTCGATGAGATGCCGGTAGAACGCATCGGCCAATTCATGAGCCTTAGCGCGGGATGCGCGCGCCTCGATTAAGGCCAGGTTGGCTGCTCGTGCGGTGTGACGAAGTTCGCGGTTCTGCAGTGCTGACACGATGGAATGGGCCAGTTGTTGTGGATCGCTGGCCGAGGTAAGCAGGCCGTTCGATCCATCCTCGATCCACTCGCGCAGTGATTCAAGATCTGCCACAACTGGAAAGCAGCCGCAGGCGATCGCTTCCAGGAAACTGTTCGGGGTGCCATCGTGCGTGCTGGGCGAAACCATCACCCAGGAGCGCTGGTATATGGCCGCCATTTCCCGCGCCAAGAGCCTCGGCAGCAGGCGCACGTTTTCCCTGATTCCGAGCTCATCCAGCCAGCGCTCTGCCGCCCGTTCTCCGTCCATTGCCGGGCAGAAAAAGATCGTCCCGGGCAGCATTTTCACAATCGTAGGGATTGCCTTGAAAAAGGTATCGCTGCGTACATACGCCCGGAACCCGCGCGGGTTAACCACCACGGGCACATCGGGAGGAATGTTCGCCAAAACAGCCGCCAGTGATTGATCGAGCTGATCCAGGTCAGGTTCTCCGGGGTGAAAAATACCGGTGTCGATGCCCCCTCCGCCGGGCAACACGATCTGCGGACCGTTCTGACGGTATCCCCATTGGACCGACAGGCGCGCATCTCTCTCGCAATCGGCATGCAGACCATCGGCTAATCGCAGGGTTCGTCTAGTGAGAAGGGACATCCCGGGCGTGGAACCGGCGTGAAGCGTGAAATCATTTCCCCAGACCGAGATCACCAGCGGCACTTCCGGCTTAGCAGCAGCTGCAAGGATGCCTTCGAATGGAATTCGCATGGCGTGAACGATATCGGGCTGAATTTCTCGCAGCTCGGTCTTCAGCCTGGCGGCAGCGCGCGGCAGGGTGATCGGACCAAGCCAGTGCCGGATCGCGGCCCGCAACCCGATCGCAGATGCCCCACCCAGTGCTTGCCCCGTCGGACCACCGGGCGCTCTCCCACTGAAGGCGACCGGGATGAACCGGAACGACGCCAGCCTTGCTGGCGGTTCACAGTCGAAAGTGGAGATTAAATGCACTTCGTGATCCCCACCGGTGAACAAATCCAGCCAACCGCGTGCATGCGGGCTGCGGCCATCCGCGACGAAGGCAAGCCGCATTTTTCAGCTCCCCATCACGGCGTTCATGGCCTGCACAAAAACCTCTGCCATCGATTCGATATTAAAGCGCTCGCAGACCAGCCAGTAGGATCGTTCTCCCATGGCATGCAGCCGACCGGGGTCGGCGAAAGCATCTTGAAGCGTATCTACCAGTGCTGCTGGATCATCCGCCGGGAGGAGCCAACCGTTACCATCTGAGACCAAGTCAATCTGCGTCCCGTCCCCCCGGGCGACAACCACCGGCAAGCCGCTGGCCATCGCCTCCTGGACTGCCAGTCCACCTGTCCCGGGTAAAACGAACAAATCCGCCCAGGCAAAGCAAGCCTGGAGTTCCGGGCCGAATTTCTGACCAACAAACTGAGCCCGAGGGTAGATCCCCGCCGCAAGCGATTCGAGCCGGTCGCGATCCGGGCCGTCGCCCACAATCATCAGCTCAGGGGGGATTGATAACTTTGAGCAGGCGTAAAGCAGCAGATCGACCCGTTTACGCGCTTGCAGCCGGCCCACGAATAAGACTCGCCCTGCTCTTAACTCCGGCGGCTGGCGTACAGGCGGCGGGCCGGGCTTTGGCGAGACAGCATTGGCTGCCACATAGGTCCGGTCCGGCGGAGCTCCGAGCTCGATATATTCGGCCGCTCCCTGTTCGCTGTATGAGATCAAGGCGTCGAACTGCGAGATGAACTCCCGCCGCACAACAGTTCTCAAGCCGGCCAGCGCTCCCGTTGCCCGAGGCGCACCGAGCCCCCAGCCGATCACCGGCCGTCCCCGACGATGCATCCAGCGTATGGCCGTCCTGCTCGAAAGATAACGTGGGTTTGCCTCCAGGATAAGCACCTGCGGGGACCATCGCTCCAGCCAGGCCTGCAGCCCAAATTGATAACACAGGTACGCAGGCCCCGACATGATATGCAGGTTCCGGACAGGGACAAGGTCGACGTTGGTGAGAGATGTCGCAGGCTTGATCGATTCGATTTGTCGGGGCTGGCCGGCGAAAACGGACAATCCGCCCTTACAAACGGACCCCAGCAGCTCGAAGAACGGTCTGCGGTAAGAGGGCAGCACCCGCTGCTGAAGTCCTGCTCGGCCGATGAAATCTGGCTGCATGAATCAGATCCACCCGAGTGCGGTGAGATATCCGGCCAGCATGCGATCGAGCCCGAACTCGGCTTCCGCCCGGCTGCGAGCCGAAGTCCGGTATATGCTCTGATGCTCCAGGACTTTAAGCGCTGACCAGGCTAGTCCGCCGATGTCGGGCGGGTCCAGATTCCAGACGTCGCCCCCATAGGGCACAAGCTCGCCGGCGCTGTCAGTCACAATTTCGCTTAAGGAGCCGGTGTCGAAGGCAACGATCGGCGTCCCGCACGCCATGGCTTCAATGACTGCGTTCGGACAGGCTGGATGCAGGTCGGCCGCATAAAGGAAATGCGCCGAGCGATCGATCGCCGGAATCTCCTCGGGCGGTACCTGTCCGCGCCAGACAATCTCAACGCCTGCATCTCGCTCGGACTGGGAGCGCAGCTCTCGAGATGCCCGGCCTACGATCATCAATTCCAGCTGACGTTCCCTCAAGTCCTGAATGCGAGCAGCCAGCCGTATCGCATGATCGAGCCCGATTTCATACCCCCCGCCGAGGGTGCCCTCAACCACCAGCATGCGATCATGATCGAGCGGCGGCGATCCGTCCCCATGCGGCGAGTATAGATCGAGGTCAACCCCATTGAGAACCACCTGGGCCTCCACCGGCGCTCCGCCATAGGTGCGCTCCCACCAGCTGCGCGCAAACTCGCTCTGGTACACGACCCCGCTTGCCAGACGATTGCGGATCGTGACCAGCAGCAGGTTGCCGATTTCAGCGCGCAGAAAATGCCGCAATCCCGTCCGGCGCTTGCGCTGGATCCAGTTCATGCCGTCCAGGCGCTGGATGATAGGAACCCCCCGTCGGCGGGCAGCCCACAGCCCCCGCAGCTGCCGAGTGCCTCCTACAACAAGCACCGTATCGTATGGCTGATCCTGGAGCGAAGAACATACTTCCACGCCTCGCCGTTCCAACGCGGCCTTCATCTTCGCCTGGAAAGAAACCATGCCGCCGACGCCGGACGTGCGCGGCAGCATACACAAACGACGGGCGCGTGAGCTTCTTTCGAACGACATCAATTCACCAACCTGACATTAAAACGTTTCAAGCGGCGCAGGGAAATGGGAGCACATCACGAACGAGAACCCACCTTCACGGCCGGGATTCCAGCCCAGATCTCGTCCTCGCCGGTCGACTCGAGCAGGACAGCGTTCGCCCCGACGACCGAACCACGCCCGATCGTCAGCACACCGCTGCGGCAGAGCACCTTAGCTCCCGGCGAAAGCACCACATCATCCCCAACCTCAATCGCCTCAAAGGTTGAATCCTCCATCGGTCGATAGATGTCGGCTCGGCCCAGCGTCACGCCGGGGTAAATCTTCACCCGATCGCCGAGGCGTGTGGTCGGATGGATCACAACGCCAAAGCCGCCGTGTACCAACTGGAAATCCTCGCCGATCTCGACCCCGGCCGGTATCTCTGCCCCCAGGACTTTCAAGCAGTAGTAGGCTAGCTTTCCAAAGATTGGATACCGCCGGGCGTCAACGAGTCGGGAATAGATATCGCGCTTCATCGGTCAAACCGGCCGTATTCCGGGGAAGGCCAACAGCGCATCCACAATACGCTCAGCAGCATGGCCATCGCCGTACGGATTTACGGCTTTTGCCATTGCCTGGTACGCCATGTCATCCTCGATCAGTCCTGTCGCTTCACGGACGATTCGAGCCTGATCGCTGCCGACCAGCCGCGCCGTTCCAGCCTTGATCGCCTCTGGACGTTCCGTCACTTCACGCATCACGAGCACTGGCTTACCCAGAGCTGGCGCTTCTTCCTGCAAACCACCCGAATCGGTAAGAACAAAGCGGCAGCGTTGGAGAGCGTATACCATCTCCCGGTAATCGAGCGGATCGGTAAGCGTGACATTGGGAAGGCCCTGCAGGATCTCATTCGCCGGTCCCTGTACATTGGGATTGAGATGGACCGGATAGAGGAAATGAACGCGATCGCGATACTTTTCTGCCAGCTGGCGAACCGCCAGAAAAATATTCCTCAAAGGTTCTCCGAAGTTTTCTCGGCGATGAGCGGTGAGCAGGATCAGCTCCCGATTCGGAGGCAGGCTGGCCAGCGGGCTTATTTGCGGCTGAAAACCCTGGCCGGCGATCTGCAACAGCGCGTCGATGACCGGGTTGCCGGTCACAACGATTGAGGCTGGGTCAATCCCTTCGGCAAGCAGGTTGTCACGCGCCCAATCGGTGGGTGCGAAGTGCAGGTCAGCAACCACGCTTGCCATACGGCGGTTGACCTCCTCCGGGAACGGCTGCCACTTGTTCCCGGTCCGCAACCCCGCTTCAACATGGCCAAGGCGCACCCGGTGGTAGTAAGCCAGCAAACCGGCCGCCATAACGGTCGTGGTATCACCCTGGACCAGAATCCAATCCGGCTGCACATCGCTCAAGACTGGATCGAGACCCTGGAGGATGGCTGCCGTCAGATCCGGCAGGCTCTGATCGGGACGCATCAAGTCCAGGTCCACCTGCGGCTTGATTTGGAAGATGTCCAGAATCTGGTCCAGCATCTGCCGGTGCTGGGCTGTGACGCAGACCAGCGATTCGACCCGTGGATTGCCCGCCAATCGCTGAATGATCGGCGCCATCTTCACAGCTTCGGGCCGGGTGCCGAAGATGCTCAGCACCCGCAGCGTGTCGTCAGGCATTCGATTCGCCCACACCAAGCGTAAACAGGCGGAACCCTGCGCCATTCCATGCGGAGCGATCCAAGACGCCACGTGTGTCAATCACGGTCCGCGCACGGGTCTGATCCACCATCCATTTTGGATCAAGCTCTTTGAACTGGCTGTGATCGACAAGCAGCAGAACGGCTTCCGCATCGAGCAGAGCTTCACCCAAAGAAGCCGCCGCTGCCGAACCCGGGACTTCGGTCAGGGGAGCAAACGGTTCGTAGGTGACGACTTCTGCACCAGCCTTGGCCAACAACTCCGCCACCTCCAGTGCCGGACTTTCGCGCAGGTCATCGACGTCGGCCTTATAGCTCAAACCCAGCGCGCAGATACGTTTCCCTTTCAGCGATCCCAGCGCCTCGCTCACCAGGTCCACCACGACCGCCGGCTGTCCATCATTCACCAACCGCGCCTGGCGGATCAAGGCACTGAATTCAGGAGCTGCTTCGACCAGGAACCATGGATCAACGCTGATGCAGTGCCCTCCAACGCCGGGGCCTGGCCGCAGGATCTTTACCCGTGGGTGCAGGTTGGCAAGCTCAATCGCCCGCCAGATATCCACCCCGAAGGCCTGGCCCAGGCGTGAGAATTCATTGGCGATGGCGATGTTGACATCCCGGTAGGTGTTCTCCATCAGCTTGACCATCTCAGCGGTCGTCGCATCAGTGAGCAGAATCTCGCCCCGCACAAAGGAAGCGTAAAGATCACGCCCGGCCCGAGCAGAAGCCTCGTCAATGCCTCCGATCACGCGCGCGTTTTCGATCAATTCCTGCAAGATTTTGCCCGGCAGCACACGTTCAGGTGTATAAGCCAGGTAGAAGTCTTCTCCGGCACGCAAACCTGAGCCTTCCAGGATCGGCGCAACCAGGTCAATCGTCGTGCGTGGCGGGGAGGTCGATTCAAGTACGACCAGGTTTCCCGGGCGCAATACGGGCTGGATGGATTCGGCTGCTGCACGAACGTAGCTGAGATCGGCCTGTTTCTCCGCGGTGATCGGCGTCGGTACAGCGATGATGAATGCATCCGCCGCAACCGGCGCTTGTTCGACACTCAGCTTTCCGGAGCCGAACGCAGCCTGAACCAACGTTCGCAAACCCGGCTCCTGGATGTGAATCTCACCATTACGCAGGACATCGACCACCCTGCGATCGACATCCACCCCGGTGACCTGCAAACCGTGAGTAGCAAACGTGCTGGCGGTCGGAAGCCCGATATACCCCAAACCAAGCACACACAGGCTTTCAAATTTCACGGACGCCTCCTGAGCAAATCGCGTGTATTATCCCATAACCGCCTACGGCTCGGAAACCTATCGAATCGTACCATTCCCCGCTGATTGGCATCCAGTTCTCCTTTCTTCCGTTACAATCGTCGCATGCAAAAAAGTGGCGGTCGGTGGATGTCACGGCTGGCAATTGGTTTTACGCTGGTGATTCTGATGATCGTGCTTGCGGCCGATCTGGGTTGGGGCGAGGCGCTCTTTGACCTAGTTGCCATCATCCCTGGCCGTGATTTCACCGGCCATTTTGTGCTCATCGGCCTGCTTTCGCTCACCAGCAACCTCGCCCTGCAGCGGCGAACGATCCGATTGCATGGCAGGCATTTTCAACTTGGAAGCGTGATACTGCTCCCGATCGTGACGCTGGAGGAATTCAGCCAGCTTTGGATCAGCACGCGCGGCTTCTCACTTCTCGATCTGGCAGCCGATTATCTCGGTATTTGGCTGCTGGGCGGTATGCTTTCTGCCTGGCTGCGGAGCGGGTCGGCGGCTTCTGATCATGCAATAGATGCTGCCGATCCGGATGAGAGCGAGACAAGGGGTTGAATCCTGGGGTTGGCATTCATATCTAGGGCCTGACAAATCCCATGCTCCGGGTTTGAAACACAGTATTTCCACGATGCCAGGGACGACATCTGCCTGCGTACAATCTGCTCACTGGAAAGCAAGTTTATACCATTGGCCAACCTGAAGTTCCACGGCGGAAGATATCCTGGAAAACTCACCCCTGAGAATGCTGGCTGCGGGTACAATAAGCCGGTTGCTGGACAGGAGAATGCATGACCTGGCGCATACTCATCGCCGACAAACTGGACCCGGCCGGAGTGGCCATCTTGCAAGATGAAGCCGAACTGGCTCCTTCCGGGCTCGAGGATGCGCTGGGCAAGATTGATGCGGTGATTGTGCGCAGCCGAACCCGGATCAGCCGGGAGATCATAGAACGCGGTCTGCCGCGGCTAACAGTGATCGGTCGAGCCGGGGTCGGCGTCGACAACATCGACCTGGGAGCAGCCGAGGAGCATGGGGTCATCGTGCTCAACGCTCCCCTGGCGACGAGCATCTCCGTCGCCGAACATACGATGGCATTGATGCTCGCCCTGGCACGCCGGCTCCCACAGGCTGACGCCAGCATGCGGCGAGGTGAATGGGAGAAATCACGATTCATCGGGACCGAACTCAGCGGCAAGACGCTCGGCCTGGTCGGGATTGGACACATCGGTGCCCTGGTCGCCGAACGGGCGGCAGCCTTCGGGATGAAAATTCTTGCTTTCGATCCGATTTTGACTCCGGAGGCGATCACCAGCCGCGGGGCAGAGAGCGTCGAGTTCGAATCCCTATTAGGCCAATCGGACGTCATCAGCCTGCACGTGCCGCTGACCAACGAAACAGCGAACCTGATCGGGAAACATGCTCTGGAGCAGTTAAGACCTGGTGCCTGGGTGATCTGCACCTCGCGCGGCGGCATCATTGACGAAAATGCGCTGCTTGATGCGCTGGAGAGCGGTCAAGTAGCCGGCGCGGCGCTGGATGTTTTCGAACACGAACCACCGCGCGCATCACGGCTGATCGAACGTACAAATGTCGTTTTCACGCCGCACATTGCCGGGCAAACGCATGAAGCTCAGGCTCGAGTGGCGGAGGATATTGCAACCGAGGTGCTTGCGGCGCTGCAAGGCGAAAAACTGCGCTGGCGCGTGATTTGAACTCAAGGAGATATCATGACAGACAATTTGAAAGTGCTTCGTAAATTACTGGGCGAAGTGTCCGATCTGAGCCATGCAGCCGCACTGCTTGCCTGGGACCAGCAGACCTATATGCCGCCGGGGGGTGCCGGCGCCCGGGCAATGCAGCTCTCCACCCTCAGCACGCTAGCCCACGAGCACTTTGTTGCTGATGAAATGGGCGCTGCAATTGAAGGTGCGAAATCCGAGGTAAAGGATCTTGATCCGGATTCAGATGACGCACGCCTGGTTCGAAAAGCCGAGCACGATTTCTTGAAAGAAGTGAAAGTTCCTTCCTCCTGGGTGGCCGAGTACTCACGCGTGACCGCCATGGCTCACCAGGACTGGGAGCAGGCGCGCGCCGAATCGGATTTCAAACGCTTCCAGCCGCATCTCGAAAAGATCGTCGAACTGCGCCGCCAATACGCAGATTTCTTCAAGCCCTACGATCACGTCTACGATCCACTGCTGGATGACTTCGAACCCGGGATGAAGACAGCCGAAGTTAAATCCGTCTTCGAAACGCTGCGGAAACGCCAGGTAGCGCTAGTTCAGGCTATCCTGGAGGATGGAAAACCGGTTGACGATTCCGTCCTGCATCAGCACTACGATACTCAAAAGCAGTGGGACTTCGGAGTTGAAGTGATACGCGCGTTCGGATACGACTTCAAACGTGGTCGGCAGGACAAAGCGGTTCACCCCTTTACGACGGGTTTTGGGATCGACGATGTGCGCATCACGACCCGCATCTATGAAGATTTCCTCCCCACCGGGCTGACCGGTACGATGCACGAGGCCGGGCACGCGATGTATGAACAGGGGATCGACAAAGCGCTCGAGCGAACGCCGCTGGCGGGTGGGGCCTCCCTGGCGATGCATGAATCGCAGTCCCGCATGTGGGAAAACCTGGTCGGGCGCAGCTTGCCTTTCTGGCAGGCTTACCTGCCAGAGTTGAAAAAAGTCTTCCCGGCCCAGCTTAGCGATGTATCGCTGGAAGATTTCTACCGGGCGATGAACAAGGTTGAACGGACCTTCATCCGGGTGGACGCCGATGAAGCCACCTACAACCTGCACGTCATGCTGCGCTTCGAGCTTGAAATAGCCCTGATGGAAGGCAGCCTAACTGTCTCCGACCTACCGCAGGCCTGGAACGAACGTTTCGAATCATTCCTGGGCGTCGTACCGTCCGATGATGCCAACGGTGTCCTGCAGGACGTCCACTGGTCAGGCGGGATGATTGGCTACTTCCCGACCTATTCCCTCGGCAACGTGATCGCAGCCCAATTGTGGGAGAAGATTCAAAGCGACATTCCCGATCTGGAGAAACAGATTGCCAGCGCCAAGTTCGATGCGCTCTTGGGATGGCTGCGCGAGAATATTCACCGGCCTGGCGCCAAGTTCGAACCCATCGAACTTCTGCGAAAGGTTACCGGGCAGGGGCTGGAGGCCGAGCCGTACCTGCGCTACCTGGAAGAGAAATATCGGCAGATCTACGAGCTCTAGGGCACCGGGAGGAGTTCAGCCTTGACACTCACAGATATTCATCACAACCTGGCGACATCGGTTTTGCTCTTTATGTTGATCGCCGGCGTGTGGGGCATCATCAGCTACGCGCGTGGAAGGAGCATGAGCGGCAATTACTGGGGCATCCTGGCCGTCGGAGAACTGCTGATCCTGGCCCAGGGAGTGCTTGGGGCTGTGCTCTGGATCTCCGGAGCCAGGCCAGGGCGGCTCGGAATTCATGTTCTGTATGGCGTAGTTGCCGTGATCTCGCTGCCGGCATACTATGCCATCACCAGGGGACGTGACGACCGGCAGATCGTGCTGGTTTACGGGCTGCTTAATTTCTTCCTGGCGGCAATCAGCCTGCGTGCGGCGGCCACCGGGGTATGATTTCCTGAGTCATGGCAACCATTCTTATCGTTGACGATCAGGTTGCCACGCTGGATCTCATGGCGGCCACAATCCGCCTGCTCGGCCATGAACCGGAAATCGCACAAAGCGGGTCCCATGCTCTGAGTCTTATCGCCAGCGCACCGCCCGACCTTGTACTGCTGGATCTGATGATGCCCGGCATGAATGGTATCGAGGTCTTGCAGCAACTGCGAACATCCATCGGAAAGAACCAGCTCCCGGTAGTTATGATAACCGCCGGCGGCGAATACGATATTGAGGAACGCGTGCTCGAAGCAGGAGCAACAGCTTGTTTGCATAAACCAATCAACGTCGATAGATTGAAAGAAACGATCAAGGCCTGCCTTGCCGATGACTGAGCAGAGCATTCGTTCGACCATTGCGATACTCGAAGGTGACCAAACCGGCCAGGAACTGCTGGACGAAGCCCTGCGGGTGCTCAACCCGGATGTTATCCAGGTGCCGCTCAGTTTCGAGCACTTCGATCTCAGCCTGGCCAACCGCCGCTCCACGCACAACGAAATCATTCAGCAGGCCGCCGCGGCGATGAGCGGTTGCGGTTTAGGATTGAAGGCCGCCACCATCACCCCGACCGATCCGGACGACGTCGGCAGCCCGAACGCAATTCTGCGGGAAGCGATCGATGGCAAGGTTATCCTGCGTACAGGCCGCCGCCTGCCCAATGTTCGCCCGGTTGGCGGCGTGCATGCGCCAATATCGGTTGTCCGTATGGCCGTTGGCGGCGCATACGGTGCGCAGGAGTGGCGCGAAACCGATCCGGAGGGGAATGAATTTGCGCTCCGCACTGAGCGCATCTCGCGCCAGACCTGCCGGGCGGTTGCAGAATTTTCCTTCCAGCATGCCGGTCGGACCGGGGCGAAGGTCTTCGGCGGACCGAAGTACACCGTCAGCCCACTCTATGAGGGCATGTTCAAAGAGGAGCTCGATTTTGCCGCCGGGCGTCACCCAAACGTACGTTACGAACCACAGTTGATTGATGCCACTTATGCGCTGCTCCTTCAGAACGCCGGCGAAGCGCTCGTTATCCCGGCCCTTAACCGTGACGGCGACTGCCTCTCGGATTTGGTGCTTCAGATGTACGGCTCAATTGCCGGCTCTGAATCGCTGGTTCTGGCCTTCGACGAAACCGCAACCCAGGTATGCGCGGTGATGGCAGAAGCGCCGCACGGAACGGCTCCCGCGCTGGAGGGTAAAAACATCGCCAACCCGATGGCGATGATCCTGGCCGGGGCTGCCTTGCTGAACTACGTCGGCAGCCCGCAGGCCGAACGCGCTTCACGTGCGATCTATGAATCCGCCTTTGAGGCTGTTTACGAGGGTATTGCCACGCCGGACATGCGCGGACAGGCCAGCACGAACGAATTTACCGACGAGGTTATCCGGCGAGTGACAGCCAAGCTCGAGGTTTGGTCCAGCCTGGTGTGATTTTCTCAAGCTTACCCGGCTTAACAGTATGCGAGCAGCGAATGCACCCGCGATCACGTAACCGTCTCCGGTTTACTTTCGGTCCGGGCCTCGATACGACCCGCCCGCTTTTTCTGCTTCTCAGCTTCATCCTGGCGGCATGCAGCGCATCGGCGGGACCCTCCGTTGTATCGACTGCGGGGGCACCCGGCCCGGTTGCGACGAGCGTCATTGAATCAGTTCCAGAGATCACGGATACTCCGGCTCCCATTGGCCAATCGACAGCAGCGGTCGTGATCGAGCCTCCGATGCCCGTCCCCACCTCAACACCCGTTCCAGCCTCGGTTGGCGTCCCGCAGGAAGAACTGGCGATCTACCTCCCGGGTCCGGGCTCGCAGGTCATCTCACCGATCCAGGTCCAAGGCTATGGGGGGCCAAGCCTGAACAACCGCGTCGAGCTGCGCTTGATCGGCGAGGACGGGCGTATCATCTCACGCGGCTACACCTTCCTTTATTCGTATCCGGGCCGACCCGGTCTTTACTATGGGCAGGTCCCATTTGAAACAACCTCGCTGGCAGAGCTGGCCTGGCTCCAGGTTCGCTCGTACGGTGATCGATATGGCCTGCTGAAACACTTGACCACCATGCCCGTCACGCTTCTCACCAGCGGCAGCCCGCGCGTCGAACGAAACCTGCACGGTCCCGAAAAAATCACCATCTTCAGGCCGGTCGACGAAACCAACCTTAAGGGTCCAACTGTCCGGATCGAGGGAGCTGCCTGGCTCGATGAAGATCGACCGCTGGGCATAGAAATTCTCGACCTGAGTGGTGAGGTCCTGGCAACCGGCGAAGCCACAGTTCAGGCGCCTGCGGTCGGTGCCCTGGGTACTTTCGAACTCGAACTGGAAGTGACACTGCCGCGTTCCCAATGGATCCGAATCGGGGTCTTTGAGCACGGTGGGAATGCAGTTGATGTAATCCACTACAGCAGCGTACAGGTCTGGTTTATTCCCTGACAGATGACCTTATGGCATCAAAAATGTAACACAGCAGGCGGAAAGAGGTGCGCCACGGGTGATATAATTCGCATCCTTTTGAGGGAACATGGAAAGCACACAAAGCATCCGTCGGCCTGATCGCGATCTATCCCGCTACCTGTTGCGGGCTGTCATCCTGTTAGCCAGTACGCTGGCGGTGCTGTCCGCGGGGGCCGTGCTGGTCGTGCTCGGAACCCGCCTGCTCTACAATCAGCGCGCCTACCCTGGCGTTGTGCTGAACGACATCTCCCTAAGTGGAAAGAACCAGGAGCAAATCGTCCAGGCATTGGCGCCGGTTTACCCCTATGCCGAGAGCGGAACTTTGATTCTCTCCGACGGCGACCAGAACTGGATGTATTCGCCTGCCGAGCTGGGTGTGGAGCTTGACCTGCCAGCGATGGCCCGCTCGGCACTCGCTGTCGGCCGCCAGGGAAACCTGCTGGACCGCATCGACGAACAGGTCCGGGCCTGGTACCGAGGCGTCACGCTGCCGGCAATCGTTCGATTCGATAAAATCGTCGCCGGACACACGCTGCAGCCGGTTGCCGACCAGGTCGATCAGCCGGTGGTGGAAGCGAGCCTGACGATTGATGGCACGCAGGTCACGGCGGTCAATGGTCAAGTCGGCCGCACGATCGATGTCGCCAGCACGCTGGCCGCACTCGAAACGCCTGTGCAGCAGATGCACGACGCCCTAATCCCACTCACGATTCTCGAATCAACCCCGCGTGTGCTGGATGCTTCCGGGACGGCCGAGCGCGCGCAGGTTTTGCTCCAGCAGCCGCTGCGCCTCACCGCCGAGGGCGCGGAAGACCTCGTTATACAGCCAGCCACGCTGGCCGGGATGCTTGATTTCGAGATCGTCGACCAGGGAAGCGGGGGCCAATATGCGATTCATATCGATCCGGCGCAATTGCGGGCTCTGCTCGAACCGCGTGCACCCGAACTTGAACGCAAACCCGAAAACGCCCGCTTTATCTTTAATGACGATACCCGCCAGTTGGATCCGCTTGCATCGGCGGTCACCGGCCGTACGCTGGATATCGAGGCCTCGATTACAGCCGTGAATGAAGGTTTGAACTCTGGCCAATCCAGCGTCGGCCTGGCTTTCATCTACGAAACACCCGAGGTGGGCGACGATGCAACGGCCGAACAGCTGGGAATCACAGAAGCCGTGAGCGTCGTCTCGACCTATTTTAACGGTTCGAGCAGCGGCCGCATCCAGAATATCAAAGCCGCCTCTTCCGCCTTCCACGGGCTGTTGATCCCACCCGGCGGGACGCTCTCGATGGCCGACGTGCTGGGTGACATCAGCCTCGACAGCGGATACGCCGAGGCGCTGATTATCTTCGGCGATCGCACGATCAGCGGGGTTGGTGGTGGGGTGTGCCAGGTCAGCACAACGCTCTTCCGGGCGGTCTTTTTCGGCGGCTACGAAATTGTCGAACGCTATCCGCATGCCTACCGGGTGGGTTACTACGAACAGGGTCCGGGCTCGCCTGGTCCGGGCCTAGACGCGACCGTCTTCGTACCGCTGGTCGATTTCAAATTCCGCAACGACAGCCCGTACTGGCTGCTGATGGAAACCTATATCTACGGCAACCAGCTGCTCTGGAAGTTCTACTCAACCTCGGACGGCCGCAGCGTGACCTGGAACAGCGTGGTTTCAAACAAAGTCGATGCGCCCAAGCCGCTTTATAAATTGAATCGCGACCTACCAGACGAAAAGATCAAGCAAATTGACTATCAGGCTGATGGCATGGACGTGGTCGTCTACCGCACCGTAACCGCTGGTGGCGAGACGCTGCACCAGGACGTGATCAAGACCCATTATCTCCCCTGGCGGGCAATCTTCGAATTCGGCAAGGGCGCTGAAATCCCGCATGACGCCGAGGTCCAGGAGGACTAGCGACTCCACACGCATAGATTTGACAAGCACCCCGCTCGCGTCTATGTTGTATCCGTTTTCAACACTTCCACCTTCAAGGAGCGAACCATGATCAGTGATGATCTACTGGAGATCCTGCGCTGCCCGAACTGCGTCCGCGAAAAAGAGGGGCTGCTCAAGCTCTACCGCGATACCTGGCTGGTCTGCCAGGAGCCCGACTGCGGGCGGAAGTATCCGATCAAGGACGACATCCCGGTAATGCTGATCGAGGAAGGGGACAAGTGGGTGGATACTGCCGTGGACGACCTGCCGGTACCGCCGCCCGAGGACTGATGCTCAACGAAGGGAGCGCGCTGGAATCGCTGCTTGAAGATCTCAACTCCGGCGATGACCAGCTGGCAGAGCGTGCAGTCCATCGCCTCTCGCTGCAGGGCGAGGGAGTGCTGCCCGCGCTGATCGCCCAACTTTCTTCAACGGATACGGATCAGCGCTGGTGGGCGACAGCCGCGCTGGCCCAGATCGACCACGCCGAGGCGCGCGCCTCGATCACACGTTCCCTTGAAGACGAAGACATCAGCGTCCGGCAGTGTGCGGCCTTTGCTTTACGCAAGCAGCCTGCCCCGCCCGCCATCCCGGCCCTGATCGCCGCCCTCGCCGACGATGACCGCCTGCTGGCCAGGCTGGCCGGGGATGCGCTGGCCGCGCTCGGGAAGCACGCCATCTCGCCGCTGACAGAAGCACTGCGTGACACAAATCCCGCCGTGCGCATCGAAGCTGCCCGGGCACTGGCGGCGATCGACGACACGGCGGTTATCGCCCCGCTCTTTGCAGCACTCGAGGACAGCTCAGCGCTGGTCGTACATTGGGCGGAACTCGGTCTGCAGCGGCTCGGTGTCGGGATGGTCTTCTACCAACCCTGACATCATCCCCTACCCCGTAAACAACCAGATTCCCCACAGCGCAATCATCGCCAGCCCGAGCATAAACTTCACCACGATCGAGACGCCGTAGCCCAGGCCGATGCCAAGCGTGGCGCGCAGCGCCAGGTCGACATCCTGGTGGCGCACATACTCAAGAACGAACGTGCCGGCCAGCATCCCCACAACCAGCCCAACCGGACCGGCGACGAGCAGCCCTGCCAGGCCCAGGCCGATGCCGCCCAGCGTGCTCAGGAACGATGCACCGCCGCGCCGGGCGCCGGCGCCGCTGACCCACAGTTCGGACAGGATGCCAATCACACCCAGCAACGAAATGAAGGCGAACAGTAAGGTGCCGTGGTTTCCCCAGCCAATGAGCAATCCGTAGCCCAACGCCGCCACCCAGACCAGCGGCAGATCCGGCAGCACCGGAAGCACGGTCCCCAGCAGGCCGACCAGCATTAACAAGCCAGCCAGGATCGAGATAAGAACCTCTCTCATTGCTCCGATCCTGAAGGGATACGCTCCAGCCCACCCATATACGGGCGCAGGACGTCGGGGATGACCACGCTGCCATCGGCCTGCTGGTAATTTTCGAGCACCGCGATCACGGTACGCGGCAGCGCCAGCCCGGACCCGTTCAATGTGTGCACGAAATCTGGCCGGGCGTCTGGTTCCGGACGGTAGCGGACGTTCGCCCGGCGGGCCTGGAAGGTCTCACAATTGCTGCACGAACTGACCTCGAGCCATTCGCCGCTGCCCGGCGCCCACATCTCGATGTCGTACTTCTTGGCCGCGACAAAACCCAGGTCGCCGGTGACCATCTGGATCACCCGGTGTGGAATCTCGAGCGCCCGGCATACGTCCTCGGCGTTTGAAACCAGCTGCTCCAATTCGTCGTACGAGCCCTCGGGCGTGGTGAAGTGATACATTTCGACCTTATCGAACTGGTGGCCACGCTTGATGCCGCGCACGTCACGTCCGGCGGAGAACTTCTCACGCCGGAAACAGGGTGTGTAGGCCACGTACTTACGGGGCAGGTCTTCGAGCTCAAGGATTTCGTCCCGATGCAGGTTAGTGAGCGGAATCTCGGCCGTGCCGATCCACCACAGATCCTCCTCCGCATCATGGTAGATGTTGTCGCGGAACTTCGGCAGCTGGCCGGCGCCCCACATGCACTCTTCCCGCACCATGGCCGGGGGATAGACCTCGGTGTAGCCGTGCTGCCCGGTGTGCAGGTCGAGCATCCAGTTGATCAGCGCTCGTTCCAGCCGCGCGCCGGGGCCGAACATGACATAGAACCGGCTGCCGGAGAGCTTCACGCCGCGCTCGAAATCGATGATGCCCAGCGCCGGTCCCAGGTCCCAGTGCGGCAGGGGTTGAAAGCCAAATTCAGCCTCTGTGCGGGGCTCGCCCTCCTGGCGTACGACGACGTTTTCACTTTCGTCGGCGCCGACCGGGACGCTCGCATGCGGCAGGTTGGGCACCAGGTACATCGCCTGTTCGAGCTGCCCATCGACCCCGCGCAGCGTCTCCTCCAAGTCCTTGATGCGCTGGTTCACATCGCCCATCTGCTCGATCAGCGCCGCGCGTTTCCCCTCATCCTTGAGCGAGCCGATCTCCTTCGAGGTGACGTTGCGCTCGTGGCGCAGGTCCTCCAGCTCCTGCAGGATCTCTCTCCGGCGGACGTCGTACGCAAGGATTTCATCGATCGGCGCCTCGGCCTGGAGGGCGGCCATCGCCTCTTTGACCTGATCCGGATGCTCGCGAATGATGCGGATATCTATCATGCTGAACCTCCCGGCTTGCCTGGAATAAGAAAAGCCTCCTCATCGCAGGACGAGGAGGCGTGCTCGTGGTGCCACCTGCATTCGCCGCATAAGCGGCCTCTTCGGCGATAACGGGCCTTCCCGGCCACCCTTACGGCAGATCGCTCTGCCCCTGCAGGGGCGACTGGCTGTTCCCAGCCGGCGAAGTGGATTCGCTCCGGACAGCACGCTGCCTTCCCACCGTCCGGCAGCTCTCTGGGCTGCCGTCCTGAAGCTACTGCTCTTCGCGCTAGTCTTTCCTGGGTGCAAGCACCCGATGTGGTTAAGGCATTATAGCGCCCCGACGAGGCGAGTCAAGCAGAGCAAACACCAGGCTTCCGGGCAAAGTCTGGTTTGACATTCGAGCACGCTGCATTTATCCTGCTAAAATTCATCGTTGATACCGGCCTGATAACTCGCAAACCGTCAACCTCATTCAGCGCCTTTCGCACCTCGACCACCAGCGTCGGGTGTTATCACGGGCAGCAGGTCGAATCGAAAGGATGTGCGCAGATGGATATTTTCGAGAAGTGCGAAAGCTACGTCATTGCCCGCATGGCAATTGCCTCCGGTCTTTATCCATACTTTCTTCCCCTTGAAAACAGCGAAGGTACGGAGGCCGTGATCGATGGCCACCGCGTGCTCATGCTCGGCTCCAACAACTACCTCGGTCTGACCACCGATCCGCGCGTGCGCGAAGCGGCGATCGAGGCGACGAAGAAGTACGGTACAAGCTGCACCGGCTCGCGCCTGCAGAACGGCACGCTCGAGCTGCACCTCGAACTCGAGCGCCGGCTGGCGAATTACGTCGGCAAGGAAGCGGCGCTCGTCTTCAGCACCGGTTTCCAGGTCAACCTGGGTACGATCTCCTGCCTGGTCGGGCGCGGCGACGTGGTCGTCACCGACAAGGAAGACCACGCCAGCATCATCGACGGCGCGATGCTCGCCATGGGCGATCTGCGCCGCTTTGCGCACAACGACATGCAGCACCTCGAGCGTGTGCTGGAAGGCGTGGATGAGGACAGCGGCGCGCTGGTCGTCGTCGATGGCTTATACAGCACGGGCGGCGATCTGGCGCCGCTGCCGGAGATGATCGAAGTCTGCCGCCGGCACGGGGCGCGCCTGATGGTCGACGACGCGCACGGTCTGGGCGTGATGGCGCGCGGGCGCGGCACCTCCGCTCACTTCGGCGTCACGGAAGGCGTCGATTTGATCATGGGCACTTTCAGCAAGTCCTTCGCCTCGCTGGGCGGGTTTATCGCCGGTGACGAGAACATCATCCACTACATCCAGCACAACGCCCGGGCCTTCATCTTCAGCGCCGCCATGCCGGCCTCCAACGTCGCCGCGGCGCTAGCCGCACTTGACATCATGGAGAATGAACCCGAGCGCGTCGACCGCCTGTGGGAAGTGACCGAACGAATGCGGTCGGGCTTGAAGGACATGGGATTCGACACCGGCGACAGCGTGTCGCCCATCATCCCGGTCATCATTGGCGAGATGGAGCCGGCGCTGGGCGCGTGGAAAGGGCTTTACGACGCCGGCGTCTACACCAACGCCTTCGTCCCACCCGGTGTCCCGGAAGGACGCTGCCTGCTGCGCACGAGCTATATGGCCACGCACACCGATGAACAGATCGACCAGGCGCTGAACATCTTCGGCGAGGTGGGACGGGAGCTGAACCTGATTGACTGACCTGGCTCTGGTCACCGGCGGCACGGGCTTTCTCGGCTCGGCCGTCTGCCGCAGGCTGCTCGCGGAGGGGATCGCCGTTCGAGCGCTGCACCGCCCGCAATCTTCGCTGCAAGCACTGAATGGCCTGAAGGTCGAGCTCCACCAGGGTGATATTCTCCAGCCAGATACGCTGAACCCGGCGCTTCACGGCGTGCGCTGGGTTTTTCACACCGCAGCTCAATCTGACTACTGGCGCCATCCAGAGCATGTGATCGATGCGGCCATCGCCGGCACACGCAATGTGCTCCAGGCAGCCGCGAATGCTGGTGTGGAAAAGGTCGTGCTGACCAGTTCCTCTTCCGCTCTCGGTGTGCCAGATGACGGCGAGCTGCTCGACGAGAACCATGAATTCAACCTTCCACCGAAACGCTTTCCGTACGGCTACGCAAAACGCCAGTCTGAATTGGCGGCGTTGGAATTTGCCGAGCATGGATTGGAGGTCGTAGTCGTCAACCCGAGCATCGTGCTCGGCCCAGGCGACCTGAACCAGATCAGCGGCTCGCTGGTGATCGCCGCCGCACGCGGGCAGGCCTTCCTATGGGTCGATGGCGGGACGAATATCATCCATATCGACGATGTCGCCGACGGGCATCTCGCCGCCCTGCGCTCCGGGCGCAGCGGGCAGCGCTACCTGCTAGCCGGCGAGAATTTCACCTGGGAGCAGATATTCAACGGGTTGACGGAGATCGCCGGCCGACGGAAACCCTGGCTGCACCTGCCAACTGTGCTCGTTTCACCTGCGGCGGCGGCGGTCGACTTGCTCTCAAACATCCTGCCTCTGCCGCTCAATGGGAACCAGCTGCGCATGAGCCGCTACTATCTGTGGTACGGCACCAGCAAGGCGGTCGATGAACTCGGCTTTCATCCCAGCCGGGACTTTCACCAGGCGGCCGAAGAAACTTATACTTGGTACCGGGAGCAAGGCGCGCTTTAACAGAGTGAAGCCTTTGACCACGGGCACTGTTCCTCCGAACACCTAAACCAAGCATACAGCCGGGAAGGACCATGCCACATACTTTCACCACACATTTCACTGTCCGGCATGACGAATGCGATGCCTACGGCCATTTAAACAACGCCGTCTACCTGCGCTACATGCAGGAGGCGGCCTTTCGCGCCTCGGCCGATGCCGGTCTCGGCCAGGCCGAGTATGAGGCGATGGGGCATTTCTGGCTCATCCGGGAAACCGGGATCGAGTACCACCTCCCGCTAAAAGCGGAGGAAACGATCGCCGTAACAACCTGGAACGAGGGTTTTCGCCGCACCATGGCCCGGCGTCGATATACCTTCACCCGGCCTACTTCGGACGAAACTGTCGCACAGGCCTGGACGGATTGGGTCTTTCTCAACCGTGAAACCAACCGGCCGACGGTGATCCCACTTAACATCCATGCGGCGTATTTTCCGGGAAGCGAGCGGGCGCCCAGCTACACCCGCACACCCTTTCCAGAAGTTCCACCACCACCGGCCGACGTGTTCCAGCTGGCGCGGCATGTCGAGTGGCGCGACATCGATGAAATGCAGCACCTGAACAACGCAGCCTACCTCTCCTACGTCGAGGACTGCGCCGTTCAGCTGGCGGGTCATTTCGGTTGGTCGTTTGAGCAGTGGGGCCAAGGCCTGGCTTTCGTCGCTCGCAAACACCACATCCAGTATCTCCAACCTGTTCTACTCGAGGATCAGCTTGAGATTCGCACATGGCTCTTCAACGTGCGCCACACCTCTGCCACGCGCTACTACGCGCTGCACCGCGCCGCCGACGGCGATCTGCTGGCCCAGGTGGCCACCCTGTGGGCGTTGATCGACCTCGAGAGCGGCCGGCCAACGCGCTTTCCGCCCACCTTCCACAAGATCATCGGACCGAATATCGCGTCCGGGGAATAGGAAGCGTGCTGGTGCGACGGACTTCCTGTTTGCGGAAGAACCTCAAAGTCCGTTGGGTCGTACCTGCGGCTCTGCTTCTGCTCACCGCCGGCTCGGCCGCCTGCGGCACGCTTCCCGCAGAGTGGCCAGGGTTGGATCGTGATCTGACCAAAGCAGTGGATGGCTACCTGGCGGCCTTCCTGGTTGAACCGGTCCAGGGTGGACAGGTCTACTGCGCCAGCGAAACGCTGGAGGTCGAGCAGGTCGGCAACGCGGTCAAGGCCTGGGTCTGGGTGCTGTGCGAGGAGTTCTTCCCGGATCGGGGCATTCTGCAGGTCGGGGCTGGTTTCAGCGGCCCGTTGATGGTGTACCTCTTTTCGAACGAGCAAGATTCCCTACCAGGTGTAAGCAAACCAACCTACATGGCCACCGGATTCGCTCAGCCGCGCGATGGGAGCCTGATGGCCGAAGACATCGAACGTATCTTTCCAGCGGCCGCAATCGAGCGCATGTGCCTTGCCGATCTTTCCTGTACCAACAGCCGGGTTGCACGCCTGGAGGCAATAGTGGAAGGACAGGTGCAGGAGGAATTCAACCTGCCGGTTGCGACGAGCTCCTTCTCCAGTTAACGATCCAGGGGCACGGCTACGCCGTGCCCCTGCGGAAATTTCCATACCTGATTTGAAACTTACAGATCCAGGTTCGCCATCTGTTCATAGAACTTCCAGCGGGCGATGACATCGCTGCGCAGGGCTTCCAGCAGCATCTCGGCCCGGTCCGGATCCGATGCCCGCAGCGAACGGAAGCGGTTCTGCTTGTAAGCAAACTCGCTTACGTCCTCCGTCGGCGGGCGGGAATCGAGCTGCAGCGGGTTCTTTCCCTCCAGCGACAGGCGTGGGTCGAAGCGGAAGAGCGGCCAGAAACCGCATTGCTCGGCATCCTTGTGCAGATCGGTTGCGGTGGTCATGTCGATCCCATGCGCTATACAGTGGCTGTAGGCGATGATCAGCGATGGACCCTCGTAAGCTTCGGCCTCCTGGAGGGCCTTCACCAGCTGGGTCATATTCGCTCCATAGGCCACCTGGGCGACGTAGATGTTGCCATACGACATGGCGATCGACCCGAGATCCTTCTTCGGCATGTTCTTTCCAGCTGCAGCAAACTTCGCCACAGCGGCGCGCGGGGTCGCCTTCGAGGCCTGCCCGCCGGTGTTGGAGTAAACCCCGGTGTCGAGCACGAGCACGTTGACGTTGCGCCCAGAAGCCAGGACGTGATCCAGGCCACCGTAGCCGATGTCGTACGCCCAGCCATCCCCGCCCACGATCCAGACTGATTTCGGCACCAGGAAATCCGCCAGGCTCACCATCTGAGCCGCGGCCGGATCCGTGCTTTCTGCGAGGTAGGCTTTCAATTCCTCAACCCGTGTTCGCTGGGCTTCGATCGCTTCCGGCGTATCCAGGCTTGCGCCCAGGATTTCCTTCGCCAGTGCGCTTTTTCCGTTCAGCTTCAACCCGGTCAGCTGTTGGCGGGCATTGATCGATAGCTTGTCCACGGTCAACCGCATGCCCATGCCGAACTCGGCGTTATCCTCGAAGAGCGAATTCGACCACGCCGGCCCGCGCCCATCCGGGCGGGGGGCATAGGGTGTGGTGGGCAGGTTGCCGCCGTAGATCGAGGAACACCCGGTGGCATTTGCAATCAGCAGCCGGTCGCCGTAGAGCTGGGTGAGCAGCTTGACGTAGGGCGTCTCGCCGCAGCCGGCGCATGCTCCGGAGAACTCGAACAGCGGCCGGATGAGCTGTGAACCCTTGGTTGTGAAGCGGTTTACCAGCTCCGGATCGGTATCGGGGATCGAGAGGAAGTACTCCCACTTGGCGACTTCCTGTTCGCGCAGCGGTGTTTGCGCTTCCATATTGATCGCCCTGCGTTCGGTCTTGTTGCCTTTCTCATCCTTGGCGAAGGCCGGACATATGTAAACACAGGTCCCGCAGCCGGTGCAGTCCTCCGGGGCGACCTGCAGTGTGTAGAGCATGCCATCCATGCCGCGGCCCTTGGCCGGCACCGCTTGCCATCCAGCCGGTGCATCGCCGCTGGCGAATTCAGCCGAGTAGATTTTGGGCCGGATCGTCGCGTGCGGGCAGACGAAGGCGCACTGGTTGCACTGGATGCAGACCTCAGGATCCCAGACCGGGATCTCGAGCGCGATGTTTCGTTTCTCGTAGTGAGTCGTACCAACCGGGTATGTTCCGTCGTTCGGCAGGTATGAGACCGGAATCTGCCCGCCCTTGCCGGCGATCATCATCCCGGTAACCTGTTGCACGAATTCCGGCGCATCTGCCGGTACGGGCAGCCGCATGTGAAGATCAGAGCTTGGCTTGGCCGGCAGTTCGATGCGGTGGATGCGCTCCACCGCCAGATCCGCGGCCTTGATGTTCATATCGACCACAGACTGGCCCTTGTCGCCGTAGGTGTCTTCCACCGCAAGCGATACCATCTTCATCGCTTCTTCCTTCGGCAGCACGCCGGAGATGGCGAAGAACGCGGCCTGCATGATGATGTTGATGCGTCCACCCAGGCCCAGCGAGCGGGCCAGGGAATAGGCGTCGAGCACATAGAACTCAGCCTGCTTTTCGATCAAGCCCTGCTGCACCTCGAAGGGGAGCTGCTCCCAGATTTCTTCTGGTGGATAGGGGCTGTTGAGCAGGAAGGTCCCACCTTGCTTCAGGTGGCTGATGATGTCGTAGCGCTCGAGGAACGGGAAGGCGTGGCAGGCCAGGAACTCCGCCCGCTTGAGCAGGTAGCTGCTGCGGATGGGATTGGGGCTGAACCGCAGGTGCGAAATTGTCATCTGGCCCGATTTCTTCGAGTCGTACTGGAAATACCCTTGAGCGTAGAAATCGGTCGCCTTGCCGACGATCTTAATCGAATTCTTGTTCGCACCGACCGTCCCATCACCTCCGAGACCATAGAACATCGCCCGGTGGACACCCTCAGGTTGGGACTCGTAGTCGTCATCCCAGGGCAGGTTGGTGCCTGCCAGGTCATCGTGGATTCCAACCGTGAAGTGGTTGCGGGGCTGTTTCTCGGCCAGGTTGTCGTAAACCGACCTCACCATGCCCGGGTTGAATTCGCTCGAACCCAGGCCGTAGCGCCCGCCGACGACGACCGGCATATCCTTTACAGCCAATTTCCCGCTTGACACGGCTTCGGCGATCGCATTTTGAACGTCGAGATACAGTGGTTCTCCAGAAGCCCCCGGCTCTTTTGTTCGGTCGAGAACGGCGATCTTGCGCACGCTTGCCGGGAGGGCTGCAATCAGCGCACTTCCATCAAATGGGCGGTACAGGCGAACTTTGATCATGCCCACTTTCTCGCCCTGAGCCGACAGGTGGTCCACGACCTCATGCACCGTGTCTGCGCCCGACCCCATCAGGATAACAACTCGCTCAGCATCCGGAGCACCCACGTAGTCGAACAGGTGATACTTCCGACCGACCACCTTGGCAAAGCGATCCATAGCATCCTGGACGATAGCCGGTGCTTTCTCATAATATGGGTTAACGGTTTCACGGGCGGCAAAGAAGACATCCGGGTTCTGCGCCGTACCACGCACAGCCGGCCGGTCAGGTGAGAGGCCGCGCAGGCGGTGGGCGATGACGTCATCATCATCGATCATGGCCCGCATATCATCTTGGGTCAATTCTTCGATCATCTGAATTTCGTGGGACGTCCGGAAACCGTCGAAAAAGTGCAGGAATGGGAGCCGCGCTTTCAACGTGCTGGCCTGGGCGATCAGCGCCATGTCCATCACTTCCTGCGGGTTGTTGGAGGCCAACATCCCCCAGCCGGTAGTGCGGGCGGCCATCACGTCCGAGTGATCCCCGAAGATCGAGAGGGCCTGAGCAGCGATCGAGCGGGCCGCAATGTGGAACACCGCCGACGTTAACTCGCCGGCGATCTTGAACATGTTCGGGATCATCAGCAGCAAGCCCTGGGAGGCGGTGAAGGTCGTAGTCAGCGCACCGGTTGTCAGCGCACCATGGACGGCGCCGGCCGCTCCGCCTTCTGCCTGCATCTCGGTCACGTTTGGAACCATGCCCCAGATGTTCGGCTCGCCGTTGGCGGCTTTTTCGTCCGCGATCTCACCCATGGGAGATGAAGGTGTAATCGGGTAAATCGCGATCACTTCGTTGGTTGCATAGGCGACATGCGCGGCAGCACTGTTACCATCGTACGGTACCAGCTCGCGCTTAACTTTCTTCTTCGCCATGAAAAGCTCCTTTCAGCCGACGCGTTTTAGGTGTCGCGGGGGTATATTAAAGGGGTATCCTTTGGGCAATTCCCATCAAGTCTATTCAGCTTTAGGGGCAGTCAATAGTGTACTAGGGCACCCTAAACTGGAGGATACTTGTCACTATTCCAGGGTGCCCTTTTAAACCATCCTTAAAAGCTAGCAATGTTCCCCGGGAGGCAGCATGGCATCACTTAAAACAACTTACATGGGCATCGAGCTTGAGACACCGCTGGTCGTCGCCGCCAGTTCGATTTCGAGCTTTCTGGAACGCATCCAATCCGCCGAGCAAGCTGGCGCCGGCCTGCTCGTCATCCGCTCGCTCTTCGAGGAGCAGATCCAGCTCGATGCGCTTCGGCTGGAGGAGTCGCTCTCGGTCGGTTCCGAAAGTTTCGCTGAGGCGACAACGTACTTTCCGAACATCGAGCATGGCGGAGCCGATGAACACCTGATGTGGATTGAGAAGACGCGCGCCGGGACAAAACTGCCCCTTGTCGCCAGCCTGAATGCGGTCTCACCTGGTGCCTGGACCAAGTATGCCAAGCAGCTCGAATCGACCGGCGTGGACGGGCTCGAATTAAATATTTACGCGGTTGCCGCTGATCCGGAAGTCAGCGGTGCACAGCTCGAGAAGACACTTTTTAAGATTGTCGAATCGGTCGTGGGTGAAGTGAAGATTCCGGTCTCGGTCAAAATGAGCCCCTTCTACACCTCGGTCGCAAACGTCGCGGCCGAGCTCGATAAGCGCGGCGTGAAAGGGCTGGTGCTCTTCAACCGCTTCCTGCAGCCCGACATCGATCCGGGCACGGAGAGTTTGAAGCAGGAGATGGTTTACAGCTCGCCGGAGGAGCTTAAGCTCCCGCTGCGCTGGGTGGCGCTGCTTTACGGGCGAGTGAAGGCCGACCTAGCGCTTAACACCGGCGTGCACTCCGGGACCGATGCGGCGAAAGCCTTCCTGGCCGGAGCCCAGATCGTGCAGATCGCTTCAGCCCTGCTCGAAAACGGCATCCCCTATCTCTCCACGATGCTACGCGAGCTTGAGGGCTGGATGGACGAACACGGCTACGAGAACCTGCAAGAGGTACGCGGCAAGATGAGCCAGAAGAAGATTGAGGATCCATTCGGATTCGAACGGGCACAGTATGTCAAGTTATTGATGAGCCAGAAGTAAGGCGTCATGCCGGGTGGAATCCGCAGGGGCACACGGCCGTGTGCCCCTGCCCATGAGGTATCAAAAGCGGGGCGGCTGATCAGCCGCCCCGCTTTTTCTTCAACCAGTCTTCAGCCGCCAATCGTAAAGCTGATTGCCGGGATCAAATTCAGGATCAAGCCCAGCACGAACATCCCGCCGGCGAGTTTGTTGTGATAGAACGCGGCCGAGACGAACCACAGCGGCCAGACGGGGTAATTTTCCGGCCGTTCGCTTGGCTTGGGTTCGTTATAAATTTTGAGCACCTCCCGCAGGCGGGGCAGGGCCAGGACGATGAGCAGCACCCAGACGCCGAGCGTGCCGGTCAGGACCAGCGCCAGCACAACCAAGTAGTAAGCGATCATCAGCGCCTGGTTCAAGATCAGGGAAGGCCGCTCCCCGATCATCACCGGCAGGGTGTGGATGCCCTTCGCCTTATCGACTTCTAGTTTGTCGATGTGCTTACCGATCAAGACCGTCGTCACCACAAGTGCATAGGGAACACAAGCCAGCCATACACCCGCCGGCGGCAGCTGACCCGCGGTGACATAGTAGGTCCCACCGATCATCAGCGGACCCCAGACAAGGAACACGCTCGGCTCTCCCAAGCCATGATGCTTGAGCTTCAGAGGTGGAGCGACGTAGAAAACGCTGATGAACAGCCCGGTCAGCGCGAAGGCCAGCGTCAGCCAGCCCACGTTAATGACGAAGTAGGCCATGATCAGGGCATCGATCACATTGACGATCGCGATCGCCGTCAGCAGCTGGCGCTTCGTCAGCAGCCCGGAAAGCACCGGGTGGGGTGCGTACAGAGCGCGCGTGTACTCATCATCGTCAACACCGCCCTGCAAATCGAAATAGTCATTGATCATGTTGTTGGCGGCATGGGCCAGGACCAGGCCAATCAGCGCCAATCCGAAATGAAGGTAATTCGGTTTCGCGGCCAACGCCGCAGCCAGCAGCCCGCCGATCAAGCCCGAAGTGGCCGTCATCGAGAAGACCGCTGCACGGGTGATGATCAGCCATTTGCTGACCGTATCCATCTCCTTGTCAGGAGACAGATTGGCGGTATCAAGTACTTCCTTCCAGTTCGCTATCAATGACATAGGTATCCCTCACCAATTACGTCTGAATTTGAGTCTAACCCCTTCAACGAACGTTGTACAGGATTCTCAACGGGATGATGAAAAAAATCAAAAATTGCGGGCCGTATCGTGGCCCGCCATCGATAGATCGCTTCTCCGCGAATCCTCAGAAATTCAACAGCGATCCCGACCAGATTGCCGCCCCGGCTGTGCTGCACCCAACCTCTCTCAGTTCATTACTCCCACCGGAAAAGCCGGGCCGCCAGCAACCCTCCAGCGACAGTGATGCCAGCTAAGATACCGACCTCTATCCAGTGGGCGCTGAATGCATCTCCGAACCACAGACCACGCATCAAACGGACGACATAGGTAAGCGGCAAGAAATCTGAAACTCGGCGGATCGAGTCCGGCAGAATCTCGATTGGCATTCCAGCTCCAGAAAGGAAGAGCATGGGATAGAAGATCACCATACTCACGACCTGTGCCATGCGGGCTCCTTTCGCCACGCTGGCGATGATGTAGCCAAGCGCACTCATGGCCAGTGTGCCGAGTACGACGGCCAGGAGAACGGCCCAAATTTGGCCTTCGAATTGAACGTGATAGAGCAGCCATGCCACACCGCTCACCAGCGCCATCCCCATCAGCGTCATCAAGAGATTGGTGCATTGATCCGCCAGGATGTAGGTCCATGGTTTTAGCGGTGTCACGCGAAAGCGCCGCAGGATGCCTTGCTCACGGTACCCAGCAGTCGTGATCGGAACGGACATCAAGCCAATCGTCCCGACAATCAAGCCGCTGTAAGCTGGCAGCGAAACGTCCATACTGCCACGGCCGCCGAAGATCGCAGCCGGCTCATTGCCATAAATCGACCCGAATAACAGCACCAGCATAGTCGGGAAAGCGAGGGTGAAGAAAGCCGCCACCGGCTCTCGGAGGTATAGTTTGAATGTGATCAGAGCTAATTGCTTCAAACCGCGCATGACTATTCCCTCATCTTTCGCCCGGTCAACTGAAGGAACACGTCCTCCAATGAGGGCTGCTCAGTTCTCAAATCACGGAATTCGGCTCCACCGTTTTCGAGCGAAGCGACAACGCTGCTGATGAAGCGTTCGCCGAAACCCTCTACACTTACCCGCTCGCCGTTGATCTCCACCCCGGTCACTTCTGGGATCGCGGCCAACTGCTGCTTGGCATTTCCGTTAAGGAGCTCAAATACGACGCATTTCTTGCGTTCGAGCGATCTGATCATCGCCTGCGGTGAATCTAAAGCAATCAGTTGGCCTTCATCTAGAATGGCTACCCGGTCGCAGAGCCGTTCAGCCTCCTCCATGAAATGAGTCGTCAGAAATACCGTACAACCGTCCTGGCGTATCTCCCGCACAAGATCCCACATCGACCGGCGGGCTTGAGGATCGAGGCCCGTGGTAAGCTCGTCGAGGAAAACAAGCTCTGGCCGGTTGATGAGCGCTAGTGCAATATGAAGCCGCTGTCTCTGGCCGCCGGACAGTTTCGCGATTGCCACATTTCGCTTCTCGCTTAAACCCATCCGTTCAAGCAATTCCTCGCCTGGAGCGGGGTCTGGGTAAAGCGCAGCAAAGAGAGAAAGTGCCTCACTCACCCGCAGCCTGGGCGGAAGGGTCGACTCCTGCAGTTGAACCCCGATTTTCTCCACAAAACGCGATCGATCACGCCATGGATCGAGGCCGAACACGGACAACTGACCGCTGTCTGGGCTTCGCAGACCCTCCAGGCACTCAATCGTTGTCGTCTTTCCTGCCCCATTAGGACCGACCATGCCAAAAATCTCGCCCTGCTCAACCTCGAACGAAAGGCCTTTAACTGCTTCCAGCTCGCCGTACTTCTTTTTCAAATCTTCAACCCGAACGATGGCTGTCATCAAAACCTCCTGCGCGCCGATTCTCCAGTCTTACTCGGTGCTGTTGAGAATCTCCCTCAGCGCTCGAACATGTTCGTCGAATGCCCGCTGTCCGGATGCCGTCAGCTCCACATAGGTTCTCGGTTTGCGATCGACGAAGGTCTTTTCCAGGTGCACGTACCCAGCTTCTTCCAGCCTGCGAAGGTGGGCGCCCAGGTTGCCGTCGGTCAAATCGAGCGTATCGCGCAAGAATGTGAAATCCATCGATTCGCCTTTGCCCAAGGCAGCCAGCGAGGCCATGATCCGTAGCCGGACAGGCTGGTGGATAACAGGGTCAAATTCAGTCATCGGTCACTGCCACGCACGCAGGATATACAGCCCTGCGCCAATCAAGCCGCCCCCTCCGGTAAAAGCTAGCCAGTAACCGAGATAGGCCGGGAGAAACTGCCAGCCCAGGACGGCGAGAATGCCAATTGCGACGCCGACAATCAACAGTGGTGTACTAGCCCATAGACCGAAGAGTGCGTAGCCCATCGAAATAAGAAGCGTTACGAAGAGCAGGTATTGTTCGTCTGTTAACGGCCACATCGTCCACATCATCAGGCCGCCGAAGGCTAGCAGCAGCATCCAGAAGATGCCAAACTTCCAGGCGTCGGGCGAGCGTACACGCCGGCTCAGGCGCACAACCGCGTATGCGCTTGCCAGCACGCCGAAGGAATCGAGCGCGAGCCATAGGTAACCGGAAGCCGGGCCCTTTAGAACTTGAGTGCCAAGGTAACCAAAGAGCCAGACGATTCCCCAGATAATAAACTGGTACCCAGCCCCGGCGCGGGCCATCGCCCTGCGGGTAGCCCTTCCGGCTTCATTGATTAGCTCCAGCGATTGTGATGCCTGTAGTGGGTCCATTTCTCAACCTCCAGAGTACTCTGTTTCATAGAGTACTCTAGCATATTGTTCTCCGCCTGTCAACCCTTTTAAACCCTTCACTAAGCTGGAGTACAATCGCTCGTAGACGTCCAACTTAGATGGAGGCGCGCATGCCCGAAGCTGTCATCGTTTCCGCAGTCCGGACCGCAATCGGCGCCCACGGTGGTGGATTGGCCGCAGTGCGGCCGGACGACCTGGCCGCACTGGTGATTTGCGAGGCGGTCGAACGGGCAGGGATCGATCCGGCCTCAATCGAAGAGGTCTACATGGGGTGCGCAAACCAGGCCGGCGAGGATAACCGCAATGTTGCCCGAATGGCCTCGCTCCTGGCAGGCCTTCCGGTCGAGGTAGCGGCTGTCACCTTCAACCGCTTGTGCGCCTCAGGCCTGCAAGCGATCAACGCCGCCTACCGGGCCATCCGGGTTGGCGAGGGGGATGTTTTCGTTGCTGGCGGTGTAGAAAGCATGTCACGCGCTCCCTACGCCGTCGCCAAAGCCGGGAGCGGTTATCCGTGGGGCAACCTCACAATGTGGGATTCTACTCTTGGGTGGCGCTTCCCCAACCCGGACTTAAAAGCTGCCTATGGCAATGATGCGATGGGCGAGACGGCCGAGAATATTTACGAAATCCATCCCGAAATCTCACGCCAGGAGCAGGATGCGTTCGCTTACGAAAGCCATCGCCGTGCGATCGAGGCCATCGACAGCGGAAAGTTCGCCGAGGAAATCGTGCCTGTCACCATCCCGCAGCGCAAAGGCGACCCGCTCATCTTCGAAACCGACGAGCGCCCCCGGCGCGACACTACCCCAGAAGCGTTGGCGCGGTTAAAGCCCGCTTTCCGGGAAAACGGTGCCGTCACCGCCGGCAATGCCTCCGGCATTAATGATGGGGCGGCCGCTCTCGTGCTCATGTCAGATACCCGGGCAAAGGACCTTGGGCTGCGCCCGCTTGCGAGGGTCGTGTCGAGCGCTGCAGCGGGAGTCGAGCCGCGCACAATGGGCCTAGGCCCGATCCCGGCCACGCGTAAAGCGCTCGATCGGGCTGGATTGTCGATCTCGGACCTGGGGCTGGTTGAATTGAACGAAGCCTTTGCCGTCCAGGCGCTGGCCGTAATGCAAGAGCTCGGGCTGCAACACTCGATCACCAACGTCAACGGCGGGGCGATCGCGCTCGGGCATCCACTCGGGGCATCAGGCGCACGGATCATGGTCACGCTGCTGCACGAAATGGGGCGGAGAGCGCCAGGCACCAGCCGTCCCTATTACGGCCTGGCGACGTTGTGCGTCGGAGTGGGTCAGGGAGAAGCAACGATCGTCAAGTGGTTGGACAGTGATCCCTGATCGCGACCGGATCGCAGGACCCAACCGTTGAACGCATGATATAGTTGCGAGGAGAGGGCTGGGAATAGAGCGTTGACCGAGCACAGGAAACCGGAGGAGGTCCACGAGACCATCTGGGTCTCTGCCCTGCGCGCTGCGGCCGGCGTCGCCCGCCAGGCGACCTCAGGCGAAGGGGACGTGATTCGCGCCGTTTCCGAGGAACTGACCCGCCTCAAACTGCGCGGTACAGTTGCCCTGCTTGATGAGAACGGCCAGCTCGAGGTCAGCACTCCCTCACTGCCTCCGCCCATCATCAAGTCGCTGCACCGCATCACCGGCTTATCTCCAGCCGGATACAGCTTCGACCCATCCACCGTAGACCTCTATTCCAGAGTAATCAAAAGCCGCGAACCGCTCTTCACGGAAGACCGCTCAGCAATTGTCGCCCAATTGATGCCTCAGGCTCTGCAGCCCCTGCTGAAGCAGGTGATGAAGGTCCTCGGGGATGAACATGTGATCCTGGCTCCGCTGCTCCTCGGCGACGACGTGATCGGCACATTAAACGTGGTGGCGGATTGGCTCAGTGTAGAAGATACCCCGATGGTCGCCGCCCTGGCCGACCACATCGCGATCGCCCTTGGTCAGGTGAGAGCACGCCAGAAGCTTGAGCGATCGCTGCAGCTGCAGCGCTTGAGAAACCAGGTGATCGAAGAGGTCGCCAGCGCGCGGGCAACCGACCAGGTATTCGAAGCGATCGTGCACCTGGCACTTGAAGTGATTGGCGCCGATGCGGGCGCGATCGGCATGGTTGAGAACAACCCCGAGCAGATAAGCTACCCGTGCGTAATCGGACTCCCAGCGAACGGGGCTGATCGAGCCGCAGAATTCAAGGGCGGCTTCGCCCGGCAGCTCGTTAAAAGCAAGCGGCCGATCCTCGTACCGGCCTACAGCGAAGTGCCGTTCGCATTCGATGACTGGGTGGAAGCAGGGGCGCAGGCCTTCCTCGGTGTGCCGCTGATGATCGGGGAGGAAGCGATCGGCGGACTCGGGCTGTTCAGCTTCGCTGACAAACAGCACTTTGGTTCAGAACAAATCGAACAAGCCCAGGCCATCGCCAGCATGGCGGCAATCGCCGTGCGCAACGCCCGGCTCTTCAGCCAGGCCCAGCGGCGGGCAGAGGAAGCCCAGACCTTGATCAACACCGCCCGTTCGATTTCATCATCGCTTGATACTGAGACCGTGCTGAACGAGATTGCCCGTCAGGCAAATGACCTATTGAACGGCGACGGCAGCCGTATCCATCTCGTCGACTACACCGAAAATGCCCTGCGCTGCGTGGTAGCCCTCGAACCTAATGCTCGAGCGATCATGAATTTCGATCTGCCGCTCGGCCAGGGTTTGACTGGCCACGTGGTCGAGAGCGGACAATCTTTGATGATAAACGATCCATCCCGAGATCCGCGCGGCATTCAAGTCCCCGGTACCCAGGAAGACGAGCTCGAATGCCTAGCTATCGTCCCGCTCTCCATCCGCCAGCGCACCCTGGGGGCGATGACCGTCCGGCGCCTTGGGTTGGAGCGGCCTTTTACCTCCGACGAGCTTGACCTCCTGCGGGCCTTTGCGGCCCAGGCGGCGGTCTCGATCGAAAATGCGCACCTCTACGGACAGATCGAAGCACAAGCCCAGCGCCTTGAACGCCAGGTTGAGGAACGCACGCGTGAACTCGCACTGTCAGAAGCACGCTATCGCTCGCTGGTTGAGACAGCCCAATCCGGAATATTCCAGATCAGCGCTGAAGGCATCATTCTGTATGCGAACCAGGCGCTGGCACGCATGGCCGAGGCCCCGGTGGACGAGATTGTCGGGCAAGAATTCCAGGAGAGCGGCTTCCTTGATGAGCAGCACCTGCAGGAAACATTGCAGCGCTTCCACTCTCGCTTGAGCGGCGACCTACCACAGGCCGATGTGTACGAGACGACCTTCCGCTCCCGTTCTGGACACGAAATACCGGCCATGGTTGGCGTGAGCTTGATCCTGGACGAGGCAGGTCAACCGCAAGGGCTGACGGGGCTGGTGACGGACATCTCTGAACGCATCACCCTGGAGGAGGCACTGAAAGCGGAGCGCGACCGGCTGGACGCCATGCTCACCCACGTTGGCGATGCGGTGATGGTAACGGATCGCGAGGCCTTAATTCAATTCGTCAATCCGGCCTGGGAGCGTTTGAACGGCTATCGTTCCAGCGAAGTGCTCGGCAAGACGCCAAGTTTTATGCGCACCGGGAAACAGAGCGATGACTTCTACAAATCGATGCTGGCCACGATCGAAGCCGGCGACACCTTCAAGGCCGAGGTCGTCAACATGCGCAAAGACGGCAGCACCTATGAGGCGGCATTAACGATCACGCCTGTCGTCGGGCCGGACAATGCGGTCCTCAACTACGTCAGTGTCTACCATGACATCAGCGCATTGAAGGAGCTCGACCGGCTGAAATCGCAGTTCGTCTCCGATGTTTCGCACGAACTGCGCACACCGCTGACCAATATACGGCTCTATCTGGATTTGCTGGAACGGGTGCGTGACCAGAAAAAAGTTACACGCTATCTGGAAACACTATCACGCGAGAGCGACCGCCTGGCAAACCTGATCGATGACCTGCTCTCTCTTTCGCGGCTTGATGTGGGTGCCTCGCCGCTCTACGCCCGGCCGGTCGATGTCAATCAGTTGCTTGACGCCCTGGTACAGGACCGGTCATCGCTCGCAGCTGAACGCGAGCTGCAGCTCAACTTGCAGGCTGCCGAAGGTGTTCCAACGATCCTCGGCGATGAACGCTTGCTGGGCCAGGTCTTCACCAACCTGCTGACAAATGCCATGAACTACACTCCAGAAGGCGGACAGATCACGCTTCGGTCTCGAGTCCACCACGAGGGTCAGACAGCGTGGGTCATAGCAGAAGTCGAGGATACCGGCCTGGGCATTGCGCCGGGTGAACAGAGCGAAATCTTCAAGCGGTTCTTCCGTGGGACGGCGAGCCAGGAGACGGGGGCTCCTGGTACCGGCCTCGGGCTGGCAATTTGCCATGAGATCGCCGAACGCCATGGAGGGCATATCCACGTCTACAGCGGCGGCCTCGGGCAGGGCTCATGCTTTGCCGTCTGGCTGCCGGTTGAAGGACCTCCCGACGCTTTGAACTAACGCGTACCCGTCGACAGAATACCACGCTCAGCCTCAATTGTGTCCAGCCAAGCCTGCCTTGCACTCCTGAGTTTCACCCCGGTCGTCTGCTGTATCTTATCCGCCCGGTAGCGAAATGAGGCGCAGCTTGAACGCACAACCTCGGCCGAGATGAATGCGGGCTGCCCCGACAGGCGTAGTAAAGGGGTCGCTGCCAGGCCAGCAGCCAGCGCAATCGGATAAGGCAGCCACAGGAAGCGAGTCCTGCGGTGCAGCCCTTCAGCCCAGGTCGAAAGCATCTCGCGGTTGGTCATCACACTCCCCGCAATGAAATACTCACCGCCCGGTGAGCCATGCTCGACCAGCCCGAGCAGCGCGTGAGCCGTATCTTCGACATGAACAAAGGAGAAGGCACCTCCCGGCCCCCAGACCGTAGGTGGGAGCAAGCGCCGCAGGTAGAGCCGGAACAAGTGACCGTAGGTTGAGTGATCGCCTGGGCCGATGACCTGAGCAGGACAGCCCAGGATTAAGGGAAAACCCCGTTCTCGATAGCCGTCGGCCAGCTCGCGTGCCTCGATTAACGTGCGCTCGTACCAACTCGAGGGTTGCGCGGTGCGTTGAAAGCCCTCTTCAACTAGCTGGCCGGCGGTGTCTCCGAGGGCGGTCGTACTGGAGGTCATAATCACACGCTCTACATTCACTTCCTCGGCCGCAGCCAATGCATTGGCGAGACCGTCGACGTTTACTCGGCGCATTGCCTCGTGCTTGCCGCGCGGGATGCCCAGCTCGTACCAGCCCGCATTATGCATATACACATCAGGCTGTACGGTTTTAAAGGCGGCCTGCAGGGATTCCTTCTTTGTGATGTCACCCGCGACCAGGTGTGCACCTCGCTCCTCCAGAGCACGTGCGGCAGGGCTGGCCGGGTTGCGCACCAACAGGTTGACATCCCAGCCCCGCTCAAGTGCAAAGCGGCTAATATATCGGCCGATAAAGCCGGTCCCACCGGCGATCATTACTCGCATCTTCCCTCCGAAAAGCCCTAGCGGATTGTGCCAGGACTCATGGAAATAAACACAGGGCCGCCGGTCTGGGTTCGATGGAAACCGGCGCCCGGGGTGTCTTGTATAACCTGGCCTCAATCAGGCAAATTGGTAGGTTGAACCCTGGCTGGTTTTGGTGACTTCGATGCGAGCCGGAAAAGCTTCTTTCAGTTCATCGATGTGCGTGATAACCAGGATCAGGTCGAAGTCATCCTGGATGCTGTTTATGGCTGAAACAAGATGCTCTCGGCCGCGAGTGTCCTGGGTTCCGAACCCCTCATCGATGAACAGGCTGCGTAGTTGGGCTCCTGCCCGCCGGGCAAGCATGCGCGAGAGGGCAATCCGGATCGCAAAATCGATGCGGAACGCCTCGCCGCCGGAGTACATTTCGTATGGCCTGCTCCCTAGCTCGTCGGAGATGATGATGTCGAGCGCCTCGCGCAGCTCCCCGGTCTTGATCTCACGCTGTGTTTCGATGCGGGCGTGCATCCGGCCATCCGTCATCTGCGCCAGAAGCTCGTTTGCCGAACGCTCGAGCTCCGGGACGGCCGTTTCAATGATCATGGCCGGCACACCGCGCTTGCTGAATGCATCGCGCAGCGCTTCGTAGGTTCCGAGATCGACTGCACAGCGCTGCCGCGCTGCCTGCCGTTCCGTGCGCTGTTTTTCGAACGAATTCAGCGCCGCTAATTTCTGCCGTGCGCCCCCCACACGCTCATCGGACATTCGCTTTTCCCGCCGCAATTGTTCTAGGTCCGCTTCAGTCAGCGCCGCGGCCTGCACCCGGCTCTCACTGGCTTTGATGCTCTTCTCGAGTTCCTCCCGCCGGGATATATCAGCCCCAAGCTCCACCTCCCAGCGCTGAATGCGTTCTTCAAGCACCTCCAGCTGTTTTTGCGCCTGGTCGACATGCGCCCGCGCGGCCTGCAGTTCCCCCAATCGCTTTTCCAGCGCTGGGCGTTCTTTCAACCGCACCTGCAGACCGGACTGTTCTTTGCGCACCTGGCCTAGGTCTGTCTCGAGCTCGGCAATCTGCTCCCGGTTTTCGCGATACTGTTCTCGGCGGATCGCAATTTCACCCTCGAGCTCCTGGACCAGGTCATGGCGGTGCCCTTCGGTCAGCGGTTGGGCACAGGTCGGGCAGATGGGCTGATCCGCTTGCGCCAGAGTCTGCAGGCGTGCCTTCAAAGGTTCGGTCTCCGGACCGAGCGCCTCGTTCATACCTCGCAAGCTGGCGGTTTGCTCTAAAAGCGCTGCCCTGCGCTCACCAAGCTCGTCGAACTGCTCCTGGAGCGGTGCCAGAGTCTCGAGATTCTCAGTAATCTCGGCCAGCGCTGCCTCGACCGCACTCCCGTCAGCTCGTGCCCGAAGCTCTGCCCGTTCTTTGGAAAGCTCAGCCAGCTCGTTCTGGCGGTTGCTGATGCGCCGGGTCAGATCATCGATCCCGCGCTGCAGGCTGACCATTTCGGCACGCGCTCCCTCCAGGTCGGCCCACTGCTTCTCGGCCTCGGCCAGCTTGAGCCCCACCTGCTCGGCCAGTTTGCTCGCCCCTTCCAGTTCGGCTTCGTATTCCCCCCGGTGAGACAGCTCACGCTGGATCTCTTCCAGGCTCCCCTCAAGACGCTGGATTTCAGCCTGGGTCGTATTGATCCGCTCCCGGGCGCGGGCTTCGTAGACTTCCCAGATCCCGAGGCCGAGAATATTTGCCAGCACCTGCTTGCGCTGGGTCGGTGTCTTGGTCGTAAAAGCATCAGCCTGGCCCTGGACCAGGAAAGCGGAGTTGGTGAAGGTTTCGTAATCCAGGCGCAGCAGTTCATCGATCCGCTGCTGTGTTTCCCGAATTGCCGATCCTGACAGGCCGCGCCATGACTCGCTTTCGGGAGACCAGACTTGAAACTCAAGCACCGACGTGCCGCGCTTGCCGGCCTTTCGTTGACGGATGACCTGGTAGCGATCCAACCCCTGCGCAAAAGTGAGCGCTACCCGCATTTCGGTCTTCCCCTGGTGAATTAGGTCATCGGGGCTGTTGCTGCGAGCACGCCCCCAGAGCGCCCAGGTGATTGCGTCCAGCAGAGATGATTTTCCTGCCCCATTTTCGCCTGCCAGGCAAGCGACATGCACGCCCTCGAAGTTAAGCGGCGGGGGGGATTGGTAGGCGAGAAAGTTCTTCAGTTCAAGTTCGAGCGGGATCATCGGCGGATCACGAAACCGGACAGCCCGTAGGCGGTGTGTTCACTGCATGCCTCATTCATGCAGCAGCTCCCCAGCTTTTTCCATCAGCTCAGCGAGCCTTTCGGGTTCGACGTCACGGCTCTTGAAGTAGCGCTCCACTAACTCAAATGGCGTAAGCTCCTCCGGAGCCAGGTCGCCAAGCCGGCTGCGGGCTTCAATCTCAAGCTCACGGGCAATGATGAAATTTGCCGTTGGCTTTAGAGCGGTCTCGATTGGACGTTCGTCCAACAATCTGGTTTGATCATTTGTAAGCTGGATGCGCACGCGTGCGACGCTGCCCTCCAGGTCACGCCCGGCAATGGCTGAGAGCACATCCGCCGTTGGGTCCTTCGACTCACGCACATCGACATCCAACGTGATAAACGGTCGGGCGGCAACGGGCACAAAACGCCACTCTGTTTCACCACGCTTCAATTCGACCCAGCAGAAGCCTTTCTCTTCCGCCTCCTCGCCGAAATCGATCCGTTCCAGCGAACCGCTGTAGACGACAGGCGGGTAGCCGGCCGGATTTAAATTCTGGTGCCGGTGAATGTGACCGAGGGCAACATAATCCCAGGCCTCATCGGTCACCATTGAGGTCAGCAGCGGTAGATCCCGTCCGAGCATAACGGAACGTTCCGACCCGAAGCGGGCTGTATCGACCCCGAAGTGACCGGCCAGGACGCGCGGCATATCCATCGTCCGTGCCTGTTCCGCAAGCTGTTCCAACCGTCCGGCGACTTCGCTCCGCAGTCCCTGATTGAGCTCGTCGATCGATTTGCCCTGGTACTTCTTCCAGGACATAAGCCGGTTGCGCATCGGATACGGCATCCAGGCCAGGAAGACCGGACCATGCCGGGTTTCAATCACACGGCCTTCGTCGCGGTAGCCGACGATAACACCCGGCACTTCAAGTGCACGGAAGATGTCGAGGCTGTTCGCTTTCACTGCCATGCCCGGCATATCATGGTTGCCCACCAGCAGCAGCGTGGGCACTGCGTCCGCCAGGCGTTTGATACGCTGGGCAAATTCGCGCTGCTGGGTGGGTTCTGGATTGCGATCCTTGAAGGCATCGCCCGAAAACACGGCCAGGTCGGCTTCGTTTGCTAGAGCGTAATCGATCACTTCATCCAGACGCTGCAGGAAATCGAACACCCGGCTTGAGGTACCGGTGTTTGGATCGAGACTGCCGTAGTTTTCCATGCCGATGTGGATATCGGCAAAATGGAGCATGCGGATAACTGCGCTCATCGGATTTCTCTCATCTCGCCAGCAGCATCCTGGAACTCAACCCGGCCGGTTTGTCTTTGGCCGGTCATATCCCAGCAAGCTCAAGCAGAGATATAGTTCCCCGCGGTGGTGGATTTCCTGCTCGAAGACGTGCCACAGGATCCAGGCCAATTTGGGTGTGCCGTCCCCTGGTACCTGCACGATGCGGGTGAATTCGTCTACATCGACCGATTCGAGGTAATCCATCGTCGCTGCGTGCACCCGCTCCATCTCCGCCCGCAAAGCCGAAACGCTGGAAAGCGCCCGCGCATCCTCGTCCGGCCAGGATTCGTACTGCCGGCGGATCACGTAATGGATCCAGCCGCGTTCGACGTTGATGATGTGGCGCAGGATATCCCCGACGCTGCGGGCGTAGTGCTCACTGGGAACGAACTTAAGCTCTTCGTCCTTGAGCATCGAGACTGCGAGCACCAGATCACGCCAGACCGGAATCCACTGGTCGAAGAACTGCGCCGCGTTCATAGCCCCTCCTTCCGATGAACCCATTTATCCAGGCCCGGGGGAAGCGTGTAAGCTTCAATGCGATCCAGCAGCTCAGTGGGCTCATGTTCATTGATCAAAAGGTCGGTATGTTCGCTGTAGATGAAGCCTTCTGAGCGTGCGTGATCGATCAAGGCCAGCAGGGGGTCGAAGTAACTGTCCACATTCAAAATACCGATTGGCTTGCGGTGGAGCCCGATTTGTGACCAGGTCAGGATCTCAAACAACTCCTCGAATGTGCCGAAACCACCCGGAAGAGCGACAAAGGCATCTGCCGTCTCGGCCATGCGCGCTTTTCGCTCGTGCATCGATCGGACGACTTGCAGCTCCGTCAGCTCGCGGTGCACCAGGGCTGGAGTATCGAATAACTCTGGAATGATGCCAATCACCTGGCCCCCATTCTCCAGCACTGCATCGGCCAGGATGCCCATCATACCTGTCCTGCCTCCGCCGTAGATAAGCGTGATCGAGCGGCTAGCCAACACCTCTCCCATCTTTCGGGCTGCATCAAAGTAGGTCGAATTGGATTGGTCGCTTGAACCGCAATAAATACAAATACGCCCTACCGGCATGTCGCCCCCTAGGCCTGGCCGGCGCTGGACATCACATCGCCCGGAAGCAGATTCTGGATGCTCTGTGCATGCACCTCAAGGATGTCACGCGTTGCCCTGCGGGGGAGGCCCGTGTGCAGCCGCAGTCCGCATTCATCGCCAGGGAAGCGCGGAATGATGTGCAGATGTGCATGGGGCACCGCCTGGCCCGCGGCCGCACCCTCGGCCAGGAAGTAGCTGATTCCCTCCAGCTGCAAGCCGCTCTTTCGCAGCGCTTCCCCCAGCGCCCTTCCTAGAATCAACATGCGCCCAGCCGTATCCGGTTCGACGTCGCTGAAGTCCTGAAAGTGCTCGTTGGGAATGACCAGAATATGCCCTGGCGTTACCGGAAAAAGATCCATGAATGCGGAAACAAGCTCATCCTGATAAATGAAACTCGCTTCACTCTGGCCGCGGGCGATGCCGCAAAAGACACAATTGTCCTCGACGTTCATTCAGAGGCTGGCTCCTTTTTGGTACGGAGGTTGGTGATCGTTCGTCGGCAAAAGCCTGACCGCGTCGTCATTCTACCATGCAGCCCAAGAGGCGCTCACCGATGGGACTTGACCTCTCCGGACAAGCACACCAGAATGGAACCGCTGTCCTTCAATTTGCGAGGAGAACTTAATGCAATCCCACTTTCCAATCTTGATCCTTAACGCCCGTCCGGCTGCCGGAAAAAGCGAGATCATCCATGCCCTGCGCGAAATCCCGGATCAGGAGCGCCTCGATCAATTTCACATCGGTCCGATATACATCCTGGACGACTTCCCCATGCTGTGGACATGGTTCGAAGAAGATATGCTGCTGGAAACCGTCTTCCAGCGTCCCCGTCTGTACACGACACCAGATGGCTACTTCCTGACTGATGATTACTGGCACCTGCTCATTCGCCGCCTGGCCCAGGAGTATGAGAAGTACCGGCGGGACAACGGCAGTATGCACACCGTGGTGATCGAATTCTCGCGCGGCGCCTCCCACGGCGGCTATCGCCAAGCCTACCCACACCTGGGGCTAACGATCCTGGGCCAGGCTGTCAGCCTGTACGTCCAGGTGTCCTATGCTGAATCGCTGCGCAAGAATCGCGCTCGCTATAACCCGAATCGCCCGGACAGCATCCTTGAACACGGTCTGTCCGATAAAAAGATGGAACGGCTGTACAGGGAGGATGATTGGATGTTATTTGCATCCGCCCCGAGTGGCTACCTGGAGAGCGCCGGAGTGAACGTCCCTTACTTCACCCTTGAAAACGAGGACGACGTAACAACCGGAGGAGGGGAACCGCTGCTGTCAAGATTGGAGGCTGCCTGCAGCAGGCTCTGGGATCTGCATCGGTCCCGGGGAACGGTATAATCTCTGCTCATACTGCAGTCCACTTCCAGCCCTTGGAGCCAATATGAAACGCATTGCGTTCACAATTCTGACCCTGGTGATCATGCTCGCGCCCGGCACCCCGGTCGCGGCCCAGACCGACGTTGTTCGAGCGGTTTTGTTCTACTCCCCCACATGCCCGCACTGTCAACTGGTCATCACGACCTACATGCCCCAGATCTCGCAGCAATTTAACAGCAGCGTGACCTGGGACTTCTACGGCGAGGATTACGATCCGACCAGCGAGGATACGCCTCCACTGGTTGCGTTGCTGGGCAACGCACTCCAGGTTCTTTACGTCGACACCGCCAGCGAACTCGGGAACGCACTTTATGCTGCGGCGATCGAACGCTACTCAATCCCGCAGGAAAACTGGGTCGTTCCTCTGCTCGTCATCGAGGACACGATTCTTACCGGGTCCGTCGATATCCCCGAGCAGCTGCCGCTGATTGCCGAGCAAGCCCTGGGCAGCGGTGGAATCAATTGGCCGGATATCCCCGGGTTGGCAGCATATATCGAGGCCTTGCAGCCGTTCCCCGGCCAGGAAGTTCCGGAAGCACCCACACCGACAGAGGCAACTGGCGCGACCAGCGCAGCACCCACGCAGGAGCCGGCAGCACTTCCGGGGGCGTTGGATCGAAATCCTGCCGAACTGCCTCTTGGTGAGCGCATTATGCTCGACCCTGCCGGCAATTCGATTGCCATTGTCGTTCTGGTCGGCATGCTGCTCAGCGTGCTTGCCGTCGGCCTGCGCTGGAGCGGGCGCTTCGCCCCCCGCCGGCCAGAGCCGGTCTCGATCTGGATCCCGCCCTTGGCCATTGCAGGGATCGTGGTCGCCGGCTATCTGGCGTATATTGCGGTCTCGGGGAACGATGCCGCCTGTGGTCCGGTCGGCGACTGCAACACCGTCGCCCGGAGTGAGTACTCGGGGCTGTTGTTGGGCATCCCTAACGGATTCCTCGGCGTGGCTGGATACGCGGTCATTCTTATCGGATGGTTAACTGCCCGCTATGCTCAACCGGCAGCAGCCCGTCCGGCGGTGCTTGGCGTATTTGCAGCCAGCGTGCTGGGGACTTTATTCTCGCTTTACCTGACCTTCCTCGAACCGTTTGTGCTGGGAGCGAGCTGCGCGTGGTGTCTGACATCAGCGATTCTGATCACGGCCATCATGCTGCTCAGCGTCAGCCCGGCCAGAGCCCGTTATCGGCCCGAAGACCCGGACAGGCAGAAAATGAATGCGCCCCTCTAGCACCAGGGCCGAGCCTTATCGAGCAGGCAGGGACCGGATGGGTATGTAACGATTCGCATGGCGCTCGCATCCAATGTAATGCACAGGGATTGTGCACATGCTATGGAGGCAAAAATGGGATTTGCAAGATTCATGTCAAGCAATTTAGGCCGCTGGATTCGCATCATCGCCGGCGCGGCGCTGATCGCAATCGGCATCTTCCTCGTCCAGGGAGTTTGGGGCATCGTCCTGGCCGTTGTCGGCGCGGTTCCGTTTCTGGCGGGAGTCTTCGATGTCTGCGTCATCGGCGCGCTTTTCCTGCGGACACCGTTTCGAGGGGCAGAGTTACGAGCGAAGATCGAAGAATAAAATCACATTTCACCCCGGGGCGGAAGCTCCTTCACGAGGTGGCCAATTGATGGCCACCTCGTGTTGACGTTGAAGCATGGAGACTGAGATGATAGCCGGTCCGATCCTCACCCTGCTTGCCGTTATGCTATACGGTGTTTTGCACAGCCTGCTGGCGACGAACCGGGCCAAGCGGCTTGCAGAGGTTGCCCTTGGATCAGGCGCTGCTCGCCTCTACCGTTTGTTCTACAACATCGTCGGGGGATTGAGCTTTTTACCCGTGTTGGCCATCACGGCTGCTTACCCCGGGATGCATCTATATACCATCCCGTTGCCCTGGACGCTCCTTTCGACCCTGGGACAAGCCCTGGCTGTGGCTTTGCTGCTGGCCGGTTTGCGCCAGACCGATCCCTGGCATTTTCTCGGGCTTAGGCAGCTGACCCAAAATGCTCTGGCTCCCGCGGCGGAGCTGACGACAGGTGGAATCTACCGCTACGTCCGCCACCCGCTTTACAGCGCAGGCCTGCTCTTCATCTGGCTCACGCCGGTCATGACGACCAGTGTACTCGCGCTGAACCTTGGAATATCCGTCTATCTGTACCTCGGGAGCGTGTTCGAGGAGCGCCGGCTCGTGCGCGAGTTCGGCCCAGCCTATATCGAATACCGCAAGCAGGTTCCACGACTGATCCCACGCCTCTGGATGCGACCTAGAATGTAAACCAGGCGCTCGCCTGATAAGCACACCATGCAGAGGAACCGACTCTATTAAAGGCGCTGCTTGGGGGTTTTTCCGCTTTGAAGCACCCAGCCTCGTCTCAGGAGTTCGACCCCGTCCAGCCGCTCGGATGCGGAAACGGCGAGCTGTTCAGCCAGCCTCCCCAGCAGCTGGAAGCCCTCATCACTTGCCTGTTTAGCAGCGGAATCTGCCACCTCGATTGCCTGCAGGGTCTCACCCTTTGCCGCCAGCACCATCGAGCGGTTGAGCTCCCGTTCAAGTTCGACTTCCGGGCCTGCGCCATCCGGAGTTGTCCCGAAGGCAAGCGATTCAGCCTCGGCCAGTTTTCCCTGTTCCAGATAAGCCTGGACGAGGTGATTTTCCAGGTTCCCGCGCAGTCGGTTGTCCTCGAGTTTCCCCGAGATCGCGAGCGCACGCTCGAGCGTGACCTCGGCCTGCTTCCCATCCCCATCCAGCGATTGTGCCATGCCGAGCGTGTCAAGGTAGATTGCCTGAGCGCGCTGCTCACCGGTATCACGAGTGGCCTCGATAACATTCTCGATCACCTGCCTGCCTTGCTCGATTTGACCGAGATTGAGCAGGATAATCGCGCGCTGCGCCTCGCTATTTGCCCATCCCTGCTGGTCTCCAATGAGCGCTTTCAAATCGCGGGCTTCGATCGTGCGCTCCAGAGCCTGGTCAAGTTCAGCCCTCACATGATGCAGCAGCGCCATGGTGTTGAGCACCCGTGCCAGCGCGTAGCTGTCTCCGATGGCAATCAAACCTGTCCGGGCTTTCTCACAAATGTCCAGTGCACGGTCCAGATCGCCCTGCTCATAATAGGTACCGGCCAGGTTGACCATCGAACGATATTCCATCTCTAGCTGACCTGTTCGCCGGGCTGCCCGTATCGCCTGGTCCCAGTGCTCAATCGAGCCGGTGTAATCACGCCGGATGCGCAGGATGATGCCGAGCACGCTATGGGCAGCTCCACTGGCTTCCGCAGCAGCATGTGGAGCGAAGGCTTCGACCTCTTTCACCATCGCCAGCGCAGCCCGAGCGCTCTCCTCGGCTGAAGCCAGCTGTGTCGTCATTAGCTGGGCCCGCGCCATGGAAGCCGAAAGCTGGATCCGGACCAGCGGCGACCCTTCCCCCATTACGGTCAGCGCCTCTCGAAGCAGATCGAGCGATTCCTGCACCTTGGTGCGCTGCATCAGGCAGTTTGCCAGGCGCAGCGCCATTTGGGACCAGTGGACTGGCCCAACCTGTTCGCGTGGAGTGAGGTCCAGTGCCCGGCGATACGCCTCTTCAGCCTCCTGCGCGCGCGTCGTATTCACAAGCAGGTCGCCCAGCAAGGTCTGCAGCCTGCGCTGCAAACTGACATCGCTACCTGGCCCAGGCAGCTCAGCCAGCATCTCGTCAACAACCTGGGCTGCGTCCGCTGCTAACCCACGGTTGCGCAGATCGCTCACCTGATCGGTAAGCCAATCGACGGCCTCTTCATATTCTCCGGCCTGGGCTAGGTGATAGGCTGCCTCGGCTGCATCACCGCCTCCGGCGCTCATCAGATACTCGGCTGCGTGCAGATGCAGCTGGCGGCGGTTACCCGGCTCGGTCTTTAATCGGTGTTGAATATGCGAGCTGATCAGCGGGTGCAGGGCAGCCTGCGTTGGCCGGTCGATCAACTGGCGCCGGCGCGCTTCATCAATCGCCCGGGCCGGCGCTTCAGGTTCGGGCAGGATCTCGCGCAGGCAATCCCCGACCGCCGACTGGTAGAGATCGAGTGGGAAGCGGAAGAGCGACAGCCACGCCAGCAGCTGGCGGGTGGCAGGGTGAAGATCGTTCAAGATGGCATCCAGGATGTAGGCCGAGACAGCCGGTTCAAGTGCCAGCTCATCCAGATGCTGACCGGCAGAGAGCCTGCCGGTCAGCATCTGGCCCAGAGCAAGGCGAATCAGCATCGGATTTCCGGCTGTGATGCCGTGTATTTTTCCGGCGAGCTCCGGCTCGAGGCCGCTGCCGATGGCAAGAATTAGCGCCTCGCTTTCCTGCCGGTTCAGGCCTTCCAACCGCAATTGTGGAATACCAAGACCAGGCAGCTCCTCACGGCTGATGAAGAGGAAGTGCAATCCTTGCACCTTCATCCAACACCGCAGTGCCTCCCACGCGAGTTCTTCCTTTAACTCATGGACATCGTCGAAGCAGAGCAGCGCCTGGGTCTCGGCCAATGCAGAAGCGATGATGTTGATCTGCTGATCGTACGTGGGGGCCGGCGTACTTGAACCGAGAAGGAAGCTGACCTGCTCCTGTCCCTCCAGCAGTAAGAAGAGCGCCAGCTGCCGGATGACCGTTTCGAGTGTCGGGCTTACCGCAGCGCTGAATGTGACCCAGAAAACCGGATCCTTCTGCTCGCGTGCAATCCGGGACCCGAGCGTAGTTTTTCCGATGCCTGGCATTCCGATCAAGGCGGCAGCTCCCTGGCTATTCACGAGTGACGCCAGACGGTCATACGCATCCGTTCGTTCAACCTCCACGCTGGGCGGCGCAGGGACAGATTCCAGCGCACCAACTTCCTCCAGCTGCTCGTGTTTATCCGCCGACAAGGTCGCATAGTGCAGGCTCTGCAGTATGCCCCCACTGGCCCGATCGGCCAGCTCGACCAGCCGGGCGGCGGTCTCAGGCTCTTCTTCGAGTCGAAGTGCCGGTACAAAGCGTGTGGCAACGATCACCGGGTCTGGCGTACGCTGCTCGCCTTCGAGGCGCGAGATGTGCGCCTCGCTGTATCCAACCTGGATACCGAACTCCATCTGGGTCAGCTGGGCCTGGCGGCGCAGCAGTCGGAGCATGGCACCGAACGTTTCAGCTTGAAGAACCCGGGACAAACCAGCCACCGAAGATCGATCTCCTCGAGTGCTCCGCAGGCGGATTACCCCGCAGAAGGGGTGTACTGTTCGTGGAGACGCTCGTGTTCTGCTTAAAAGGCCAGCAGAGGGGTGCTGGCCGGTTGCATTATAAAGCTATGGCGTCAATCTTGGCAAGAAATGTCAAGTTACAGCTCTCGGGATGTCATAAGATCAGGTCGACCTGGAGGGATGCCCCCATGCGCCGTGTCTTTCGCCGCCTGATCCGGCGGGTCAACACCACCGAATGGTCGGTGAGCTGGTTTGAGGTTCTGCCCGGAGAAGATCCGGGAAGGCTTGCTGATCGAATCGAAAATGAAGTTCCTGACCGCGATCTCGGCGATGCCTCCGCTGGCGCTGGTACAGCCCCAGACGTGGACGGAACTGAACTGGAATCCTAGAGGCTGAAGAGATGGAGACAAATACAATGGCCCGTTTCTGCAGCAATTCGTTTGCACAAGGTCACGCCGAAGGGAGCAAGCCAGCACATCCACAGCTTGCCGTCATTCTCCTTCTATTGACGATCTCGATCCTGTCCGCGTGCAGCAGTCCATCTCCACAGCCTGCGTTATCCGGCGCTGCGTTTCAGGATGACTTCTCAAATCAAAACTGCCTTTTCGGGAAGCTACAAGCCGGCTCGACCCAGGGCTACGAGTGCACCGACGGCGAGTTCCGAGCCTGGATTAACAATAACCAGGCTGCCTACGATCTCGTCACGGCGTCATCCAGCGAGAGCTATGGTGATGTCCAGGTCGAAGTCGACGTCCGCTTCGTTTCCGGCGAAGAAGCCGGCGCATACATCATCTGTCGCGGCAGCCAGCTCAAAGGCAATTTCTATTTCCTGCGGATCAGCGCCGATGGCCTGGCCGAGATCACCGACTACCTCGATGGTGAAGAGCAAATCGCCCGAATGTACCCGCTATCTGAAGGGACGATCCAACCCGGATGGAACCATCTGCGGGCTGACTGCATCGGTAAAAATCTTTCGCTCTACCTGAATGGCGAGCTTCTGCTTGAACGGGAATTCGACGCCTCCTATTACCCGAATGGAGAGATCGGCCTGGGCGCAGGTGGAGGCTCGCTGGGTTTCAGCGAAGTCCGCTTCGATAACCTTCAAGTGACGCAGCCCTAGTCGAGGGAGGACTGGTTTTCCACGCCTGCCGTATGCGACCACCCAGAGCCCCCTCCATACGTCGGCTGCTGCAACAGAGAAAACAAAACAAACAAACACAGACAAGGAGTCAACCGATGTCGAAAATCGAATATTCCCCTGTTATCTTCTGGAAGGATTCCCACTCCCGGCACGGATTACGGCTTCAAATCCCGGCCATGGTTTTAATGCTGGCGCTGCTCTCCGCCTGCGGCGGGAAAGAAGAAGCCCCCGCGGCTCCATCCAATGAGAACTCTAGCTCGCCTGCGGCCTCGGAAAGCGCGCTGCCACCATCCCAGGAAAGCGAGAACAATGCGCCAGCACCTGCGGGCGGGGGAAATGACATCCTGGCCGGTTTCAACCCCTGCGAAATGCTCACCCAGGCCGAGGTTGAAAGCTTCTTTGAGGAACCTATGGCGACGGATGCCGCGCCCGAGAGCATCGGCCCCTACCGGAGCTGTATGCTCACCAGCCAGTCTGGCGGCAAGATGATCATCCTGCAAGTAACAAATGAAACGGCTGACCAGTTCAAGGCCGATAACGAAAGCAGCGCTTCGATGTTTGAGGTGGTTCCCACCCCCGTCGCCGGGCTAGGGGACGAGGCAGTCTTTATGTCCGGGCTGCTGCGGGTACGGGTCGGGGACCAGGTCTTCCAGGTCGTCACATGGCACCCGGAGGATCAGCAGGACCAGGCGTTCAGCATGACTCAGGAAATCGCCCGCCTGGCGCTTCCCCACATGCCGTAGCAGGACGGATTCAAAAACGGGATTCTTTGGCAAGCCGATCCGACTCGATAGATGTGCGGATTGCACCGGAGGACGATATGTTAAAGCAAAAAAAAGGGCCGAAACAGCGGGTGCGCTTAGTTGGCATACATCTGATTCTGCTGGCCGCGGTGCTCGCCACCTCGTTCTTGCCGGTCGGGACCGTCTCGGCTGGAAGCATAACCCCTAGAGAGAGCTCGCCAGCCTCGGGTGTGATCAGTGAGGATGGTCAAGTCAGCTTCGCCAGGCCGGCACAGCGTGAAATCCCGACGTCGACGCCGATCGGCCGCCAGCCCACCCCAACACCAACGCTGCCCCCGCGCTATACGCCGACCAGCCCTCCACCTCCGCGCAGGGATACGCCTACCGCCACACTGGCCTCGAGTCTGGCGACGCCCACACCGACGCCGACAGCGACCGGAACAAGCGAAGCGCCAGTCGATGTCGTCCCCTATAGTGGTACGAATACGCTTACCATCCTCGGCTGCGATCCACCAGCGGAGGAGGTCAAGCTTACCTTCCGGCGAATCTATAGGAACATTCAGGCCTCGGGCGAATCGATCCGGGTGCCGGTACAGCCGGGCGGCGCATCCGGATTGTTTGTCTTCGACCCGCCGCCGGCAAAGCCAGGCGACCTCTTCGCCCTCGATCTGCACCTGAACTCGCCCGACTGCCCGACCGGCGAGGAGAGCGGTATCGACAACTGGACACCGGGAAGCTCAATCCACACGACCTTCGCTCTCCCCGGGGGCGCTTCGCTTCTAGCTTCCTCGCTGGGGAAGACGATCCCAGGGGCACAGATGGGGGAGGTCTTTGCAGGAGGAGTGTGGACAACAGATATCGAGTTTTCCACCAGCCCGAAGGGCAATTATCAAACCTTCAAGTGGGAGACGGTCCTGCCAAACATCCAGGGCGGTAAACTCCAAGCCAGCCTGATGCCGTTTCCGAGCAAGACGGAGGGCGACCTGTTCTCGCCGCCGGGATTGGTCGTTGAATGGGATGTTACCTGCGTCAACTGCACCTTTACGGTCGACGTCTCGAGCCTGGCCATCGAGCCTCCAGCCGGCTCACAATCCCAGCCGGCGAAGCAGAATTTCCTCCAGCAGGCCTGGCAGGCTGCGGGCAAGGTGTTCAACCAGCTCCTGGGTTGGGTGAAAGCGATCTTTACCAAGCAGACGCCGGAGGCCCCCGGGGCGCCGATCATGACGGGCGCCTCGCAGCAGCCTGGCAACTTCGTTAACCTCGTCGATACTGGCAAGATCATGCCGCCGCTCATCACCACCTATTACTTCCGGATCATACCCGTGTACAACCAGCAGGCCGCAGGCTCGGCCAGCAACCCGGTGCGCATCCAGTGGTACGGCGAGGACCCCTTAGCCGACGTCATCAAGAAGGGCCAGGAATGCCAGCAGAATCCGAGCGCACCAGGTTGCCCGACGCCGGTGCCGCCGCCGCTCAAACCTTTTATCGTTGAGATCGCCGGCTACCACGGCATCGTCGCCCCCAAAAATGGGCATGTGGGCTGCTACCTCGTCACGAAAGACACCACGGTCAAAATCGGCGGCGTTCCGGCATCGTACAAAGCAGGCGATAAATTTTGCCCGCCCAAACCGAAGAGCAAATCCTGGTACGAGGCGGTGGTCGACTTTGTCGTCGACGCGGTGAACTGGGTCAGCACCGCCTATAACGACCTCAAGGACACCGTCGTCAGCATCGTGGCGAATTTCGTGCCCGACGTGATCTGCAATAAAGCCTGTCTGGGCACGCTGCTCGATGCCGGCCTGATGGCGCTCGGCATCCCGCCCAGCATCCCGAATTTCGACCAGTTGATGAACGAAGGCTTGGAGTACCTGGCTTCACAGGCTGCAGCGCAGCTCAATATCCCCCCGGAGGTCACCGACGCAATTAAACCGGGGGATTTCCTGACCGATGCGGCTTTTGATTTGGCAGTCAGCGAGGCGGAAGCAGCCTGGCGGGCCGAGGCCGAAAAACAGCTCAAGCAAGGCCTGCAGCAGGGGCTTGAAGCAGCCCAGTACGCGCTTTCCAGCTCCGTAAGCTGGATACCGGACGGGGTGCCCGTCAAGCCCGATCCGTTCGGGGATTACCAGCCACCGACGATGATACTCAAGGTCACGCGCGATCCCACGGTTCCGCTTGAAGCGGATTTCTGCAGCGGCCAGCCGGGGCAGAAGGGCACGCTCTTTATTGACACCACGGTCGTGGTATCGGCCGAGCACGCGCAGAACTTCAACGACTGGATTTCATCGACGAAACAGAAGATGAAGGCTGACTATGCGTACTACCTGTACGAGTCGATGTACGTGCCGCTGCCCCAGCTGGGACTGGGCGAAACGCAGCTCGTACCGGTCGTGCTGAAGCCGACCATCAACAACTACTGGGGGAACCCGTGGACCTCCTACAACGACGCACAGAGCGCGTGGAGCACATGGTACTGGAACGGCGAGATGGACCTGTGGGTTTACAACCCCTGCAGCAAGAGCGCTTCGATCCTGGGTGACCCGAACCAGTCTTTCGGGCAATAGACCCGCCACACATCGTGAGCGAACTGTCGAGTAAGGAGACGAACCCATGAAGCGTAGCAGCCCAAAGCTGTGGAAAACCAATTCGCCGCAACGTATCCTGCCAATGATTGGAGCATTCCTGCTCGTGCTGCTCCTATCCGCGGGCTGCAATCGCCCTGCAGGCACGCATGGCGCAGCCTCTGATGGTCCGTCCGGGGACCAGGACGGCGGTGCCGCGTCATCCACAGCTGATACTTCTGCTCTTGTCCCCACCTCATTGGAAGGACCGCTCGAGGTTCCCTACCAGGAACCGAATGAGCTCCCGGCGGATTTCAGGGCGCTACTCGAACAAAACATCGCTGCGGGAATATGGAGCCAGGAGCAGGGGCTGCTGACTCTCACCCGCTACCTTGCCGGAGCGCTTGAGGCCGAGGCAGTTCCGGAAATCGGCGAGGTCACCTTCGGTGAGGCCACCGGTTTCCTGGGTCTGGTACGCAGTTATATCGAACAGAGCGGCGATACACAGACAACTGCCGAACTGCAGCGCTTACTGCAGGCGCTATCCCCCGACGCCGAGACACTCGATGCGTACAGCGTTTCCGCTGAGCAGGCTGCTTCCCGCGCTCCCGGGCTTTCAAGCAGAACTTTGCTGGTAAACTGCAAGAGCCTCGCTCTCGACGGTTTCCCTAAAGATAAGGCGATTGCCTGTTTTCAATATCAAAATTTTTCCTTCAACGGAAATACCTACCGCCTCTACTATCCTCTCGATTGGGGATCACAAGGCGGTGCCCAGAAACCCTGGGTGGATGCGGCCTTCGAAGCAGCCCAGACCGCCGTCAAGCACTACAACGCTTACGGTGCACAGGAATCGATTAACTTTGTCTTTACGGTTCTCGATTTGCCCAAGAAGAATAATTTCGTCACCTGGGCTGACTCGGCCGGCGCACAGGCTGGAAATCCCTGCACGATCGCGCTCTATCCCGTTTCATTGGGCAAGACACCCGAGGCCTTCAAGCAGATCGTCGCACATGAGGTCTTTCACTGTTTTCAATACACACACTTCACCGTCCCAAAGGTCGTCCTCAAAGCATCCGACTGGTGGGTGGAAGGTTCGGCCGAGTTCTTTAGCAATCTCGTGTATCCATCGATAGACCTGGAGCACCGCTGGCTGTCTACCTTCAATTCCTACTCGCGCTACAAGCCGATCGTCGAGATGAGCTACGAGGCGTACCTCTTCTTTCAATACCTCAACAACCGCCCAGATCATGACATCCCGGCCATCCTGAGTTTGATTTCCCTGTTGCCCACATCGGGAGGTGCGGCCGAGCAAATTGCAGCACTGAGCGGTTATACCAACATCGACCAAATCTGGCATGCCTTCGGTCAGGCCTTCGTTAACGGGGAAGTTGTGGATTCAAACAAGAAGCAAATCAAGACCGAGATCCAGTACAACGAAACATACCTGTTCAAGGCAAGCCAGCCACTGGACCTCGATGTGAAAGATTTTTCGTTGAGCAGATACCTGCTCTCGCTCGGGCCTGGAAAAGGGTTCCATATTGCTCTCGCGAAAACGGACGCGGAAGTGCTGCAGGTGATCGGGACACTACCAACACCCACGCAGTGGCTTCCGGTCGCTGTCGATCGCGAGACGGGCTGCGCGAACTATGTCGCCCTCTTCACGGCAACCGGTACCATTCTTGCCAACCCCCGCCAGGTTAAACTGGAGATTACCGTCGACCAGCCGGCCACCGCGCAGACGACCTGCGATACCTGCCTGATTGGTGTGTGGGACATCGATACGCCCAGCTTCGCCGAGTACCTAGCGGCACCTTTCAAGAATACCGATCCGGGGTTCTTCAGCATCGACAGCATGGGTGGAGTCTGGCGCCTGGAGTTTACACAGCAGTCGGTCGTCACCGGAGAGTACAACTACTTCGTGGCCTACGAACTGGATCAAACCGGCGGCGGCTCTGGGTTTGGCGTGCTGGCCCAGGTGCTGCTCGACATCACCGGTGACGGTTCGGCCGAATACGCCAACGACAATGTCGACCACCTCATTTTCTCCCTGCTTGACGACAATGTCAGCATGACGCAAAAGATCCTGATCAATGGGCAGGAGGTGCCTGGAGACGGTGACCTGCTAAGTGGCATGGGACCCTCCCTCTCAAATGGGCTGACCGGGGCAGCACAGTACACCTGTGATGAGAAGGCGGGCGAGCTTTATCTATCCTACGATCTGGGTGGTGGGCAATTGGCAAAACCCATTAAATACAACCGCCACTAGGAATGTTGATCGACCCCACGTCGGGTATCATCCCGGTGCCCGATGGACATGAATATGGAGGAGTGGATGCACGTGAAGAGAAAATCCTGGCCCGCGTTGATCCTGACCGGATTGATCCTGGCCGGCGCGGCTTGTGGAACTTCAAACGAAGCTCCTGCGGAAGATACGGCAGCACCGAGCACGGTGGCGAAAACCTCCTCCGACGGAGTGCTTCTCTTTGACGATTTTTCCAATCCCGGCTCCGGCTGGCCCATCGACGATACCTATTACTTTCGAGGCTATGACGAAGGGGCATACCGTATCCGCATCGATCAGGATGAAAATCCATACATCTTTCCGCTCGCAGTATCCGGCCACAGCTTCGGGGATGTGCGGGTGGAGGTGGACACCGAACGTGTCTCTGGCTCCGAGAGCGCCGGAGCCTACCTGATCTGCCGCTACCAGGACAATGAAAATTACTACTACGCCGAACTCGACGGCGATGGCATGCTTTCGATTGGCGCCTACCTTGAAGATGAACAGGTGATCGTGGTTGACGACTTCCCCAGTGGAGTTGCCCCGTCTCAGAATCACTTTGAACTGGACTGCACGGGGACGGAAATGGTCGTTTATCTTGACGGCGTTCAGTTCCTCTATGCTGCGCAGCTCGAGATCCCTACCGGTGATGTTGGTTTCGGCGCTGGAGGTTCGGGCAGCGGCGTCACGGAAGTGCTTTTTGATAATTTCATGGTCAGCCAGCCCTGATCGCGGCTCGCAACCGGATCTCACCGGCGCGATCGTCGCCGGGGATTCACGCCTTGCCACGAGTGGGGTTTTGTCACATAATATATTATTGATATCGTACGTAGTCGGGCTTATTTATCGTATACAACGCGCATAGGCTTGGACGACGCGGACCGCCGATCGATCCCCCAACCATCGACAACCGCATTGCCCGGATTCCGCCATACCGGTGCGGATATGGCGCGCACCGATCGGATTGCTCATTCCGCAGGATGCAGATTGAGTGACGGCCATGGATTCGTGTCACGGCCAACGTCAATCCTCGATCAAAGGATGGTTCGCTCATGGCAAAGACATCACGACCAGCAGTAGTTCGCTTGATTCTGCCGGGGCTACTGCTCCTGCTCGCCAGCTGCACCAATTCACCCACAACCGGACCGATGGCATGGATCGATGCGCCGCTCGACGGCAGCTTGCTCCCGCTTGCCCCGCAGGAGGTTATCGCGCACGGCGCAAATCAGGCCGGGGTTGCCCAACTCGAGTTCACCGTAAACGGTGCCTCGCCCGAGACTGAAATCCCGGCCGATACCGGCGACCGCCTGTCACACGTCAAGTGGACCTGGCATCCGCCCGAGCCGGGGCGGTACACATTGGCCGTACGCGCCCAGGACGGCGATGGCAACTGGAGCGATCCATCCCAGGTCGTAGTTACAGTTGGTGATATCGCCACACCCTCGCCAACCCCAACGACCGGTCCCACAGAAACCCCTACGCCGACCGCCAGCCCATCGCCCACGCCAACCTCAACATCCTTGCCAGGCGGTATTGCCGGCCTGCCGCTCTCCACCGGGCGGGTGTACTTCGGCGGGACGAGCTGCGACCCGGCGCAGGTCACCTTCCATGCCAGCGCCAGTGCCGCCGGCGGGGTAAAGGTGGTGGTGTTCTTTTACCGGGTGGAGGACGCGGCCAGCGGCGAGCAAACTGCCTGGTCCCAGGGTGAAGCGATGAACGTTCAGGGCAACGGGGCCTTCGCTATTACGAAGACCGGTGACAGCCTGGCACGCACGAGCGGCTTTGGCGGAGACGGCGGCATCGTGCACTACCAGTTCGCGCTGCAGCCCAACCAGGGTGAACTCGTGCGCAGCCCGGTCTACACCGACCTGCAGCTTGCGCGCTGCAATGCCATCACCATTCTGCCGCCGATGATCCTGGTGACCGTCACGCCGACCGTGCCTGTGATCAGGTGATGTCCGAGCCGATGGGTTTCATTACCGGTTTTCGAGTTTAGATAGCGACCCTTCGTTGCAGGCAGGGATCTGGAGACACTTATGAGTACTCGTCGTTGGATTGTCTTACTTATCACAGTCGTGCTGGTCGGAGGCCTGGCAGCTGGCCTTTTGATCTGGAAACCCTGGCAAGTGGCTCAGCTCAACGCCGCTACCCGCTCGGTGCTGAGCCTCTCTGAACCAACCGACGGCTCAACCGTTCCACTGCACAGCACCGTCGCGATTGCCGGCGAAGGTCTTTCAACACCTGGCTTCACCCGGGTCGAGCTATGGGTCAATGATCAACTCTGGGAGGCGAAAGATTATTCTCCGGCCGAAGCTGTGCTGCAGGAGTTTTGGTCGTGGACGCCCTCGGGCGAGGGCCAGCACAAATTTCTGCTGCGAGCTACAGATACAAAGGGCAACATCACACAATCCGAGCCATTAACCCTGACCGCGATCCGAGAGGCGGATGTACGGTTTCCATTGCCTTTCACCGCAGATGGCGGCGAGACCGTCGCAGGATTAGCTCAGGCATTCGAAACCGACCCGCAGGCAATCCTGGATTCAAATCCCGGTCTCGATCCTGATGCCTCGCTGGCACTGGGCCAGGAGATCAGTATCCCGGTGCCGGTTCCGAATTCCGCACCTGTGAGCCCGCAGGATGGTCAACCAGCGGCTCCGCCTTCGCAGCCGCTTCCGCCCACGCCGGAGCCGGCTGACAACACCCAGCCAAACTCCCTGCAGGTGAATCTGGCCCAGTTGAACCTGCCGCTCGCACCCGGTTTCGTGATCAAGGATGGAATCCTGATTCCCAAGTCACCCGTGGATAAGCTATACCTCTACGCCTCGCTTGCCGGCGGGCCATGGCTGCGCTTCCCGAGCGACAAGAACACATTCCTGCAGCCAACATCTGGTGCCTACGACCTGGCCGGCCTCATCCCTCCTGACGCGCTTACGAATTTACCCAAACCCACGCCCTTTGAGGCTGAAGCCTGGGGCTGGAACGGTGGACAACTGGTTTATCTGGGCCGCCAAGGGGGCGTTCTCGGTGAGAACCAGGCCTATGCCTTTCTGGGTACACTCACGACAACCCGGCTGGATATTATCGGCACGATTCGTAACCAGACCAGCTATGTTAGCGAGTGGACGATCCCCAGCCCGATCGAAGGCTACTTCCAGGGTTATAACCAGGTCTTTCGCTGGTCCTCGCTCGAAGGCAGCATCAATGCGGGAATCTGGCAGGTTTCAACCAAGCCCTTTGAATCGGGCCTGTTCTGGACGCCGGATGTCATCGCCACTGGAAAAACATCGCCTCCAAAGTACGTTACGAAGAAATCCGGCTTTCCATTTCCAGCCTCGGAAACCAAACTTGTTCCGGCAAAATTCTCGGTTGATTTTTCGAAGTACATCGATTTCCCCGAAGGGCAGGCACCTTCAAGCAATCCATTTAATGCTATCCAGCAAGCTATTGAATCACTGCAGAATCAGATCCAACGCTTGACGGACATCAACAGCCTGCTTCCGACAACTTTTTACATCCGTGTCATCCCGATCGCCCAGGGTGGAAAACTGCTCCAACCATCGAATACGGTGATCGTTCGCTATGGGCCTCCGGAGCAGATTCCAGTCAACGCCGAGACTGGCCCGCTCTATGACGTGCAGGTGATTGGATTCCAGCCCTACCGTCCGGCTGACCCGAGCTATGCCTCCTGCATGGTGCTCTCCAAGCCGCTGCAGCAGTGCAGCCAGCAAGGGACGAAGAGCTTCGAAGACATCCTGAACAGCATCAACCCTAACAGTTCCCCAAGCGAACCTGAGCTCACATGCACCACGCTGCTCCCGGCCGGTTCTCTTTCCTGCGGCTGTCCGGGTGTGACCTGCAAGTCTTCCGACAGCGGCTGCGGCTGGAATCTGGCCTGCCACCTGCAGAAGGGGCTCGATACCCTCGGCGGGCTCGTCAAGGACTTCTTCAGCTGGGTGGCCAAGACCTATAACAACCTCAAGAACGCCGTGGTCGACTTCGTGGGAAATATCGGCTGTTCCGCGTTCTCGGGCGACGCGAAGGACACCTGCAAGGCTGCCATCAACCTGGGGGTCAATATCGGGCTTGCCTATCTTGGCATCCCTCCGGAACTGCCAAATTTCGATCAACTGCTGGACCAGGGCCTCGAGTACGCGGTCCAGACTGCCATCTCCGAGGTGACCGGCTGTGACCCACTGTGTCAGGATTCCATCCGCAAAGGCCTCGATCTGCTGGCGCATCCCGACAAGCTGGTCAACGAGGGCCTGGATTACGGCCTGCAGCTGGCCCAGGAAGAACTGCAGAAGCACGGCGTCAACTGCGATGATCTGTGCAAGGGCATCGTCAAGGATGCCGTCAAGGGCGACCTCGACGCTGGGAAGTACCTCGACCAGGCGCTGAACCATGCCGCTCAGCAGGCTGCCGACTATCTCAACAGCCAGGGCATACCCTGCGACCAGGACTGCGAGGCGGTGATCAAGCAGAACCTAAAAGCGGGCACGGACTCATTCGACATCGGCCCCTTTGGGCAGTCGGGCCAGACGGCCTTCAACCTGTGGGAACCGCACCCACTCGCCTCGGTCCAGCCGGCCGTGCTCACAGTGCGCGTCAGCCGGCGGATCGAGACAGCGGGGATCCCCAAAACCGATATCGAGCGCTGCGGTCTCTCGGTGTACAACCACGCGACAAACGCCATCGGCGGGGAGAACATCGAAGGGCAGCTCTTCGAGGCAGTCGGCCTGGACATCCCGCCGCTCGATCCGGGCGCATCGATGACTATCCCGATCCTGCTCGACCGCTCACCGTGGAACCCGCCGGCGGGCTTCTCGCCTGACCTGCAATCGCCGCCCGGCACGATCATCGCCGGATACACCGAACTTGACGTAGGCCAGTGGCACTTGCTTTACTACGGATCACAGGCCACATTTAACATGAGTGGCCCCTATTTCCTGACCCTGGGCGCCGATAATCAGACGGTTGGACTGCCCTGCGTCTCGAAGACCAGCTGGAGCACCCAGATGCCGGCCTCCAATCCGTGAGCAGGTGATGACAGAGACATTCTTCGAGCGTTTGAAATGGATTGAGACCGGAGCCCTCGCGCTAGGGCTGCTGATGCTGGTCGGTGCCAGCCAGTTCGAATGGCCGTGGCTCTACACCGCCTGTATGCTCGCTTTCGGCCTCGGCCTGAGCCTGAGCGGGTTGGGCGCCTTCACCACCCGCCGGGTGCGCGTACTTGAGTTCTTCCGCGAAGGCTCCCCCTACCTCGGCCCGGCTGCCGTTCCCTGGGGTTTTGCAGTTTTCGTTCTGGGGGTCTCACTCTTCGGTATTGGATTGCTGCGGACTTTCGGGCTTGACGCGTCCTTCCTGGAGTACCTGAAACAGCATCCGGCCGCCGGGTTGGTAGTAGCCGCACTGCTCCTGGGCGGACTCGGAACCGGGATGGCGCTTGGACCGCCGGACTGGAACACAAGTGTATGGCAGGCGCTGCTTCACATACCGCTGCGATTTCTCGGCGTCTTGGTGGTTCTGGCTGGCCTTAGCTGCCTGTTCCTGGGGGGATTTGAAGCACTCGCGCCGGCCGCGTTTGACACCTGGCTTCAGCAGGTCCTCGGACCGTTCGCTCCCTGATGCTTGCCTGTGAGACGTTCAGATTGCCATTAGCCGGGGTAGGCGCTTTGGAATGCCTGCTCGAGAACATGACTTCTGTTCATTTTAATCAGCCGGGAGAAGAGGGATCATAAGCCAAGACTATACGTACTTCGAAAAAATCGACGACCTTGCCCCGGACGTTCCGTCCGATTCGATTCTAAGCCGAACCTTTTTTGAAGACGATCGGTTGAAGGCGATTCTCTTTTCCTTCGCCACCGGCCAGGAGCTCTCCGAGCACACCGCCTCGCAGCCCGCGATTCTGCATTTTATTGAAGGCGAGGCCGACCTCAAGCTCGGCGAGGATGAACTCACAGCCGCACCCGGCACGTGGGTTCGCATGCCGGCCCGCCTGCCGCACAGCGTGCGCGCCCGCACCCCGGTGACGATGCTGCTGCTCCTGTATAAGGAATAAAGCTGCAAGAGGGGTTCTTCCCTGGCCTTCGTGGACTCCACCCTCGGTGGCGGGTGGTACTGAACTTACAACTGTGCGACGGCAGCGTTAGGAGTCGTCAAGGGCGATTCGGACGCTTTCCGCTTCTCGGCCATGCGGATGGCGTTCAGCGCCAGGCCGATCTTGTTCCCCAAGTCGACCAGCCCCTTCAGGTCATCCCCTGAATAGCCCTTGCCGCTCGCCCGGGAACCAACCGAAAGCAGGCCGAGCAGCTCGTTCGATTTCCCGCGGTCGATGAAGAGCGGCACGTGTCCGGCGAGGTTAGCCATGCCCTCGCTGGCAACAACGCGCTTCTTCTGCAGCTCTTCGTGCTGCTTCTTCGAAAGCATGATCATAGGATGTTCTCGCGCGGCACCGTTCAGCTGACTGGCCAGTTGGAAGCGGTCCGGGCCGGTGGCGAGGTAGAAAGCCGCATGCTCGGTGCCGAGCACGCTCCTCACATGCTCCATCGCTAATTCCATCAGCGTCTCGCGGTCGAGAAAGCTCCAGTATTCGGGCATCACCTCCACCAACCCGGATGCCAGGTCGAGCTTCTGGGGGTAAAAGCGCTTATCAACGAAATCTTCAATCCGGCTGCGAAGTGGTTGAAAGACAACCGCCACGATAACGGCTGATATCGCCGCCCCAAGCGCCTTCGACTGGTCGCCGAGCGCCTCTTTCGTGAGCTCAGTCGTCAGCGCGATCACCATGGCGAATGTGCCCGCCATGAGGGTCGTCAGTGGGCCGTAGATCAGCGCCCGGTTGATCACAACGTCCAGGTCCCACAGCCGGTAGCGGAAGATGGAAATTGCGATCGCCACAGGGATGCCCAGAATGGTGAGAAAAAAAAGCAAGTTGGCCAGGAGGCTAAAACCGCCCTCCGCATTTGAGAAGAAGAGTGCAACCAGTGAATAAAAGACTGCGAACATCACGCCCGCCAAAAGCAGCACCTTGATCTGCTGCCGTTCACCGCTGCCCGCTCCCCAATAACGCATGTACAGCGAAGCGACGGAGCCGGCAACAACCACGAGCAGACCGACTGTCCAGAGAAGCATGAAACCGCCTTCCCAGAAACTAGCCGGGATGACGCCTATTGGGTTGGGGATCGTCCAATTCGAGGTCTCGAAGTTCTCAAAAAAGGCTCCCAGCACAACAAAGGTCAGCACCATCCCCAGTGCGAGCCAAGCGACCCAGCGCCAGCGCGGCGAGGGGGGATTGCCAGTCGGGAAATAAAGCGGGATGAGAAAGAGAGGGAAGAACGAAAATACCCAACCTCCGTTGTGCAGGTACAGTATCAACCACAAGCCCAGGGTCAGATGCTCCGGAGGTGAATAAGTATAAGACACCAGCACAAGGTCATTCATGTTGCTCAATCCGCCCGACAAGCCGATGATCATCATCAGCCATCCGACCCGGTTGCCGGGTTGGCGGGCGATGATCAACGCCGCCAGCACCGAAAACGCCAATGGAAGCGTCAATCCCCAGCCCAGGACTTCGACCGGATCATCGAGCGCTGGCTGTCCAGTCAAACTGACAATCGCCTTGGTCACGCTGACGGCGATGACGGGGATCGCTAACCCCCAGGCGATGATACGTGCTCGTTTATTCTTTTGCTTCATTCCGCGCTCCTCGCAGCCAGCCCAAGCGCCTTGGACCGGGTTCATTCCACGCCAGCACGCCACGCACCTTGATCAGTGAGTGCGCGGCCTGGCTCTGTAAACAGCTTTTTGCAATCAGGATTCCCCTCACCGGGGAGAGCGTGATGCGGTACGGCGGAAATTATAGACCCATACATTCCTTCTGAATAGGATGAATGATGTGGGATTTGTGCGCAGGGATTAAGCATGACACAAATGCAAATTAGCCGCCCTTTCAGCTCATCATTGTTTCGACCACGGGTGCACGCGGGAAAGTTTCGCGCTATGCTGTAATGACACGACCGCCTATCCCCAGGAGCCAAGATGGTTACCTTTTTCAAACGCTCCTACCGAAACTTAGTACAACACCTTGACCCTTCCTGGCGCCGAACGCTGATTGCCTTTTTCGGCTTACGCATCATTAGCAGCCTGTGGTTCTCGCTGATCCAGGCGATGGGCCTGCCGCAAGCTGCAAGCGGGATTCCTGCATTGGAGGGGGTCCAGCCTATCACGACTGGCTTTCGTGGCCTGTTCGTCGATGTGTGGCTGCGCTGGGACAGCGTCCACTATCTGCGCATCGCACAGCTGGGGTATGCCGGAGATGTACGTTCCGGTTTTTTTCCTCTCTATCCACTGCTCGGGCGCGCAGTCGGCTGGCTGTTTGGAGGGGATGCTTGGATGGGCCTGCTGCTCGTCAGCAACCTGGCCGCACTGCTCTCGTTCTATCTTTTAGATCACTGGATGGTCGCACTGGGACGGGAAGAGCAGGCGCCGCTGGCTCTGGCAGGACTGGCGCTGTTTCCGACAGCATTCTTCCTGGTCGCGGGTTATCCCCACTCCCTGCTTCTGCTGCTCATCCTGCTTGGAATTTGGAGCGCTGCCAGCGGGCACTGGGGATTGGCTTTAATCACGGGTTTGGCCGCAGGTCTAACGCATTCAACCGCGCTGCCGCTCTCCATCGTGTTTATCCTTTGGCCCAGCCCGCGTCGAGCCTTAGGACGCTTTTTGGCTGCGTTGGGCCCACCGCTCGGGATGGGTCTCTTCCTATCCTGGCGTATCGCTGCAGGATACCCCGACTTCAGCGAACTGCTTCGATCGATCTGGGGTCGGCAATGGATTGCGCCCTGGATCGCACTGGTTCAAGCGCAAGAGCACCTGGGTTGGCCAGTCCTCCTTTTGCGCTCGTGGCCCAATATTCTTATCGCTGTAGTGGCCATAATCGCGATCTACTGGGCAGCAAAGAATGTTCCCTTGCAGCATGCTGCTTATCAGGGTGGATTGGTCTTGCTCCTTCTTGCAACTGGAACCCAAAATGAATTCCTGGCAGGGTTTGGCCGCTATGCACTTTCGGGCTATCCACTCTTCGCTGCCCTGCCGGCGTTTTTCGGGTCGGGGCGCAGACGCTTTCTGGCTATCATCATCTCGGGGGCAATACAACTTTACCTGGCAGGTTTATTCGTCCTCTGGGCTTTCATCGGCTGATCCGCTCCGGCTCTTATCGTTCAATCACTACGCGACTGCCCACCAATCCACGCCTTCGCGCAGCCCCATGCCGCTCAAGCGCTCGCGAATCAAAGCCCGGGCGCCGCGCGAACCGACCGCCGCCAGCACGACGGGTTTCTTGTAGCGAGCAAGCTCCTCCCGCAGCGAGTCAGGTGAAAGGATGGGCTTCCCACGCTTCTGCCGTCCGATCTTGGCCGGATCGATGTCGATGAACACCGCCAGTGGAGCGCCAGCCCGGTCGAGGTGCTTGGCGATGCGTCGTCCCATCTGTCCGGCACCCCAGATGATGAGCGCGTCGCAATCGCGCAGCGGCCCCAACATCAGGTAGTGCGCCTTCGCCCGCAAGAACTGTTCCACGGCGTAGCGCGAATCGGTGCGCGTCAGCCGGTCGGCGTGCTCGCGCCAAGAGAGCAGCACTTCCGGGACTTTCTCAAAGTGTGCCCCGGCTAGAAAAAGCCGTAGCCACAGGTCATAATCCTCCGGCCAGCCATGCTCCTGGTAGCCGCCGACTTGCTCTACCCAGCGTTTGCGGAAGGTGACCGAGGGATGGGCGAGCGGGCTCTCGATGAAGATCTCGCGGGCGATCGACTCGTGGTCGACGAGACGGTTGAGCCAGTCGATATAAGCCTGAAACCCGCCCCGCACCTCGCCCGCCGGGAAACCCTCCACCAGGCTGCTGACGAGCGCCAGGTCGGGCCGGGCACCCATCAATTCCACCTGCCGCTCCAGTCGCTCGGGATGGCAGCGGTCGTCGGCGTCCATGCGGGCGATCAAATTGCCCTTTGATGCTTGAATCCCTGCATTGAGCGCGGGGATGATCCCGCCGTGCTCGAGCGTAAGCACGCGCACACGCCGGTCGCGGCTTGCCCACTCGGCAAGCTTTCCGGGCGTGCCATCAGTCGAGCCATCGTCAACGGCGACGATCTCGAGCGCAGGAAAGGTGCCGTCGACGATCGAGGAAATCGCTTCGTCGAGCGTATCGGCCGCGTTGAAGCATGGCATCAGCACCGACACCAGCGGTGTGCTATGATCGAGTTCGGCCGATGCACTTTCTGCGGGGTGTTTCATGACCTTCAGCAATTTCTCGCTCGACTCGATCCTTCAATCCGTGGTCGACTTCCTGCCCAATCTAGCACTGGCAATTCTGATTTTCATTGCCGCAAGCCTGATATCCGTCTGGGTCGCGCGTGTCCTCAAGCGGACGCTGGCGAGCCGCGGCCACGACCAGGAATTGATTGTACTCATGCAGCTCATCGCCCGCTGGGGGATCCTGGCAATCGGCGTTATCTGGGCCCTGGAGCAGATCGCTCCCGGACGTTTCGGCACGCTGCTGGCCGGTTTGGGGGTGGCCGGCTTTACGATCGGTTTTGCGCTGCAGGATGTGGCCAAGAATTTCATCGCTGGCCTGCTGATCCTGCTGCTGCAGCCGTTCCGAATTGGTGACAGCATTGAAATCGAAGATATCATCGGCGAAGTGCTTGAGATCAACCTGCGCTCGACCGAAATTCGTGCTCAGGATGGCCGCTACGTCATTTTCCCCAACGCCGATGTCTTCAGCAGCAGGATCATCAACAACACCCGCACGCCGCGCCGCCGGATCGCGATCCCGATTGGAATCTCGTACGAATCAGATCTCGACCGGGTGACAAAGGTCGCCTTGGAAACGCTTGAATCGATCGATGAAGTGCTCAAGGAACCATCGCCGCAGGTCGTCTTTGATAATTTTGGCGGCACTACGATCGATTTTACGCTTTATGTCTGGTGGAATACTCGGGCCGTGGGTCTGCTGCCGGTGACGAATATCGTCGTCACAGCGATCAAGAAGGCCTTCGAGCGGGAAGGGATCGAGATGCCCTTCCCGACCCAGGAAATTATCCTGAAGGGGAAGACCTAACTCGACCCTCCATGCGGTCATCCTGATTTTCCAACATATACGCTATAACACCGGATCTTTTAATTTGTAGGGGCACGGCGCCGCCGTGCCCCTACAGGGTGCGGGACGATATATCAGTAGAATCACGTAGGGGCGCACGGCCGTGCGCCTCGGCGATAAAATACGAGGATGCCATTTTCATAGAGGCACGAAATCATGCCTGTGCATGGTCGCGTGGATGTCCCATGGTTGTAGGGGCACGACGGGGCAGTGCCTATAGTCGATGCGATGCGAGCTATCGAGAATGCAGGTAGAGGCGACCGGCCAGTCGCCCCTACGGAAAAAGTTCGTTCACCTCAAAGCTATTTCGGAACGACGCCCTTTTCGCCCAACCGTGGATCGAGCGCGTCACGCAGGCCATCACCCAGCAGGTTGAAACCGAGCACGGTCAGCATAATCGCCAGCCCGGGAAAGAAAACCAGGTGTGGGGCGGTAAAGACCTGGTTGCGCTCGGTGCCCAGCATCGAACCCCATTCGGGTGTCGGTGGCTGTGCTCCAAGACCGAGAAACGACAGTGCCGCTGCGTCGAGAATCGCGGTGGCGATGCCAAGCGTGCCCTGCACGATGAGCGGGGTGATCGCGTTCGGCAAAATGGTGCGGATGAGAATACGGGTGGAGCTCGATCCGAGTGAGCGAGCAGCAAGGACGTAGTCGTTTTCCTTCGTGGACAGCACGCTGGCCCGCATCACGCGTGCGTAGGCCGGGATGGATACCACACCAATCGCAATCAAGGCGTTGATCAAGCCTGGCCCAAGCACCGCCACGATAGCAATCGCCAGCAGCAGAGATGGAAAGGCTAACAGCACATCCATCACGCGCATAATGGCGTTATCCGCCCAACCCCCAACAAATCCGCCGACCGCGCCCAGCACGGACCCGATTACGATCGCAAAACCAACGGTTGTGAAGCCGATGATGAGCGAAAAACGCGAGCCGAAAATGACGCGGCTGAATTGATCGCGTACATTGCCGTCAATGCCCATGATGTGCTGGGGCTGATCCTTCGGGCATCCTAACAGGTGGATGCACGGCGCCTGGCGCCGTTTGACATCCTCAACCCCGATCAGGACCTGTTCCGGATCGTACGGGGCAATCAGCGGAGCGAAGATTGCCACGATCACAAGCGTAATAAGAATTCCCATTCCAACCAGCGCCGAACGGCGGCGGAACAGCCTTCCAAGCGCGGAGCGGTAAAGATCCTTCCCCTTCGTTTCGCTTTCTGGAAAGAGCGGCAAGGTCGCGGTGTCAGAAGCCATGTGCTGCTCCGTCCGTCATTGCAGTCTCACGCGCGGATCGAGGAAGGTGTAGGAGATATCGACCAGCAGGTTGATCGCAACATAGCCAGCCGCGATGATAAAGGTGAAGGCCTGGATGATGGGGTAATCGCGCGCGGTAATTGCTTCGTACAGTATCCGGCCGACGCCCGAAAGGCCAAAGATTGTCTCGGTCAGGACGGCACCACCCAGCAGCCCGCCGAGCTGCAGGCCGATGATCGTGACGACTGGCAGCAGGGCGTTTTTCAACGCGTGGCGCATCACCACCAGCCTCTCGGGCACTCCTTTACCGCGCGCGGTGCGGATGTAATCCATGCCCAGCGTTTCCAGCAGGCTGGAGCGAGTCATGCGGGCGATGATCGACATCGGGATTGTGCTCAAAGCCAGCGCCGGAAGAATGAGATGCTTGAGGGTATCGCCTAATAACGCCCAATTCTGAGTGAGGATCGCGTCCAGGATATACAGGTTAGCGAAAAATTCCAGGAATTTAAAGCCTTTTGAGTCGGGTTGGACGTTCCAGCCCCAGGCTTCGAAGAACGGCACGGCGCTTACCCCGGCCGAAAGTCGGCCGGAGGGCGGCAGCCATAAAGGCGTGTCCTTTAAAAGTATGGCGAATAAATAGGCCAGCATGAGGCCCAACCAGAAGACCGGCATCGAGACGCCGATGTTGGCTCCGATCATCGTAGTGACGTCGATGGCCGAGTTATGCCGGACCGCCGAAATCACACCGGCGGGAATTCCGATGGCTACGGCAATTATCAGTGCTAATAATGTCAGTTCGATTGTCGTTGGCAGCCGCTCCACCAGAATCAGGCTAACCGGTCGGGAGAAGCGGATCGAGTTTCCGAAGTCGCCCTGGATGAAGCGCTCTATGTAGATCACAAACTGGGTCGTAATCGGTTTGTCGAGCCCGAGCTGGGTATTTAAACGGGCGCAAGCCTCCGGCGTCGCTTTCTCGCCCAGGATCGCCGTGCATGGATCGCCGGGGATCAAGCGCGCCAGTACGAAGACAACGACCAGGATGCCAATCATCACCGGGATGGCGTAGATGAGTCGTCGAGCGATATAGCGAACCATCATTTCACCTTAGGGCTTGGCAAGGATGACGCGGGATGGCCTTTTCAGGTCCATCCCGCGTCATAGTCAGGGTTACCCGGGCTGAGACCTCACAAACATCCTACTCAGCAGGAACGTTCATCAGGCCCCAGAGATAGTCGTAGTAATCCCAGACATTGGTGTTGCCGACGTGCAGCGGGCTGGAGGCATCCAGGCCCATCGTGAACGTGGCGACAACATCATTGGCGTCGAAGGACGATCCGTCCGAGAACTTCACGCCTTCACGCAGGGTGCAGGTCCAGACATCGAGCGTATCATTCGGCTCGCAGGAGGTTGCCAGCTGCGGCTCAGTAGCTGTGCCACCGATTTCGTAGCCGTATAGCGCCTGTGTTACCTGCTCGCAAGCGCGCAGCGATTCGCCGTCGGTTTCATCAGCGCAGAACAGGCTGATCGGCTCAGCGTTCTGCATCCAGACGAAGGTATCGCGTCCACCGGGATCCATCACCGCGAAGTACTCGTTGCCGAGCGGGCTGGCCTGGGCGCCTTCAACATCGGCGCGGTAGGCAACGCCCGAACCACCATGGGCGATCGGCACCATCGGAACGTTTTCCTTGATGGCGTTGTTTGCAGCCACATAGTACGGCTCAGCTTCCTTCGGGTCCACAATCTGCGACCCGGCTTCCAGGTTCTCGTACACGTCAGGATACGGCGTGCCGAACTGCTCGCCATTACGTCCGAAGTGGAAGTCTAGGAAGTTGTACACGTGTGGATAGTCCGCACCCCAGCCGAGCAGGTGTAGGCCGTTCAAGCTGCCAACGCTGGAGGCTTCGATGAAGGCACCTGATTCCATCACCTCGATTTTGGCGGTGATGTTCAGGTTGTCGGCCAGCTGTGCCTGGAGCTCTTCAGCCACGCGGCCGGGCTCGGGCAGGTAGCTGCGGAAGACATCACGATAGTAGATGGTGGTTTCAAAGCCATCCGGGTAGCCGGCGTCAGCCAGCAAAGCCCGTGCGGCTTCCGGATCGAAGGCATACCAGTCATCACCGGCGCAGCCGTTCGGGATCGAGCAGGGCGTGAAGTGCGTGGCAACCTCGGACCCTGGCGGGTAGAAGTTGTCAACGATGCGCTGCCGGTCGATGCCCATCGCAACTGCCTGGCGGACGTGAACGTCATCGAACGGTGCAAAGGTGTTGGTGATGCCAACGTAGAAGATGTTCAGCGCTGGGCGGTTCACGAGATTCAGGCTGTCATCAGCTGCGATGACCGGGAAATCGTCCGGGCTCGGGTTGTCGATGCCATCTACCGTGCCAGCCTGCAGTTCAAGCAACCGGGCTGCGCCTTCGGAGTTCCAGCGGAAGACCAGCGTGCTTGGGATTGCGGGATCGCCATAGTAATACGGGTTGCGTTCGAAGGTCAGGCTCTCGCCGCGCACCCAGTCCTTCACCATGTACGGCCCGGTGCCGACCGGGTTATCGAGGCCCTCGGTCGTGCGGGTCTCGGCGCCGGCTGTCGCAGCGATCCACTCCTCGGGATAGATCGAGAAGACGCTGAAGGCCACCGTTGCGAGAAAGGGCGGGAATGGGTTGCACAGCTCGAAGACCACGGTATAGCGGTCGACGGCTTCAATTTTCTTGAAGAGTCCGCCGTAGTCGCAGTTCGGCGCGGCCAGACTGTTGCCCACAAATTCGGCCATTGGCGCTTCCGTGGGCTGAGCAGCAGGGGCTTCCGTCGCCGGCGTACCGCAGGCCGTGAGAATCATGCTGGCCAGTACGAGCAGGCTTAGAAGCATAAATATCTTTCGGCGTTTCACAGTATTCTCCTCCTGAATTCAAGGGTGTCTAGGTGGTACAAGGATATCGGTTACCTCTCTTTACTTTCCACCACCTCCCTCCTGAATGATAACTATACTGCGCTCCGTCTGAAGATGACGGCGCGCAGTAAATGCACCTGAACGGTGCACTGATGTACTGCATTGTATATCTCATACTGGAGAGGGTCAACCATGGTTCAAAGCACTTGCACCCTCTGGGCTAGCGTTTACAATCAAGCACTCATCGAGGAGGTGGGCACCATGGAAGGCTTTCCATACCGGCGCACTTTTCTGCTTGGATTTGGCTTTTTTGGCATCAGCATCATCTGGCCGCTCTTCAACAGCCTGATTCCCCCAATGCTGGAGGATCTCGGGCTTTCCGCGTTGGCCGTCGGATTCATCCTCACCTGGGATAACATCATCAACATGTTCGTCCAGCCCTGGGTGGGCAGCCTGTCGGACCGCACCCGCTCGCGCTTTGGACGCCGTAAACCGTTCCTGATGTTCGGTGCGCCTGCTGCCGGGCTGTTCTTCATCCTGGTGCCGTTCGTGCGCGAGAACTTTATCTTGATCGCGTTGGCGATCCTGGGCACAAATCTTGGTATGGCGGTCTTCCGCTCTCCAACGATCGCCTATCTGGGCGATCTCTTTAAGCCGGTGGATCGCAGCAAGGCGAACGGCGTGATCAACCTGATGGGCGGCCTGGGTGGGGCGGTAGCGCTTTTCGGCGGCGGGGCGCTGTACAAGCTCGGCGTGCCCTTGCCGTTCATCGTCGGCGCTGGGATCATGGTGCTGGCGATCCTGGTAGTCGTGCTGGCGGTGCGTGAACCCGCACTGCCCGAGCCGGAAGCCGCCGTCGCCGCTCCTGGCCTGTGGGCAAGTATTCAGAGCGTGCTGCGCGGGCCAGAATACAGCCCACTGGCGCTGCTGAGCGCGATCTTTTTCTGGTTCGTCGGCTGGAATGCGATGGAAGCCTTCTTCACCATCTACGCCCGCAACGTGCTGGGGATTGATGTCGGTTCCGGAACCCAAATGCTGACCGCCTTTGCGGCCACGCTGATCCTCTTCGCCATCCCCAGCGGCCTGCTGGCCACACGCATCGGCCGTAAACCGACCATCATGGCCGGCCTGGCCGGGATGCTGCTCGGCCTGGTGGCCGGGTTCTTCATTCGCGATTCAACCATGCTGCTGGTAACGCTGGCGCTGATGGGTGCCTTCTGGGCATTGGTCAACATCAACTCGCTGCCGATGGTTTATGACCTCGGTGACGAAGGCAGCATCGGCGTTTACACCGGCCTGTACTATTTCGCCTCTTCCGCCGCCGCGATCACCGGTCCCATTCTGGCCGGCTGGCTGATCGACCTCACCGACCACCGCTGGATCTGGATCTTCAGCGCCATCTTCCTCGCCCTGGCGATGCTGGCGGTGACACGCATTCGGGTTACGCAGAGAGCTTAAATGGGGTGTTTCATGCTGTAACGAGAAGACGGTGAATTTAAGGAACGAGGACGGTTCCTGCGGGAACGACGGCGTGCTTCGGGATAACAACGATCCCGTCGCGAATCGACCATGATTCGGTATCAACATCAGGTTGGCCGTAGTGCGGCTCGATGACCACGCCGGCCCCGATGCGAGCGTTCTTATCGATAATGGCGCCGGCGATGCGAGAGCCGCGCCCGATCCCAATCGGAGGAACGTCAGGTTGAACCTGCTCCCGTTCGCCCTCGTAGTAGTCGGCTCCCATCATGACCGAATCGCGCAGAATGACATCTTCCGAGATGATGCTGCGGATACCGATAACCGCGTTCTGAATTTCGGCGCCCTCGATGACACAGCCATCCGCTAGTTTGACCCGATCGAGACATACGTTATAGATGCGGGAACCGGGTAGAAAGCGCGGCCGGGTGTAAATCGGGCTTACCGGGTCATGAAAGCTAAAGGGCGGTACTGCCTCGGTCAGCGCCAGGTTGGCGCGGTAGAAAGCCTCGATTGTGCCGATGTCCTCCCAGTAATCATCGAAACAATAGCCAAACACCCGGTGTGATTCAATCGCCGCCGGCAGTACATCCCCACCGAAATCGTCGTGTTCGGATTCGAGCAGCTCAGCCAGGACGTCCCTTTTAAAGATGTAGATACCCATCGAGCCCAAATATGGGCGCGCTTCGTCCGGGCGGCTGGCAAACGCCTGCAGGACCGACTCTTCTTGCGGCTTCTCGATGAAGGCGGTGATGCGGCCATCCTGATCCTGTTTAAGAACGCCAAAGCGCCCCGCTTCTTGCGGCGCAACCGGCTTGACGGCCACCGTGACATCGGCTTCCGCCTGCAGGTGGCGCTCGATCATATCGCGGTAATCCATGCGGTAAAGATGGTCGCCGGCCAGGATGAGCACGTCCCGCGCACCGGTCACTTCGATCTCGGACATCTGCTTGCGAACGGCGTCGGCTGTTCCCTGGTACCAATCATGACTGGTAAGAGTCTGCTCAGCAGCCAGGATTTGAACCCAACCGGAGTGAAAGAGATCGAAGTTGTAGGTTTGCGTGATATGGCGGTGCAGCGATACGGAATTAAACTGGGTCATGACCGCGATGCGGTTTATCCCTGAGTTGAGGCAGTTGCTGAGCGGAATGTCGACCAGGCGGTATTTCCCGCCGATGGGGACGGCAGGTTTCGCCCGCAGCTTGGTCAATGGCCACAAGCGCGAGCCGCGGCCTCCTCCGAGGATCAATCCGAGCACATCAGCATTCGGCATAACACCCTCCAGGCCCCACCACCGGGAGCCATTGCGCGAGCGAGGCGGCCGGCCGAGAAGTACTGGCCATGATCAGCCTTCGATCACTCCCTCGATCTCGAGGTGCAGCGGAATCTCCGGCGGGTTCGTACCGTAGTCGGTAAGATCGTCCAGGACGAGCCGGATGCGGAGCGCTTTCTTCCCGGGCAGTCGGGCAACATGGGCGATCATAGCCTCGTCTGCCTCGATGCCGAACGTCTTTAGAAGTCGCCTGATCTGTTCACGGCTTCCTTCCATGCTGGACCTCCTCGGCTGCAACCTGGCTCAGAGCATGAACACAGCCGCAAGCACTGCTCCAAGCAGCGTTGCCAGCGCGTTAACCGCATCGTTACCCAGCCAGGCGGGACCGCGCAACACCTCGGTCGCCGCTCCGCAGGAATGGTGCGGGTGCTTTTCGGTTTCTTTCTGGCAAGCAGGACAATAATAGACCCGCTGGCAGCATGCGCCAAGATAACTATCCAGGTCAGAGCCCAGAAATCCGGCTATCATCGCCGCGGGTATAAGCCACAGATCCGCAAAGAGCCAGCCAGCCAGGCACGCGATCGTCCCCGCACCTGCGAGAGCGGCGATAAATCCCACCCCACTCACCGCACCCGAGGTTCCAGCAGGGACCTGTCTTCCATTCGTTAACAAGCGAGGCAGACGGCGCGAGAGTACGCCCAACTCTGTCGCCCAGGTGTCGGCATTGGCCACCGCCAGCGCCCCGACAAACGCGTATTGCGCTGGCTGCAGACCTCCCAGGACATAGACCACAAGCGCCACCCCGGCGACACCTCCGTTGGCCAGGACCTGGGGCAGGTCTCTGGGGCCACCCTTGGCGTACTCGAGGTTGACAGCCCTTTTTCTTTTATGGAACAGGCGGGTCAGCAGGCTTGAGCTCAGGAAGAACCACAGCAGCAGCAGGGAAGGGGGGAGACCGCCCAGGCCGAACGTAATTCCACCCAATAGCCCGGCGGCGACCATTCCGCTGCCAGAGAGCGCGCCAGCGGCGTAGGCGATGCCTGAGATGATAAAGCCCAGAATCAGGCCTTGATACAGCAAATTGTGGACTCCGTGTGATCAGGCTGTGGATAACCCGCAAGAAACCTGTGGATAATCCAACGGCAGCTGTGGATAAAATCCGTCAGGCGCTCAACAGGTGGAGCATTGCCCCCCAGAATAAAAGCCCAACGATGATTGAGGCCATCCAGAGTGCGTAGGCAAGCAGCCGCTGCGCCGGCTGGCGGTACAACCACAACCCAAGGCTGAAGTTGAACAACCAGCATAGGCTGCTTATCAGCGGCAGCAGCAGCAGCCGCCCGGGCGGAGCGAACGTCTCCGGCAATCCCTGAGGATTGAAGCCGAAGGGGACCTGGGCTGGCAGATCGGGGACGCGCACAGCGAGATAGCCAAGCAGGATCAGAGGAAGCGCGATTCCAGCCAGCAGGAGCAGTCGCCCAACTCGGTCAGCCAGAAGCTCCATCACCGCAAAACGCGGGCGCTGGGATAGGGCCTGCATCGGCTGCAGCGAGCCGAGCATTGTCGCTTGTTGGTAGGTCTCGAGAAATCCGGCCGCGGTCACCGGGGAGAGGAGAATTATACGGCCGTCTCCTTCGACCAGCACCAGATCTTCGCTTCCCAGTCCCAGGAAGTAATCAAGTTTTGCCCCGCCCTCCGACTGCGAGGATCCGACCGTAGTCACAGGCCAGCGCACCCCGCTTGCAAGCAGCGATAAGCCTTCCTGCCGGCCAATAGCTCGCATGGAGCGAATCTTCCCGATTGGCAGCTGCTCGACGGCCCAACCCCAGCGCACCCGCAGTCCATCCCGGTCGAGGAGGTAGCGTGCGGTCAACAGGCCATAGAGATCATAGAGCAAGAACAAACTCAGCGGCACCCCGAGCAGCGGCAGCAGGATCCAGAGCACGGTTAAGAGGGAGAGTGAGGCGCGTGAGACTTGAATCAATCCGAACAGCGCTGCTGTCAGCAGTGCGAAAATTGCAAAGAGATCGATTGCCAGTCCGGCCGATCGCGGAGGATGGTATTCCATGCCAATCCAGGCAGAAACAAGAGATTCTGGTGCTGTTCGGGCTACGGGCAGGAATTTGACCTTGCCGGGAGGCGTGTCATTTTATGCTCATCGCCGTCTCGGTCACATATACCGTCTCGAGCCAACCTTTATAACGCGGGACGCGGCCGCGTACAACATCATCAAAAATCTGGCGCAGTCGGGTCGTCGCCGGTCCCATGACACCATTACCGATCGGTCGATGATCGACCATCGTGACAGCTGTCACTTGGGCGGCGGTGCCGGTCAGGAAGGCTTCTTCGCATAAGAAGACTTCGGTTTTATCGATTGAGCGTTCCTTGACCGTCAAGCCTAATTCCTGTTCGGCCAGCGTCATGATTGAGCGGCGGGTGATGCCTTCCAGAATATTATCTGTCACGGGTGGAGTGATCAGTACGCCATCACGCAGCATGAAGAAATTCATGGCGCTGCCTTCCGAGACATGCCCGTCGTTGTTCAGCACCAGCGCCTCATCAAAACCGGAACGCACCGCGTCAGTCTTGATGAACGCCGAATTAATGTAGGCTCCGGTGAGTTTGCCGCGCGCCGGGATAGCGTTGTCGTCGATCCGACGCCAGGACGAGAACGTGACATGCGCTCCGTCATCCTTCTCGATGTAACGCGAAAACGGAACGGCGAAGATGGTTAATTCATCACGCAAGCCATGCAGCTTGACGCCGATGATCTCGTCCGCCTTGTAGATCAAGGGGCGGATATAGATGTCCTCGTTGTAGCCTTCTTTCCGGACCAACTCAAGCGTGATGCGTGTCAGGTCTTCGATCGTGTAATTGATCTCGGCTGCCAATAATTTGGCAGAATTTAACAGCCGCGTGTAGTGATCAGCGGGACGGAATACGTAAAGCTGCTCGTGTTCCTCGTTCCAATATCCCCGTACGCCTCCAAACGCGCCGGTGCCGTAGTTCAACGCGTGGGTCATGACGCCGACTTTTGCTTCACTATAGGGGACGATCTTGCCTTGAAAGTAAGCAAACTTGGGGAGCGTCACTGCGTTTAACCTCCTGTTGGTCCTTGAGCTCTAAGCGCCGAAATGCACTTCAATAATGCGACTCTGCCCCATTATAGCCCGGGCGAGAAACCCCGTTCAAGACGACCTTTGGACGATTGTCCTATGTTCGCGGAAAAACTCACGTTCCCTCACGCAGGGAGTTTACCATAGGCTTAAACAGCGGAAGCCCGGGGGAAATCTCCGGGCTTCCGTCACGTTTCGATCAAACCTGTTATTGATCAGGCTTCGCGGAACTCGCCTTCAACGACATCACCTTTATCTTCACCTTCAGGAGTGCTGCCGCCATTGGTTTGTTCCTCCGGCTGTGCGTTTTGAGCATAGAGCTGCTGGCTCAGTGCATAGCTGGCTTGCTGCACGGCTTCAGTCAGGCGCTTGATCTCGGCCAGGTCATCACCCTGCAGCGCTTGCCGCAGGTCGGCGATCTTCGATTCGATCTGTGATCGATCACTCGCCGGGACCTTGTCCCCCAGCTCACGCAGCGTCTTCTCGGCCTGGTAGGCCAGCGTATCGCCTGCGTTGCGGGCATCGGCCAGTTCACGCCGATGCTTGTCATCGGCCTCGTGCGACTTGGCCTCCTGGACCATCCGCTCCACGTCACCTTTGTCCAGGTTGGTGGAGGCGGTGATCGTCACCTTCTGCTGCTTGCCGCTGGCGCGGTCCTTGGCCGTCACGTTAAGGATGCCGTTGGCATCGATATCAAACGTCACTTCAACCTGCGGGACGCCGCGCGGCGCCGGCGGAATACCTTCCAGCCGGAAGCGGCCCAGGGTCATGTTGTCAGTCGCCATAGGCCGTTCACCCTGCAGCACATGGATGTCGACCGCTGTCTGGCTATCTTCTGCGGTCGAAAAGACCTCGGTCTTCTCGATCGGGATCGTCGTGTTGCGCTCGATCAGCGTCGTCATGACGCCGCCCAGAGTTTCGACACCGAGCGAAAGCGGCGTGACATCGAGCAGCAGGACGTCCTTCACCTCGCCCGCCAGCACACCGCCCTGGATGGCGGCGCCAACCGCGACAACTTCGTCCGGGTTGACGCCCTTGTGAGGCTCTTTGCCGGTCATGTTGCGTACCAGCTCCTGCACCATCGGCATACGGGTCGCACCACCGACCAGCACCACCTCGTCCATCTCGTTGGTCTTTACGTTACCGTCCTTGAGGACGGCCTCGAACGGCCCGCGAATGCGATCGACCAGGTCTTCGGTCAGTTGCTCAAACTTCGCCCGTGTCAGCTTCATCTGCAGGTGCTTCGGGCCGGAGGCATCAGCGGTGATGAACGGCAGGTTGATCTCGGTCTCGGTTACCGTCGAGAGCTCGATCTTGGCCTTCTCGGACGCCTCGCGCAGCCGCTGCAGCGCCTGTCGATCGGCACGCAGATCGATACCCTGTTCTTTCTTAAATTCGTCGGCGATCCAGCTCAGGATGCGCTGATCCCAGTCATCGCCACCCAGGTGGGTATCGCCGTTGGTCGCCTTAACCTCGACCACACCTTCACCAACATCGAGCAGGCTCACATCGAACGTGCCACCACCCAGGTCGAAGACCAGGATGGTCTCGTTCTCCTGTTTATCGAGCCCGTACGCCAGCGCAGCAGCCGTTGGCTCGTTGATGATGCGCATCACCTCGAGACCGGCAATTTTTCCGGCATCCTTCGTGGCCTGGCGCTGCGAATCGTTGAAGTAGGCCGGGACGGTGATGACCGCTTTCGTGATCGGCTCGCCCAGGTACGATTCCGCATCGCTTTTCAGCTTAGCCAGGATCATGGCCGAGATCTCCTGCGGTGTGTACTCCTTGTTCGTGGCAGGAATCTTCACCCGAACGTCACCGCTGGGGCCCTCGGTTGTTTCGTAGGACACCATCTCGCGCTCGGTCTCGACCTCGTCGAAGCGGCGGCCGATAAAGCGCTTGATCGAGTAGATTGTGTTTTCGGAGTTGACAACGGCCTGGCGCTTGGCGGTCTGGCCCACCATTCGTTCGCCGCCCTTGTTGAATGCGACAACCGAAGGACACAGACGACCGCCCTCGACGGTAGGGATTACCGTCGGGTCGCCACCCTCCATAACAGCTACGACACTGTTCGTCGTGCCCAGATCTATACCTATAATCTTCGCCATAAATCGTCACCTCATTCCTTCATGGGTTTATAACTTTCATCATAGGTCAAGCGCGCTAGAGGAGCGTTAACATTGGGTAGGAGGAAGATCAGCTCACGAACCTGCAGCCAGCCGATGGCGTCTTTTCTGTAAGAACTGTGCTGGAGGGGGCGTCAGGAAAAAGGAACTGCAGCTTCCCGCCTGGCTGGCTGTAAACTAAACGGGTGTTGTGATTAACCTGGTGAGATCAGACCGATCATCGTTTGACCATAAGACTCGCACTGGAGGTTGAGAATGACCGATTTGGAAGAATTCCGGCATCAAAAGGATGACTTCTTTAAACAAAGTCCGCAAAGCCCGCTCTCTCCCGAGCAGCGAGCCGCCTTCACCGGACTGCGCTACTTCGATGAAAATCCCGATTTGCGAATGGAAGTGGAGGTCGAACGCTTCTCCCAGGATGAACAGGTTCAGATTCAGACCAATACCGGTGACGTCCAGACGTACGAACGATACGGCCGCTTTGAGTTCGAGGTCAACGGCCAGGCGGCGCAGCTTACGGTCTATCGTAATGAAAACGGATTCTTCCTGCCCTTTGCGGATGCCCAAGCCGGAAAGGAGACCTACGGTGCAGGCCGCTACCTCGAGCCCGAACCAGCCGGGGGTGGACGCCTGTACGTCGATTTCAACCTGGCCTACAACCCCTATTGCGCGTACAACGCTAACTGGTCCTGCCCGATCACGCCGGCTGAAAACCGGATCAAAGTGGCGGTACAGGCTGGCGAAAAGGTCTTCGAGGATCACGACTAAAACATAGCCAGGAGTGATCCGTCCTGGGTGTAGGTGTTCGTCTTATCAGGTAGAGGCCGCCCGGCTGCGCGCGGGAATACGCTCTGCACGCTGGCGGTAGCGTAGCAGCCCCAGCAACAGGGTGAACTGGACTGCAGCCGTCAACATCGTCGAAAATTGTTCGAAGTAGAACACCAGCACGTCGACTCCCGCCAGCGACAACAGCAGCGCAATCACGGCTAGGTTGATCCCGGCCCGCTCGCGGCCGAACAGCAGCATGATGCCAGACGCAAATAGCAGGAACCCGACCAAGCCTTCGAGCGTCACGCGTGCCGCGAACCAGAACACACCGGTCGTGCTAGAAACCCGGCCTAGTTCGACCAGGTTCGCAACCAAGCGCTCTAATCGAAGGGGATCTCCCATCGCCAGAAGCAGCTCAAGGAAGCCCGAGAGCGCCAGGAACCCAAGCGCGATCAAGCCCCCGATCAACGCCGCCCGCAACCGTCGGAGCGGGAGCCAGCGCTCTTCCCAGCGCTGAAGACCAGCCAAGTTGCGCTCCAGCATCCCAGTCCTCTCCGGGGTTATTTCGAGATCCGTTGAATTCAAGAATGCTAGCAGGCTTTCGGCTAATTTGGCGTAATTCGGCGAGGAGGCATTTTCAGCAATCAGCTCCAACCGGGCTTCCAGCTCGGCCCGCTCACCGGGCTCCAGGTCATGATCAAGCACCTCGCTCAACTCACTCAGGACCAGGTAAAGCTCCTCGCGCGGATCAAACTTCGGTCGAGTGCGGACCCGCAGGTAAATAAACACCGTGATCAGGAAGAATGCATAGATGATCGGAGCCGCGATCGGATGAAAGTAGTTGTTATTCTGGGTGATGAACTTCCCGACCTCATCGATGAACAAACCGACACCAGCGCCAGCCAGCACCGCCGACAGCATGAAAGCCCAACGATTGGCAAGGATCAGCACGATCAAGGCTGCGCTGAAGAGCAGCAGACCACCCCAAAGCACGTGCGCGATATGCGTCTGACCTGTGCCGAGCTGGGGGTACCCGGTCAGCTCCAGGAACAGCCGTGTGGCCCCAACCGATGCGGCAAAACTGAGCAGAGTGACCAGAACATAGGTCTCCGCCCCGCGCCGCCGGACCGGTTTGTGGATTCTTCCAAGCAGAGGGTCGAGCGCCATGCAAAACCTCTCAGGTAACAGGCTGCCCGGCTCGGTCCGGGACGAACGCGTACAATCCTACCGCTGCGATAACCGCCATCAGCGCGCCGAAATAGAACGGCGCGCTGGGGCCCAGCCCATTCCAGTTTCCAGCCCCCTGCCAGAGCAGGCCGGCGATCAAACTCGCCGGCAGCACACTGAAGCCTATGGCCGTGTACAGCGTGCCGTACGCCGTTCCACGGTTCGCTGCCGGCACAAGATCGGCCACAAACGCCCGCACCGCACCCTCGGACAGGCCATAGTAGATTCCGTAGACACCCATCAACGCCCAGGCCTGCCAGCTGTTCTTCGCCGCGGCGAAGCCGAGGTACACCAGCGCATACACGCCCCAACCTGCGATCAGCAGGCTCCGGCGGCCAACGCGATCTGAGAGCGACCCGGCTGGCGTAGAGAGCACTGAATAGACCAGGTTGAAGGTGATCATCATTCCCAGCACACCTGCGACCGACAGACCGGTTGTGCGGGCGCGTAAGATAAGGAACGCATCCGAGGAGTTGCCTAGCGTAAAGATCACCAACAGCACGATGAAGCGGCGGAAACCTGGTACCCGCCAGAGTGAGGCCTTCGCTGGCACCGATTCTCCGATCGGCGCTGCCGCGTCTCCCACCACCGGACTCTCAGCCTTTTTTACTGGAACATCATGTGCGCCGAATGCCAGGATCAGCACGGCGACAACACTCGGCAGGATGCTGATCAGCACCACGCTCTGAAAGGTACTCCGCTCGAGATCGGGATCTCCACGCTGCGTCAGGAGCACGACGATCAGCGCCACTGCCAGTCCAATCACCGCCCCAGCGGTATCCCCAGCGCGGTGCAGTCCAAAGGCGAGCCCGCGTTCTTCCGCGCGCACGGTATCGGCGACCAGCGCATCACGTGGAGCGGTGCGTAAGCCCTTCCCGAGCCGATCACTAAAGCGGACCGCCAGCACTCCAGTCCAACTCGTCGTAAGGTAGAGGAAGGGTTTCGCCAGGGTCGAGAGCGCGTAGCCGGCAACGGCAATCGGCTTGCGCATCCCCAGTTTGTCCGACAACCAGCCCGAGGCCAGCTTCAACAAGCTTGCCACCGCTTCCGCCAAGCCTTCGATCAACCCGATAAAGGCGGTTTTGACTCCCAGGACGCTGTAAAGAAAAATCGGCAGCAAATTGAAGAGCATTTCGGACGAGACGTCGGTCAGAAAGCTGGTGAGGGTGACCACCCAGACGTTGCGCGGCAGGTCCTTGAGGTGATGCCCTTCAGTGCTCTGTGCTGATTGCTCGCTCATGCCGCTCTTCCTCCATGCTGCCCATGCTAAGGATCGGGTTGGGGTTCGTTCCAGGCAACAACCCCTCCCGTCTCGTCGCTGTGGAGAGCATATACCTTTTCATCCAATGAGACTTGAATCAGCCAGCCTGGAGTTTCCGCCTGAGCACAGATCTCGCCGGGCTTCGGAATACCCAGGCATGCATCAGGCCAGATTACGGTCTGGTATCCAAGGACGACAATTTCCTGGGGTTCACGACCCAGCGCTTTGGCCAGGGCGCGCATTGCGCCTGGCACGGCCGGGGGAAAAGGTTCTTCGACCGAAATCGGCGTCGAACGGATGGGATCGCCGAGCAACCCGCTCAGCAGGAGAATCAAACCGCCGTCCCGCCCATCGTACACCGCATACCAGCCTGATCCCATCCAAGTCAGTGGCCGGGCCGTGCCCTCCGTGTCGGGCCCGGATCCTGCTAGCTGCGCGCGGGCTCTAGGTAAATCCCCCTGAAGATCTCCCACCTGAATTGTCTCTCCATCCACCTGCAGCATCTCGCCTGGCAGGGATGGGATAATCGGTTCTTCTTGTGAAGGCTCTACAACCGCTCCGGCCGCACGCAGAATGCGCAGGAGATCAGTCATGTTGACGATATTGACGGTTGTTGGCGAAACTTCTGGTTTGCACGCAACAGGCCCGATCAGAATGGTCAGGGTAAGCATGACCAGCAGGAAAGTTTTTCCCGGGGAGGGGAACTGGCTCTTCATCTCTGTCATGGACCAAACCTCGACCTATTGTACTCGCACCCGAAAATCAATCATGGCCCGTCACTAGCTCTTGACTCGCCACGTGGCGGGACCTATGCTCAAATGGAATTCCACTTAGTAATCGAGCCCACGGGCGTGCTTTTCCAGAAAGGCCGGAAATGACGCGAAATGCATACATCGTAGCCGCTGTCCGTTCACCAATCGGGATCGGGAAAGCCGACAAAGGCGCACTGGCCCCGGTTGCGCCGGTAGATCTCGCCGCGCACGTCCTGAATGCGGCCCTCGATCGGGCCGGGGTCGAGGCCGGCCACGTTGAGGACGTGATCTTGGGTTGCGTTACACCAATCCGAGACCAGGGAGCGAACATCGCACGTCTGTCTTTGCTGCAGGCGGGCTTTCCATACCAGGTACCGGGCGTGCAGTTAAACCGCATGTGCGGGTCCGGCCAGCAGGCCGTCCACTTTGCGAACCAAGCCATCCTGGCCGGTGACATGGACCTCGTGCTCGCTGGCGGGATCGAGATGATGTCGCACCAACCACTGGGCGCCGATTATCCCGAAAGCTGGCCCGAAAACTTCCCTTACGCACTGGTTCACCAGGGCACGAGCGCGGAGATGATGGCCGAACGCTGGAATTTAACGCGAGAAGAGCTTGATGATTACGCCTTCGAAAGCCATCGCCGAGCGGCTCAGGCGATGAGCGCAGGCCGCAGTGCAGCCCAGATTGCCCCCGTTCACGTCATGAAGGATGGTATGGGAACGCTGGTTGAGCACGACCAGGGTGTTCGCTTACAACCTGACCGGGAGAAGATGGCTGCCCTGAAACCGGTTTTTAAGGAGGACGGGGTCATCACGGCCGGCAACAGCAGCCAGGTCAGCGACGGCGCGGCTGCGCTTCTGCTGGCCTCGGATCAGGCGCTGGAACGATTTCAATTAACACCGATGGCCCGCATCGTAGCCCGAAAGGTGGTCGGATCGGACCCGGTGCTGATGCTCGACGGCCCCATCCCTGCGACAAGGGCGGTGCTGGAACGGGCCGGGCTTACGCTGGACGGAATCGATGTAGTCGAGATCAACGAGGCTTTCGCCAGCGTCGTCCTCGCCTGGGCGAAGGAATTTGGCGCCGACCTGGAGCGCGTCAACCCAGATGGCGGAGCGATTGCACATGGACACCCGCTGGGCGCAACGGGTGCGGTCCTGATGACAAAGCTTGTCCACGAGCTCTCCAACCGACAAGCCCGCTGGGGTCTGCAGACGATGTGCATCGGGCACGGTATGGCGACTGCGACCATCCTCGAACGAATTGCCGGCTGAGCCTTCGGAAGGAGGGTCAGGGAGCAAAGACGAGGAAAGTCAGCGCACTCACAACGACCCCGGTTAGCAGCATTAGCCCAAACGTGCGCCAGATGATGCGCCTGAGTTCAGACGAACCCAGGGCGCCTGCGGCGATCATCTTCACTGTCGTATTAACCAGCGTCGCCAGCACAATTGAAAAGGCCGCAACCCGTGGCTCCAGCGATCCGTTCGCTGAGAGGTCAGCGACGCTGAGCGTGATCGAATCCACGTCGGTGATGCCGGCGAGAATGCTGGCGGCGTAGACCCCGGCCGTTCCCAGGTATTCGTTTGCCGCCCGGACAGCGATGAGTACCAACGCGAAGAGCAATCCAAACCCGATCGCGGTTTGGAGCCGCAGCGGGTTGCCTAACTTTACTGTTGAAGAGTGCTTCTCTTCATCTTGGGAACGGTGGCGCAGCCAGTACAGCCCGACGAGCAGCGCACCGACCAACAGCATCGCCCCCAGGGGGACGATGATTAACGGCAACAATTCGCGATTGACAACTGTCACTTCAACCAAAACTCGCGGGAACATCACGCTTGAGGCAAGCAGAATGCCCTGTGCCAAGGCGTTCGATAAACCCTGACTGGTCTTGCTTCGCCCAGCGAAGCTGAGCGTCGTGGCCGTGCTGCTTACCAGGCCACCGAGCAGTCCGGTCAGGCTGATGCCCCGTGCCGTGCCGAAGACCTTCATCAGGACATAGCCGATGAAGCCGATGCCCGAGACGAAGACCACTAGCAGCCAGATCAAAGACGGGTTGAGTAGATTGAAGGGGCCATAACCCTCATTCGGCAGCAGCGGCAGGATGACAGCCGTGATGATGGCAAACTCAAGCGTGGCGCGCAGATCCTCTGCACTCATACTGCGGGCCAGGTTGTGAAGGCCGGGTTTCAGCGCCAGGATCAGTGCCGTGAGCACGCCAAGTGCGGCCGCCAGCTCCGGCGCATCCCAGATGACCATCGCTCCGAGCAGCGGTGTCATCAAGGCTGCAATTTCGGTCGTGATACCTTCTTCTTCGCCGCGCATCGATGGGGCGAGGTAGCTCGCCCAGAGCAGCAGAATCAATCCGAGGTAAGCGCCCATGAAAAGCAGCAGCCCGAAGCGGTGGGTGAAGTAGGCCGCAACAGCCCCTAATAGCGCCATCAGGGCAAAGGTGCGGATGCCGCCGAATTCCTGCTCTCCGCTGCGCTGTTGAACGAATTCTCGTTCCATCCCGATCAGGGCGCCGATCAGTACGGCAGCCGCAAACCGCCACCATGGTTCAAAGGCGTCCAAGAAGCTCATTCCGGTCTCCCAGAAGATGTGCGAATACTGCCCGGAGGTCCTGTATACTCTACCGTGAATTCAAGCCAACAAGCAATCGTGCTCATGGAAAGTGCAGGTTGACGATGCGCATCGCAACGGTACAGATGGAACCAGTCTGGAAGGACCAGGGTGCGAATCTGGCGCAGGTCGACCGCTTGCTGGGCGAACTCGCGGCGCAGGGAGTCCGGCTGGCAGTTTTCCCCGAATGCGCCCTCAGCGGCTACGAACTCACTCTGGATGAGGCTTCCCACCTCGCACACCCGCTGCCCGGGCCGCAGAGCTCGGCTCTGGTCGATCTGGCCCAGAAGCACGGGCTGTTCTTCCAGATTGGCTTGCTCGAGCAGGGACGGGACGGGGCAATCTACAACAGCTGCGTGCTTGTATCGCCCGGGGGTCTGGTTGGAAGCTACCGCAAGACGCATTTACCTTACCTCGGTGTCGATCGCTATCTCACGCCGGGCGAGCAGATCGGCCCAGTGCTGGAAACCGATCTCGGCCGGCTCGGATCGTTGATTTGCTACGATCTGCGCTTTCCGGAGCCGGCTCGCGTGCTGGCTCTTCTCGGGGCCCAGATCATCCTGGTTTCAACTGCCTGGCCCGCGAGCGCCCATCTTTACCCCGAATTCCTGGCCCGGGCCCGTGCTGCCGAAAACGGCGTTTACCTGGCGGCGGCAAACCGCATCGGCCGGGAGGGCGCAGGGACTTACCTCGGGCGGAGCCTGATCATCAACCCCTCCGGGTCAGTCCTGGCGGAGGGCAGCGAAGACCGTGCGGAAGTGCTCATCTGCGATATCGCCGCGGACGAGAGCGACGAGAAGCGCCGCATTTTCATCCCCGGCGAATACGAACTTGATCTTTTTGGTGATCGCCGGCCTGAACTCTACGGCGCTTTGGTTCAAGAGTCTGGCGCCTGATCTTGTAATTGCTTGAGGCGAATTCCAGCCCGGACGTCACTGCGCCGATACACGCTGCAGACGGCGGGTGCTGATGAACTTGGTCAGTTCGGCAACCACGGCCGGCACCAGCAGCAGCGGCAGCACAATCTCCCATTCCAACCAACCCAGCGGGACCGTGTTGAAGATCGGCTGCAGGAACGGAAGGTAGATGACGCCGATCAGCAAGGCGAGCGAGGTCAGCACCGCCATAACCATCCAGCGGTTGCTGAACAGACCTACCCTGAGGAGCGGGTAATTCTCCGAGCGGGCAGTGAAGGCCCGCAGCAATTCCGAGAAGGACAGCGTGACAAATGCCATCGTCTTCGCCTCCTCTGGAATACCCGGGTAGAGCTGGATTCCGAGCAGGTAGGCGGCCAGCGTGACCCCGGTGATGGCCACGGTCTGAATGCCGATCCGCAGGCGCATCGGCTTATTGATCACCGGCTCGCTCGGCGGTCGCGGCGGACGGTCCATGGTGTCCGGATCGCCCGCTTCCAACCCCAGCGCCAGTGCCGGAGCGCCATCCGTGATCAGGTTCAACCACAGCAGCTGGATCGGCGTCAGCGGCGAAGGCAGCCCGGCCAGGATGGCGAGAAAGATGACGGCAATTTCGGCCAGGTTGCAGGACAGCAGGTAGAAGACGAACTTGCGGATGTTGGAATAGATCACCCGTCCCTGCTCGACTGCAGCGACGATGCTGGCGTAATTGTCGTCAGTGAGCACCATATCGGCCGTTTCCTTTGCCACATCGGTTCCGGTCACCCCCATTGCGATGCCGATATCGGCCCGTTTCAGCGCTGGCGCGTCATTGACTCCGTCGCCGGTCATAGCCACGACCTCGCCTCGTTGTTTTAGTGCGTCAACGATGCGTACCTTATGCTCTGGCGAGACGCGTGCAAAGACATCCGTGTGACCGAGCGCCTCGATCAGATCTTCATCGCTCAGGCTGTTGAGCTCATTACCGGTTAAAACCCCATGCCCACTGCGCAGCAGTCCGATCTCTTCCGCGATTTCCTCGGCTGTATCGGGGTAGTCCCCGGTGATCATCAGCGTGCGGATGCCTGCCCGGCGGGCACGCTCAATCGCCGGTCCAGCCTCGCGCCGCGGCGGATCAATCATGCCAATCAAGCCCAGGAAGATGAAATCGTGCTCTACCTTTTCGGGGGTGGCCTCGTCGGGAACGTCACGCTCGACGCGGTACGCAACGGCCAGCACGCGCAGCGCAGAACGTGCCATGCCAGCGTTGACTTCAAAAATCCGGTCCCTCATTTTCTCCGTAAGCGGGGTTTTCTTGTCGCTCATCGACTGGTAATTCGTACACAGATTGAGCACCACGTCCGGCGCGCCTTTGATCGCCGCTACCTCCCATTCACGCAGATCGCTGTTATAGAACGGGCTCGCATCGCCTGGCTCTGGGGCTTTGATCTTATGCACGGTCGTCATCCGTTTGCGAGCCGAATCGAAGGGGATTTCATCGATGCGCGGGTAGGCACGTTCCAGTTCGGGACGGAATGCTCCTGCCTTTCCGGCCGCAATCAACAAGGCCGCTTCGGTCGGGTCGCCGACCACGCGTGTTGAGCGCCCCCCACCAATGTCGTCGGAGGTCTCAATTTCCGCGTCGTTCGCCAGTGCCGCAACCCACAGTGCAGAGGTCAGGGCAGGATAGTCGCCAAAATCGATCGGCTCGCCCTTGACCTGGAATTCACCCACCGGTTCGAATCCGCCCCCGGTAACGCTAAAATCTACACCATCGACCCAGATGCGGGTGACGGTCATTTGGTTCTGTGTCAATGTGCCGGTCTTGTCCGAGCAAATAACCGTTGTCGAGCCAAGCGTTTCGACGGAAGCCAGGCGCCGGATCAGGGCATGGCGGGTGATCATCTCACGCATGCCCATCGCCAAGGTAATCGTGACAACAGCCGCCAGGCCTTCGGGCACAGCCGCGACGGCCAGGCTGACGGCGGTCAGGAACATCTCAATCGGCTCGATGCCGCGCAGCCAGCCCAGCCCGAACACAAGGCCGCATACGATCAGAGCTGCCCAGCCCAGGGTTTTACCAAGGTCGTCCAGCTTTCGCTGGAGCGGCGTGGGTTCTTCATGGACAGACTGCAGCATAGCGGCGATCATACCGATCTGGGTCCGCATGCCGGTGCTCACCACCACTCCGCTGCCACGGCCATAAGCCACGACCGTCCCGCTGAAAGCCGTGTTGCGGCGATCGCCCAGTGACACATCCTGGGTCAACACCAGGCGAGCATCTTTGTTTACCGACACCGATTCGCCGGTTAAAGCCGCCTCTTCGACCCGTAAGTTAACGGTTTCGGTCAGGCGCATATCGGCCGGGACGAAATTGCCGGCTTCCAGTAAAACAACGTCGCCTGGTACGAGTTCGCGCGCCGGCACGGTCTGGCGATGCCCATCGCGAATCACCTGAGCATCCGGGGCTGCCAGGCGCCGCAGTGCAGCCAGGGCCTGCTCGGCCCGCCGCTCCTGGATCACACCCAGCAGAGCATTTAGGATCACAATCGCCAGGATGGCAGTTGCTTCGATGTAATCACCCAGGATGGCTGAGAGCACCGATGCGACGATCAGCACGATGACGATGAAGTTGTTGAACTGTTCCAGGAGCAGCTTGAACAGCGAAGGCGGCGGCGCACCTTCCAGCTCATTCATGCCGAAGATGCTGATGCGCCGCTCTGCCTCGGAGGAACTCAGGCCATCGGAAGGCGAGGTCTTGAGCGCCTGGACGACGGCGGAGGTCTCAAGCGCGTGCCAGACCTCATTCTCGGCGACGACCTGTGTTAGATCGTCCCCCTTGGGTATGTCCTCGGAGTCCGTCGGGTTCGTCAAATGTACTTTCTCCTCGATCGAAAAACAGTGGTGGGGCTTTCGCCCCACGCGCGCATTATAGCATGCGGCCTGGGCAGAGAAGCTGACATCGAGAGCCCAAAAATCCGACAAGGAAAAGCGGCGCGAGGCGTCCGTTTGCTCTACCTATCTGCAGGTAAAAATTCGGAGGAATCGAGCAGAGCTCTCTTCATGATTTCTTCACATCACACTCATAAGATCCCCATGTGTGGGGATTATCCTGCTGCGTGAGAACGTCCACCTAAGTTCGTTAGAAGGAGTGCTCCATGAGAGCGTTCATCCAACACCTTTCCCGGCGACAGTGGCTGATCCTTATTGCAGTCGTCGTGCTGGCGGCAGCCGCGGCTGTGTTTCTGCTTGTGCGCCCCACGGCCGAAGTCGCATCGGCGGAACCCCGGATGCAAACCGCCACCGTCCGTCAGGGTGATCTTGTGCTGCGAGCGAGCGGAACCGGCACACTGGTTTCGAACGATGAGATCCAACTTGGATTTGGTACGGCCGGACCGGTGGCGGAGCTTCGAGTTCAGGTTGGTGACAAGGTCCACAAAGGCGATGTGCTTGCTGTGGAAGGTGAGCAGGAAAAGCTGACCGCGGCCGTTGCCGTGGGCCAGTTGGATGTGCTCAATGCGCAGCAGGCTCTGGATACGCTCAAAGCCAATGCCGATCTGGTTACAGCCCAGGCGCAGCTTGACCTGGCGAATGCCCAGCAGAACCTGAAAGACGCACAGTACGACTTGTCGGTCGCCCAGAAGGGAAACCGCGCCAGCAGTTCGACGCTGGATGCGGCAAAGGCTGAACTGGCTCTGGCTGAATCTGCCCTTGAACGCGCCAGAACGAACCTCGAGCAGAATCCAAACAGTGATCTCGCGAATTTGAATTACGCCAACACCGAGAAACGCTACAACAGCGCTCTTTGGAGCTGGAACTGGTACAACGGCCAGCCGACGGACATCCAGCAAGCACAGCTTGAAGCACAGGTCGCACTGGCTGAAGCAAAGGTGTCCGAGGCCCAGCGGGCTTATGAGAGGGTTTCGTCTGGCCCCGATCCGGATGAAATCGCCAAAGCCGAGTTGCAGTTATCCAACACTCAAGCTTCGCTGGCCGAAGCGCAGAGCAATCTCGATCAGGCTGTACTGGTGGCCCCGATGGATGGAACAATCCTGGCGGTGGACGGAGCCGTGGGCGAGATCGCCTCGGGCAGCTTTATCACGCTGGCCGACCTCAGCCATCCCTATATCGAGTTCTATCTCGATGAAACGGACCTGGACAAGATCGCCCTCGGCCATGAAGTGGAAATCACTTTCGATGCGATCCCGGATGTCGTCTTTACGGGCCGGGTGACTCAGATTGACCCCAGCCTTTACCGCACCGGAAATGTCTCGGCGATCAGGGCGTTGGCCCAGGTCGACGACACCTTTGCCGCGCAGATTTCAGCCCTGCCGCTTGGAGTAAACGCGGCGGTTGATGTAATCGCTGGGCGAGCACAGGACGAGGTGCTGGTTCCGGTTGAAGCCCTGCGGGAAACTTCGCCCGGCAACTATGCTGTGTTTGTCGTCGTGAATGGCGAGCTTGAACTGCGCACGGTCACGGTCGACTTGCTCGACATTACCTACGCTGCCGTTTCTGAGGGGCTTCAGCCCGGTGAAGTGGTATCAACCGGTATCGTGGAGACCCAGTAATGGCAAGGCCGATCATCAGTACCCACGAGATTGAAAAGGTCTACGGAATGGACGGCTTCCAGGTGCGTGCCCTCGACGGTGTTAGCCTGCAGATCGAAGAGGGTGAGTTCGTGGCCATCATGGGCCCCTCTGGGTCTGGCAAGAGCACGCTTATGAACATCATCGGCTGCCTTGATCGTCCCACGCACGGTTCGTACCAGCTGGATGGTGTCGAGGTGAGCGAACTGGACCGGACCGAGCGAGCCCACATCCGCAACCGAACGATCGGTTTCGTCTTCCAGTCCTACAACTTACTGCCCCGGACTCCGGCGCTTGAGAACGTGATGCTGCCGCTGCTTTATAACCCGGATCATATGCCGCTTACCGAACGCGAGGCCCGGGCCAGGGCCGCGCTCGAAGCCGTGGACCTTTCCGACCGCCTGAGTCACCAGCCCCAGGAACTCTCCGGCGGCCAGCAGCAACGTGTGGCAATTGCACGGGCGCTGGTCAACGACCCGGTCCTGATTCTGGCGGATGAGCCGACCGGCAACCTGGACAGCCGCTCGGGCGAAGAGATCATGGCGCTTCTGGATGACCTGCACCAGCAGGGTCGGACGATTGTCATGGTCACGCACGACCCCGAAATCGCAGCACATACGGAGCGCACAGTGCACATGCTGGATGGAAAGCTCGAACGTGTGCAGCAGAATGGAGTGCATGCTGGCGCGAAGGGCGGTGCGGGGTGAGGAGAATAGAGCTGCTGCGCGTCGCCCTGACCGGCTTGCTGCGCAATAAGATGCGCTCGCTGCTGACGATGCTGGGCGTGATTATCGGCGTTGCGGCGGTGATCGTCATGGTCTCGATCAGCGCAGGGACGGAGGCGACGATCGAGGAGCAGATTACCGGCCTGGGGACGAATCTGGTCTTTGTCACCGCAAGCTTCCAGCGCGGCCTGCCTGGAGGTGGGGGCGGCGAAGGCGGCGGCCTGGTCTATGCTGATGCTTACGCCATCGCTGACCAAATTGTTGGGGTGCAGGCCATTGTCGTCGAACAGCCCTCCAGCGAGACGGTAAAGGCGGGGGATGTGACCCTGGATCAGACGGAAGTCCTGGGCAGCACCGCCGACTTTCCTTCCGTGCGCGACATGCAGATCGCCGAAGGGCGCTATTTCAAACAGGAGGAGGTTGACCGCAAGGCGAAAGTCGCTGTCCTTGGCGCCTCGATCGCCAGCGAGTTGTTCGGCACGAACGACCCGATCGGTGAGGTGATCACGGTCGGCAACACAAAGCTGACCGTGATTGGCGTCTTTGCCGAGCGCGGCCAGGTCAGCGAGACGGATTACGATGCCCGTATATATACCCCGATCACAGTCGTCTTTCAGAAGTTCACGCCCAACCAGTTTGCACGCCTGATCGGCGATCGGGTGCGCGTCATCTACGTGGAACTCAAGCCCGACGCGAACATGGATGATGTCATCCTGCAAATCGAGCTCCTGCTAGCCCGCCGCCATGACGTCTCACTCGACAGCGCAGATTTCTCGGTAACGACTCAACAGGACATCATCAATACTCAGGAATCGACCACGGCTGCCTTCCGGAATTTGCTGGCCTGGGTGGCCGGGGTCTCTCTGGTTGTTGGCGGCATCGGCATTATGAACATCATGCTGGTCAGCGTCACCGAGCGCACGCGCGAGATCGGCATCCGCCAATCGGTCGGCGCCACGCCAGGCGATGTGCGCTGGCAGTTCCTGGCCGAAGCCATGCTGCTCAGCCTCTTTGGCGGGTTGATCGGAATCCTGGCTGGAATCAGCGGCGCGGTCATCTTCGGTGCCGCCAGCGGAATGCGCACGGTAGTGCTGCCGACCTCAATCCTGCTGGCGTTTCTTTCCGCTGCAGCGGTGGGGGTGTTCTTCGGTTATTACCCGGCCAACAAGGCCGCCCTGCTCGACCCGATCGAGGCGCTGCGGCATGAATGATGAAAGGTCAAAATCCCTAAGCTCCAAATCAGAAGCTGCGAAATACGAGGTAACGACATGAAATGGTTTTACCGCTTGCTGGCAATAATCATCCTGGGCGCCATGGCCGCATGTTCATCAGGCGCACAAAGCGCGGCCGAGGACACGACTGCTAACCAGGCACAAATTTCAGGCACACCCGGCGCCTCCGCTCGTGCGTTCCAGCCCACGCCGACGGACCAATTAATCATCGGCACGCTCCTGTTGGAGGACACCGATCAAGCCATCACGGCGGAGCAGGCTTCCAGCTTGCTGCCGCTGTGGCAGCTCATGCAGAACTTGATGACCAGCGACAATACGGTCCAGGCCGAAATTGACGCGGTCTTGAAGCAAATCAATGCCGCCATGACAACCGAGCAGCTGGCGTGGATTCAGAGCCAGGATCTCTCTAACCAGAATATCTTCCAGATTTTCCAGGAGTTGGGTATCGCACCATCGTTCTCGGGCGACTCGACTTCCGGCGGGCAGGCTAATGGTCAGGGAGCAGGTGGCGGTCGGCCGGATTTCTTCCCCGGCGGCGGAGATGGTCCGGCGATCTTCCCGGGCGGCGAGGGTGGGCCGGGCGGTGGACAGTTCGCTGGCGGAGAGGGATTCACGCCGGAGATGCAGGCCACGCGCCAGGCTATGATCGAGGCTAACGGCGGCGCGTTTCAGCGTCGGAGCGGATCGACGATGACCGGACCGCTCATCATCTGGCTCGAGGCGCGCGCCGCCGAAATGCCCTCCTCGTGATTGAAGGAGGTGATGCGGAACAGCCCGCGCATCACTTCCTTCTGATAGAATCGACAGGTAGGCCGGGATCCACCCCGGCGTACTTATTCATACCAACTTACGCCAAAGGATGGAAGAACAATGCGACAGTTAAAGACGTGGAAATTTGTATTCCTGATCTTATGTTTGAGTACGCTGGCTGCATGCGGGACAAGTGCACAGAACGCAACACTTGAAGGTTCTGCTGCAACCCCTACTGCGGCCGCGGCTCCCACACAGGCACAGCCGCCAGCGGATAGTGGCGGGGCAACCCCTGCTGAGGCCGCCCCGGGAATGCTCAGCTTTGTCATCGTGCCGGGCGAAAGCGAAGCGCGCTTTATCATCGATGAGGTTCTGGCCGGTTCACCGAATACGGTCGTCGGCACGACCCAGGAGATCGAAGGGCAGCTAAGCGTCGATCCCCAGGATCCGGCGGGGGCCTCAATCAGCACGATCACGATCGGCGCAGGCTCGCTCGCCACGGACAACAATTTCCGCAACCGGGCGATCAGCAGCTTTATCCTGCAGACAGGCGACTATCCCACCATCACCTTCACGCCGAGCGCGGTCGCAGGCCTGCCAGCGGCTGCGGCAGTTGGTGACACGCTCAACTTTCAGGTAACCGGTGACCTCACAATCCGGGATATCACCCAAGCGATCACATTTGATGTGACCGTCAACATCGAGAGCGAAACACGGCTATCCGGAACGGCAAAAGCCATGGTAAACCGGGCCGATTTCGACCTCAAGATCCCCTCTGTAGCACAGGTCGCCAATGTGTCGGAGCAGGTACAGCTCGAACTCGACTTCGTAGCTGAGGTGGGCAGTTAATTCCACTCGCTGAATTCATGTCAAGGTAGGGGCACGGCGGCGCCGTGCCCCTACTGGTTTCTCCTGGTATCAATTTTTGCAGGTCAGAGATTTGTCAGTAGCCTGAGGTAATCGAGCAGGTGCCGCGTGACCAGAAAATGCTCGCGTACATGTTCCCGGGCCTGGGCTCCAAGCTGACCCGCCAGATCCTTGTCTTGCAGCAGCTGGACGATTTTCTCTGCAAAGCCATCATAATCCTTCGGTTCAAGCAGGTAGCCCGTCACACCATCAACCATCTGGGTCGGGATGCCCCCAACATTCGAGGCCACCACCGGCGTGCCTTTCCACATCGCTTCCGTGATCACCAGCCCGAAACCCTCACGCGTCGATTTCTGAATAACAACATCCGAGATGCGCTGCATAACATTGACCAGGACCGGATCGTCGCCGCGCACGAAAAGTACCTCGCCCTGATCGAGATAGGTCTTGGCCGCCTCCAGCATCTGGGACAGAATCTTCACTCCCTCCGGATCATCGCTGGCCATGTTGTAGACAAAGATCAGCCGGCAATCAACCGATTTCTTCACCCGATCGAAGACCTGCAGCACACCTTCCGGGTCCTTCCACGGATCGAAGCGTGAGACCTGGGTCAGGATCGGTTTGTCCGTTGGGATGTGGTACTGGGTCAGGTATTCATCGATCGTCGCCTGGGGCAAGTCCAGGTTCTTTGGGGAGAGCGGGTCGATCGAGGGCGAGATGATGTCCTGCTGTAAATCCAGCCCGGCAACACGATATATGTCGGACGAAACCACCATCCGCTCGTAGCGCGAAATGAACGGTTCCATGAACGCCCAGGCTTGTGGATTGGCGTGGGTGATGTCGATATGGCAGCGCCACACCCAGGGGGATTGATGATCCACATACGCAACCAGGGCACAGGGTTGGGGATCGTGAACGATGACGTAATCTTGATCAAGATTGGCGAAAGCGGCGAACTTCTCATTGATGTGCTTGTAGAGTGCAAGTTCATCGCTTGAGAAACTCAGGTCTCCGCCCTGCAGCGCATTGTGGAATTTCTTCGTGACCTCAAAATATTCCGGAATGCCATGGATCACGCGCCAATCCGTTCGCAGGCCGAGATCGTTCATCAACAGCACGAAGTTGTCGAGGATCTCGGCTACGCCCCCGCCATAGTTCGTAGCATTGACGTGGACCACGCTTGCGCCCTGCAGCGGTTTGGCCGCCGCGCGCAGCTCAGCGAGCTTTGAATCGGAGACCACGCCTCGAAAGTCATCAACTCGTCGAAGGGGGAAGTTCATGGATTGGCTTCCTTTACTAAGGAATTGGCCCGGGCTCCCCGGGGCTTGAGCCGGAAGAGCACCTCTGCCTGCGGTTCGTTGATCCCGTGAGCCGTGTCCTGGAGGCCGGCCTCCAGCGCGAAAACCGACCGAACCAGCCTGAAGCCGGTCACAGGTGAATAATTTTAGCATCAAAAAAGCCCGGGCCAAGTACCAGCCCGGGCCAGGATCGACCGTTGGAGTTAATTCAACCCGCTGTCATCTGGTTCGGGGTTTAGCTCTTCCATTTCGCCGCTCGAGAGGAAGATAACCCGTTCAACCAGATTCGTGGAGCGGTCCGCGATGCGTTCAAGGTTATGACTGGCGAACTGCAGCCGAACAGCCGCACCGGAGGTTTCCGGTGAGTTGGCCATCACGGCCAGGAGATCACGAAATAACTTGCGGTAGTGGACATCGATCTCATTATCAAGGTCGGCGACCTTGCGTGCCAGCTTGAGATCCTGGTCACGGTATGAAAGCAGTGCATCACGCAGCATCGTCCGCACGAGATCGTAGATACGGGTGAACTCGACCGGGATCTCCAGCGGGGGGTCATCCTGCATGCGGATCACGGCCTTCGAGATGCCTACGGCGTGATCACCCATCCGTTCCAGATCGTTGACCATATTCATCGCCGCGACAATCGCCCGCAGGTCACTCGCTGCTGGCTGCTGGGTTGCGATCAGGCTCAGGCATCGTTCTTCAACCTCAAAGCGTTGGGCGTTGATATCGGTATCGTGTGAGATGATCTCGCGCGCTGCCTGCGCATCACGCTCGCGCAGCGCCGTGACAGCCCGCACGAGCGCCGAATCGATCTGGTCACCCATGCGTAGAATCTCGTCCTTCAGATGCGCCAGCTCGTCATCAAGCGCCGCCCGGGGTGATGAACCCGGCACCCTCTCGGTCATGTAGTTCTCCTCTTTTGTTCCACGGGCTTCTCCCGCAGCACAGTGCTGGTGCCGCTTTCCAACATAAGCGCGAATTCGTCCGGCAGCTCGCAGGAGCGGATCGCCTCGGCGGCGGCTCGAATATCGTACTTCACCCGGCGAAACTCCACCTTCGGACGAAGGCCGGCATCGAACACGACGTAGCCTGCGCGCGGGTCACCATCTTTCGGTTTTCCGACACTCCCGGTATTCACGAACAACATACCATTAATTGTCTTCTGGTACGGCAGGTGTGTATGGCCGAAGAAAAGAGCCTGTGTGCCGGCAACTTTTGCCAGACGCTCGAAAGTTGCACGAGGGCGATCTTCGTAAATATATTCGTTCATGCGGCGTGGGCTGCCGTGTACCATAAGCATGCTGGGCTTGCTTTCTTCCAATCGGATATTCATTGGCAGTGCGCGCAGGTAGGCCTTGTGTTCAGCTGTGGTCCGCTCGCGCGACCACAGCAGGGATTGATGGCCCAGTTCTTCCTGGACTGGATCCTTGTACACGCAGCCGCAGTCGTTCATGTCGAACCCAACACCTTCGTCGTAGTTGCCCATCAGCGTTGGCACCTTGCGCACTTGCAAGAATTCGACGACTTCATTTGGGAAGGCACCATACCCTACCAGGTCGCCCAGGCAGTAGACCACATCCGGGCGCACGATCTCGATGTCATCCCACACTGCCTGCAGCGCGTGGATGTTGGCGTGAATATCAGAAATGACCGCAATTTTCATCTTGTCAACCCTCGGGCAGAGATCTAGCCAAAACGTCCGGTGACATAATCTTCGGTTCGTTTATCCTCCGGGCGGGTGAAGATCAGGTCAGTCCGATCGAACTCGATCAATTCGCCGGCACGATCATCACGCATCATCATCATACCGGTGAAGTCTGAAACACGCGCTGCCTGCTGCATATTATGAGTGACGATGACGATCGTGTACTGCTCCACCAGGTTATGCATCAGTTCTTCAATCCGCAGCGTAGCGACCGGATCCAGGGCCGAAGCCGGTTCATCCATCAGGATCACTTCTGGCTCGACTGCCAGCGCGCGGGCGATGCACAACCGCTGCTGCTGGCCGCCGGAGAGGGCCAGGCCGGAATGGTGCAGTTTGTCTTTGACCTCCTCCCACAGAGCTGCCTGGCGCAGGCTTCCCTCAACGATTTCGTCCAACTCGGAGTGACGGCGAATCCCGTAAAGCCGCGGTCCATAGGCCACATTGTCGTAGATGCTCTTCGGAAACGGGTTGGGGCGCTGGAAGACCATGCCAATCCGACGCCGGACATCCACGACATCGATTCCCGGGGCATAGATATTCCGGCTGTCGAGGAGCACATCGCCTTCTGTTCGGATGTTCGGGGTCAAATCGTTCATGCGGTTGAAGGAACGTAAAAGAGTCGATTTCCCGCAGCCGGAAGGGCCGATGATGGCTGTAATCCTTTGAGTAGGAATTTTTAGCGAGACGCCTGCCAGGGCTCTGAAATTACCGTAGAAGACAGAGACATCTGACATTTCCATCTTCATCTCGAGCGAGGCAAGCACCTCTTCGACCGTTTCCTTGACTGCTAACCCCTTTATCGCAGGCTTATTATTTTCCACGTCGAGTTCTCCATATAATTGCTTTACCATCTGACTACCCCTTCAACTGTCCGGCTCGCCTGGTGACCCAAAGCTTCGCACTAACATTAGTCAGCAGCACGATAGCCATCAAGACCAGCGCAACTCCCCAAGCCTGGTTAATTCGTTCTGGGTAAGGCTGCTGGGCATACTTCCATAGCGTGAGCGGGAGCGAATCAATCGGCTGTTCAACAAGCATATTGAGGATCGACAGCGGGTTCTGGCCCGTTTGAATTCCACTTTTGATGATGCGAAATGCATCGTAGCGTTCATTCCCCAGCGCCGTAAACAAGAGCGGCGCCGTCTCACCAGAGGCGCGCGCAAGACCTAGCATCAACCCGGTGATGATGCCGTTCATAGCCGCTGGCAGGACGACCCTCAGGGTTGTTTTCCACTCAGCCGCTCCCAAGGCGAGAGAGCCCTCGCGCAGCGTATGCGGGACGAGTTTGATCATTTCTTCTGTCGTGCGCACAACGATTGGCAGCATCAGGATTGCCAGGGCGAGCCCACCAGCCAGGGCCGAGTAATGCCCCTGAGTCTTGACGATGAGAGCGTAGCCAAACAGGCCGACCACAATCGACGGCACACCCGAAAGCACGTCGGTTGAAAAACGCACCGCGATACCCAACGGCGTGTTTGGATTTCGCGCGGCGTAGACCGCGGCCAGCACACCGGGCGGTATGGCGAAGACCCCGGCCAATGCCGTCAGAATAAAGGTGCCCTGAATGGCATGTAATACGCCCCCGCCAGCCACCCCTAATGGCCGCGGCGCCTGAGTAAAGAAACTGACGTTAATCGAGCTGCCCCCGCGCAAGATAACGTAGGTAGTAATCCAGATCAACGGGACAAGCGCAAGCAATGCCATTGCCCCTGTCAGACCGAGCATGATCAGGTTTACGATTCTGCGGCGGGCGAATCTAGCCTCACTGAATACAATCTGGCGCTTCGCTGGCATTGTTGAAGTTGTCATGCACGCACCTCCTGTGGGGTGCGGCGTGCCACTCGCCAGACCAAAAACCGTGCCACGATGTTGAGCAGCAGCGTCATGATAAAAAGAACCAGACCGATTTCAACCAGGGCCTGGGTATGCAGCTCGGTAACGGCTTCGGCGAACTCATTGGCGATGATGCTCGACATGGTGTAGCCGGGCCGGAGCAACGAGAGCGAGCCTTCGATACTGTTTCCGATCACCATCGTTACAGCCATGGTCTCGCCCAGAGCCCGGCCGAGGCCAAGAATTACGGCGCCCAAAATACCCGACAACCCATAGGGGATAAGGACTTGCCAGATCATCTCCCAAGATGTGGCGCCCAAGGCCATCGCTGCTTCGCGCTGAGCACCCGGGATTGCCAGAAAGACATCCCGGCTGACGGCCGCAATTGTGGGAACGATCATAATCGCCAGGATGAGACTGGCAGCCAGGCGGCTCGATCCGCTCTGTGGAATCAACCCAGCAAAAAAGACGCCTAAGCCGGGTATGCCGCCGAAGGCTTGCCCCAGCGCGTCGCCCAGCGGCGTGACGACAGCCGGGAGGAATACAAAGATGCCCCACAATCCATAGACCACGCTGGGGATGGCGGCCAGCAGCTCGATCATCCAGCCCAGCGGTGTGCGCAGCCAGGCCGGACTGAGTTCGGCCAAGAAAATAGCAATTCCCAGGCTGACCGGGATGGCTATCAGCAGAGCGACGAAGGAGGTTTGAAGAGTGCCATAAATAAATGGCCAGGCTTGAAATTTATCGAAGACGGGATTCCAGGAGGCGTCTGATGTCGGCAGCACAAAGGAAACTCCAAACTCCTGTCGCGCAGCCGATGAGTCCCGCCATAGAAGCCAGCCGATTGCCAGGATTAAAACAAGTACGGCGGCGGCGGTCAGGGCGATCAATAGACGCCATAGCGTATCGCCATGCTTCCATCCATCCACAAACCGCTGCCTCGCTCTTGCGAAGAGATTGTTTTTTGCGTACTTTGTGGCCTTCAACCTTTTATCTCCAAGCTGGCGCAGGAATACTCGCAGGGGAACCCGCCTGGTCCCGGGTTCCCCTTATGGGTTTCAAGGCCTGGTTACTCTGGAGGTCTAACCCCCACTCATAACCGGGCTGCCATTACAGCTGACTTCACCCAACTTTGATAGCACCTGCTGCTGTACCGCTTCCGGCAGCACTGCGTAGCCAAGATCTGATGCACGTTGAGCGGCGCCAGCATCTGTCAGCGTCCAGTGGACGTACTCAAGCAGCTTAACTGCCTTGGCGCAGTCTTCCATGCTCGACGTATGCAGGACAAGATAGGTGTAGCCCGAAATTGGCCATGATCCGGCTCCGGAGCCATCGACGATGTCCGTGGTCAGGCGATCGCTAAAGCTCCCGGCGAAATCGGCCATCGCAGATTGTAAGCTGGCCACATCAGCCGTGACCGCGTTGCCCGCCTTGTTAATCATCTGGGCGAAGGCGATCTTGTTTGAAACCGCGTAGGATAGTTCGACGTAGCCGACGCTGTTGGACGTGTTCTGAACTGCAGCGGCCACGCCCTGGTTGCCCTTGCCTCCCACACCGTTGCCGGCCTTGTCAACCGGCCATTCGACCGACGAACCGGCACCGACATTGGCTGCCCAATCGGAACTGAAGGAAGCGAGCGCCTTGGTGAAAATTTCGGTGGTACCGGATCCATCCGAGCGATGGGCAGCGGTTATCGTCGCATTCGGCAGCTTATCAGCCAGCAAAGGGTTGAGCGCGACAATCGCTGGATCGTTCCAGGAGCTGATTGAACCCTCGAAGATCCCGACCAGAACTTCACGACTGAGAACCAGCACCGGATTATCACTGGTGACACCTTCGATATTGTAGATCGGGACAACCGCGCCGGCGATCATTGGGTACATCTGCAAGTCACCACCGGCGGTGTATTCCTCGTCCTTCAGGAGCGAGTCGGAGCCGGCAAAATCGACCGTCCGGTCGACGATGGCCTTCTTACCACCACCTGAGCCGATGCCCTGGTAGTTGATCGAAACCGAAGGATCAACGTACTGGTAGGCATAGGTCCACTCGGTGTAGACCGGAAGCGGGAAGGTTGCCCCGGCACCGTTGATCTGGATCGATCCGGCCGGTGCCTGTGCTTCTGGAGTCGCCGTAATAACAACGACCTGTGGCGTCCCTTCCACCATTCGTGTCACTTCAACGGTGGCCACTGCCGTTGGTTGCGAGCCACAAGCGGAGAGCACGAGAGTTAGAAGGAGACCGATAACCAGAACTGAACGCTTATGTGACATGCTTCAAATCCTCCTCAGGATGTTTTGGAATCTCATCGTAGGATAATTGGGATCACTTAAGGGCAGGTCAAGGTTCGATTAAGCTTCCTTAACCCAAGAACACCTGCTGCGGTCGGCGCTGCAGGTGCCCCTGGGGGGATAGAGAGAGAAAGCCAGCCGACTCAAGCGGCCTGATCGATAATATCCAGAACGCACTGCCTGCTCCCCACCGGCCGTTTTTCGGTCCATGCAGGAGAGCGCCGGATCGCGAAGATCCGGGCGCGGCAAGGTGGACAGCTTCCTTCTAGCTGGATGTTGCTCCCGAGTGGTCGCGATTCAAACTCAGATAACTTTGCATGGCATACGGGGCAGCGAAGTTCGATCCCTTTGCCATGGAGAATATCGTTGGTCGCTTCAATCACGCCAGGGCTCCCACCGCCCACAGGGTGCGACTCCACGAGATCGAGCCCGGCCGACCTGCTGCGGACACCGCCATGCTGTAGAGCGCCATTCCCGCTTGTTGATCACCGATGCTCCCGAGGCAGTTGTCAATTGTTTTTTAGCTGGCCCGCCCAGCGAGAATCGCCGGGGTTGGGGAATTCTTTACAACCAGGGAGTTAAGATTTTCGTTTTCCATGCTTCTAACATAGCGTAGAGACTTTAAGCATGTTTCAAGGGACGGTTAACCATCCTTAATTCAAATGAAGCTTTTTGAACTGGTTGGGGAGAAGCTTTACGCTTAATCAGCCGGCGCGGAAGTTGAGATGGAAGACGGCCCCGGTGGCCGGGGGACGCAGGTTCTCGGCCTCAATGCTTCCGCCGTGGGCACGCATTATGTGGTGCGCGATCGACAAACCCAGGCCAGTGCCAGGGGTGGCGCGGGCGCGATCTGTGCGGTAGAAGCGTTCGAAGATGCGCGCCAGGTCTTCAGGGTGGATCCCCGGACCGCTGTCCTGGATTGCCAGCGTCACCATCGAGCCTGGTTTGTCGCCGACGGCCGAGATGCTGACGACTCCCTTTTCAGCCGAAAACTTGATCGCGTTGTGCAGAACGTTGAGCACCGCCCGTTCAGCCAGTGCCCTGTCGGCGAGAATCTTCAACCTGCCGGAGTCTTTGATTTTGATCTCGATCTGCTTGCGGGCTGCCTGATCTTCCAATCGTGCCAGCGGATTGGTGAGAATTTCAGAGAGCGGAATCGTCACGAGCTTGATGGGCTGCTGTCCTGACTCAATCGAGGACAGGTCGAGCATCTCCTGCGTCATCTGCTCAAGCACGTCCACCTCGGAGACAATCTTCTGGGTCAAATCGCTTGCGACTTGTGGTGCCTTCCCGGCCGGGCTGATCAGCGTTTCGGCCAGCAGTCGAATCGAAGCAATCGGAGTTCGCAGTTCGTGCGAAAGGTTGGCGATCATATCCTGCCGGGCCCGGCTCAAGCGCTGCATTTCAGAGATATCCTCGAGCGAGATCCCGATGTAGCCAGCGGCGGCTTTTGCCCGCACCAGATATGGTTTATCCGTGATGCGGATCGTTCGCTCCAGGTCTCCTTCTGGCCCGATCTCCCATGCGTCCCGGGCAATTTGCTCGAGTGCCGTCGTACGGGTCAGGCTGATCAGGCTCATGCCGTGCTGGTATGGCCCGAAGTGATCTGCCGCATGCCGGGTAATAAAACGGACGTCCAGATTCTGGTCAACAACGATGAGTGGATAAGGGCTGCTGCCGAGAGCGGCGACCATCTGGCTGCTCTCACTCTCGATACGCGCCAGGTTGGCAGCCATTTCTTGGGTTTCACGCCTGAATTGGCGCTCGAAATCCTGGAGTTTCCGGCGCTCACGCTGCCAGAGCCCGGCCGCAAGCAGGGCGACCAATCCCACAGCTACCAGCCAGAGCGGATGGATCATGATCGCTCGAAGCGGTAGCCGGCCCCGCGCACAGTATGAATGTGTTCGGGCTGAGAAGGATCGGGCTCGATCTTCTCACGCAGCCAGCGGATATGGACATCTACCGTGCGTGGGTCACCGAGGTAATCCGAGCCCCAAACCCGAGCAAGCAGAGTCTCACGCGTAAGAACGGCACCTGGGTTTTGCATCAAAATTGCCAGCAGTTCGAATTCGCGCGGCGCAAGTTGAAGTTCGCCCTCACCCCGGAACGCCCGCCGGGCGATCAAATCCAGGCGCAGTTCACCCGCCTGGATTTCGGTTCCAGGCTGCACCGTCTCTCCCCGCCGCAGTGCAGCCCGGACCCGGGCCAGGAATTCGCCCAACGAGAATGGTTTGACGATGTAATCATCAGCCCCGCTCTCCAGGCCGATAATCTTGTCGGTCTCCATGCCGCGCGCCGTGAGCAAGATGATCGGCACCTGGCTCTCCTTGCGCAGCACCCGGCATACCGTCAGACCATCTAATTCTGGCAGCATGACGTCGAGGATGATCAGATCAGGTGAGAGTTCACGTGCGCTCCTCAACCCCGTTTCACCATCGCCGGCGGTTTGAACCTCATAACCCTCCGAGCGCAAGTTGAGGGCGATCGTCTCGCGCAGCGTAGCGTCGTCTTCGACGATTAAGATCATCGGCATGAACAGATTATAGGTAGAAACCGAGCTGGAGGGTTAAGACTTCTTAGCACTCACGGCGTATGAAGCGTTAGCTCGTGTCGCACTACATCGTACTCATAGATCGTTCGATTGACTTCCGCTTCACTCAAGATCGCATCCGTTTCCGCGTTCCGGCTCCAGGCGATGCGCAAGTCGCTGTCCGAAAATGGCGGCACGAGCGGCAGCAGCTGCGCATACTGGAACCAGCGATCGGCGTGGACGATGATCAGAGCGTGTCCCAGGTTTTGCGCCGCGATCTGTTCGGATGGCGCCCGGGTGATATGGTACAGGCCGCGCATCCCGCCGACACGAGCCGGGATATACCAGAGAGCATCAACCACCAGCAGCAGCGTTGTTAATCCAAAAATGGCCAGCCTTCGAAAGTGCCGGGCTGAAGTACGTCTTCCGATCCACCCGCCGAGCCAAGCGATCCCGGCCGCGCTGAAAAGTGCCAGTGCCGGCAGCGCCTCGGCGTAATATCGCGGCCCGAACAGCCAGGATCCGATCCAGTACGCAGCATAAAAGGCGATCAGAGCCAGCGGGATGCCCAGCAGCAACCACGCCCGGCGGTCATGCCGCAACGCGACCAGTCCGAAGGGTAAAAAGATCCAAGAGATGAACGGCCAACCGAACAGGTCGTGCAGTCCAGCCCGCAGACTGAAGCGGGTGTTGTACAGCGCCCAATACAGGCTGTGTCCACTCTCTGTCACCCCGATTCCAGGTCCAAAACCAAGGCGGTCGTAGGGCCACCAAAGCGTGTAGGGGTTGAGCCATGGGCTCCCGGTCACGGCGTACTGCCAGAGCGGAACACATGCCGCCAGCAGGCCGGCCAGCCCGGCTACCGTCAGCAGTTGGATGCGTTCATTTTTTCCACCACGCACCAATCGAACAGCGCCATGGATCACAAAGGGCGTGGCCAGCGCGGCGGCCGTCCAGGGCCTGCTCAACGCCAGCAGACCGAGCGACAGCCCGGCCAGGACCACAAGCAGGCACGTGGACGCAGCTCGTCTCAACCGGGCCCGGTCCTGGCGTGGGAAGAGATCCAGCCATACCAGGGTGAAGATCAGCCCCAGGACCAGGCTGAAAGTGTGCGACATCATCGAACTGGATAACATCAGGAACATCGGCGAGCTGAGCAGCAACAGCGCCGCCAGGACTCCCGGCCACTCGCCGAGCAGCTTCGAAGCGAGGCGGAAGGCGAGCCAGACCGCCAGGCCGGCCAGCAGTGGATTCACCATCCAACTCGCTCCTGCTCGCACGCCGAGCGAAAGCGCCGCCGGCCAGCCGGGCGGGTACTTGCCAAAGCGCTGGCCCTGGTAGTCGACCACGAAGGGCACGAGATAAGAGTGGGTTGCTTCTGGAGAGGGCAGGCTCAACTTGCCTTGAACAAATACCTCAGCCTGCCAGAGATTGGCGAATTCATCCTCAAGGTGTGGAATGCGCTCGAAGACGGTTGTAGAGAGATAGGCCGTGAGGGCTGTCGCAAGCAGCGCCAGCGTTAATGCCAGCGCCGCCGGCAGGCGTGCTTTCACGCTTGCTCCGGCCGCCGATCGGCGCCGACCGCGCGAATTGCGTCGAGCGCCGCCTGGTGCAGCTGGCCATTCGAGGCTAACACACCGAAATTCGCAGTCAGCTGTCGCCCGCGAGTGAAATCGAGAGGCTGTCCGCGCAGGTCGGTCACCCGCCCTCCAGCCTCTTCGACGACCAAAGAACCGGCTGCCTGATCCCAGATCTTTTCACGGTAATCAGGCTGGCCAGGCGAGAGAAGCCGGAACAGCAGCTCACCCGAACCACCTGCAAGGAGAGCGTACTTGGCCTGGCTGTCCATTAAAACGGGTTCGGCCGCGATGCCGAGGGTACTCAGGAGCGCTTCGATCTTCGAGCTGTCGGTATGCCCCGATTCGAAGGACCGCAGGACGCGTGCGTTCCCCGGGTCATCGACCGCTGAAACGTTCAATTTGCGCGCTTCCTCACCCTTCAGCGGCGTCGACCAGGCGCCCTCGCCCCGCACGGCGATCACCGCGCACCCGCTCCCGCCGATCGCGGGCTGCAGATTTGCCTTCAGGTTCGGGCAGCCCAGGGCAGCCACTTCCACCTTCCCATCGACGATCAACGCCAGCGCAGTGACATATTGATCGCCGCGCAGAAAACCTTTCGTGCCGTCGATCGGATCGCAGGTCCAGAAGCGCCGCGCTGCCCCCCCGGTGCCGTGATCAATCCAGCGACAGACTTGATCCGAATCCGCCTGTGGCAGGAGACGCCCGACATAAGCGGTAACTGCCTTCAGGGTCTGCGCTTGCTGCGCCTGCTGCAGCACCCGGCTGTCCTCCTCCGCTACGAGTGCATCCTGTGGGAAATGCTCCAGCAGCATGCTGGCAAAGACGGCCTGGCTGGCAAAATCGGCGACTGTTACCGGCGAATGATCCGACTTGGAGAGCGCCGGCGTGACCATCTCCTGCTGGATCGAACGGCACAATTCGGCCGTGGTGCGAACGGCGCTCAGGGCGAATTCGGCTTCTTTGGAATAGCGGGTGAACACGGATCATCCTCCGGCATGATGCGCTCGGTTCAGCACGGTACAATTGTAAGCGATACTCGTACGCTGGATGGTACCCATGCTAAGTAACCGGTTGGCCCTTATCGTTTTCGCACTCGCACTTGCTGCCTGCGCCCCGGCGGTAGGAAGCACGCCAGACATCCCCCCATCCGCGACCTCATTCCTACCGCTGCCAGCGACCGCAAGTGTAGTCACGCCCAGCGCAATGTCGATTCCCGCCAGCCCAGGTGCGGCGGCTGTCCCCGAGATCCCGAGGCCGAACTCCACCGTTTGGACCCGGGTGGTCGATGGATTCACGCGCCCGGTCGTGGTGACGAATTCCGGGGACGGACGGCTCTTCATCGTCGAGCAGCGCGGGATGATCTGGATCCTGCAGGACGGGGAGCGGCTGCCCGAACCCTACCTCGATATCCGCTCGAAGGTCGAAGACCGCGGCAACGAGCAGGGGCTGCTCGGATTAGCTTTCCACCCGCGCTACGCGGAGAATGGGTTCTTTTACCTCGATTACACCGGAACAGGCGGCACAACTCACATCGTCCGCTACCGGGTCAGCGAAGATCCAAACCGGGCTGACCCCTCCAGCGAGGCGAACCTGCTACAAATCGATCAACCCTACGGCAACCATAACGGTGGTGTGCTCGCCTTCGGCCCGGATGGCTATCTTTATATTGGAATGGGTGACGGGGGGTCGGCCGGCGATCCACAGGGCAACGGCCAAAGGCCCGACACCCTGCTGGGGGCGATCTTACGCCTGGACGTCGATGGGGGTGATCCTTATGCCATTCCGGCGGATAACCCCTTCGCTGGTGGAAGCGGCCAGCCCGAGATCTGGGCTTATGGGCTGCGCAACCCCTGGCGCATCGCTTTTGACTCGTTCAGCGGGGACCTGTACATCGGCGATGTCGGCCAGGGCAGCATGGAGGAAATCGACTTTGAACCAGCCGGAGCAGATGGCGGGCGGAACTATGGCTGGAACCTGCGTGAGGGGACGCTGGCCTACGCCGGAAGCGCCGGGCCGGGGATGCTCGACCCCATCGCCGAATACGATCATTCCCTTGGCTGTGCAGTGACCGGCGGAGTGGTCATTCGGGATGAGCGGCTGCCTTATTGGTCCGGGGTCTATCTGTATGGTGATTTCTGCAGCGGCCGGATCTGGGGCTTGCGCCCTGATGGAGCGGGTGGTTGGCTGCACGCGCAACTATGGGAAACTGTATTCCAGATCAGCTCGTTTGGCGTTGACTCTGCCGGAAGAGTCTATCTTGCCGATTTAAACGGGAGCGTTCAGCGCCTGGATCCAGCACCCTAACTGCGGCGAGGCAGGTAGCGCGGCGTGCGCTGCAGGTAATCCTGCGCGCCATCGACGCGAGCGAGCAGCTCCCACTCCTCCAGCTCAAAGAGCGGCTGTGAGAGGATCAACCAGCCGAAGAACCAGACCCACATGGCCGGACTGCCGCTGGTGAGCGCTCCTCCGATGCCAAGCAGCGCGATAGCAGCCCCCATCGGCCGGCGCAGCAGCCGGTAGGGACCATGCGTGACCAGACGTGATCCTTCCTGCGCGATCAAGCTTTGCACGCCGAGCGTACCGAACGCCCACAGCAGCAGCCCGACACCGGCCAGGAGCAGGATCGCACCCAGCGCCTGCGTGAGCGCGTTGCCCCAGGGCGAGAGCGGGGTGATGCTCATCGCCCAGGTGTAGGACCAGATCAGGCTTCCCGCCGCGACCAGCGATAGCAGCCCCGCCAACCAGAATAGCCAGCGGCCGAGCGTAGGCGCGGCGCGGCGCATGAGAATCGCGCTCAGTTCTGCCAGACCAGCAGCCAACAGTGCCAGGATAAAGGGATAAGAGGAGATGGCGCCCGTCATAATAATCTCCTAGCGTACGATGATGTAGATCAGCGAGCCAAGCAGCCCCAACCCCAGGGCGGCTGAGAGGCTCAATCCTGCCGTAAGAACAAATAATCCCAGATTCGAGCGAAACGAAGTGAATGCCGTGCGCGCGGGTGGCACTCGTCCCTCGACCGCACGCGGCTTGCGCGTCCCCAGCAGGTACATCGAGGCCAGCACAACGACCACGAACGTGGCCGGGGGGACAAAGACCAGGCCCGCCCGCACAAGCGTATCAAACGGCAGTCGCTCCAGCACACGGGCAAAACTCTCCGGCCGCAGCCAGTAGAATCCGAGCGCAGCCAGCGATGCAAGCAAGGCTGGGAGCGACGAGATCAGCACCGAGGCGATCGCCGGCCGCAGCATGCGCTCGGGGGAGCGCTCTTCCGAGAGTCCTTTTGCCGGCTTCTCGCGGGCAAAGGCGAATCCGGCAGCCGCGAGCACGATCAGGAAAAGCACCCAGGGGGCGATCGGCACAAGCGGTCGCAGGTACGAGTCGCCCGGCAGTGGAGCGAGCAACCGGTCGAAACGCACGGGTGAGATAAAGGACAGACTCCATAGTCCCAGCGTAAACAACCAGAGCGGTGCGGCAAAAGTTAATGTCAGCCGGGCCGCCCCGCGCGCTCCCGATAGCTGCTTGGGTATCCTGCGCACTCCAGGTCTTACGGCCTTCTTCTGACTGGCCTCGACCGGCTTTTCTACGGCGTAGAGCAGCGCCAGTACGACGATCGCAAACAGAGTCGCCGGCGCAAACACAAGCGCCGTACGAATGAAAGACTCACCCGGCAGCCGTGCCAGTAAGTCTCCAAAGCGGACCGGCGCCAGGTAGAAGAGCAGCAGCGTTCCGACCGATAACAGAAGCATGGGAACGGCCGGCACGAGCACCAGCGCTGCCAGCACGCGGCTGTACGGCCAGCCGGCAGAGGTGCCTGAATTCTTCCCGAGCCCCCGGATTGGTGCCGTTTGATCATCCATCGCGGTCTTTTACCTCACGGTTTTTCAAAGCTGCTCCATCCAAATCGATCAGGGCTGCAACCTGATCTCCACGCTGGCGAGGTGATTTATACCGTCAAATGCCGGGCTAGGATCCGTGACGACCACCCGTCCCGGACCTTCGGCGGCCACGCTGTACGATACATCGAGCGCGAAGTCACCCGGCAGGCCCATGTCGGGCGCATTCACGATCAGCGCCTGACTGGCGAGCAGCGCTCCATCCGCATCATACAACTGAACCACCAGCGTGCCTTCGAAAGTGGCGATGCCCACCCCTTCAACGTGCAGCACGCCCCCGCTGACTGTTCCGCCCGGTTCTGGTTGAGAGATGATAATCCGTTCGGGATAGGGATCACGGGTCTTCACCTGAGCAACGCCGTCCGGCAGCAGCATCACGCCGACCGATTCCATATGCGTCACACCGCCATCGCGCGGGCTGTGTGCAAGCACCTGGATCAGAACGTTCTGCTCATGGTCGACCAAGAACGATAGGTCGGCAGAGAAGGGCCCGCGCGTGCCCATCTCGGATTCGATCATCACCGGCGCCAGTTCTTCCAGCAGTCCACCTTCGAACGAAATCAGCCGGACCGTCAGAACCTGCTCAAAGGTTGAATCGGCTATCCCGGTCAGTTGCAGCGGGCTCACCAGCCGCGAACCCGGGGCGGGCTCGAGAATGGCGATCGCCTCCGGGCCGGCCGTACCCAGGGTGGTTGCTTCGGCCGTGGGCGTCGGTGACGCGAGCGCGGCCGGGCTGCTGGTCGGTGGGGCAGCTGGCCCTAGCACCGGAGCGTTGCATCCGGCCAGGGCGAGCGCCAGCGCCAAGGATATTGAACTCGCGAGCTTCGTCACCATCGCCTGCCTCCTGCTACCGGCCGAGTCTATCAGGGAAGCGAATGCAGGTCTATGACGCCTCTCCGTCGATTGACATACGAACATTTGTTCTATATAATTGAGGCGAGCGTGTTTTCCCATCCTTCCAGCATCGCACGCCCGGGAGCGGCCTGTGTGGTTTCTTCGTCGGTCCAGTTCAGCCAGCATTGACTCGGCCGGGCAGCCAGCCTCCGGGCGGGCGGGGTGGCTGGCGCGCCTGCGCCGGCTGGCGCCCCCGGGCCGCGCCGGCCTGACCGTCGAGCTGGACGGGCAGCTGGCGCTCCACCTGCGGCGTGCAGCCCGTGCCCGTGACCGCTCCCCGCAGACGCTGGCGCAGGATCTGCTCACCCGCGCCCTCGAACGCGAGGCGCTGCGCCGGCATGCCGAAGCGGTGCTGGCCTCACTCACGCCGCGCGAGCGTGAGATCACCTGGCTGGCAGCGCGCGGGCGCACCAACCAGGAAATCGCCGCCCAGCTGGTCATCTCGCCCGAGACGGTCAAATCGCACGTGCGCAGCGCCCTGGGTAAATTCGGCCTACACAGCAAGTCCGACCTGCGCATGCTGCTGCTCGACCTGGGCCTGCGCTGGTGGCAGCAGGAGACGGGCTGACGAAACACCGGTCAGGCCATCGGCGTTCAGTTCGCAGTTATAATCCCGGCGGAGGAACGATGGCCGAATCAGAGGTGATCGGCGCCACGCCGGAGCCGCGCACGCGCCAGACGCTGGGCGCAGACCTGCTCCGCCTGGGTGTCGAGCCGGGCATGATCATGCTCGTACACAGTTCACTCTCAGCGCTTGGCTGGGTCAACGGCGGTTCAGTAGCCGTGATCCAGGCGCTGCAGGACGTCCTCACGCCGGGCGGCACGCTGGTCATGCCGGCGCACTCGGGTGAACTGTCCGAGCCTGCCCGCTGGGAAAACCCGCCCGTCCCCGCGAGCTGGGTGGATGCTGTTCGTGCGACCATGCCAGCCTACGACCCGCACTTTACCCCGACACGCGGCATCGGCCGCATACCCGAGCACTTCCGCACCTGGCCGGAAGTGCTGCGCAGCGAGCACCCGGCGCTCTCCTTTGCCGCCTGGGGCGCCCATGCCGATGAAATCACCCGCAATCACCAGCTTGAGGATCCGCTCGGCGAGGGTTCACCGCTGGCGCGCATCTACGAATTAAAAGGGTACGTGCTCCTGCTCGGCACCGGCTACGACAGCAACACCTCCTTTCACCTGGCCGAATATCGCATTCCACGGCACAGAGACATCACCCAGGGCGCTCCCGTCATGCTCGACGGCGAGCGGGCCTGGGTTGCCTACCGTGACGTCGATCTGGATGAGACCCCCTTCGCCCAGATCGGGGCCGAATTCGAGGCCGAACATGCAGTGCGGATCGGCAAGGTCGGATCGGCCGAGAGCCGCCTGTTCTCGCAACCGGAAGCGGTAGATTTCGCCCAGGCCTGGCTGACAAGCTCGAGCTGAAACTACAAAGCAGCGGTCGGCCCCTCCCGCAACGCAGCCTGCCGGAAGGGGTTATAACCGTCGGACTGCTCCTGAAGCAGCCTCTCTAAATCTCACCCTTGGTGATCAACCACCATAAAAGGAGTAAAGAAGCAATGTTGATGAATCGAATCATGGGTGCTTTCACATTCCGCCGCGAGGTCTACAAGGAAGTTGAGGACGACACCAGCTTCACTTCGACTGCCTGGGTCTTGATCGCCGTCATCGCCTTCCTGAACCAGCTCGGTTCGGTGAATGCAACGGGCTTTTTCCGAATCATTATCGCCGCTCTCATTGGCGCGGTGTTTGCGGTAGTCGGTTTTGCAGTCGGTGCGATGATCATCGCTTGGGTCGGACGTGAGGTCTTTAAAGCTGAAGTGACCTTCGACGAGCTGGTGCGCACGCTCGGACTAGCCTACGTCTGGCAGGCCGTAGCCGTGATCGGCATCCTCGGTGCTTTCTCACCGGCATTGAACTGCATTACCGCTCCGGTTCGCATTATCGCTGCGCTGCTCTCGCTGGCAGCCTGGTTTATCGCCGCCAAGGAGGCGCTCGATCTGGAGTGGGTGCAGACGATCGTGACGGTCGTGATTGGCTTCATCGTCTACTTCATCCTGGGATTGATCGCCACCGCAGTCATCAGCCTGCTCGGCTTCGGTGTCGGCACCGCAGCTGGCATGTTCGGCTAGCCGAGTCGCAGTAAAAACCAAACGCCCCCAAAAACCAGGGGGCGTTTTTGTTTCTCGCAATGGGCAAGCGGGCTGGCCGTCGATCAGAAATCCGCCGCGAACTCGCCCCCGGCCTGGTCAGACAGACGAAAGAATGATAGATAAGCCGCATTCCATCGATTCTCGCGCTGAGCAAACGGCCTAAATCTGGATTTAGATTTCGCGAATGAACACGCGGTGGTTTTTATAAGCTACGCCACCGACGTTTTCCAGATCGCTGCGCATCTGCACCGCACTTTCAGCCACCTGGGTCAGGTCGGCGTGCCGGTATCCGAACTCCTGAATCGTCTTTTCCATCTCGCTGTAGAGCAGAGCATTTCCACCACGACCGTGATACTCGGGCAGCACTCCGGCGCCGTTGAGTGCGATCCACTTCGTGCGCCTCATCTCGATCAACAGATCGATGATCCCAAACGGGAAGAGACGACCCTTGCTGCGCTGAATGGCGGCCGAGACGTCAGGGAAGCCAAACAGGAAACCCACCACGTCCTCGCCATGGGTGATAATCTTTATCAGGCGCGGATCGGCGATCGTCAGTATCTCGCTGATTACGTAATCGATCTCACGCTCGGTCAGGGGGTAGTACTCCCAATTATTGACGAAGGTGTTGTTGTAGGTCTTTCCGATGCGCGGGGCCCAGGTCAGCAGCTCGCGCTTACTCTTAAAGCGCTTGACCTCCAGCCCGCTGCGTTTTGCCGCCCGCCCGGCGATGCGGTGCACGCGCTCGGGCAGATGGAATTTATGCGCACTCAGGTAGCAGGAGACGAAATCGACCTCTTTTCGAAACCCGAGAGCCTGCATGAACTCCGGGTAGTAGGGTGGGTTGTAGTTCATCATCGTCATCGCCGGCCGGAACTCGAAACCCTCCACCAGCATGCCGTAGCCATCGAGCGGTCCGAATCCCTTGGGACCGACGATGGCGTTCAGACCACGCACACGGGCCCATTCGTAGGCACGCTCGAGCAGGGCACGCGCGACGTCGAGATCCTCGACACATTCGAAGAAGTAGAACTGCGCCTGGCGGGTCCCGTGGTATTCGTTATAGGGCTTGTTCTCGATGACGGCCACGCGGCCCAGGTCCTCTCCGTCTCTCTCGGCAATAAAGAATTCGGCGTCGGAGTGCTCATGAAAGGGATGCTTGCTGCGGTTCAGACGCGTGCGCACATCCATGCGGATCGGGGGCACCCAGAGCGGGTGGCCGCGGTACAACTTAAACGGCAGGCGGACAAACCGTTCTACCTCGCGCTTTGACTCTGTATCGATCTGCTTGATCTCAAACACGCTCGCCACCACCCTCGGTTCGGCGACATTGTAGCACTGCGGAAATCCGTCTACAATCGAAGCGGAATAGGAGAACACCGCATGTTTTCTCGCTTCCTGCGCTGGATCTTCAACCTGCTCGCGGCTATCCTTACCCGGCGTGACGTCCAGGGGCTCGATCATCTACCGGCGAATGGACCCTACATTCTGGCCGTAAACCACCTCAGCATCTTCGACCTGCCGCTCGTCTTTGGCCTGGTGGGTGGCGAGAATGTGACCGGATGGGCAGCCGAAAAGTACGCCCGCCACCCGCTCTTCGGGCCGATTCTTCGCATGGGGCGGGGCATCTTCATTGAGCGCGGCCAGGTCGATCGCATGGCGATCGACGCCGCCGTCGCCTGGCTGGAACGCGGCAACATTTTCGGCATCGCCCCGGAAGGCACCCGCAGCAAAACCGGCGCCATGGCCCGCGGCAAGACCGGCATCGCCTTCCTGGCCAGCGAAGTCAGCGCCCCGATCGTACCGATCGCCGTCGCTGGCACGGAAAAGACCCTGGCGTGCTGGCACAAGCTGCGCCGGCCGCGCTACCTCATGCGCATCGGCCTGCCCTTCACCCTGCCACCGCTCGACGAATCAAGGCACAGCGCCAGTCTGCGTGCCAACGCCGACGAAGTCATGTGCCGGATCGCCGCTATGCTGCCGCCCGAGTACCGCGGCTACTACGCCGACCATCCCCGCCTGAAAGAACTGCTCGCCGCACCCAGCAACGGATAACGCCCACTCTCGGAAAACCATCTCCTCCCCCGCGCGGGTGAATCGCGATTCACCCGCGCGGTTCCACCGCGCGCGGGATTGCGCCCCGGCCATCCAGGGTTAGACTTTTAGCACATTTGTTCTATGGAATGGTTCGCTGCCCTGGAGGTATGTGATGCAGTCGACGCTCGTATCGTACGAACACCCCCCGCTCCCGCTCGCGCTGGACGATCCGTCCACACTGGAGATGCTGCTGCAGCCGCGCTTGTCGCTCTTCTGGGGCGCCGAGACGCCCACCCGTGCGCTGCTGGCGGCGCTGACGCTGATGGCAGCGGGCGGGCGGCGGGTGCGCGTCTTCGATGGAGGCAACCGCTTCGACGGCTACTTCATCGCCCGCCTGGCGCGCCGCTTGAGCTCCAATCCACACGCCACGCTGGAGCGTGTGCGGCTCTCGCGCGCCTTCACCTGCTTTCAATTGGCGCAGTTGATCGAAAACGCGCCCGCCGCTGGTGGCGTCCCGGATGATAGCGGGCCGGCCAGCCCGCAGGCGCCGGATGTGCTCTTCGTGCTCGACCTGCTCAGCACCTTTTACGACGAGAGCGTGCCGCTGCGCGATTCCGAACGGCTGTTGGCAAAAACCATCACGCACCTCAAGCGCCTGGCGGCGGGCGGAGCGGTGATCGTCGGCGCGCGCGAGCCGCGCGTGCTGGTCAAGGAGCGCTGGTCGCTGCTCGACCAGCTGCAGATTGCCGCCGACGCCGCCTGGCTGCTGCGCTCTCCCGAAGCGACGTCACAGGAGCAGCTGCGCTTGTTTGGCTGAGGCGGGCGTCCGGCGTAAGGGACCGGAAGCCGGGAAACCATGAGCGGCAACCGCCCTTCCCTCCACCCGGCTTCCGGGTCTCATAAGCCACCGACGGATCTTTCATCGATTCCATTTCAAACACTGCGAGGTATCCATGGGACGAACACTACCTTCCATCACACAGGCCTTCCTGCATGAACAGCAGTCGCTGGCCCGCTTCCGTCGGGCGCTGCGCCGCGAAGACCAGCGCGCGCTCGACGACCTGCTGGGCGCCTCGCGCCGCCACCTGGCGGCCGCGGCCTACGCCTCCCACCTGCTGCCGTTCGAGGTCATGCTGCTGGCGATGCTGGTCGAGGAGCACAAGCAGGTGCTGCTGCTCCAGGGGGAAGTTGAGATGCTGCGCACCGGGGAGGGCGGGGCCGGGCGTCAGGCGCTGCCGCCGGGCCCACAGGCAGATCATGACGGGGGAGCGCAGGACGCATGACGACCCTCTTCGGCTGGCTGTTTGACACCTACCCGGACGGCGACGGCATGACGCTGTGGGTGCTCGACGCCCAGGGTTGCAGCCATAAGCTGCACGATTCGTTCACGGCGATGTTCTACGCACGCGGCCCGCGCCAGGATCTGCACGAACTGTGCCAGTGGCTGCGCTCTCACCGCACGCCGGTCAGCCTGTCGCGCGGCGAGCACCTCGATCTGTTCCTCGACCGTCCAGTGGAGGTGCTCGAGGTGGGCGTGCCGCGGCCCGGCCAGCTGCCGCACCTCTTCCGCCAGGTGGCGGATGCCTTTCCCGACCTGACCTACTACAACGCCGACATCTCCCTCGCCCAGCGCTACGTGCTGGCGCGCGGCGTCTTCCCGCTGGCTTACTGCGCGCTGGAGGTCGAGGGGGAGCAGGTGTGCGAGATTCGCTCTCTCGATTCGCCCTGGGAGATCGACTACGCGCTGCCGCCGCTGCGCACGATGGCGCTGCGCCTGGCGGGCGACATGTGCGACCCGGGCCGCGGGCACCGCGCCGACCTGCTGGTCGAGATCGAGGGCGAAACACTGCGCTTCCCCCGCCGCCGCAGCCGGCAGCTGGTGCTCGGCCTGCGCCACCTGCTCGAGCAGTACGACCCGGATGTGCTGGTGTCGACCTACGGCGACAACTACATCCTGCCGCGATTGATCGAACTGGCGGGGCACTACCACATCCCGCTGCCGCTCAATCGCGATCCCGGCTACGCTGTGCAACACAAGTCAGCTTCATCTTATTTTTCCTACGGCCGGGTGGTCTTCCGCAACGAGCAGCACCTGCTCTTCGGGCGCTGGCACCTCGACCGCCAGAATGCATTCCTGGCCAACGACTACGGCATCGACGGCATCCTCGAGATCGCCCGCCTCTCGGGCCTGCCGCCGCAGACTGTCGCCCGAGTTTCGACCGGCACCGGCATCAGCGCCATGCAGGTTGCCACCGCGCTGCGGCGCGATGTGCTCGTGCCCTGGCAGAAGCGCCAGCCAGAAGACCTGAAAAGCGGGGGCGATCTGCTCACGGCCGACAAGGGTGGGCTGGTCTACACGCCGATCGCCGGCCTGCACGAGCACGTGGCCGAGCTCGACTTCAGCGCCATGTACCCCAGCATCATGGTTCATTTCAACATCTCGCCCGAGACGGTCGGCGCCCACTGCTGCGAAGGCGAGCCGATCCCCGAACTGGGCACGCCCGTCTGCCGCCACCGTCAGGGGTTGGTGCCGGAGACGCTCGCGCCGCTGCTCGAGAAACGCCGGCACTACAAGGCACTGATACGCGAAATGGACGTCGACGACCCGCGCCGCGAGCCTTTCCGCCGCCGCTACTCGGCTCACAAGTGGCTGCTGGTGACCTGCTTCGGGTACCTGGGCTACAAGAACGCCCGCTTCGGCCGGATCGAGGCGCACGAGGCGGTCAACGCCTACGGCCGGGAGATCCTGCTGCAGACCAAGGAACTGGTCGAGGCGCGCGGGTTTCGCGTGCTGCACCTGTACGTGGACGGGCTTTGGATTTACAGGCCCGGGGCGCAGGATCGGCCGGATTACGAGGCGCTGCTGGACGAAATTCACGAGCGCACCGGGCTGCATATCGGGCTGGAGGGCGTCTACCGCTGGCTGGCTTTCCTGCCCTCGCGCACAGAGCCGCGCGTGGCGGTCGCCAACCGCTACTTTGGTGCCTACGAAGACCAGACTCTGAAGGTGCGCGGGATCGAGGCCCGCCGTCATGACACGCCGCGCTTCATCAAGCAAACCCAGCTGGGCATGCTCGAGATCCTGGCCAGCGGCGAGGACGCGGCCGGCTTTCGCGCTGCGCTGCCTGATGCGCTGGACTATGCCCGCCGGCAACTGGGCGCGCTGTGCGCCGGAGAGGTCGACCCTTCCGAGCTGGTGGTCGCCCACCGCCTGTCACGCAAACCGGAGGAGTACACCGTACGCACGGCAGCGGCGCGCGTCGCGGGGCAGCTGGCACAGACCGGGGTCGAGCTCCACCCCGGCGAACGGCTGAATTTCCTGCTCATCCCCGGCCCGGAAAAGGCGCGCGCCTGGGAGCTGGTTGAGGGCGACGTTCATTACGACCGCGCCGCCTACCGCGAGCTGCTCCTGCGGGCGATCGAGAGCATCGTCTCGCCGGTGGGGGTCGACCGGGGGACGCTCGAGACCTGGCTGCTGGCCAACGCCGGCTACTGGGGCCCGCCAGGAGTCCTGCCGCCGCCAGGTGTTGACGTGGGCGCGCCGCTGCTGGCCGGGCATCTGCGCAGCTGGATCGGCGTCCGCCCGGTCTCTGCCATCTACAAGGATCGCCAGCCGGTGCCGATCAAGGAACTGCTGTTGGCCGCTTAGTCAGTGAACAGTTGGAGAGGTGATGAGACGTTACAACGTATTCTTATTGGTAAGTGGCTGGGTCAGTTTGCTTGCCAACGTGTTGGCGATTGCAGGTTACTTCGACGTGGGTGGAGTTCTGGCCGGGTGGCGACCGGACCCTGGGCTGCTCGTGGCGGGATCGTTTCTGACGTTGGCCTACGCGCTCGCCGTGTGGTCGGTGTGGGTCTGGCGGCGGGTGGGGTTACCCTCGGTGAAAGCAGAAGCGGTGCGCAGCGCGCACTTCCTGCTGACGGCACTTGCGGCGCTGCCAGCGCTGACTCTGTGGTTGTATTTGCTGACCGGGGCGCTGTTCGCCTGGCCGCTGAGCACGGTCCAGCGCTGGATGATTGCGCTTGGATTGGCCTGGTTCTTCACGCCCTTCGCCGCGCTGGGCTTGATGGTCCTAGGCGAAATTCTCGGACCGCTGCTGGCCTCCCGGGGGCGTGGTGCGGCTCAGTCGTCGCCTCCCACCAGCTTACTCAAGGGGGATTGAAGAATTACAGCCGCTGAGCCCAGCCGGCAAAATCCTGATATCTCATCAAAGTCCGGCGTTGCAGTTTGGCGCAGCGTGCGTCGGTCGGGCAGCAGCGGGAAAGTGGGCGCAGTGGATAATAGAGCGGCCGGATTTCGCGCAATGACCATCCTTTCTTTGCAGTAAATTCACATTCCAGATGCATTCTGGTTATGATGGACAGGATGGAACGAAGCTTCACGCCAACACATGCCAGTTCGAGGTGCAGCCCGTATCTGCTGCGGCTCAGGAGCGTCATAAGGGTCGAGAGATGCCATCGCAGGATGTGAGATGGTTGCAGGCTGCCCGCAGGCGAGACCAGCAGGTTCTGACTGAGATTTACGATCAGCTCAGCCCGGAGCTGTACCGTTATGCGTACCGCCTGCTGGGTGAGGTCCAGATCGCTGAGGACATCGTCAGCGAGACCTTCCTGCGGTTCCTGCGTGCGATCGAAGCGGGAGGCGGTCCACGGGAAAATCTGCGTGCTTACCTGTACCGCATTGCGCACAACCTGGCGATGGACATGCACCGGCGGCACCCGGCTGGTGCGGATGACCAAGATATCGAACTTGAGCGGATTCCGGCTGTCGAGGACCCGGCTCAGCAGGCTGAGTACAGCATCACGCAGCAGGTCGCCCGGCGTTTAATCTGGCATCTGACCCCCGACCAACGCCAAGTGATCCTGCTGAAATTCTTTCAAGGGCTGAGCAACGAGGAGGTCGCGGCCGCTGTGGACAAACCGATTGGGTCCGTAAAAGCGCTGCAGCACCGTGGGGTGGGCGCGCTGCGCAGGATGCTCCAGAGCGAGGGCTGGGATGTGGGAGACGAGCGATGACCATGAAAAAGGATACGAGGGGTGGGATGCCCGGCTGGCTTGAGTCGCTTCGGGATGTCCCCGAACGGGATCCCGATATGGCTGCCGAGGGACGTCGAGTTTTCCTGCGGGCGGCGGGGGCGATGAAGGAACCCGTATCTCCAACTCGTGACGGGCGTCATACAGGGTGGACAACAAAATTCCGAAAGGAGCGTTCACCCATGTTTAGCTTCGCCCGAATTCTGATCGTTCTCGCTCTCGCCCTCGGGGGGACCGGTACAACCGCAGCCTATGCTGCTCAGTCCAGTCTGCCCGGAGACCCGCTCTACAGCGTAAAACTTGCGTTCGAGGACTTGCGTTTGGGCCTGACGCGTGATCCGCAGCAGGAGGTTCTTCTTTTGGAGAATCTGGTCGAGACACGGCTGGACGAGATCAGCGCCCTGGTTGGTGAAGGATCACCGATCAGCCTGCAGTTGACGACGCGCCTCGAGAACCATTTACGGCTTGCACTGCAGCAGTCAGCCCAGCTCGATGACCCCCAATTGATCCAGACCATGGAGCAGATCCGGGCCCGGGCCGAGCAACAGCTTCGAACCATGCAGCAGCTCCGAACAAATGCATCTGAAGGCCAAGAGGGCGCACTCCAGCAGACCGAGCAGGCGATTCTACGCGTGCGCGACACGGCCGCGAATGCAATTCTCGATCCGACCACCTTCCGCATGCGGCTGGGGAACGAACGCCCCGAAGATGCTCCCGTACAGCCGCAGGTCCTGCCACCCGGGCAAAATGGCGAATGGGATGGACCCCAGGGTTCCGGTGAACCCCAGGGCCCTTGTGAGGACTGCGGCAGCGGTCCAAACGGGCCAGGTGGGGGCAGCGGAGGCCATAATTGAGGCAAGCCGGCTTAAACCGGCAGCGGTCTTCCTCGGCTGCCCCAGGTTGCCTGCTGCAAGCCGGGTCCTGACTGGACCCGGCTTGTCATTACTTCAGCGAAATTCGGATTGCCGCCTCAAAGCTGCCAATACGAAGCACAAATGCGGCCCCAACAACATGTTCTGAACCCTGGCAGGAAACTGCCAATCATTTGACGATTCATCCGTACCCGTGGTATTATCCGCGCGTCCTGGGGCCGCTCGTAACTTGACCGGGCGGCCCGTGTTTCTGTGTCGGAGGAGCTAAACATCAGCGCATCAGATTACCGAATTAATGAAGATATTCGTGTCCGCGAGGTACGCCTCATCGGCCCGGACGGCGGAAACGTCGGGGTGGTGTCGATTGAGGAAGCGCTGCGAATAGCTCAGGAAGCCGATCTCGATCTAGTAGAGGTCGCACCCAATTCCGATCCACCCGTATGCCGCGTCCTGGACTATGGCAAATTTCTGTACGAAAAGGCCAAGAAGGATCGCGAGGCACGCAAGGCACAGACGAAGGTTGAAATCAAGGAGGTCCGGCTACGGCCGAAGACCTCCGACCACCACCGCTCTTTTAAAGTGCGCGACGCCCGCCGCTGGTTAACCGAGGGCAAGAAGGTCCGTGTTCGCATCCGTTTTCGGGGACGCGAGATCCACTACCCGGAGATTGCGCTCCAGGACCTGCAGGGCATCGCGGAAGAATTGGCTGATGTCGGCGTGATTGAGCAGGCTCCGATGATGGAGGGCCGTACCATGCTCATGACGCTGGCGCCGGGAAAACCAAAATAGCGCTTTTTTCGTCAAGCGCTTCCAATTCAGGATGACGTCCCCGCGGACAGCTGGACAGTCCGCGGGCTTGGTTCTCAGGATGCATCCCACATCCAACGGACCACATGCAACTCAGGAGGGTACGCACCGTGCCGCGCAAGTCGACAAAAAAAGGTAAGTACAAACTAAAGACCCACAAAGCCACCGCCAAGCGGTTCCGGCTGACCGGATCTGGCAAGCTGGTCCGTACAAAGGGCGCACAAAGCCACCTGCGCCGCAAGAAATCGGCGCGCGTCAAGCGCCTGTATACGGAAATGCTGCCGGTCGATTCGAAGGGCATTACCAAGCGCGTGATGCGCCTGGCGCCGTATTTGAAGAAGTACAAGGCCAACCCGAACGCCCGCTCTGGCGGGTCATCGAAGTAAGCCTGGATTAGTGTGACCGTTGGGTGCACTCAACAAGCGTTTATCCTGCGCTGGCGCCCATGGGCTCACAGGAGAGTGAAACGTGACACGTGTTAAAGGCGGGACGGTAACTCGCAAACGCCATAAGAAAATACTGAAGCTAACCAGCGGCATGTACGGTTCCCGCAGCAAGCTCTTCCGGCGGGCGAACGAAGCCATGCTGAAGAGTCTGTGGTATGCCTACCGCGACCGGCGCACCCGCAAGCGTGACCTGCGCCGCTTGTGGATCGCGCGCATCAACGCGGCTGCCCGGCAGAACGACACGACCTACAGCCGCTTGATTCACGACATGAAAGACGCCGGGATTCGATTGAACCGCAAGGTGCTTGCCGACCTGGCTGTTCGCGATCCCAGGGCCTTCAGCGAAGTCGTAAAAACCGCTCGCGGCTGAACACCCTCACCAAGATAAACAAAAAGGGCGCTTCTGCGCCCTTTTTTGGCCACCACGCCAGGGTCAGTCTATATCTGACGGGCCTTGTCACGCGCTCGTCGCCAGATGCCCATCACCAGGCCGTAAAGCAGCACCAGGTCGAGAATTACCGCGCCTGCCCCGAAAGCAGCCCGGCCGAGGAATTTGCCCGATGCCGCCGTCGCGCCAAAGAGCGGCATGGAGAATGTGGTTTGAATATCACGCTCCCCGGGGCCAAATGCGACCCAGTTCCCGAGCGTGAGAAAAATTAAAACCAGAAGCAGGCCGGTGAGAGTGCGCAGGATTCCAACCATCGAAGCCGAGGTGGGGGTCGATTCGTGCCGCCGCAGCTCGATCAACACCGTGAGCGCACCGGCTAGCAGGAAGGCGAGCCCGGAAAGAATGATCACCCAGCTTGGTCCTCGCAAGAGGGAGTCATTGAGCGGTATGGCACCCACTGCGAGCAGCACAATGAGACAGCCCGTCATGGCCGCAAGCGCCGCGACGTACAGGACGCTCTTGCGCATAAACGTTCCTCCTGTGTTTTCTGGCTGGCAACCGCTGGGAAACATGTAAGGAGGGATTAGCCTCAATTCTAGATAGTCTGCGCTGAGCTTGCCATAGGACTCTGGTTTGAACCACGGGCTGCGGCTTTTACGCTGCTCTGCGAGTGTTACAATCAGCACGGCCCCATCTTCGCCCCGGGAGGCTGTCATCAACAACTGCATCCGGCAGGTTTCACTATCCAATGGCGTGCGTTTTTCGCTCGTTCACGGCGATCTAACCCGTGCGCCGGTTGAAGCGATCGTCAACGCAGCCAATGCCAGGTTGCAGCATGGCGGCGGGGTCGCTGGAGCGATCAGCCGGAGCGGAGGTGGGAGCATCCAGCGAGAAAGCAACGCCTGGGTGGAGCGCCATGGCCCAATCAGCCCAGACCGACCGGCGCTGACGGGTGCCGGTACGCTGCCGTGCCAATATGTGATCCATGCCGTCGGTCCGGTATGGGGAGAGGGGGACGAAGATCAGAAGCTCTCAATGGCAGTCAGCTCCGCCCTTCAGCTTGCAGAAGAAGAGGGGATGCGCAGCGTGGCGCTGCCAGCTATTTCAACCGGCATTTTCGGCTTTCCTAAGCCGCGCGCCGCAAGCGTAATTCTCGCTGCGCTAGAAGAATATGCGGTCCAGCACCCTACACCCTCGCTGCAGGAGGTCTGGCTCGTGCTCTGGGACAACCCTACGCTAGAGATATTTATGAAAGCCTTTGATGACGGCTGGCCTGAGGCTTCAGGCAAAGAATGATCACGTCGACTTCGAACCAGCGCGTGAAGTGGGTACGTGCTCTGCAATCAAAGAAGTCCGAGCGCAGCGCCGAGAAAGCGTTCGTAATCGAAGGCCCGCGCTTGTTGAAGGAGGCGCTCGCCGCCGATGCAAAGGTGCGCTCGCTTTTTCACCTTGAACAGCTTGAGCCGGAGGACCAGGCGCTGATCAATGCCTTCGTCGCCCGCGGCGCCGGGCGCGAAACCGTCAGCGAGCACGTCCTCAAGGCCATGTCTGCGACCGATTCTCCGCAGCGCGTACTGGCCGTTCTCGAGCAGCCCGCATTAGCTCCCAACCGGGATCTCGACCTGGCGCTGATCCTTGACCAAATCTCCGACCCGGGCAACCTTGGCACTATCTTACGCACCTCGCGTGCGTGCGGGGTGGGTGCGGTCTATATGCTGGAAGGTACCGTCGATCCATTCAACCCTAAAGTCGTGCGGGCGGCGGCCGGAGCCCACTTCCGCCTGCCGTTGATCGAATCCAGGATAGGGAATCTGGTCGAACTCAGCGGTGGTCTGCCCATTTGGGTTGCAAACCCCAACCAGGGAGTACGCTACGACTGCGTCGATTGGAAGGAACCTGCAGCGCTCGTCATCGGCAGTGAAGCCCACGGACACCGCCAGGGGCTGGAAAGTCTGGCCGCGGGGCAGGTACGGATCCCGCTACAGGAGGAAACGGAATCGCTCAATGCGGCCATCGCCAGCGCCGTGATCCTGTTTGAAATCGTTCGACAGCGAGGAGAACCATGCAGATCCGAGCCGTGACCGGGTTTATGGACCCGGGTTGGCCTCTCGATACCGACGCTATCGCCCGCACCGCCAACGCGCTCCAGCAAATGGCACGCCAGTTGCGTGAAGCCGGTTACGAGGTCCAGACCACCCGCCTGGCAACTCCCCCACCGGCGGAGATGTCTTCTCCGGTGCCGGCAGCGAAACGTCCCGAACTGGCTCGCAATCTCGAAGCCGAGGTTTTCGTTCACGGGATCGACTACGCCGCAATCGGACCAGTGCTGCCGGACGACCGGGAGGGCTTTCAGGTCCTGCCCGAAATCCTCGCGAGCACCGAGATCATCTTCACTTCCGCCCTGTATGCCGACCCCTCGATCGGGCTCTCGCTCCGGGCCGCGAGCGACTGCGCCCGCGCCATTCAGGAAATCTCCGGCCTTTCGCACGATGGTTTCGGAAACCTGCGCTTTGCGGCGCTGGTGGACGTGGCCTCTGGAACACCTTTCTTTCCGGCGGCCTACCACCGCGGCGGGCCAGCCACAGTCGCCATCGCGACCGAAGCTGCCGATCTGGCTGTCCAGGCCACTCGTGAGGGGCGCTCGCTGCGCGATATCCGTCAGAAGCTGATCAACACTGTTGAGGTGCACGCCGATGCCATCCAGCAGGTCGCCCAGCGCAGCGCCGGTGAGCATAACCTGCGCTATACGGGGATCGATTTTTCACTCGCCCCGTATCCCGAACCAGGCCGATCGATCGGCACGGCGATGGAAGCCCTTGGCCCCTCGGCCGTAGGCTCCCCCGGCAGTGCCGCAGCCGCTGCTTTCCTGGCCGACTGTCTGTCCGGGGCCAAGTTCACGCGAGAAGGGTTTTGCGGGCTCTTTCTGCCCGTCCTGGAAGACAGCGTTTTAGCCGCACGCGCCGCTTCCGGGCAATTGACGTTGAGCGATCTGCTGCTGTATTCCACCCTTTGCGGGACCGGTCTTGATACGATTCCGCTGCCCGGTTCAATCAGCCAGGGTGCACTAACGGCGCTGCTCGTCGATCTGGGCGCGGTCGGACTACGCCATCTCAAGCCGCTCACAGCCCGCCTGATGCCAATTCCGGGCAAGGACGTCGGCGATCCAGTCCACTTTGATTTCCCCTATTTTGCCGATAGCGGCATCATGGCGCTTCCCACTGCGGATCTTCAGGGCCCCCTGGCATCACCCGACCTGGTCGACATCGGCCCGCGCGGGTTGTGAGCCGTGCGCCTTGCTGGCAGTGTGGCCGCCCATTAGAATGACGTCCGGGCTATGAAGCGATGAATCTCCTAACCGAGCTAAACACCGAACAACGGCGTGCAGTAACCGCCGATCCCGGACCGGTGCTCGTTCTTGCTGGACCCGGTTCGGGCAAGACACGCGTTCTCACCCATCGCGCCGCCTACCTGGTGCGCGAACTCGGCCATGCACCGCATTCCATCATGGCTGTTACTTTCACAAATAAAGCCGCGCGCGAGATGGCCTCGCGCGTCGAAGCGCTGCTCGAGGGCGACCCAAGCGGCCAGACGGGTTTCAGCCTGGGCACGTTCCACGCCTTCTGCGCCCGGATGCTGCGGCGCGAGGCCGAACAACTGCCGTTCACGCGCGAGTTTGTCATCTTCGATGATGCCGACCAGCAGTCCTTGATGCGAGAGGTCCTGAGCCAGCTGCAGCTTGATTCAAAACAGCACTCACCAGCCCGGATCCACAGCGCCATCTCACGTGCGAAGAATGAGTTGATCGAGCCCCAGGACCTCGTGAGCGATACCTACTTTAATGAAATCGTCGGTCGAGCCTATACACGCTATCAGGAACAACTGCTGCTGAATAACGCACTTGATTTCGATGATCTGCTCTTCTGGGCTGTTCGATTGCTTAAAGGCCAGGATGAGGTGCGGCTTGCCTACCGCCGCAGGTACCAGCATATTCTGGTCGACGAATTCCAGGACACGAACAGCGCACAATATGCACTGCTGCGCCTGCTGTCCGGAGCCGAGCCGGACCTGTTCGTCGTCGGCGATCCGGACCAATCGATCTACCGCTGGCGCGGCGCGGATTACCGCAATGTGCACCGCTTCCAAGGGGATTATCCGGGGGCGCAAACGATCCTGCTCGAGCAGAACTACCGCTCGACGCAGACGATTCTCGACGTGGCTATGGCCGTCATCGACCGAAACCCGGACCGGCGCAAGAAGGAGCTCTTCACCGAACGCGGGCGGGGAGAACCAGTCGTTCTGCACGAGAGCTATGATGAAGGCGATGAGGCAGCCTTCGTTGTCGAGACCATTGCCCTGCTGGTGAGGGAAGGTTTCCAGCCGCGTGACTGCGCTGTCATGTACCGTACGAACGCTCAATCCCGGGCGCTGGAGGAGATGTTCCTGCGTGCCGGCCTGTCCTACCAGCTCGTCGGCGCGCAGCGTTTTTATGGTCGTCGCGAGATCAAAGACCTGATCGCCTATTTGCGGGTAATCCACAATCCTGCCGATCGAGTCAGCTTGCAGCGCATCATCAATACCCCCGCGCGGGGAATAGGCGATAAGACCGTCGCTCTCTTAATGGGGCTGGCCGAAGCGCTGGGCGAAGCCCCTTGCAGCGTGCTACTCGCCCTCGCCGCCTCCCCCGATTCCGCTTTTACCAATCAAATAGATTCCCGCGCTCGCTCTGCGCTGCTGTCCTTCGCGGAGCCGCTTGCGCGCTGGATCGATTCACGTCAGCAGCTCACGCTGATCGATCTGCTCGATTCCGTTCTCGAGAACAGCGGCTACCGTGCCTACATCGATGATGGTACGGAAGAGGGGGCCGAGCGCTGGGAAAACGTCCAGGAACTACGGCAGGCAGCTTATGAGTTTGGAACGATCGATCTGGCGACATTCCTTGAGCACGTCGCACTGGTTTCGGATCAGGATACGCTCAGCGACGAGCAGAACGCTCCCACCCTGTTGACGCTGCATGCCGCCAAGGGGCTTGAATTTCCGGTCGTGATTATTATCGGCCTTGATGATGGTGTGCTGCCGCACCAGCGTTCGTTCGACGACCCGGAGGCAATGGCTGAGGAACGCCGCCTGTTCTATGTGGGCGTCACACGCGCGCGCGACCGGCTCTTCCTCGTGCGTGCCTTTCGCCGGCGGCTCGCTGGCCCCTCCATGTTGAGCGAACCCTCCCGCTTCTTATATGACATCCCCGCCGACCTGGTGCAGGGTGAACTTCCTGGCATCCAGACCTGGACCCAGCAAGAATACCGGGCACAGACCCGCTGGGAGAGCCCGGTCCGGCAGACAATCCAGGCACGTTTTCAACCTGGAATGCGGGTGCGCCATTCGGTTTTCGGCGAGGGGGTCGTGATCAACACCCAGGTCGAATTCGACGACGAAGAAGTTTCGATCGAGTTCGAGGATGCCGGCATCAAGCACCTGGTTGCGTCTCTAGCGCAGCTTGAGATTCTAGAGTGCTGACCGGCCTTACCGCCGGACAGACTTCGGGCTGAGAGGTCAATCTATGAAAATCTTCGTCACCGGAGGTGCAGGGTATATCGGCTCGGCCGCAGCCGCGACCCTGCTCCAGGCCGGGCACTCAGTCACAGTCTACGATTCGCTGGTGAAGGGCTACCGGGCAGCCGTACCGGAGGAGGCCGAGTTCATCCAGGCCGATCTCGCCGACCGTGAACGGCTTCGGTCTGTGCTCCGGGGAAGGTCCTACGATGCCGTGCTGCACTTCGCCGCCTTTATTGAGGCGGGCGAGAGCATGCAGCTCCCGGGCAAGTATTTCCATAACAACCTGGCGCTGTCGTTGGGCCTGATCGAGGAGGCAGTTGCCGCGGCCGTACCTCGTTTTGTCCTGTCCTCGACCGCCGCCGTCTATACCTCCAGCGACGAACCGCTTTCCGAGATCTCGCCGCTCGGCCCCTCCAACGTGTATGGGCAAACGAAACTGATGATCGAACAGACGCTGGAGTGGTACTCGCGCGTACACGATTTGCATTACGCTGCTCTGCGTTACTTCAATGCCGCAGGCGCCCTGCCAGGGATCGGTGAAGCCCACCAACCCGAGACCCATTTGATCCCGCTTGTCCTGCAAGTCCCCCTCGGGCAGCGAACGGAAGCCCAGATCAATGGCACAGACTATCCCACGCCCGATGGAACCTGCGTGCGCGATTTCATCCATATCGCCGACCTGATCTCGGCCCACCTGCTCGCGCTCGATGCACTCGAACACGAAAAGAAACTTGTCTACAACCTGGGCAACGGCTCAGGCTACTCAGTGCGGGAGGTGATCGATACCGCACGCAGGGTAACCGATTTCGACATTCCGGTTCTCGAAGCTCCCCGCCGCCCCGGCGACGCACCGCGCCTGGTTGCCGACGCCAGCCGGATTCGGGCCGAGCTCGGCTGGAGACCGGCTTGTCCCGAGCTTGAGCGCATCATCGGCAGCGCCTGGGAATGGCACCGCGATCACCCACAGGGCTACAAATCCTGAACTTAAACTCTTAAGTGGGCATGCTATAATCCCGCTCGCCTGAAACGGGGCAAGCCGTGACTTGCCCCGATCGTATTCCCCGCCAAGGAGGCTCCATATGTCCTATCAGCACGCCGTGATACCGGCCGAAGGCGAAAAAATTCGCGTCACCGGCGGCGCACTGCAGGTACCCGACCGGCCGATCGTGCCTTTCATCATCGGTGATGGCACCGGCCCCGACATCTGGCGCGCATCGGTGCGGGTTATCGATGCAGCCGTGCAGCGGGCATATGGCGATGCCCGCAAAATCGCCTGGATGGAAGTGTTTGCGGGCCAGGTTTCCTTCGACCGCTTCGGCGAGTGGCTGCCTGCGGAGACTGTCGATGCCTTCCGGGAATTCCTGGTTGGAATCAAAGGCCCGCTCACCACTCCAGTTGGCGGCGGGATTCGCTCCCTGAACGTGGCACTGCGCAAGGCGCTTGACCTGTATGTCTGCCTGCGTCCGGTGCGCTACTTTGAAGGCGTCCCCTCCCCGGTTAAACGTCCACAGGACGTTGACATGGTTATCTTCCGAGAGAACACGGAGGATATTTACACCGGCTTGGAATTTGAGTACGGCAGCCAGATCAACCGCGAGTTCCGGGCCTGGTTGAGCGGTAACTTCCCGGCCGAGTTTGAGAAGATACGTTTTCCGGACAGCTCCGGCTTCAGCATCAAGCCCGTCTCAAAGGAAGGGACCGACCGTCTTGTGCGGGCTGCAATCCGCTACGCACTGGAGAATGATCGGCACTCCGTGGCCCTGGTCCACAAAGGCAACATTATGAAATTCACCGAGGGGGCGTTCCGCAATTGGGGTTACGAACTGGCTGAGCGTGAATTCGGCGAGCAGGTCTACACCTGGGCACAGTGGCAGCGCACGAAAGATTCACAAGGTGAGGAAGCTGCCAATGAAGAACAGCGAAAGGCGCTCGACTCGGGCCGCTTGCTGGTGAAGGACGCCATTGCCGATATTGCTTTTCAGCAAACCATCACTCGCGCCCGTGAGTTCGATATCATCGCCACCATGAACCTGAACGGGGACTACCTTTCCGATGCCCTCGCGGCGCAGGTTGGTGGTATCGGAATCGCGCCGGGTGGAAATATCAATTACGTCAGCGGGCATGCCATCTTTGAAGCCACCCATGGGACGGCACCGAAGTACGCCGATCAGGACAAGGTCAACCCCGGCTCGGTGATCTTGAGCGGCGAGATGATGCTGCGCTACATGGGTTGGGCGGAAGCAGCCGACCGGATCCTTCGCGGTATGGAAGGCGCCATTGGCGCCCGCACGGTCACCTATGATTTCCACCGCCTGATGGAGAATGCTGAATTGCTGAGCACCTCCGCCTTCGGAGATGCGGTCATCGCCCATATGGAGTAGAAGGAAACCTCTGCTAAATCAGTGAGCAGGGGTTCCCTTCGTTCTCCAAGGTGGAATTGGAGGCCTCAAAGCGGCGGGTTATAATCGCCGCGTGGAGTCCTTTGCCTCACTCGCGGCTGAAGTCCGAAAACGACTGCTCGAGCATTATGGCCAGCCGAGCTGGCGCAACCCGCTGCCCCCGCTAGACGAACTCGTCTCGACCATCCTTTCCCAGAACACAAACGATACCAACCGGGATCGGGCTTTCGAAGCGCTCCGTGAACAATTCCCATCCTGGGAAGCCGTACGCGATGCCGACTCCAATAGGGTAATCGAAGCCATCCGGATCGCGGGTCTGGCCAACCAGAAAGGACCCCGCATCCAGCAAGTGCTGCAGCAAATCACAGCCGAGCAGGGCAGCTTGAACCTCGAATACCTGCGTGACATGCCACGGGACGAGGGCCGGGCAAACTTGCTGCGTTTCAAAGGTGTCGGTCCGAAAACTGCGGCCATCGTGTTGCTGTTCTCGCTGGGTAAACCTGACTTTCCGGTGGATACCCACATATACCGCGTGACCGGCCGTCTCGGGCTGCGCCCGGAGGGGATGAGCGTCGAGGCCGCACATGAGCATCTGGCCGGGGTTTTCCCTCCGGAAACCTATCAAGAAGTGCACTTGAATATCATTCGGCATGGCCGCGAAATTTGCCATGCACGCAATCCACAATGTGAGCTGTGCTTCTTAAGCGATTTGTGTACATACTATGCTGATGCTGTACACGAACCCCCAAGGGGTGGCACATGACGGTTCCCGAGTCTGCCGACTTACGTCGCAACCTGGATCTGCTCCGCCGCGCCCTCGCGGACCCATCGCTTTCGTCATCCGCACTCGAGGCGCTCGAAGCGGTTGAAGCAAATTTGATACAGAGCGATGAGCATGGGCGCCTGGCTGCCCTGTACCAGGTATCCCGCGCCCTGGGCTCCTCCCTCAACCTGGACGAGGTACTGCGCGAAACCATGGATGCCGTCATCCAGCTGACTGGTGCAGAGCGTGGATTTCTCATGCTGCAGGATGACTCAACTGGCCAGTTGGAGCTTCAGGCAGCCCGCAATTTCCAGCGCGAAAATCTCGACCAGGACGACATGCAAGTCAGCCGCACGATCATTGAGGAGGTGCTGCGCACAAATCAGGGCATGCTGACGACTAACGCGCAGACCGATGCGCGCTACTCGAATCGCGAATCGATTCAGCATTATGCACTGCGATCGATACTCTGCCAGCCTCTGCCAGCGCGTGGCCATGCAATCGGCGTTATCTACGTCGATAACCGCGTCAAGAGCGGCGCATTCAACGAGGGCGATCGCCAGCTGCTGGAGGCTTTCGCCGCACAGGCTGCCGTCGCCCTCGAAAACGCACGCCTCTATACTCAAGTCGATACCCAGTTAGCAGCGCGTGTGGCGGAGCTCGAGACTTTCGAACGCATCGACCGCGAGCTCAATACGAGCCTCGATTTTGAATGCGTGCTTGATCTGACGCTCGATTGGGCGCTGCGCAGCACTGAGTCCGATCTGGGTTGGATCGGACTGGTGCAGGAGGACGGCCGCTCCCTGACAATTGCCGCCGGTGATGGGAAGGGATCCAACCTGGCTCTCGATCTTCCCGGTCTCCTGCCCGCCGTACAGGAAGGTGTGCCTGCTCAGGTCGAATGGGAAGACAGCCCGGCGCCCTATGTGTTGATCGCGCCTGCCCGCAGGGAAGGATCGACCCTGGCGCTGATCGGCATCCAGCGAAGTGGAAGTGCACATGCCTGCGAAGCGCAAGCCTTCATTCTCCGCCTAGCCGAACATGCCGCCGTCGCAATCGAGAATACCCGACTCTATCGCGCCGTGCGCCAGGCCGACGAGGCCAAATCTCAGTTTATTTCGATTGTCTCGCATGAATTGAAGATCCCGATGACCTCAATACGCGGTTATGCTGATCTCATCCGTCAGGGCGCTGCCGGAGAGGTCGGCCCACAGCAAACGAAATTTCTCAACACCATCATTGAAAATGTCGATCGTATGGCAGACCTTGTTTCGGATCTCTCAGATATTTCGCGCATCGACACCGGTCGCTTGAGAATACAGCTCCAGCCGCTGCCGCTGAGCGAGCTTGTGCGCAACTCAACCGCCGGCATGCAACCACAGTTTGAAGCAAGGCAGCAGCATCTCCACCTCGATCTGGAGCAAGGTTTGCCCATGGTGCTTGCGGATCACAACCGGTTGATGCAGGTGGTATCCAATCTCCTCAGCAACGCCAACAAATACACGCCGGATGGAGGACGCGTGACGATCAGCGCCGCCCGCCGAGGCGCACGTGTGCGCTTGAGCATCCAGGATACCGGTATCGGCCTGAGCGAAGCAGACCAAACCCGCCTCTTCACCCAGTTCTTCCGATCGGAAGAGCCTGAAGTCCGCGAGCAGGCAGGCTGGGGATTGGGGCTCTATGTCACCCGGCGGTTGATCGAGATGATGGGCGGTACGATTGGCATGGAGAGCGAACTCGGCGCCGGCAGCACATTCTGGATTGAACTACCGACCACCGTCGCAGGAGAAGCGGAGTGAGCCGCAAACGCGGCCAGCTACAGGCTGGAAGCCGGTACCCGCTCCGCCTCTACCGCCACGTCGTCCGCTTGCAGTACGTCCGGGTCATGCTGCTCACGATCTCGCTGCTCGGTTTGTGGCTGTTGACCAGGACGCCGCTTGTGGTCTGGATGCCGGAGGACGGGGCGCGCTGGCTGCTGGCGGGCGGGCTGGTCGCCGCGGCTTATTGGTTGTTCATTGCCATCGGTCCGCTCACGGCATACGTTCAGCCACGCGCTGACCACCTCCGGCTGCAGACCCCGGTTTACCGGCTGAAGATTTCCTATCAACGCATCCGTTCCACCCGTCCGGTCGATATGGCGCATTTGCTGCCGCCCTCCGGCCTTACCCGCTACCAGCGACAGGTGCTGGAGCCTTTTCTGGGCGAGACCGCGCTTGGCATCAACCTTGTAGACTGGCCGCTGCCGCGCTGGGTGCTGAGTCTTTTCCTCGGCCCTTGGATGCTGGCCAATGACCGGCTCGGCTTGATCCTCTTCACGGGTGATTGGATGCGTTTGAGTCAAGAACTTACCGAGGCGATGAACCGCTGGCGCGAGGGGGATGGTTCCGGCACACCAGCCAAACGAATCACGGCCGAGATTCTCAATCAGGAAGAACCACGCCGCCGCCGTTTTTGACAGTCAGCGATGCCGGCAACTATACTGCCGGCATCACCGCATATCCCTGGGAGGTGGTTTTCATGTCTCTTACATTAACCTGGTATGGCCATGCGACATTTGGCCTTGAGACCGCGGGAGTAAACATTCTCGTGGACCCTTTCCTGGCGGATAATCCCGCTGCGACAACCAGTCCCGAAGCGGTCAACCCCGACTACATTCTTGTGTCGCATGGACACGGAGATCACATTGCCGACGCGGTCGCTATCGCCCGCAGAACGGGCGCAGTGGTAATTTCGAATTTTGAGATTGCGAACTGGTTCGATGCGCAGGGTATTGAAACCCACGCCCAACACATCGGGGGTGGGTTCCATTATCCCTTCGGATACCTGAAGCTCACACTCGCTCTGCACGGATCTGCGCTGCCGGATGGCAGCTACGGCGGCAACCCGACCGGATTCCTGCTGACGACCCAGGAGGGCGAAAAGCTCTACCTGGCCTGTGACACAGGATTGTTCGGCGACATGAGCCTGATTGGGGATGAAGGTATCGATCTGGCAGCACTCCCGATTGGAGATAACTTCACCATGGGACCCGATGATGCGCTGCGGGCAGTGAAGTTGATACGACCCAGGTTGGTCGTCCCAGTGCACTACAACACCTTCGACGTAATCCAACAGGATGCTCAAGCATGGGCGAAGCGCGTCGAAGCGGAGACTGAGACGCGCGTTCGTGTACTTGATCCCGGCGGAAGCGTCCAGATCTGAGTTCAGGCTAGCTGAGGGAGTGGCTGGCATAGCAGACCGCCAGAGGGACATTGACATGAATTCACCGCTCTCCTCCGAACACTCGCCGCGCTGGTCGAAGCATATCTTCGTCAACATCTACTGGCTTGGACTGAACGTCTCTTCGGGCATCATCACCCCCGTCCTGCTGCCCTACCTGGTTGCGCTCTTTGTCGCCCAGGCCCAGAAGAACACCTACCTGGCAACGATTCGCGTAGTCGGCCTGGCGGTCGCAATGTTCGTCCAGCCTATGGCGGGGATGCTCAGCGATCGCAGCACGCTGCGCTGGGGCCGGCGGCGGCCGTTTATCGCCATCGGCACATTGCTTGATCTGGTCTTCCTGCTGCTGATCGCAGCCTCTCCGGGCTTCGTCGGCTCATCGCTCGACGCGAAAGTCAAGCCGCTGCTGGGGGTTTCAACGGCATATCTGGTCCTGTTGGTTGGCATCGTGTTGCTGCAGATCTCATCCAACTTCGCGCAGGGAGCGCTGCAGGGCCTGCTCCCGGATCTCATTCCGGAAGATCAACGAGGGCGGTCCTCCGGCGTCAAGGCGGTCTTTGAACTGCTGCCGGCCTTCCTTGTCATTTTTATCGGACCGCTGGTGGATGCCGGGCGGATTGGCTGGACCGTAGGGATCATCGCCGCCGCCCTTACGCTTACGATGCTGCTTACCCTGCTGTTTGTAAAAGAATCACGCCAAGAGCGAACACCCGAAGGGCGTGTCGGACCCCGGGCACTGCGCTTGCTGGCGCTCAGCGTGATCTTTGTCGCTGTTTCTCAGGCTGCAGTTTGGTTAGTCCGCTCCGGCGGTGACATCCTGAGTGGCATGAATGTTTCCCTTGCAGTGCAGGTATCCCTGATCGGAATAGCCGGGTTGATCGCGATGGCCGGTTCAATCCTGTTGGGCGTTTACCTGGGTGCATGGATCGGGATCGGTGAGGGCGCGGGCCAACAAAAAGATTTCATCTGGTGGGTTGTCAACCGCCTGCTCTTTCTGGCTGCAATCGGATCGATCCAGGGGTTTGCCCAGTTCTACATTGCCGACGTACTGCATGCCGAGGAACCAGCCACGGTGACCACGCTCCTACTGGCCGTAGTGGCGCTTTTCCTGATCCCCTCAGCCCTCGGCGGCGGTTATCTCGCGGACCGTATCGGGCGGCGTAAGCTGGTCGGTTTCGCCGGCCTGGCCGGCACGCTGGGTACATGCGTCCTGCTTATCTCCCCCACAATGGTGGCCGTTATAATCGGCGGGTGCATTCTCGGACTGGGCGCTGGAACCTTCATGGCCACCAGCTGGGCTCTGGGAACCGACCTCGCTCCGGCGCACGAGGCCGGCCGCTACCTCGGAATCTCCAATCTGGCCGGTGCAGGGGCAGGGATTGTTGGAGCCGGCATCGGTGGACCACTGGCAGACTTCTTTAACCAACTCCAGCCCGGTCTTGGCTACATGGTGATCTTTGCTGCCTACGCCGGTTTGTTCTTGCTTTCTGTCGTTACACTGCGTTGGATACCTGAACCAGCCGCTCGCCTCTCCCGGTAACCCACTTCCTCAAACGTACTTCAGCCGTTCACCTGGGTCCTGCCCGTTGTACAATCGTCATAGACACGAGTGCAGCAGGAGGTTGAACCATGGTTGAGGGAGAACACATTGGCGAGGTGACCCATTTCTATAAGCAGGTCATGGTCGGCGTCATTCGATTGCGTGGGGAGCTTGAGGTCGGCGCGGAAATTCATTTCAAAGGCGCCCACACGGACTTCGTGCAGCATGTCGAGTCGATGCAGGTTGAACATGAGAATATTGAACGTGCTGACGCCGGTTCCGAGGTGGCGATGAAGGTCGATCAACGCGTGCGTGCCGGGGATTCTGTTTATCGTCCCAATAAATAAGGGCTGCTTTCCTGGTTGCAGGATGCTCTCAGGATTCTAGCGGAACAGCGATCGTGAACGTAGCGCCGGTGTTTTCTCCGGCACTTTCCACCCACACTCGACCCCCATGTGCCTCGGCGATCGCCTTTACGATTGCCAAACCCAATCCCATCCCATCATAGCGGCGCGTAAGGTGGTCTTCGACCTGGTAAAAAAGTTCGAAGATATTCTCCTGCTGATCGAGCGGGATTCCGATTCCGTTGTCGCTCACCCGCAGCCAGGCTTCTCTGCCGTGGGGTTCAAGCTCCAGTGCGATCTGACCCTCACGGTCGGTGAAGCGAATGGCATTGTTCAGCAAATTGGTCAGGGCCATGCGCATCTTTGGCCCATCCAGCAAGGCCACCAACGGCTCTTCTGGCATGTTCACTGTCAGCTGCTGGCCCTTGGCTTCAACGAGCCTGGCGACCTCGTCATGCGCGGCCTGCAAGATCGGCTGGAGCTCCTGGAGCGCCAGCATTAACTCGGCTGAGCCCACCTGGAGCATACTCATGTTGGTCATGTCTTCGATCAGGACGCGCATACGCATCGCTGAGGCGAGAACAGCCTCGGCTGTTTCGTAGAGCTCGTCGCCGGCTGCTTCCTGCAGCAGAGCTGCATTCCCCAGGATCAGGCCGAGCGGTGTGCGCAGTTCATGCGAAGCGATGGCGATGAAGTCGCTTTTCAATTTATCGAGGTTTCCCAATTCTTCATAGGCACGGTTGAGTGCATCCAGCTGGCGGGCGTTATGAATCGCTACTCCAGCCAACGAGGCAATATTCGTAAGCGTTTGTAGGTCTTCATCATCAAAGATACTGGCGCGTTTGTTGCTTGCCTGCAACACACCGGCTACCTGCTCACGAATGCGCAGCGGTACCCCTATTAACGAACGGATCTCCGTCCCCTCCGAAACGCCCAGGCCATGAAGTCCATCCAGCGCACCGAAGACCTCGTTCAAGATCAGCGGCCGATCCTCTCGAAAAACCGTTCCCGCCAGTGCCCCCTCTTTTGGGACCGGCAGCTTGTCGAGCACTTCCCTCGAGATTCCGGTAGCGGCGGCGAGATAGAGATCCTGGGAATTTTCATCTACGAGCAGGATCGATGCGACCTCGCTCTCAAGCAGATCGGCAGCGGAGCGGACGATGAACTGCAGCAGGCGATCCAGATCCAGCGTCGAGTTCAACGTGACGCTTATCTCAACCAGGCGTGAGAGGCGCACGACCATCCGCCGCAGTTGATCAATTGGGGGGGAACTGTCGTCCATTTTCACGCACTAAGTGTAAGTTACGGACGGTTGACTGTCCACCCGACATTGTCGGTCGACCGAACTCATTGTATACTTCATCATCGCTACTCCACATTCAAGGATATCTCCCATATGAAGGTCTCCTGTCTGCAAGAGAATCTGGCACGTGGTCTAAGCATCGTCGCTCGAGCGGTTGCCCCGCGCAGCACACTTCCTGTGCTGGGAAACGTCCTGGTGGCGACCGACAACGGGCGTTTACGGCTTTCGGCCACGAATCTCGAACTTGGCATCAGCTACTGGATCGGTGCCAAGGTCGAAGAGGAAGGATCGACCACCGTGCCGGCGCGCACATTTGTCGACCTGGTCAATACGCTTCCGAACGATACCGTCGCGATGGACCTCACCATCCGCAACCAAACACTCAATATCCGCTGTGGGGCGTTCAACAATGACGTCAAGTGCATCGATGCCCAGGATTTTCCACCGCTGCCTCCAGCCGACCTTGACGACGGACTTGAACTCAACGTCGAAGACCTGCGGGCGATGATCCATCAGGTTACATTTGCGGCATCAACCGACGACGCACGCCCGGTGCTGACCGGCGTGTTGATCGAGCTTGAAAATTCAACACTGACCATGGCAGCTGCGGATGGTTTTCGGCTCTCGGTGCGCACAGCGAGCCTGAGTTCACCTTCCTCCAACTCCGTCAATGCCATTGTTCCTGCTCGTGCCCTGAGTGAACTGGCCCGCATATTGGGGTCGAGCGAGGAAAGCGTAAGCATGTCGCTTCCGCCGAACCGGGGCCAGGTCATCTTCCGGGCGAAGGACGTCGAGCTGGTATCCCAACTGATCGACGGCACTTTCCCCGATTACCGCGGCATCATTCCCAACAGCTATGCCTCGCGCAGCGTGCTCGCGACCGGCGCGTTCCTCAAGGCCTGCCGGGCGGCCGAGATTTTTGCCCGCGAGGCGGCCCATTCCGCCCGCCTGCGGCTTACACCCGGCAGTGAACTTGAGCCTGGCACAGTCGAGATCACCGCTGCGGCAGCCGAAACGGGATCAAATGAGACAACTGTCGATGCGACCATTGAAGGTGATCCGGTCGAGATCGCTTTCAATGTCAAGTTCCTGATCGATGTGCTCAACGCAATCGATACACCGAATGTAGCCCTTGAGACCTCGTCGCCATCGTCCCCTGGAGTCCTGCGCCCGGTCGGCCGCGACGACTTTCTGCATGTCATCATGCCCATGCACCTCGGACGCTGAGGCTTCCCGATAAAGACAGATCGGTCAAACAGACCAGGCCCTCACCTATGAGGGCCTTTTGATTCCCAGCCGGGCTCGATAGAATATTCCTGTCGAAACCAGGCTGCTGGAGCGATCGATGAGCCTTGACCCGAACGAATTCCCCAAAGTCCTTACGCTCTACCTGGCCTTGAGCCAGTATCCAATTCTCGCGCCGCGCGTGCGGGAGTTGATGCGCCAGGAAATTTTCGAGCGGGGCGTGATTACACGTAAGAATTTTGAGGTCGAGGTGCGGGAGAAAGCGATTCAGTCTCAGCTGCGGGAAGGGCTCACCGATCCTTTTGCCCAGGAACACCCCGACGTCTGGCAAGAGCGGGTCAGCATTATTCGCGACAACCTGACGGATTTCTACTTCGCTTATAACCTGCCATACGAAGACTTCGAGCAGTTGCTGAAGGACACCCTCGCCGGTCGAATGCCCGCCCAGGATGTCGTGCTCACCCTGCATCCGGAACTGGCGCCTTGGGACATGCTTTTCGCCCAGGGTGAGAGCTACGAGGCCCTGCCCACGGACGAACGCAACCGCATCGAGCACAACCTGAAAGAGATTAAAGTGGTGTTGATCAAGGCCATGATCAGCGATCACCTTGCCTACCTAGGAATCGCGAAAGAATGGTTTGATATCTCAGATTTGAAATCGATCCTTGAGCGACGCATCGGTCGCGGGAAAATTGGAGGCAAAGCTGCGGGTGTGATGCTGGCGCAAACCATCCTGCGCAAGTCAGCAGATCCCGAACTGTTCCAGCGGATTCACATCCCCCGTTCCTGGTTTCTTGGGGCTGACCTTTTTTACCAGTTCAACCAGCTTAACGGGCTGCATGTCTTCGCAAATCAAAAGTACAAGCCCGCAGACGAGATTCGTGCCGATTACCCGGAAATCGTGCACTCATTCCAGGAAGGCCACTTTCCGCAGGATATCGTTGACCAGCTTCGAGTCCTACTGGAACAGGCTGCCGACGTCCCACTTGTGGTTCGCTCTTCCAGCCTGCTCGAGGATTCCTTTGGAACTTCCTTCGCTGGAAAGTACGACAGTTATTTCTGCCCTAACCAGGGCTCACTCGAAGAGAACCTCGAGCAGCTGCTTAACGCCATCAAGAAGGTGTACGCAAGCGTCTACAATTCGGGAGTCCTGCTCTACCGGCGGAAGGTTGAATTACTCGACTATGATGAACGCATGGCGGTCTTGATTCAGGCAACGCAGGGCCGCCGCGTGGGCACCTACTTCCTGCCAGATGCCGCCGGTGTGGCGTTCTCCCGCAACCAGTTCCGCTGGAGCCCCCGTATCGATCGCGATGCCGGTTTCCTGCGCATGGTCTGGGGTCTTGGAACACGCGCGGTCGAACAGGTTGGCAGCGACTACCCACGTCTGGTGGCGCTCAGTCATCCCGACCTGCGCCCGGAGAGCTCGCCCCGCGATATCCATCGTTATTCGCAAAGCGAGGTCGACCTGATCGATCTAGACCAGAACGCATTTCGGAGCCTATCAGTCGCCAAGTGCATTGGACCACAAACGCCTTACTTACGCTTTATCGCCCAACTCTACGAACAGGGTGACCTGCAGGATCTGCTCAGCGTGCCGCTTGGTCCCGCGCAGCGCGACCTGGTGATCACTTTCGATGGGCTGCTCCGTCGTACAGACTTTCCGCATGTAATGCGCCGAATGCTGAAGACCCTCGAAAAAGCGTACAACAGCCCGGTCGACACCGAGTTTGCGCTCTATCTGGAGGATGCTGAAGACGGTGCACCGCAGGCTCGCATCTCGCTCCTGCAGTGTCGTCCGCAGAGTCACCTGCAGAGCGAGCCGGTCGAGATCCCGCAAGACATTCCAGCGGAGCAAACGATCTTCCGCACCCAGCGCATGGTGCCGGATGGAATCGTCAAGAATGTTCGCTTCGCGATCTACGTTGTTCCGCATGCCTACCGTGACCTCGAACCGATTTCGCAGAAGCCGGCACTGGCACGCTTGATCGGCCGGCTCAACAGCCGGCTGAGCGAGGAGCGCTTCATCCTGCTTGGACCCGGCCGTTGGGGCAGCCGCAACCCCGATATCGGCATCCCGGTAACCTTTGCTGATGTCTACCACGCCCAATCGCTGATCGAGATCGCAGACCAGGAGCACCAGGCCGAGCCCTCATACGGCACACATTTTTTCCAGGACCTGGTGGAGGCCAACATCTTCCCACTTGCGCTGCCGCTCGAGGAGCCGGAGGCTTTCTTGAATCAGAAGTTCTTCCAGCGTAACCGGAACGTGCTGCTGGATCTCTTGCCGGACGAAGCTGAGTGGGAGGCGGTTGTTCAGGTGGTGGATATTCCTGCTGCTGAAAATGGGATGGTGCTTGAACTGCTGATGGATGGCGAAACGGGCGTCGCACTTGCCTACTTGAAGGCGGCTACAAAGTGAGGCTCAGGATATCACCTGGACCGCCACTGTCGATCCGGTGATTCGTCCTCGTCCCAACCCTGCGATCCGATGAGAGGGACGAACGCGACCGGTGCGACCTTTTCAATTTGAAAGGTTTCGCCCTCGCAACGCCAGCGCTCCAGGATTTGACCCGCCCTGCCCCCTACAGGGACGACAAGTACCCCGCCGTCCTGAGTTAACTGTTCCTTGAGTGCCTCGGGCACTCGCGGAGCCGCGGCTGTAACGAGAATCCCATCATAGGGCGCATATTCGGGCAGCCCTACTGAACCATCCCCAACGTGTATTTCCACATTCGTACAGCCAAGTTCGGCCAACCGTACTTCAGCTTGCGACGCCAGCTCAGGGATCCGCTCCAGTGAATAGACCCGCTTTGCGAGTCTGGAAAGCACGGCGGCCTGGTATCCAGAGCCCGTGCCTACCTCCAGCACACACTCCCCGCCTGACAGCTCAAGTAGATCTGTCATGAGTGCCACGATGTAGGGTTGGGAGATTGTCTGGCCTCCGCCGATGGGTAGGGGCCCGTCGGCATAGGCCTGGTGTCGGCGCTCGGAAGGGACAAAGAGATGGCGCGGGACATCCTGCATCGCCTGCAGCACACGCGGGTCTTTCACCCCGCGCCGCTGGATTTGATTCCTTACCATTCGCAGGCGCTCCGCCTGGTAGCTTTCGCTGGCTGCCATTGACCCTCTGCCTGCATTATATAAGGATCAGCTTGACCGGAGAATCAAAACGATCCAGGGCTATGCCCCTGATCGTGATAGGTATCATAACTTTTAATACCCCTGGGTCCGCTGCTCAAGCCAAATATCAGCCTCGTTGTGGTACCCGGCTCGCTCCCAGAACCCGGGTTGATCGTTCTGGGTGAACTCCAAGCCACGCAGCCATTTACCACCTTTCCAGAGGTAAACATCCTTTAAATCATCGCGACCCAGGATTTTTCCAACGACGCCTCGCAGCGGAAAGCCATGGTCGGGGGTCAGCGGCTCGCCGTTGAAATGTGTCGCCATCAGGAAATTATCACCCATCGCGACCGAGAGCGGCATGTTAGTCGTGTAACCGTACTCGCAGTGCTGAACAAGGTATGCGGCAGACGATTTAAGTCTGATCAGGCCAGCCTGAACCAGGGCTTTCAACGAGACGCCTTCCCAGGTTGTGTCGAATTTGCTCCAGCGCGTCACACAGTGAATATCCATCTTGACGCTCGTGCGCGGGAGCTTCTGAAACGCCTCCCAGTCCCAGTAGGCCGGCTCTTCAACTTCACCCCAGACCTTGAAATCCCAGGTAGATGGATCAAAGGTGGGGATCGGGCCGTAGTGCAGGACCGGGAACTTCAAGGTAGCCGATTGACCCGGGGGTAAACGGCCTTCCTCTTTGACCTTGCGCTCGACGTCCCTGCGCTTGTTGATATCTGAAAACATGCTGGCCCTCCTGCAGTACGGGGATTATAACAATCAGGCCTTACGAAATAATTATCCCATTTTCGGGCCAGCGGGAATCTTTTTCTTGACCCCGGCTCGAGGTCCGGACGCGAATGGGGATGCAGCACGCTGCATCCCATTCTTGAGTGCGGCTTTCGAACTGGCCAATGGGTGGTCAGCGGGCGCGAATCACACCAATTCCCAGGTCAACCGAGATATCGAGCTTCTGGTCCGCCTGATCGTAACCGGGCGAATAATACACGCCCTGGCGCTGCGAGAAGTCTGTTGGTAGATCGACGCTCCCAATGCCGTTGTCGGCACGAACGCTGATACCGACTCCCTGCGGCAGATCGAGCACGATTTCCCCTATCCCGCCTTCGACCTTGACCTCGGCTGTGGTTGCTGGAAGACGGATGACGGTCTGCCCGAGGCTGGTGTTAACCTGCAGTGATTCGATCATGGAATCACGTAAGTTTAGCTCCGTCTTGCCCATGGAAAGATCGGTCGCCAGGTTGAGCGGTAAAGCGGGATCGATGGTCAGGTCCCAGTTCGGACGTTCGAAATTCATTGTGATGAACGGAACAACGACCCAACTGCCGCTGGCGATGTTAACGATGATGCGGCTACCCAGCCCCTGCGCGGTCTGCTCTACCCGTTCGCCGCGAAATGGCCTTACCTGCCCGTGGATCACATCGCCACTGGATCCAGCGCTCGATACAACCCGCAAGTAGCCCAGAGCCGGATTCAGGCTGACCTCCCCTTTTTGTGCGCCACCCGGAGGAACGCTGACCTGGATCACGCCAGCGGTCGCTGGCGGCGGTTGCTGGATTGCCCCCAGGCTCACCCCGATCACAGCCAGGATGAGAACCAGCGCGACCACTGAACCCCAGGCTGAACGTCGGCTGAGCACTAAATCAAGCCCAGCCGCTATGAGTAGGACCGGCCAGAACCGTAAAATTACTTCCCAGACGGTCCATTCGGTCACGCCGAGGTTGTTGAGAAGAAAAATGACCCCCAGGAAGATCAGGATCAAGGGCCCGGAGATACCGGGCCGGTGGCGATGTTCGCTCATCTCACTCACCTCGCAGGTAACGCAGGAGCAAGATCGCTCCCCCCAGAATTAACATGATCGGCCAGATGACATTGAATTGCAGCCACCCGAGCCAGGCCAGGTTCAGGTTGTCAATCAGATAGATCACCCCAACCAGGATCAGGGCCCCGCCGACCATCCGGCTCACTTGTGTGCTCGAAGCTCCCGGTCCCTGGCGTAAACCTGCCCCGATCTCGCGGGCGCGTTCGGAGATTTCCTGTGCGCTCCTATTGACATTGCTCCCAAGATCGCCAACCTGGCTGCCTTCAACCGGTAAAATCAACCACAGAAGAAAGTAAATCAACAAGCCTGCACCTTCACCGAAGACGAGCAGCACGAAGAATAGACGCACAAAGGTTGCGTCGATCCCAAGATATTCACCCAACCCACCACATACGCCCCCGAGCATGCGGTTGGTCTGGCTGCGGGTCAACCTCCGTTCCGCCATATTAAGTTCCTCCTGGTCGTTGGATCCTGCCCTGAGACGTTAGACTCGCGGCCGGAGCAGATTAGAAATCAAGATCAGTACGCCGGCCAAGATCAACAGCCCGGGCCAGACCCAGCCTGCGAACATGTCGCGTGCGAAGAAAGCTCCGAAGATGGCGAACATAACCAGACTGACGAGGATCGTCCGCCCACCATCTTGAAGTCCCTGCCTCCCGTGCCCCGACAGAAATCCATTTAAGATGACCCCGATCCCGACAAAACCCGGGATGAGAGTCCACAGGTAGCTCCAGCTATCCCAGTGGCCGGTGGCATTCTGCCAATACAGGATGCCCCCGATCCCACCGACAATTGAAGCCGGGACCGCCAGACCGGGCACTCCGGTCAAGGCCCCGAGGATCAAGATCAGAACACCCGCCCCGATGACGAACAAAGCCCAATTTTCCCCCGGATTTAGCCAACTGAAGATATCCGGAAAAAGCTGTCCCACCAGGAACAAAGCGCCGATGATGATCAGTGCCAAACCAAAAACCAGCGTTGAACGGTTGCTTGAGTTCATAATTTCCTCCCATACACAATACGAATAACACGGCTGCGAGTCGCGTGCATTCCACTGGCGTATGCTGACGTCGTTCCGGAAAGCTGCCGAGAACTTACTGCGTGGGTGCTTCCTGACCGCTTCGGATCAAATGAGTCAGGCGCCGCCTTTAAAAAGGGGCAGATGCCCGAGCGAGGTAATGCCCTTCCAGTCCTCGGGATCACCCTCGGTGAAGATCGCCGCCTCCCTTACAACCTCGCCTCCAGCCTCGGCGATCAACTTACGCATCCCCCGCAGCGTAGATCCCGTGCTGATGACATCATCAACTAGGATTACCCGGCTGCCTTCAACCAGCTGTCGGTCCTTCTCATCCATATACAGGATCTGGGGGGCTCCGGTCGTAATTGAAACCGTCTCCGCTTTCAGCGTCTCCCCCATGTAGGGCTTGTAAGCCTTGCGCAGAACAACATAGTGTCGGTCGCCCATGGCGACCGAGAGGGCATGGATAAGAGGGATGCTCTTCGCCTCTGCCGTCACGAGCAAGTCGTGGTTGGCATCTTTCAGAGCACTGGCCAGCGATCGGGCGCAAGCCTGGACCAACTCTGTGTCACCGAGGATGTTCAGAACCGCGATGCGTAAACCTGGCGCGACTTCGAACAGCGGTAGTTTGCGTGAGATGCCGGCGACCTCAACCTGATACGTTTCGCGCGTTGGAAGCATTTTGTTCCTCCATGGCTTGACAGCGGTCGAAGACACATGTAAAATCTATTTCGATAGATATCTAATTATTTCGAATATTATAAAAATGGTCGAAACCGGACTACTTGAATTTTTCAAAGCCCTGGCTGACGCCAACCGGCTGCGCATCATCGGCCTGCTGGCGGGGAAGCCTTATGCGGTCGAAGAACTGGCGGCGCTGCTTGAATTGCGCGCCTCGACGGTCTCCCACCACCTATCCCGCCTGGCCGAGGCCGGTCTGGTAAGTGCCCGGGCCGACGGCTATTATAGCGTATACCAGCTCAAGACCGATACACTGCATGCAATGGCCCGCCGACTGCTTGCTGATGAAACCCTGGACGACCTCGCGAATGACGTCGACCTGGACGCCTACAACCGGCGTGTGCTGGACAACTTCGTCGATGCGGACGGATGTTTGCGTACAATTCCTGCCCAGCGTAAGAAGCGCATCGTCATCCTGCGCTTTGTTCTGAAATCATTCCAACCCGATCGGCGCTACAGCGAGGTGCAGGTGAACGAGATACTGGCGCATTTTCACGCCGATACCGCGCTGTTGCGCCGTGAGTTGGTTGGCATGGGTTGGATGGCGCGTGAGGGTTCAACGTACTGGCGGGTGCAAGAGAGCGCCAGAGCACGAGGCCAATCAGATACCTGGTCCGTTTGGTAGCGGTTCTTTGAAATTATAAATGCCATCCTGGAAGGACCAGGTCTTTCCACAGTTCAAACATTTCAATCCCGCTGGGATCTCAGGTAACCCGGTTGCGAGGCAGTTCGGGCAGCGCCAATGCATCCCCCCGGCCACCGGCTCGGGCACGCCCGTCACCCTGCTCCGTACGAAAACGCTGGGCGTCACCTGCCACACTCCGCCGGTTAGCTGCAGCAGCGAATCGAGCGCAACCAGCAAACCGACCGGCAAGGTACGTTTTAACAAGCCAAGGCGCAGATGTGATACGGTCAGCTGTCGTTCAATTTCGAATCCAGCTGCTCTCAACCAGGTCCTGACCTGTACTGGATGAAAATCAAAGTTCAGCGGGGCAAACTCCACTGTCTCCCGTTTGAACGGATTCCAATCCTGGCGGCGCCCCAGCCAGCGCAGAATGGCTTTCAAATTGCGTTTATTTGCGAATTCAAGGATGAAAACCGCCCCAGAGACAAGCGTACGGCGTGTTTGCTCAAGCGCCCGGGCGGGTTCTGCCAGATGATGCAGCGTGCGGATCATCGTCGCCGCATCGAAGAGCCCAATATCGAAGGGCATGCGGTACACATCGGCGACTACATAGACGAAGCGACCATTCAGCCCGAGCCGGTTGCGGGCTTGTTCTAGCTGCGTGCGTGAGTAATCAAGCAGGACGATTTGCTCAAATCCCCGGTAGCGAGGTGTATTGCGCCCGGCGCCGGCGCCAATTTCCAGTAAACGCAGGCCGCCTTGCGGCAGCAGCCTGCGAAGAGCGACTGCTTCGGCTCGATCTTCATACTCCCGCCCGCCCTGATCCCAAAAGCTTTGCTGGTAATCTGAGCCTTCGTAATCACAGACCGGGATCGGGGCTTTCTCGGAGCTCATCGAAGAGGTCATTCCTCGAAGCGCGAATCATCCAGCATTCGCTCGTAGCGGCGCTCGTGTTGGTCGGGGTCGACCTCCCCCTGGTGAGCGTCCTGCTGGTAGAGAGCCTCAGCCGCTTTGAGCTGTGCCTGGCTGGCACGCCGCACAATCGCCCACTTACCGCAGTGCGGGCATCGCTCCAGCTTCCCGAGGACCAAATTTGGGCCGAGCACCGATCGGCTGTAGGGCATCTTGCAGCGTGGGCATACCGCCCCGCCGGCAGCACCATAAGAACCGAGTTCAAAAGTCCCCTTTTTTCGGCCTAGTGCTGGCACAACCGAGCTAATCAGGACCAATATCAGCGCGCCAACGAGGATCGGGCCAGCGATTCGAAAAGCGGCGTTTGCACTTTCCTCGGCGCTGACAAATTCCAACTGGAGCGGTTGTGCTTCAATTTCCTGGCCAGCCAACGTCATTCCGGTTGCCGATAGCGTATGGTTTCCCAGACTGTAATCACCGGTGCTGAAGCCGAAACTGAAAGGGGCCTGCGAGATCTGGGCAATCTGATTGCCGTCCAACGTGAATGTAACCCGACTCAGGTCCTGCGGTCCTTTGGCTGTAATCGTAAAGCGGCCCTGGATACGTGCTCCCGCCGCAAATCCAAAAGTTCGCTTTAGGTTAATCTGCAGCGTACCGCTGTCGTCCTGTGCGAGTGCCACGGCCGGCAGCATCGCCAGGGCCAGCACGAGAGGAATGAATGCGGCGAAGGAAATCTTCCGTCTCATCGACAATCTCACTTCCACCGTGTCAGGATCGCTTCCCGCTGGAAAAGCTGTGTGGCAAATGCCATCAGCGCCGAGTCGATGACAACCAACCCCAGCACCAGGTAAATCATGACCCGTTGGTTGATCAGGATAAAACCGCTGATCTGACCGAAGAACAGCCCTAGCAGCGGCAGGATGACGAGCATCGAGAGCTGCTCGGCCACCCGTGGATCGGAGGCACGCGAGGAAACCATGACCGCAACGCTGACGGCGGCCACAGCCATCAACGGTCCGGCGACGAATATCGCCAGCAACCACACGCCCGCCCCCAGCTGGCCAGTGAGCGCTCCATTGGATGTGATCAACTGCACGCCGGCGATGAAAACGCCGAAACTAAACCAGGTCACCCCGATCGCCGGAATCGCCGCCGCCAGCGCTTTTCCCACCAGGAGTTGAAGAGTCGTCACAGGCGTCGCCAGAACTGGCTCGAGCGTGCGGGTGGTCTTTTCGCCAACGATGCTGTACGCGGCAAAAGTGACCGGAATCGCCAATGGCATCAGCATGAACAACAGCAGGAACTGGCTCACAAGATAGTACTGTGCACAATCACTGCCGCTCAGGCTTCCACATAAGGCCGTGAACTGCGACGGCATATCGCTCGTCGAAAGACCGGCCATATCACCAGACGACCCCATCACCGAGAGCATGATGAGCGGCAATGCGGTCAGAATAAGGGGCATGAACGCAATCGTAAAAAAGACAAAGCGGTTCTTGAAGACCTCCGCCCATTCCTTGCGAACGATCACCCAGATTTTTCGCATCTTATGCCACCTTCATTACCCGGTCGTCACCCTTGGCCCCCGGGCGTGATGTTCATTGAACCAACCGCAGGTAGACATCTTCCAGGCTGCGGCGCAGTTCGCCTACGAACTGCAGGTCAGCCCCTGCCTCAACCAGCGTGCGAATTAGCTTTGGATTGTTGGCTTCAGGGTCGTCCAGCGTGACGACCAGCTTGCCCTCGACCACTTCCGCTTTCCTGACGAAAGGAAACGATTCCAGCTTCACCGCCCAGGCTGGGTCCACCTGCCTGAGGTGGAACACAACCGCCCGCTCGTAGAGCTGCCCGCGCAGCGCGGCCGGCGTATCCAAGGCCAGCAGATGGCCGTTGAAGACCGCCACGCGATCACACAGGCGGTCCGCCTCATCCAGGTTGTGGGTGCAAAGGAATATAGTGCGCCCTTCGACCTTCAGTTCCTCGATAAAATCGCGCACCAGGCGTGCAATCTCCGGGTCCAGCCCGCTTGTTGGTTCATCCAGGAACAGCACTTGTGGTTCATGCAGCAGCGCCCGGGCAATAGCCAGCTTCTGGCGCATACCCTTCGAAAAAGTCGCCGCAGCCTCCGCCCTCCGCTCCCATAACCCCAGCATCCGTAAATAACGTTCTACCTGGCCAGGAACGTCGGGCACATCATACAGCTCGGCGAAGAATTCCAGGTTCCTTTCAGCGCTGAGTCGGTCGTATAACCCCGGGGCTTCGGTAAGGATCCCCACCCGGCGCCTGATCTCGGTTTCGTCATGATCGAGCGCATATCCGGCCACTCGCGCCTGCCCGGAGCTTGGTTTGATCAGAGCCCCGAGCATTCGAATGGTTGTCGTCTTCCCAGCTCCGTTCGGGCCCAGGAATCCAAAAATCTCACCCTCGCCCACGTCAAGAGTCAGGTCATCAACGGCCCGCTTTTCGCCAAAATCCTTTGTCAGGTGCTCGGTATGTATCATGGTCTTTTTCCAAGATTTGCAGTGTAGCGCGGCGCGCATTGTACCCGATGCGGCGGCGAGCGTCTACACAAAGCGCGAATCGTCCAGCTTCTGTGAATCGGATTCGAAGGGCTCTGCAGGCAGACGAGCTTTTTTAACTGCCAATCGAACTTTAGGCGGCTCTGGATGTTCAGGGAAAAGCCGCCTCAGGCGGCGCATCGCCAGCACGCCGGCCAGCCCCATAGCCAGCAGCAGCGCTTCCGTCACATATACGCCATAGCGCTCAACGGTCACAAGCGCGATGGCGTTGAACAGCGTATGAGCGAGAATCGCCAGCACCAGATAGCGAAGCTGGCGGCGCGCCACGGCCAGCATCACCAGCACGCTGTCGAGCAGATGAAGCATCAATGCCGAGCAGCGTTCCAGAGCCCCGAGCATGGCGGCATAGACCGGTGCGTTCCAGAACGCGGCCAGCTGTGCTCGTGTTAACTCCAACCGCTCGGGGGCTACGACCTGGGCCAGATCTGCATCGCGCAAGGTCAAGGCCTGAATCAGCGCATACAATGCCGCACCGCCGAGGATGATGGCCTCCAACCCGCCGTGTCCGGCGCCCAACATCAAGGCCGGGCCAAAACCACGCCTGTGGTCCTTCATCCGGCGGATGATGATGTAACGTGCGAGTTCCTCAAAAATGCCCGCAGATAATCCCAGCGCCAGGGCGCCCCCGATTTGAAGCACGATCCCCGGTTCCCGATCAGCCCCGAGCCAGGGTAAGAGCAGGAACTGATTGAAGGGTATGTGCAGGACCTGTGAGGCCGCAAACGCCAGCGCACCCAGTCCGAAGATTCCCCATTCAACTGACCATCGCCGGGCGATCCATACGCCCAGCGCCAGCGGAAGAGCTACCATCACCAATCCGTTGAGAAAATACACCGCCTCAAGCATCGCACCTCGCAGTTAAGAGTTCCGGCGGGTGGGCCTATCCCTTCAGGCTTTTATCCACCCGCCAGCAGGTTGTTTCACGTGAAACAGTACGCTTACCCCCAATCAAGCGACCAACCACGACGCTTGGATTCGCTGCGTTCCGGCCGGCGCTGTTGCGAGCGCAGGACGATCCATACACGGTTGCTGTTGGCCTGATGGTTGATGCTGTGCAGCTCCCAGCCTTCGGCGGCCAGATCATTTAAGAGCGATTCTAGCTCTTCTGGACGGGCGCCGCGCAGTCCCCCGCCCAGTACCTCCACTCGGTACACCGGCTGGTCAGCCACTTAGTCACCCTCCGCCCGGTCCGGTTTGCTGGCGCTGGCCGCCAGCGAGGTTATGCCGCTCAAACCGCCCAGGTTCATCGTATCGACGGCGCTGGAGGGAACAATCACCAGGGCGCCTTTTTCCTTCAGCCCTTCAAAGAGCATATTCATCGCCCGCAGGTGCAGGGCGGTCGGGTTGTTCCGGTACGCCTGCGATGCTTCGGAGAAGGAATGCGCGATTTGCTTCTCCGACTCTCCCAGGATCACGCGTGCCTGACGCTCGCGCTCTGCCTGCGCCTGACGGCTCATCGTATCTTCCAGGTCCTGAGGGATGACAACGTCACGAATCTCCACCGACTGTACCGTGATCCCCCACGGAGTGGTGCGCTCGTCGATGATCTTCTGTAGATCGCGGTCCATGCGCGCCCGCCCGACGAGGATGTCCGCCAGCTCCATCTGACCGATCACTTCCCGCAGCGCGGTCTGTGCCGCCCAAGCGATGGCAATGCGGTAATCCTCAACCTCCAGCGCCGCTTTCTCAGCATCCCAGACCAGCCAGAACAGCACCGCATCGACATCGACCGGTACGGTGTCCTTGGTGAGCGTTTTCTCTGCACTGAACGGGGTGACCATTACGCGGTGATCGATCCAGGTCGGAATGCGGTCGACGACCGGCACGACGGAAAATATCCCCGGCCCGCGCAAGCCGACGAAGCGCCCAAAGCGCAGTATGATCGCTTTCTCCCACTGATCGGCGACTTTCAGCGCGAAGAGCAGGTATAAGCCGATGATATTGACCGCCACCAACGCCGCACCGACCCAACCGCTGCGCACTTTCAGCGCGATCAGCCCGAACGCCAGCGGGAGAGAAAGTATCATCAGCGCCAACCAAGCGGCGAGAGCCACGCCTGGAATTCGAAGGCGGTATGGCCCAACGCTGCGCATGGTCAGGTCAAACTGTGCAAGTGATCTTCTTGTCGTCATAGCTGCTGTCCTTTTTCTCGAGCCGTGAGATCGGCCCGGCTAATCTTCCGCTGCTGGAACCCGGCCCTCGTCCTGCCAGGTCTTGATCATCTGCTCGATCTCTGCCTGAACCTCACCCGGCTCAAAGCCCATTCGTTCTGCATCAGAGATGAAGGAACCGGCCAAACCCTCCAACGCCGCCCTGCGTAATCGCTCCGCCTGTTCCGGCGGCGGAGGGTCGAGCACGTACGTCCCTCGCCCTTGTTGGGTTGAAATGACGCCCGATTCGTCCAAGATGCGGTAGGCTCGCGCGACGGTATTGAAGTTCACGCGTAGTTCGGCTGCCATCTGGCGGACCGTCGGGAGCTGGCTGCCCGGTTCGAGCACACCGCTGGCAACCAGGTGCTTGATGCGCTCAACCAGCTGCACATAGATCGGTATGTGGCTGCGAAAATCCAGTTCAGAAAACATCATCCCTGCTTGCGATTGTCTGATTGTCTAATTGTATCTTTGTATTATTGTACTAATTGTATATCCGCTTCTTCAAGATGTCAAGGACAAAAATACAGATCTTTGATCCAGCGCGTTTTAGCGGCTGGCCCATGCGTGGTAAAATCGAAGTGACGCGGGGGGAAGCTTCATGGAGGTGGTCATGACGAAGGAAACCGGGACCTTCAAGGTTAAAAAAGGCCTGGCCCAGATGCTTAAGGGCGGGGTGATCATGGATGTTGTAACGGCCGAGCATGCGCGCATCGCCGAGGAGGCGGGTGCCGTAGCGGTGATGGCGCTGGAGCGCGTACCGGCCGACATCCGTGCCGACGGAGGCGTAGCCCGTATGAGCGATCCGCAATTGATCGAAGAGATCATGCAGGCCGTCACCGTACCTGTGATGGCGAAGTGCCGCATCGGACACTTCGTCGAAGCGCAGATTCTGCAGGCGCTGGGGGTCGACTACATCGATGAGTCAGAAGTGCTCACCCCGGCCGACGAGAGCCACCACATCAATAAACATGATTTCAAGATTCCCTTCGTATGCGGCTGCCGCAACCTGGGCGAAGCACTGCGCCGGATCGGCGAAGGCGCAGCCATGATCCGCACCAAGGGCGAAGCCGGGACGGGCGATGTGGTTGAAGCGGTTCGGCACGCACGCGCCGTCTTCGGTGCGATCCGCCAACTGGAAAACACACCCGAAGAAGAGCTAATGGCCTACGCGAAGGAAATCGGCGCGCCCTATGATCTGGTCTTGGAAACACGCGCCCTGGGCCGCATGCCGGTCGTGAACTTCGCCGCCGGCGGTATCGCCACCCCGGCCGACGCGGCTTTAATGATGCAGCTGGGAGTCGACGGTATCTTCGTCGGCTCGGGCGTTTTTAAATCCGGCGATCCGGCCCGGCGAGCTAAGGCGATCGTCGAAGCCGTGACACACTACCAGGATCCGTCGATCCTGGCCGAAATCAGCAAAGGCCTGGGCGAGGCGATGGTCGGGATTTCAGTTGCCGAACTGCCGCAGGCCGAACGACTGGCCGAGCGCGGCTGGTGAACCGGATCCTTCGAGAGGCCGATGCCGGATGAACGCACCGCCATGCGGCGGGCCGATCGAGCGATCGATGACGATTCCCAGATCCGGGCTCTATTGGAACGCGGGAAGTTCTTCACGCTCGCCAGCTCGGTTGATGATCAGCCCTATACCCACGTCTCACTTTACTGGTTTGACGCGACGACGAACCGCATTTACTTTCACACCGCAGGCTCCGGCCGCACGCGCAGCAACATCGAATTAAACCCGCGCGTGAGCATGGCTGTAGCCGAAGTAGGTCAGCTGCTGCCGGCCGATACCGCGCTCGAATTCAGCGTAGAATATGCCAGTGTGATCGCCTTCGGCCGGGCACGTGTGGTTGAGCAGGAGACCGAAGCGCGTTACGGCCTGCAGGGCCTGCTTGATAAATACTTTCCCGAGCTGCGTTCTGGTGAAGATTATCGGCCGATTACAGACGAAGAACTCCGACTCACGTCGGTCTTCGCGCTTGAGATCGAAGAGATGAGCGGAAAACGGAAGGTCGCCGTGAAATGAAGATCGGCGTTCTTGCGCTTCAGGGCGATTTCACCGAGCATCAGGCGATGCTCTCGAAACTGGGGGTCGAGCACTGCGAGGTGCGACTACCCGATCAACTGGACGAATTAACCGCCTTAATTATCCCGGGCGGCGAGTCGACTACGATCGGAAAACTGGCGTTTGAGTATGGCCTGATCGAGGCGCTGCGGTCCTTCGGCGAATCGCATCCGATCTGGGGCACCTGTGCCGGCGCGATCTTCCTCTCACGCGATGCACAGCGCGATCAGCCGCTGCTGGGCTTAATGGACATCACCGTTCAACGCAATGCATTCGGCCGTCAGGTCGACAGTTTCGAGGTTGACTTAAAGGTGCCCGTGCTAAACGAGGCAGAGCGCCCGTTCCCGGCGGTTTTTATTCGCGCCCCGATCATCGCGCGCGTGGGCCCGGAGGTTGAAGTCCTGGCCTATGCGCCGGGTGAATCGAGCGGGGAAGATCAACAGATCGTTGCAGCGAGGGAAGGACATCTGCTGGCGACGAGTTTCCATCCTGAATTGTCGCAGGATACACGCTTTCACGAATATTTTCTGGGCCTGGCAGGGAGCTGAACGATGCTCGTACGTCCGCTCGATTGGCGTGATCTGGCGTTGCTGCATCGAATTCGAAACCGCGGGGTCTGCCTCGATTCGCAGATGGCTTTGACGCGCGGACCGCAGGCCATGCAAACCGCTCTGCTGGATGTTTTTCTGCCAGGAAACCGCGCCGCCTGCACCGTTGTGCTCCGCTCTGACGATGTACAGGATCTGGCAGGCATCGGGCAGTTCATCATCAGCGGAGATCGCCAGCAAGCCCATCTCGCCTTCATCAGTCCGGACGAGATCCTGAACACCCCTGAAGGCCTGAGCCTGCTCGATGGCATCGCCCGTATTGCTGGCGAGAGAAGGGCGCAGACCCTGGTCGCTGAAGTGGGCGAGACCGACCCAATTTTCGAAACGCTCCGCCGGGCGGGCTTCGCCATCTATGCCCGCCAACGTATCTGGCGCCTTGAAGGTTCTCTCTCAAACACATTCGCGCAACAAGAGGATACCTGGCTGCCCGCCTCATCCCGTGATCAATTCTCCGTCCACAGCCTGTATAGCAACATCGTGCCGGCGCTGGTCCAGCAAGTCGAGCAGCCACCCCTTGAAAACAGCCAGGGGTTGATCTTCCACTCCGGCGATGAAACCCTGGGCTACCTCGATGTGCACCGCGGCCCAAATGGCATCTGGGTGCAACCGTATTTTCACCCGGCCGCCGAGCTGACGGACGAGCTGCTCGCGGGCTTTATTCAAAATCTCAGTGCTCCTGGCGGGAAACCGCTGTACATATGTGTCCGCTCCTACCAGGGTGGCCTGGGCGGCTCGCTTGACCGCCTCGGCCTGCAGCCCTTTACGGACCAGGCGGTGATGGTCAAACGCCTGACAGCATCGGTACGCCGCACGCTGGAACAAGCTCTGCCCGCACTGGACGGCACCCAGCCTGAACCGACCGCTCCCTTTACCTCGATCGGTCAAAAGGAGTCACTTTAATTTAGCCCAACCATGACCCAACAGAAGATAACCGACAACCTCGACGTATTCATGGCGGTTCTTCCACCGAAGATACGTGACGCGCTGCACGAGATTAAACGCTCCGAAGACCTGCTGGAGGTGATTCTCGACCTTGGCCGAGTGCCAACAGCCCGCTACCTGGACCAGGAGATCACACTTTCCGAGCGCGAGGTGACGGCCGAGGACATGGAGTATGTCGTCACCCGCATCGGTGATTTCGACGCGGACAATCGGGCCGGGATCGAGCGCACTCTCCACCGCATTGCAGCAATCCGCAACCGTCACGGCGATATCGTTGGCTTGACCTGCCGCGTCGGACGGGCTGTATTTGGCACGATTGACATCATCCAGGACTTGATCACCGGGGGCAGCAGCGTTCTCCTGCTCGGTCGCCCTGGCGTAGGCAAGACCACCATGTTGCGCGAGGCAGCTCGCATTCTGGCCGAAGAAAAGCGGGTTGTCATCGTCGACACTTCCAACGAGATCGCCGGTGACGGGGACGTCCCCCACCCGGCGATCGGCCGTGCCCGGCGCATGCAGGTGCGTGTCCCCATGCTGCAGCATGAAGTGATGATCGAGGCGGTCGAGAATCACAATCCCGAAGTGATCGTCATCGATGAGATCGGACGGGAGCTGGAGGCGGCTGCAGCCCGCACAATCGCAGAACGCGGGGTCCAGCTCATCGGTACAGCTCACGGTAACAGCCTTGAGAACCTGCTCCTCAATCCGACACTTTCAGACTTGATCGGGGGAATTGAATCGGTCACGCTGTCGGATGAAGAAGCACGGCGGCGTGGGACACAGAAAACCGTCCTTGAGCGGCGGGCCGCGCCGACCTTTGACGTCCTGATTGAAATCCAGGACCGGGAGCGATTGGCCGTCCATCGTGATGTCTCAGCCGCCGTAGATGGCATGCTGCGCGGCAGGCCGGTGCTCCCAGAGCTGCGTTATCGTGACGAGGCCGGCGAGATCAAGGTCGAGACGACGCCCGCACCTGCCCGTTCAAATATGAACGCAACCTCGGGATATCGCCGCCAGACGGCGCTGCCGACCGCCCCCGACCGGGAAAACGGGGGGCTGCCATTCTCGCCCACGCCTCCCCATATGCCGGGCACGCCGTTGGCGCCGATACGTATATATCCGTATGGTGTTGCCCGTAATCGCCTGCGGCAAGCATCCAAGCGGCTCGGCGTGCCGGCCGTGTTGGTCGATTCGATCGGTGAGGCCGAGGTGCTCGTCACCCTTCGTTCCTATTACCGCAAGCGCCAGCGCGCGATCAAGGATGCCGAGAATCGCCGCATGCCAATTTATGTGCTGCGCGCAAACACCGTCAACCAGATGGAAGGTTTTCTGAGCGAGCTCTTCAACCTGCAGGCTGTAGCCACCGGTGATCCGGCGCTTGACCGCGGGCTGGAGGAGGCTCAGGAGGCGATCCAGGATGTGCTCGATGGTGCGCAATCGGTCGACCTGGCGCCGGCCTCGTCATATGTGCGCCGGCTGCAGCATCAACTGGCACGCCAGGCGAACTTGATCTCGCATTCCTACGGAAAAGAACCCCGACGCCGGGTCAGGATCTTCCGCACTTGAGTGCCTTTATCACACTCGAAGGCCCTGAGGGCGGGGGCAAGACACTGCAGGCTCGACGACTGGCCAGCTACCTGGAGTCTCTCGGCCAGGAGGTTGTTCTCACGCGCGAACCGGGTGGAACTGGGATCGGCGATCAAATCCGCAAGGTTCTGACTCTTCTTGATAACACGGCAATGGATGCCCATACGGAGTTTTTGCTCTTCTCCGCCTCACGGGCACAGCTGGTAAACGAACTCATTCGTCCGCAGCTCGAAGCGGACAAGATCGTCGTCTGTGATCGGTTCTATGACTCGTCGCTCGCCTACCAGGGTTTCGGACAGGGTCTTGACCTGGACATGCTGCGCCAGGTGACAGAATTTGCCACCGAGGGGTTGGTGCCTGACCTGACACTGCTGCTGGATCTCGACGTCGAACATGGTTTGCGCCGGCGCGAGGCCGGTGGAAATTGGAACCGGCTTGACGCCTACGACGTGGCCTTCCACCGGCGGGTGCGAGCAGGCTATTTAAAGCTTGCGCAACAGGAACCTGATCGCTGGGTCGTCATTGACGCCAGCCTTGAGGTGGACCAGGTTGAAACCGCCGTTCACCTGGCAGTTGATCGATTCTTACAGAGTCGGGCTTGATCCGACAGTCAATGGGATACGGGCTGCATGACCATGGGATCTAAACAACATGATTTCGCTGCTATGCTACGGTGATTCCAACACCTGGGGTTCGACGCCTGGGACGGGGGAGCGCTACTCGCACGACGTGCGCTGGCCAGGTGTACTGCAGGAGGAGCTTGGTCCTCAATTCCACGTCATCGAAGAGGGTCTTAATGGCCGAACCACGGTCTGGGATGACCCGATCGAGGGCCACAAGAACGGACGTGCTTATCTGATGCCATGCTTGCAATCGCACCAGCCTCTTGACCTGGTCATACTGATGCTGGGGACAAACGATCTCAAGCTTCGATTTTCTGTCTCCGCCAGGGATATCGCCAAGGGCATCGGAGTGCTCTTGAAGGACATCCAGTACAGCGGCGCCGGTTTGAACGGCACTGCACCCCCTGTGCTCCTGATCGCACCCCCGCCCTTAAAGCCTCTGACGGATAAAGCCGAATCGTTCGAGGGCGGCGAGGAAAAATCAACTCTCCTGGCCGACTACTATGCAGGGATTGCGTTGGAGTGGGCGGCGGACTTCCTGGATGCGGGCAAGGTGATCGAATCCAGCGCGATCGACGGTTTGCATTTTGAACCTGAAGCTCATCGCAAGCTGGCCCTCGAAATCGCCGGGATCATTCGTAGTCGCTTTCCGATTCCCGTATAAACTCGTAGCGGGGAGCTCGTTAGAAGTCGTCACCCGCCCCCAGGTCGGGCAGGCTTGATTCGATCTCGTCCGGGCTTTCTCCAGCCTCCAGTCGATCGACGACTTCGTCAAACTCGGGCGGCATCTCCTCGCCCAGTTCGGAACCCATTTTGCGCATCATGTGCGCCATTGCCCGTGGGTCGGATTCGTCCAGGTCGCCCCAGTCTGACATATCGCCAAGCGCGTCAAGCCGTGATTCTTCGGAGCGGGCAAAACGAACGCGCTGCAGCAGGCGTTTGAGCTCATGACTCCCGCAGTGAGGGCACTCGACCGGTTCGAGGCCATATTCCTGATAACTTTGGTAGATCGTGGACCGCTTACCACACTCCTGGCAGCGGTAGTCGTACATCGGCATCGTCACCTCCTTCAAATAGATTATACTGAGCCCACCGGGAGGCTTCAATGTCATGCAAGAAGACCTGATCCAGCGCCAGAATCACCCACTCCTGGTCGTCATCTCCGGCCCTTCAGGGGTCGGAAAGGACACCGTCCTGCAGCGGATGAAGGAGCGCGGACTGCAGATGCATTTCGTCGTAACCGCCACCACACGCCCACAACGTGATGGCGAGCAGGACGGTGTAGATTATTTCTTCGTCAGCCGGGAACAGTTTGCCGAGATGATCGAGCAGGGCGATCTGCTGGAATATGCCATCGTTTACCAGGATTACAAGGGTATTCCTAAATCCCAGGTGCGCGAGGCGCTCGCCAGTGGAACGGACGTTGTCATGCGTCTTGATGTCCAGGGCGCAGAGACGATCCGCAAACTATACCCGCAAGCGCTCTTGATTTTTCTTTCGACCCGCAGCGAGGAAGAGCTCGTTCAACGGCTGCAAGCTCGTAAAACCGAAACCAGTGAGAATCTAAAGCTGCGCATCGCGACTGCCCGTCAGGAGCTCCGCCGAGTGGATATGTTTGATTACTACGTGATCAACGCCTACAACCAGCTGGATACGACAGTCGATACAATCGCCTCCATCATTCGCGCCGAGCATCATCGCACCGACCCACGCCAGGTCGAACTATGAGCTTTGTATCACCCGACTCTCAATCCAGCGCTCCCTCCAAGGGGATCGAGCAACCCCGACCACAGCCACCAAGGCCAGCCTGGTCACAATTTCGGGGAACATACGGCCTGATCGCTTTTACGACCATGATCTTTGCCGGGCAGTGGATTCTGCAGTCTTTGACCGGCTACGACCTTCTGCTGCAATGGGGCGCGAAATCAAAGCAGGAGATCCTGCAGGGTCAGCTGTGGCGGTTTGTGACTCCGATCTTCTTGCACGTCAGCATCCCACACGTGTTTGTGAACATGTACTCGCTCTACGCGATTGGTCCGGCGGTTGAGCGCTTCTTCGGCACTCCGCGTTTCTTAGCGATATATATCCTTAGTGGATTTTCAGGGGTTGTTTTCAGCCTGGCGTTCAGCCCATACCCTTCCGCAGGGGCTTCTGGTTCGATCTTTGGCCTGCTGGGCGCGCTGGCGATTTTTCTCTATCTCCATCGCGAGCTTTTCGGGCGCTTTGGCCGGCTGCAGCTGCGCCAGCTAATCATTGTAGCGCTGCTCAACCTGGCGCTCGGCCTCATGCCGGGCATTGACAATTGGGGGCACCTGGGCGGCTTACTGGCTGGTGGAGGGCTGGCGTGGTTCGTCGGGCCTTCCCTGCAGGTGATTGAGATGTCGCCAGGTCAAGGACGCTTGATCGATCAGCGGCCCTGGCGTTCGGTTGGAGGGAATCTGCTGATCGCAGCAGGCCTGCTGTCGGCGATGGCCGTGGCGGCGCTCGTCCTCCCCTTCGGTTCTTGAAGAGCCGCCAACCGGCCTGCAGATTGACACCTTTTCTGTGACGCCTTTATAATCCGCCCCGTTCTACCAGCAAAGCCAAAGGAGCACCAAACCTGTAATGGGAAAATCGGGAATGGAAGTATTCGACATTACCTTTATCGGCGCCGGGCCAACTGGTTTGTTCGGCGCGTTCTACGCCGGCCTGCGTGAGTTGAAGGTCAAAGTGATCGATGCCCTGCCGCAAGCCGGCGGCCAGCTCATCGCGCTTTACCCGGAGAAGGTCATCTTCGACACGCCCGGCTTCCCGGAGGTGCTTTCAAAGCGCCTGGTCCAAAACCTGGTGGAGCAGGCTAAACGTTGGAATCCGGCCATGGCCCTCGGCGAACGTGCGCTTAATCTATTCCAAGAACCTTTGCCTGGCGGTGAAGCGGACGAGAAGTGCTGGGTGATCGAGACCGATAAGGCGCGCCATTACAGCCGGACGGTCATCATTGCTGCCGGAATCGGCGCGTTTGAGCCCACCAAGTTGAAGAACGAGAGCATCGATCGCTTTGAGGGACGCGGCGTCGACTACATGGTCGAAGATCTCGATATCTACCAGGACAAACACGTGCTGATCATCGGCGGCGGCGACAGCGCCGTGGATTGGGCCTTATCCCTCGAGCCCATCGCCAAGCATGTCACCCTCATCCACCGCCGGGAGGGGTTTCGGGCTCACGATACCTCCGTCAATGCATTGATGGCATCCGGGGTGGATGTGCGGGTGTTCTACGAGCTGCGCGAGCTGCAGGGTGGTGATGAAATCGAGAAAGCCGTGATCTTCGACAACCGCACCGACGAAGAAATGACGATCGATGTCGACCGCGCCATCCTTGCGCTCGGATTTAGGGCCGACCTTGGACCAATGCGAGAATGGAACCTGGAGACGATCGGCCGGCGCTATATCAAGGTAAACTCGAAGATGGAAACCAGCCTGCCCGAAGTCTACGCGGCTGGAGATGTGGCGCTGCAGGAGGATCTCGATCCGCTTAATCTGATTGTCATCGGGTACGGCCAGGTGACGGTCGCCGTGAACTACGCTTACACCCACCTCAGACCGGGAGGAAAGGTCTTCCCCGGGCACTCCTCCGAGAAGATGGCGAATTAAGCCGGTAAATTCTCCGAATATACATAACTCGAGGCTTGTATTGATCCTGTTCGTCGAGGCGCGGGCAGATCTTGAGAGGGTTCGCCCGGACAAGCCGATTTGGAAATATTACGACTGTCCGCGCCGTTCAGCACGGTAATGAAGCTCTGGGAGTTATCGAACTAATCAGGCCGATAAGGTTGCATCGGAGTTTGTTGCGGGGGGTCCAGGCTTAGCCGCGGTCGAATCCCGCCTGCCTTCTTTCGCCTGACGGGGCCAATACAGAATCACGCCCAACAAGCTCAATACGACTCCACTGATCAATCCAATCATCTGCACGGGACCGAAATAGATGAACGGCATGCGCTGCGCACCGACTCCTATGAAATCAGCCAGCGAAGCCGTCGCGGCAACGACATAGCCAGTGGCGATCAATCGCAGGCCGATATCCGCCAGCAGTGAAGTGGGTTTGCCGTTGCGTACAACACGCACCGTCGCAGAAGCCGCCAGCAAGATCAGCGCCAAGCCAAACAGCCACACGCCGATCTGGACAAACCCGACCGTCTGGCTGCGGTTCATCCCGATCAGATCTGGCTGGATCCCGATCAGGAAGAACAGCAAGCCGATCAGCACGATCGTCATCCAGCGCCTCGCACGGCGCACTTGCTTATGGGTAAGGGGAGGCATCGACTACGACTCCGGGAGCGATTCGCTCAGCACGCGCAGCCAGTTGCCGCCCAGGATTGCCTGAACATCAGCGTTCGAATACCCTCTTTCGCTCAGCACATCGCCAATTAACCGCAGGTCGGCGATACTGTCAAGGCCCGCGGGTACGCTTTCCAGGCCGAAGCCACCATCGAAATCGCTCCCGATCCCGACCCAGCGTGAGTCGCCAAGCATCTGACAGATGCTGTCAATCGCTAGTGCCACTCCCTCGAGCGTGACGGCTTCCCGGCCGTGCTCGAGCTCCCAACCATCTTTGAGAAACTCGTTCGCGAGCACCATGCCCATCACGACTCCTCGCTCAGAGCAGAGGCGGATCATCTCCCGGCTGAAGTAACGTTCGGGCTTTGCGGTGTTCGGTACAAGCTCCAAGGGGCTGATATGAGAGGCGATAACTGGGCCCTGGTAGCGTTCTAGCGCCTCCAGTGCTCCTTCCGGGGCGAGATGGCTCAGATCAAGGATCATCTCGTATTCAGCCATGGACTGAAGTAATTCACGACCCAGATCTGTCAGAGGTCCGGGATCGCCAGTCCCTCCCGCGTAGCGTGTGCGCGACCAGGCTGGTCCGAGGATCCGCAGACCGGCATCATACCACCAGCCCAGCTCCTGCGGATCGCGAACGCCATCCGCCCCCTCCATGAGCATTACCAGGCCAACGGGCGGCGGTTGGTCATCGTCCTCCTCCCAGGATTGAATGTGGGCTTTGAGCTCGCGTCCGGAGCGGATTGGGCAGATCCGATCAGGGTGATCCGCAAATAGGCGTTGATAATATTCGAGATCCGCCCGGTAGCAGGTGCTTGCCGTTTCAATATCATGGTAGACCTGTGTATCCCAATCCCCTTCCTGATGTTTAACGGGCGAGGCGAAGAGCGTGGCAAAGACGACCGCCACGCGGCCTTCGACCCATTCAGGGTGGCCAATCATCGCCTGGCCTTTGTTCCTTTCCGGAATCGGAGTGTCGCGTTCGCGGGCGCGTGTTTCATCAACCGAGAGCATGTAATCGCGCCCGAAGGTAAGTGCGTTCCAGGCCAAATCTTCATGAGCGTCGACGATGATCACGGGTTTCGCATCCCTTCCACAAGGTTGGCCCAGAACTCATCCTGTGTACCAGGGTAGTAGGGCATATAGGGAATCACCCGATTTGCCAGGCCTTCATAACGAGATCGAATCGCCCCTGGGAGATCGGCCGGTTGAGCTACGATCGCAAACGCAGCCAGCATGTCATCGCTGATCAGGTCGGACATGGCGCTCCAATCCTGACGCCTGGCTAATCCAGAGAGCTCCTCTGCGACCGCCTCCCAACCGTGGAGTGCCATGACGCGCCGGTAGGAGGGGGTCGAGGCGTAAAATGCGATCTGGCTGCGGACAAAGAACTCGGAAGCCTCATCCGTCACCATGAAAACGGAGGCTGTGAGTGTGATTTCGTCAGAGCTGCGACCGGCCGCAGCGGCGCCTTCGGCCAACGCCGGTCGAATCACTTCACGCAGGTAGCGTTCGCTGTGCAGTGGATGGGCGTGGAACCCTTCGGCGATCTCGCCAGCCAGACGGGCCATGCCGATGTTTACGCCGGCCAGGTAGATCGGAATGTCCGGGTGGTCGATCGGCCCGGGGTTAAAAAAGGGAGACATCAGGCTCAAACGGAAGTACTCCCCGCGCATGGAGAGCGGCTCGCCACGCTGCCAGGTATGCCAGAAAGCACGCAGCGCGGCCACGAATTCTCGCAGCTTTCCGGCCGGGGACTGCGGCCACGGCATGCCAAATCGCCGTTCAATATGGGGTTTAACCTGGGTTCCCAGGCCGAGGATGAAGCGTCCTCCGGAGGCCTGCGCCAGATCCCACGCCGTATAGGCAACCACACCCGGGCTGCGAGCAAAGGCGATCGCGACAGCGGTCCCCAGCTGGATGCTGCTCGTTCTGCTCGCGGCAAGGGCCAGGGGCAGGAAAGGATCATGCTGGGTTTCGCTGGTCCACAGTGCGGAAAAGCCGACGCGTTCAGCCGCCCCTGCGATGTCTCCGGCCTCCGCCAGGCTCACCGGGGGCAGCGCAGCGTCAAGCGATAACCGGCTTCGCCCCCGCTCCGGTTTTTCTGCCATCACGCCTCAGCCTCAAAAGATTGGATCAGCTTCTTCCACCGCTCCGGTACCGTGATCGATTGCCCGGCGAGATAGTCGAACGCGACCAGCACCGTGCGCCCGCTGGCGAGCTCATGTTGATCGTTTTGATCGCGAATGAGATATTCCATCTGAATGCTCTTCGTCCCGATCGTTGTGGTCTGCACCCCGACCTCAATCGCCTGGCCAAACCGAATGGGGCTCTTATAGGAGCAGGATTGGTCGGCGATGATGATGCCGATGGCGTTGAAATCTTCGCCCGCCCACAGCCCAAGTTTTCGAAGGTACGCCGCTCGCGCCTGCTCCATATACGTGAAGTAGCGGGCACTGTTTACATGATGCTGGGCATCGATGTCGCTGTAGCGAACTTCAATCGGCTGGAAGAAATGGAAGGACAAGTGAGCCTCGATTGTCGCGCTGAGCTGCGTCCGAACTTGCAGATCAACCCAGCCGCAGCAGGGGCCGCCACCAGGGAATAGCGAAAATAATGATTGCGACGGCAAGCGTGAAGCCAAGCGCTGCCCGGCGGTGCTTGTCGAGATCCTCAACAGCCTTCTTGCTCCAGCTGCTGACCATATGAACTATCGCCACCGCGATCAGCATCAGCGGGATATGCTGTACGAGAATGAAGCGCAGGGATTCATCCTGCAGGGCATTCCCGAAATTGGCCGCAGCCAGGCGCACATAGGGACTCAAAATGGCGAGGATGATGCCAAGCGTGACTTGGAGATCGAGGAATATCGAGAAGAAAATGCCTGATTGCTTATCCATTGGGGTGTAAGGGCGCCGGCCAAGCCAGCCCAGGTACGCCCGCAGCAGTGCCCAGATTGCTGCAAGCAAGACCACCCAGCGCAGAAGATTATGTGCTGTGATGAGGATGCGAAAGAACATCTTCTTGATCTACCTCCCGGTCGTTTGCGTTGTCTCTGGCTGCAGAGCAGCCGATTGCCTGCTCATTATACGTCCTCCCGGGGAATGGGTCACCCGGTATTCAACCTGCGCTCCGACTGCGCTGATCCCAGGAACTCGAGCAAGTGCTGGTTGACGGCTCCCACCTGGTCATGCTGGACCCAGTGCGAAGCCGTTGGGAAGGTCACCAACTGCGCCTGATCGCACCAATCCAGGCTCATACGGGCCATCTCGGTTTCCAAAGCCACATCACGCTCGCCCCACAGGATCATTGTTGGCGTTGCGACTCGCCGATCCAGGAAGGTCTGACCCGGGAAGCGCAGCGCGGCACGATACCAGCCCAGCATGCCTCTGATCGCACCGGGTTGCGTCCACGCCTCCCGGTAGCGTTCAAGATCAGGACTGGTAAAACTGCCCGTTCGGCTGCTGCCTTTGAGCAGGCGGACCAGGCCGGCCGCCCTCTTCATGCCGAGCAGCCACTCGGGCAGCCAGGGAAGCTGGAAGAAGAGAATGTACCAGCTGCGCAAGCGCTGCCGCCAGCTCGATCGTAGGGTTGCGGCCATCGCGGCCGGATGCGGCACGTTGAGAATGACCAATTTACGCAGCAGCTCCGGTGAACGCATGGCGACGTGCCAGGCAACAATTGCACCCCAATCGTGCCCCACCAGGTCGACAGGATCGGCTCCGGCATCCTGTATGATGGCAATCACATCGGCTACGAGGCGCTCGATCATGTAGGCTCGCAAGCCGGGAGGTTTGTCGCTCAGGTTGTAGCCCCGCTGGTCCGGAGCGATCACTCGGTAGCCAGCCTCGGCCAGCGGGCCGATCTGCCCCCTCCATCCATACCAGAACTCCGGAAAGCCGTGCAGCAGGAGAAGGGGCTGGCCGGCTACGGGACCACTCTCTACGAGGTGCAGCCACAATTCACCCGTATCGAATTGCCGGTGGCGCAGGTTCTGCTCAAGATCGCTCATCGGCTGATCCTGACTCTTTCTCAATTCTGTCCAGCAGGAAGTGATTGATCACCTGCCGGGCATGAGGCAGCGCCTCAAGAGTAGATCTGGAATTGATTTTATCGTCCAGATTGCTGACCTCCAGGATCTGCCGGAAGGGATCGATGTCGCCTTGCATATTCACGATTTTCAATTCCCGGCGGTAAGGAGCGAGCTGTACTTCCCAGCGGGAGTATACCGGTATGAGGGTATTGCGTAACGACCGGTGTGCTGCGCGCTGGCTGGGCTTCATCCTTCCGTTCCGGGAAATATCGATCACCAGTTCCTCGAGCTCGTCCCATAATCGGATGAACTCATGCAGCTCGCGATCTTCGATCCTGGCTGTCAGGCTGGCGGTGACCGGGTTCATGGAGAACTGACCCGGCGAGGTCCGGTACGATTCATGGGGAAACGGATGCTCCTCTCACAACTCCCGCAGCACCTGGGCTCCGAATTCACCTGGCAGGCTGCGCTCGATGACGAGGTCATGAGCCTTATGGAAATTCATAAAATCTCGCAGCGTGTGGGCCAATGAACGCGCCAGGCGTTGGGTCGGTTTGATCCCGGGTTCGAGGTAGAGCGCTTCGATTCGCAGCGTGCCGCTTCTACGCTCCAATTTCGGATCAAGCCGCCCGACCAACCGCTCCCGGTCAAGAATCGGCAGGCAGAAGTAGCCCCATTCACGCTGATCGGCCGGCTTGTAGGCTTCAAGGACCTGGCGAAAGTTCCACAGCATCTGGTCCCTGCCCTGCGAATAGAAGAGGTTGTCGAAGGGTGAGAGCAGCGTCGTGCGTTCTGCCTTCAATTCACCACTGCTGGCCTGCTCCAATACTGGTTGGTTATCGCGATGGATCATCAGTTCAACCAGGCTGCGGTCCCACAGACGGCCTTGAACAGGCACGAGTATCCCTTCGTCGAGCAGCTGCTCCAGGAAGGGCCTGGCCTCTCCGCGAGAGTAATCGTGGCTGTAATCCGCGATCTGGCGCAGCTCACACACACCCAGGGCGCGAGCGCCGGTTTCGAGAACGTATCGTGCGGTTTCGTCCGGTGTCGGGTGTTGGAGATTGACCCATTTCGGCAGCACGCGCTCGGTGAGATCGTACACACGCTGGAAGTTCTCCCGGTCAGCGATCATCAAGTCACCGCGGCTGAAAAGATGTTCGAGGGCGCTCTTGGCCGGCTTCCAATCCCACCATGTCCCCTGGCGTTTTCCATCATGCTCGAAATCACGCACCCGCAGCGGGCCATGCCGGCGCACACGGTCATGAACCTCTTGAAGCAGGCGGCGTGTCCCGGGCTTTGCCAACCAGGAGCGGGTATAAGATCCACCACCCTGCGCCACATATTGCATGCGGTACATGCGAAAGCGGTACGCGGAGAACGGCAAAAGGCAAGCGGCGTGGAACCAGAACTCAAACAATTTTCTCTCAATCGGCTGACCGTTGTCATCCACGCCGCCATAGGCCAATGCATCGAGCAATCCAGTTGAATACGTCCCTCGACGACTCCAGATTGCCAGGTAGTGACTGCGGTGCACGCGCTGCAGCGTATCAATCTGGAGGCATCCAAGGCGTTCAATCAGCGCAAGCAGCGTCTCAGTGTCAATCGCCGGCTCGCCGCCAATTGGCAGGTGCAGGTCCTGCGCGACCAGCGCCAGCGTGCGCAGTGCTTTGATGGAGTAGATCGTCAAGAAAACCACCCTCCGTGTGCGTTCAAAAGGGCTAAACCCCGCAGGCGAGGGGTCTACTCAAGGGGGTATGGGGTTCTTCAGGCGTCGATATGGGCAGCCGGTTCGCCGTACAGTTTGCGGTGCACAATGCTTAACGCCCGGACCTGTTGTTCGGCGTGATAGGAAGAACGCACCAATGGACCGCTCTCCACCCAACGGAAGCCGATCTGCTTGCCAAAGGTTTCAAGTTCGGCGAACTCCTCAAGCGTGTAGTAGCGATCGATCGGCATATGCTTCTTGGAAGGCTGCAGATACTGGCCGATGGTGAGAATGTCCACGCCCCATGCGCGCAGATCCCGCATCACGTCTTTGACCTCCGGGAGGGTCTCGCCCAGCCCGACCATGATGCCGGACTTCGTCAGCACTTCCGGATCGATCTGCTTGGCATTGGAGAGCGTTGCTTTCGCCCAGTGGTAGTTATCCTGGGGCTGGACCTGTTTAAAGAGGCGCGGAACGGTTTCGACGTTATGGTTGAGAATTTCAGGCCTTGCGTCCAGGACCATCTTGAGTGCCTGGCGCGAGCCTTTAAAATCCGGAATCAGGACTTCGATCGAGCAGCCCGGCTGGAGTTCGCGAATTCGCTGGATCACCATCGCAAAGATTGGGGCGCCGCCATCGGCACGTTCGTCGCGGTTGACACTGGTGATGACAGCATGGCGCAGGTTCATGCGCTGCACTGCACGTGCCACGCGCTCTGGCTCGAGCCAGTCGAGCGGCGACGGGCGGCCGGTTGCGATATCGCAGAAAGCACACGAGCGGGTGCAGATGTCACCCATCATCAGAAAGGTTGCGGTGCCCGAACCCCAGCATTCACCGATGTTGGGGCAGCGCGCCTCCTCGCACACAGTATGGAGAGCCTTCGAACGCATCATTCCCCGCAGCCACTCGTAGGTTTCACCGGAGGGGGCGCGGACCTTAATCCAGTCAGGACGACGGGATGGGCTACCGGAGAGAGCCCTCTGCTCCATCTTTGATGTTTGGTCAGGCATCAACATGTACCTCGCTGGAATTCTACCGCAAAAGGGCACCCTCACCCTCCAGGTGCGCTCTTTCTGTGCCTACCAGGAATGAGTATACTCGGGCATCGTGATCCACAGCGAAACCCCTCCCTCGATCGCAGAACCGGTCCTACCTCCCGCGGCGCCGCTGCCGACAAGCGGAGTTCAACCCGCTGCCGCAGTTGAGCTGCGACCGCGGTTGGCCGGAGCGATGCTGTGCGCGCTGAGCGCGGCTGGCTTTGCCAGCCTGACGATCCTCGGCAAACTGGCTTTTAAACAGAACCTGAGCCTGGTGACAATTCTCAGCCTGCGCTTCGGCGGAGCGGCATTGATTCTGTTTGCATTCATGGGGTTGGTCAAGCGACGACAGATCTACTTCGGTCTACGGAGGACCCTGCCCTTGTTCCTGCTCGGAGCCCTGGGCTATGCCGGCCAGTCGTCGCTCTTCTTCGGTGCACTGCAGCGCAACCCGGCCTCGCTTAACGGCCTGCTGCTCTATGTCTACCCGGCGGTCGTTGCCCTGCTGGGCTGGCTGGTCAACCGCAACGTTCCCAGGACCCGTGAGTGGTTGGCGATGTTCTTGGCTCTGCTCGGCGTGGCGCTGACGATCGGCGGGGCGGGCGGTATGGATATGGAGCATGGGGGCGTCGACCCGCTCGGGGTTGTAATGGTGATCGGATCAGCCATCTGGTACTCGGTCTATATTGTCATCAGCGACCGCTATGTTCACCTGGCTGGGGCATGGATCAGCACGGCCTGGATTGCGCTGGGCGCTTCGGTTTCTTTCATGCTGGCCGGCCTTGTGAGCGGGAGCCTGAACTGGCTGCTCCCGGCGAGTGGCGTGGCCATCATCCTGGCGATGATCTTCCTGAGCACGATCATGGCCCTGGGGACTTTCCTGGCCGGCATGCGTCTGGTCGGCCCGACCACGGCCTCGCTCCTGAGTACGCTCGAACCAGTCTTCACGGTGCTGCTGGCAGTGCTGCTGCTGCAGGAAGCCCTGCGTCCGCTCCAGATCGTGGGCGGCGGGCTGGTGCTGGCGGCAGTCGTGCTTCTCAGCCTGCCCGGGACCAGGGCAAGTGTTGATTAGTTACAGATTTCACAAGTGATGTTCGTCCCTTGCCCCCTCGGGTAGAGCGCGATACCCTTCAATTGTCAGACAATTCGTAACTAAAAAGAAAGGATCCCTATGGCAAATGAGATACGGATTGACGCCCTGCTCCCGCCTGAAATGGCCATCCGGGCGGAGTACATTGGCGTCAGCAAAGCTGAAGCGCCCGCTCTGCGCACCTTCGTCCTGGCCGTGCTGGCCGGGGCGTTCATCGCGCTGGGAGCAATTTTCGCCACCACGGTCTCAGCCGGTACAAATTCACTTCCTTACGGTGTCGCCAAATTGCTTGTCGGACTCGTGTTCTGCCTCGGCCTGATCCTGGTCGTGATCGGCGGAGCGGAGCTTTTCACAGGTAACAACCTGATCGTCATGGCCTGGGCAAGCCGCAAGGTATCCACGCGCTCTCTGTTACGCAATTGGATCATCGTCTATGCCGGTAATTTCGTTGGCTCGGTCGGCACGGCGGTGATGCTCATCTTGAGCAAGCAGTACACCTTTGGCGGCGGCGCAGTCGGAGCCAGCGCACTGGCGATTGCCAACGGAAAAGTCCATCTCGAGTGGCTGCAAGCCCTGGCGCTCGGCATGCTGTGCAACATCCTGGTCTGCCTTGCGGTATGGCTGACGTTCAGCGCTCGCAGCACGATCGACAAGATTGCGGCGATCATCTTTCCGATCGCGGCCTTCGTCGCGGCCGGGTTCGAACACAGTGTGGCGAACATGTACTTCGTCCCGACCGGGCTGCTGATCAAGGCTTTCGACCCAGCCTTTGCCCTGGCGACGGGACTCGATTTGACCTCGCTAACCTGGGGGAATTTCATCGTCGCGAACTTGATCCCGGTCACGCTGGGCAACATCATCGGCGGTTCGGTCTTCGTCGCCGCCGTCTACTGGTCCGTTTTTCTCCGGCACAGCGAAACCTGACACCCGAGGAGGTTACTACCTGATGAAAGCCTACATTCTGATTGAAATTCGCACCGGCGAGATCGAGAGCGTCGTTCAGCACCTCAAAAGAGTGGCGGGCGTGCTGGAAGCTCACATGACCTTCGGGCCATATGACGCGATCGCGGTTGTCGAAGGGGAGGATGTCAGCGGCGTGGGCAAAATCCTCACCTCCGGCATTCAACCCATCCCGGGCGTGGTCGAAACGCTCACCTGCCTGGCGGTCGAGAGCTGAGACGGGAGAACATGAACCCGCTGAGCTACCGCAGGGCGCCGGTTTCGGCGCCCTGCTTTTTCCGTCGGCAGTCACCCCCATCGCTTTTCTCACCTGGATAAGCTCCTCTGCAATGTCCGAATTCCCGTCATAATCCCTTGCCTTTGAATCAAGCTCACCCTCCCGAAATCGTCACAAGGGTTTATAATCTACAAATTACCTCTACTTTGTCACTATTTATAACTTGATGGCGTTTCATACATGACCAGATGAAGGGCATCTAACCCGACGTCACGTCCTCGTCCCAACGGTAAAGGTGAAATCTGAGCCCTTGGAGGTGGGTCATGCAAAGCAAAAGCTTACGTTCGTCTGCCTCACTAACCCTGGCAGCGCTTGTGCTGTGCGGCTGCGGGCTGCTCGAGCCCTTCACCAACGCTCTCACAGCCGTCTGCGAGCAGGATCTCTTGATCGTAAACAAGTTCGAGGATACCAACGACGGCATCTGCACGGAGGATGATTGCTCCCTGCGGGAGGCGGTCATCACTTCGAACGACTGCGAAGGAACCCAGACGATCCGTATTCCGAACGGAACGTATTACCTCACGATCGAGGGTCAGAATGAAGCGGATTCAGCGCGCGGCGACTTGAATATTCGCGATGCCGTCATTATTGAAGGCCTTAGCAACCCGGTCATCGATGGCAGCGGAATCGATCGGGTCATCAGTATCAGCCTGCTGCACGCCTCGGATGAGGCGAGGCTTTCGAACCTGACCATCCGCAATGGCTCCGGTGGCCCCGGGGCGGGAATTTTCGACATCCAAGGCGAGCTTTTCCTGCTGGATACCGAGGTGCGGTCCAACACCTCCTCCCGCAGCGGGGGCGGCATCTATGCCACCTCCGGCGCGCTCGATATCCGCCGTTCGACGATTGCCAGCAACACCGCCAATGGCGACGGCGGTGGGATCTTCATCAGCACCGGCGCTTCGCTCCACCTGTACGACAACAGCGTTCTGGAGCAGAACCGCTCGTTGGAAGGTTACAGCGGCGGAGGCCTTTTTAACCAATCCAGCACACTCTCCGTGATCGAGGACGCCACCCTCCAGGACAACACCTCCAGCGGGCTTGGCGGCGGTCTCTACAACGACGGCCTGCTTAGTGTGCGCCGCAGTCGCATCGAGGGTAACAGTGCCACGACCCTGGGCGGTGCTATTGCGACGACGAGCGCTGGCTTTGAAATAGAAGCATCTCGGTTGGTAGGGAACCAGGCGCCTTCCGGGGGCGGGATTGCAATCCAGCCAGGCGGGGTCGGCCCAGCCACGCCGGTCCAGATCCAATCAACACTCTTCGACCAGAACCAAACCAGCCTCGACGGCGGGCAGATTTTCAGCACCGCCGGGGTCGACCTGCGCGTCCATGACTCAGATTTTCTGAACGGTAGGGCGCGTTATGGAGGCGCCATCTACAACCTCGGTAATCTCTCGGTTGTAGGCACCACTTTCTCAGGCAACCAGGCCTCTGTTGGTGGTGCGATCTACAACAGAGCTACCGCAAGATTCGAGGCTGACACTTTCGATCACAACAGGGCTGAAGGAACCTCCCCTATCGCCGACGGGGCTGTCATTTATGCCGAAGATGCGCTCACTGTCCTGGAAAACAGCACGATCAGCGGCAACGAAACAGTGGACCACGCGGGGAGTGCGCTCTTTGTCTTCAATGGTGAAATGCAACTGACGCACATTACCTTAACCGGGACCCTCGGCAATGCCATCGGATGGGGTGGTCCACCGACAATTCATGTGCGCTCGTCCATCCTGGTTGGAAACAGCGAGAGCAACTGCGTATTCCGGGTAATCTCTGAAGGCCTCAACCTGTTCGAATCTCCCGCCGCATGCATGGATTTATTATTGGGTGACCTTGACCTCGCCAGGCTTGGCGGGGATGTTTTGCTGGGAACGTTAGCCGATAATGGTGGACCCACCTGGACGCATGCTCTGCTTCCCGGCAGCCCAGCGCTCGATGCAGCGGGTATCGACTGCCTTGCAATCGATCAGCGTGGAGTTCTCCGTCCGCAGGGAACTGCCTGTGATATCGGCGCTTTCGAGCTAGAGGACGATTCTGCCGCAGTTCCCCTGTCTGGCGAACTGCCCGAAGTCATCATCGAGCGCGACACGCTCTGTTTCGCCGGACCGGGCGCTCCTTACCCAGTCGTGGGATCGCTGCTGCAGGGCAGCTCGGCGCTGGTGCGGGGCATCGGTGCGCTCGACGACTGGCTGGTGATCGACGACCCGCGCCTGCCCAGCGTCAACTGCTGGGTGAACCGGGGCGACGTGGACGAACCGGAAGCCTTCGACCGATCCAGCCTGAAGGTCTTCGCCGTCCCGCCCCTGCCCACGCCGACGTCCGCGCCCGAGAAGGCCGTCGGCTGCCTGGTATTCGACTACTCAACGAATGATCCCAACGATACGTTTTGCGAGCCGCATGTCTGTACCGGACAGGAGAAGCCCGGCGGAACATGTACGCCCTGAAACGAGGCCAACATGATGGATAAACAAACCATGCAATACAAAGCGTTGCTCCTGCCTTTGATGACGCTTCTGCTCGCTGGCCTGGCTTGCGGTCCGGTCGACACAGCTCGTGAGATCGTCGGGGGTGCCTTCCGTTCGTTCTACGTCGCGCCAGATGGGGATGATGAGAACGACTGTCTGTCCTGGGGGCATGCTTGCCTGACAGTTAGCGGTGCGGTCGATTTAGCCGACGATGGCGACGTAATTCACGTCGCCGCCGGGACGGTCAGCACGCTCGAGGCTCAGATCGACAAGCGCGTGGCGATTGTCGGGATGGGCGAAGCGACAACCGCGCTGGAATGGGGCTATCCAGCGGCTCTGCGAATCAACAGCAATGTCGTCGTAAGCGATCTGTCAATCACACTCTTTTCCGGCATAACGGAAAATCCACCTTGCATTTCGGTCGCAGATGGTGGATCTGTCCTAACAGAACGGGTAACGCTGCGCAACTGCGGTACAGGAATATATGTTCTGCCCGGTGGCGAGGCGACCCTGGAGCAGGCGACGATCACTGGATCGATAGTTGAAGCGATTTACAACGAAGGGGGAATGGTGACGATCAGGGAAAGCCGCCTGATCGAGAACGATGGTCGCGCATTCGGAAACACGGGTACTATGATCGTCGAAGACACGACCATCGACCGCAACCTGCTCGAACCTTTGCCAGTCGGTGGAGATCTGCCGATGACCACTATTACCAACGCGGGTCATCTCGAGCTCATCCGCAGCACAATCAGCCACAGTCCACAGCGAGGGATCACCAACAGCGGCGAACTCATCCTGGTCAACGCCACGGTCAGCTCCAACCACGACTTCGGAATCAGCAGCCAGGACGGGGAAGTGACCCTGCGCAACGTGACTGTTGCAGCCAACCCCGGGACCGGAGTCGTCATCAGTGGCGGTCGTATTGATATCGAGAACACAATCATCTCCGGCAACGGTTACAACTGTTTCTGGAGCCCCGTCGCCTCACTGCATGTGTCAGGCGTCAACCTTTCCGAGGACTGCCGCAACTTCACGGAAAGCGATCCGCTGCTTGGGCCACTGGCTGACAACGGCGGGCCGACCGAAACCCACGCTCTGCTGCCCGGCAGCCCGGCGGTGGACGCCGCGCTGACCAACTGCCTCCCCGAAGATCAACGGGGAGTCGAACGGCCGCTGGGTGCGAGCTGCGACGTAGGCGCGTACGAGCTGGATCCAGCACTGGCATCCGAGCCTGTTGCGCTGAGCGCTCCAGGCGCCGGCATCACTGTGACTCCCGCGATGAATTTGCCCCAAGTGACGGTCGTCAAGGATACGCTCTGCTACGCCGGTCCGGGTACTCCCTACCCCGTGGTCGGCTCACTGCTGCAGGGCAGCACGGCCGCTGTTCAGGGCATCGGCGCACTTGATGACTGGCTGGTGGTCGATGACCCGCGCCTGGCGGGCGTGAACTGCTGGGTGAACCGGGTCGATGTGGAGGAACCCGAAACGCTTGATCCCTCCAGCCTGAAGGTCTTCGCCATTCCACCCCTGCCTACCGCCACACCCATTCCATCGAACACGGTCGGCTGCCTAGTCTTCGACCCGAACAATAACCTGATCTGTGTGCCGCGCGCCTGCAAGGCCGGCGACCAACCCGGCGTCAGCTGCACTCCATAAAAGGGCACAATCTCGCTTCTGATCTGAACCCTAGGACTGCTTTACCAACAAACCGCCTGTCTTTCACGACAGGCGGTATGCGCTCTGGCTTATCGGGTTCAACCGAGATGGACTTTCAGCCTGCCCTTCTGGTAACTTCAACCTGAATACCTATATTCGTCAGGATCCATCCCGATCCGTGAACGACATTATGCCAAAGGAGAAATCATGCGATTAACACCACCCAAGCGAGTCGTGTTCTACCTGTCTGTGCCCTTCGCCGCGACGGGTTTGATCGGCTACTTCGTCGATCTTCCCTTCCTGAGCAGCAATGCATTCCTCCTAGTCCTCATCGGTTACATCCTGCTATTCCTGGGGAACGCCGTCAAGGGTTTCTAAGCCTGCGCTCCTCCGGACAACCAATTGTAGGGGCGCACGGCCGTGCGCCCCTACGCGTGTCACCGTTGCGAAAAGATTCTTCGAAGGGGTCGACCTGCATGTCGGTCCGCTCAGCCCAGTAATTCTTCCAGCAACCGCTCGGTAACCACCTTTACCTCGGGCCCACCCGGTCCGGTTGGCCCGACGCAGGCCGGACAGCCCTCCTGGCAGCGGCAGTCACGCACCAGATCCAGTGCCGCCGTCAGCAGCTCGGCGTGGTGCTCGTACAATCTTTCGGCCAGGCCAAGCCCCTCCGGAATGCGATCGTAGAGCGTGATCGTTGGAGCATGGGTCTGTGGAGCACGCACTTCGGTAATAGCTCCCAGGTCGCGCGGGTCGCACATAAGGAAAAGCGGGGCGATGTTGCCGAGAGCATAGGCCAGGCCCCCCAGGGCGCTGCGCTTGCCGCGCGCGGCCTCCGCCCGGTGGTGGCAGCTGGGACAGAGCGTGATCAGGTTCTCGAGGTCGTTTGCCAGGCGGTCGTTGTGGTTCTCGCCAGGAATAAAGCCAAACTCACGAAACGGCCGCACATGATGCACATCGTGCTCGCGCTCTTCACGCTGGGGGGCGCCGCATTGTCGGCAGCGGTAGCTGTCGCGCGCCCGGGCCGCCTTGCGCGCCGCAGGCCAGCTCGGCCCGTAATCCTGGGGCGGCAGCAGCACGCCTTCCGCCTCCAACCGCTCGACCAGGGCCGGATCGAGCCAGAGCCAGTAGGCGCTGGTCTCGTAGGAGCGCGGCGGCAGGTCGATCTGGCCGTAGCCGAGAGTCTCGTGCGTGTAGCGCTTGACCTTGCGAAAGGAAGTTGCCTGGGCTGTCACCTGCACCCAGCCATGCGCCTTGCGTGCAGGAGTGTTTTCCTGGGCGTCATAGACCTCGATGACATCCAATTCAACGCGCTCGGCCGCATCGGTGTAGTAATCAAGCTCGGCCGGCTGCACCGAAGCCAGCGCGTTTTCCCAATCCAGCCGCTCCACCATAAACGTACGACCTTCGTGGATATAGACTGCGCCTTCGTGCAGCAGCACAGGTGCTGTCGCCGAATCGATCTCGCCGATAACACGCGGCCGGCCATCTTCCAAAGACTGTATGACGACGGTTTCATCGCTGCTGGCACGAAGCGATACACCTTCTGCCGGGTACGAATCGGCCACCCAATGGTAGCTTCCACCGCTGGGGTGCAGATCGCCCTCTTCAGCCATGAAATCAAGCAGTTCAGCAACCGAGCCGAAACGCCCGAAGCTCTCGTTCGTCTCGAAAGGAAGTTCGAATACCGCACAGCGCAGGTGGCGCAGCAGGATTGCCAGGTTGTCGGGGTTGATCAAGCCCATCTCAGGTGAGCGCTGGAACATGTAGGCTGGATGGGTGGCGATGAACTGGTCGAGCGGCGCGGCGGACGCTACCAGGATGGCGGCCGATACCTCGCTCCGCCGTCCGGCGCGGCCAATCTGCTGCCAAAGGCTGGCGATTGTACCGGGATAGCCGGCTACGACTGCTGCTCCCAGCTGACCGATGTCGACTCCTAGTTCCAGGGCATTGGTCGCCACCACGCCACGTACGTCTCCGGCGCGCAAGCCGCGTTCGATCTCGCGCCGTTCAAGCGGCAGGTACCCGCCGCGGTAGCCGCGAATCGCCTGCGATTCGCCACCATCGTGTTGGTAGGCATCGCGAACGTAGCCGAGCAGCAGCTCGGTCGTCATCCGCGCCCGGGCGAAGACCGCCGTCTGGACTCCTTCTCGCAGGAAAAGTTCGGCCAGGCGCGTCGTCTCCAGGGTGTAGGCGCGCCGGATTCCCAGCGCCGGTTCGATCAGCGGTGGGTTGTAAACCAGGACATGCTTCTCGGCGCGCGGCGAACCATCCAAGTCCTGCGGGATGAGCACAACGTTATCTTCGATCAGTTTTTCAGCCAGTTCCCTTGGGTTGGCAATCGTGGCCGAGGTCAGAAGGAAACGCGGCTCGGCCCCGTAGAAGCGGCATAACCGGCGCAGCCGGCGCACCAGGTTAGCGACATTGGACCCGAAGACTCCCCGGTAGACATGCAGCTCATCCAGCACAACCCAGCGCAGGTTCTGAAGGAAGTCCGCCCAGCGCGGGTGGTGCGGCAGGATGCCGGTGTGAAGCATATCGGGGTTGGTGACGAGCACGCGGGCTTCCTGGCGAACATCGGCGCGGGCGGCGCGCGGCGTATCCCCGTCGTAGGTTCGCACCGGCAGCCGCTCGGCGGCGCCCAGCACCTCCAGGAACTGCCCCAACGCGGCGGTCTGGTCCTGTGCCAGCGCCTTGGTCGGGAAAATATAAAGCGCCCGGGCTTCGGGCTCGTCAAGCATGGATTGCAGAACAGGCAGGTTGTAGCAGAGCGTCTTGCCGGAGGCGGTGCCGGTTACAACGACGACGTTCTCGCCGGCTAACGCGGCCTCGACCGCCGCTGCCTGGTGGGTATAGAGCGGAGAGGCTCCCACCTGGCGCAGTGCGTCAACCAGCCGGGCGTCGAGCGCGGGCGGAAAATCGGCATAGCTCGCCGGTCGGGCCGGGATGCGCTCCCAGGCCGTGATGTTGCTCATCAACCCCGGATCGAGGCGCAGCCGTTCGAGTGCGTCGGTGACTGCCATGCTGAACGGATTATACCTTTCACTGTGCCGGGTTATTTTCGGGGATTTCCAACCATTCCAGGGGGTATGGGATGTAATACGCCTTCAGCGTGGAAGGCCAGGCGCGCTCCATCCTATGCGCGCTTAATTCTTTTGCGGTGATCCCGGGAAGCCTCGCTACAGCGTCTCGACGTAGATTTGACGTGTAACCTGCGGTCCAAGAACAAATGGCTTCCCGTGACCCACCACCTGCAGCGTGAGATTATCGTCAAAGGGCGAGCGTTCGATAAGCTCTAGCTCGGTTTGAGGGGTCAGCCCGAGTTGACTTAAATAGCGCAGCAGATCGGCGTCGCTATCGCGCACCCGGCGAACGATCACCCGCCCGCAGATCGTCATCTCGCTCAGCGGCGTTCCCTCCGAAGCCGGGAGACGCAGGTCGGATGACGGGATCGGATCGCCATGCGGATCATGCGTCGGATGCCCCAGGTCGCGCGCGATGCGGTCTTCGAATCCCTCCGAGATCACGTGTTCAAGCCGGTCGGCCTCGTCGTGCACTTCGTCCCAGGTGTAACCGAGCCGCTCCTGCAGGAACATCTCGAGCAAACGATGGTGGCGGATGATCTCCAGCGCCACTTTTTCGCCAGCCGGTGTTAGCGCCACGCCGCGGTGTTTTTGATAATCGATCAGCGGCGCAGGCATTCCGGCCAGCTTTTGAAGCATGCCGGTGACCGACGCGGGAGTGACCCCGAGCGCTAATGCCAGCCTGGTCGTGCTGGCGCGCCCGTCCTCCAATGAGATCTCATAGATCGCCTTGAGATAATCTTCCACCGCATGGGTGATTTTTTCCCGCATCGAATCACCTTTCCTGGACGTTAAGGTCCAGTTCAGAGCAGGCTTGCCAGCAAACGCCAGATTTGAGCCACGAAGAATGTTACGCCAAAGCCCATCACCAGTGGGAGAACTGCCGACAGGACCATCCAGCGTATGCTGCCCGTTTCTTTATAGATCGTGTAGAGAGTCGTGCTGCACGGATTGTGGATCAGGCTGAAGAGCATCAAGTTCACAGCGGTGAGAAGCGTCCAGCCGCCGGCCGTCAGAATCGCGTGGGTCGCACTGCCTGATCCAGTATCGAACATGACCCCCGCGCCGCTGCCGGCGCCGCTCAGGCCGGTCGTGAGCACGGTCATCATCAGCACGGTCGGGATCACAATCTCATTGGCCGGGATGGCGACGATATACGCGACCATGATCACACCGTTCAACCCGATTAGAATGCCGAATGGGTTAAGAAAATTAATCAACTGCTCGGCCACGCTCAGCCCGCCAATTTGCAGGTTGGAGCTGAGCCAGATCACGGCTCCGGCCGGCATCGCGAAAACCACTGCCCGCCACAACACGTAGATCGTGCGGTCGATGATCGAGGTGTAGATCGTTTGCAGCACACGGGGCGGCCGGTAGGGAGGCAGCTCCAGGCTGAAGGTCGAGACCTCGCCTTTAAGCAGCGTACGCGATAACCCCCAGGAGGTGGCGAAGGTGAGCAGCACACCGAGCATCGTAATCCCGACCACCGCCAGGGCCGAGATCAACCCGGCCAGATAGGCCGGGGCCAGCGCGCCGATAAAGATCGTCGCCAGCAGGATCTGGGTCGGCCAGCGCCCGTTGCAGAGTGCGAAGTTGTTGGTCAGGATCGCGATCAATCGCTCGCGTGGGCTGTCGATGATGCGGGTGGCGATCACGCCGGCCGCATTACAACCGAAGCCCATCATCATGCTCAATGCCTGCTTGCCATGCGCCCCGGCCCGCTTGAAGAGGGCATCCATGTTAAAGGCCACGCGCGGCAGGTAGCCGAAATCCTCCAGCAGTGTGAAGAGCGGGAAGAAAATCGCCATCGGGGGCAGCATGACGCTCACCACCCAGGCCGTCGCCAGGTACATGCCGTCGATCAGCAGACCGCTGATCCAACCCGGCACGCCGATGGCAGCGGCTCCGCTCAGCAGCGCCGGATAAAGGCGGCCGATGAGCAGATCGCTCAACCATGCTGAGGGGATGTTGGCCCCGGTGATCGTGATCCAGAAGACGAGGGCGAAGAGCAGCATCATGATCGGGATGCCCCAGGTGCGGCTCGTCACGAGCCGGTCGATGGTCCGATCAAGGTCGAAGCGCCGCTCGTCCGGCCGCACTACGGCGCGGTCAGCGATGCGGGCAGCTTCGGTGTAGACCGCTTCAACCAGTTTTTCGTGAATGTTGCCGCCGGTCTCCCAGCGCAGGGTACGGGCTTCCTCAAGCAGTGCAGTCCCGGGTTGGGTCGCCTTTTCGCTCATCATGAGGCCTCCGGAACCGGCTGAATGACCATGACATCCTCCGGCGATACTCCGTGCGAGAGATCCCCCAGCTCGCCCAGGCGGATCGCTTCAGCGATGCGCTCATCACCATCCAGCAGCCTCAACGCGACCCAGCGTGCGTTCGGCAGGTCTGGGTATTGATCCTGGACCTGCGTCTCAAGCTTAGCGACAACCCGCTCGAGCTCGGTCGAAAGCGAGCGCAGGCGGCGCGGCTTGGGCTTGGTGACGCCGTTGGCGACATCCGCCACGGCGGCGACCAGGTCATCCAGGCCGCGTCCATAGCGGGCGGAGGTCGGCACAACCGGAACGCCCAGGTCGCGCGCAAGGCGGCGCTCGTCGACCTGGATGTCATGCCGTTTGGCTTCGTCCATCAAGTTGAGGCAGATGACGACTCGATCGGTGATCTCCATCACCTGCAGCGCCAGGTTCAGATTGCGTTCCAGGCGGGTGGCATCAACGACGACGATGCTGACATCCGGTTGGCCGAAGAGCAGGAAATCACGCGCAACCTCCTCGTCGAGCGAGGTCGAGAGCAGTGAATAAGTTCCGGGCAGGTCGACCAGTTTGAATTTGTGATCCCCGTATTCGAAGCCGCCCTCAGCCCGAGTGACGGTCTTTCCCGGCCAGTTGCCAGTGTGCTGGCGTAGACCGGTCAGCGCGTTAAACACGGTGCTCTTGCCGGTATTGGGGTTGCCAGATAGAGCCACAACGTAATCCCAATCCGTCATGTCAACGCCCAACTTCAGGAGGTTGGCGGCGTTGTGGACGGGACAGGTTTCACATGCGGCCTGCGGCGTCATTGACTTTATCTCGCTCATTCTACCGACTCCAATCTACGGACCGAGATGCGCTCGGTTTGTTCCGCACGAAGTGCGATGAGCGCATCCCGTATACGATATGCTTTCGGGTCTCCCTGGGGAGAGGCAAGTTCAGCGGTTACAACCGTCCCGGGCAGCAGTCCCAGGTCAAGTAATCTTCGGCGTTCTGAGCCGCGGACCGCGGACGAAATTTCGAGAACCTCGGCTTTCTCGCCCAGCCGAAGCTGGGAAAGGCGATCGCCGGCCACTGTTTCTACAGCCGCGGCAGCCGGTAAGGGGCGGACACTGATATTGGCCGACACGATCGGTGCCAAGGTATGTTCATCCCCCCCGGCCCAGAAACGCACCCGGCGCGGTGATACTTCGATCAGGCGCACTTCCATCCCGGGATGGAGCTCCTCGGCCAGGATCTGCGCGTAGACTGCGTCCGGTTCGTCTTCAATATGGACAATCTGCAGCGGCTGATCCTGGGGCGCGTTCATCAAGGGCACGCCACCATGGGGAGTCCATTCGCCACGCTGATCGGGAATGGGATCACCGTGAGGGTCATAGGTTGGGTGTTCAAGCTGGGCAGCAAGCTCGTCCGCCTGCTCGGGTGTCGTGCGATGCTCGAGTTCTTCCGCTCGTTCGTGCCATTCGAGCGCGGAATAGCCGGTTTTATCCGCCAGGTACCGTTCCCACAAGCGGTGGGCGCGCAGGATGTGCAGCGCGCTTTCCGCTCCGAGCCGGGTGAGGTGCGGCTCACCCACGCTAAGGTCAACCAGCTCGCGCTGCTCGAGATCCTGCAGCAAAGAAGTCGCGTCGTTGGTGGAGATATGCAGTGCCCCGGCCAGGCTTTCCGTCGTAGCCTGCACGTTGTTCATCTCGCAGCGATGCAGATGTTTAAGTGCGTCCTCGCGGCGCACGCGTGCATTAATACTGCGGGTGCGACGCCAGCGCGCAAGCGCGCCGGTCTCGGGCCAGAAGACAGCAGCCAGCAGTGCGGTAACGATAATCCCCAGGACCAGTGTCGGTAACGGTTCAGCCATATCGATTCCTTTGCAACCGGGCTCGGCGCATCCTCAAAACAGAACACTTCTAGCCGCGCGCCGGATGCGGCCTTCTTGAATAGGTGTATTATAGTATTAGTTGTGCCTAAATTTCAAGAGGGAATTAGAAAACAAACAAATTTTGGAGAATCATCATCCCAAGGAAACCACCCATCGACGCCAGCGCGCTCGCCTGCCGCTGGTCTTCGTTCGCCCGGCTTTCCGGTACCATCTCGCTCAGGACAAGATAGAACATGGCACCGGCCGCGAGACCGAAGGCGAACGGCAGGACTGGACGGAAGGCGACCACGGCCAGATAAGCCGGGATGGCGGCGATCGGCTGGGGAATGCTGGAGACAATCGACCAGCCAATACACTTCCACCCGCTGACCCCCTCCGCCCGCAGCGGGAGCGAGACCGCGATTCCCTCCGGGATGTTGTGAATCGATATTGCGAAGGTCATGATCAGGCCCAGGCCGACTTCCCCCGACCCGAAGGCCACGCCCACTGCCAGACCCTCCGGGAAGCTGTGGATGAACATCGTTCCCAGGATGAGCATGATCCGGCTGGCGCCGGCGCCGGTGACACCGCTGATGGTGAAGTCATGGTGCTGGATGCGACGTGCAGCAAGCCTGAAAAATAATGTGCCAACCAGGATGCCGATCGCAACCGGAGTGATGCCTGACAGCTGCACCCCGGGGATGATCAGGTTGAAGACCGAGGCCGAGAGCATCATGCCGCCGGCGATCGCCCAGCTCAGCTGCGCCCAGCGAAGCGGAATCGAACGCAGGAATAGAAACGGTACTCCACCCAGGCCCGTGGCCAGGGTGGTGATGGAGGCAGCGATGACGGCATCCCCAAGCGATGTGCTCACGCGCAACCCTTCAAATCCTAATTCTTTCTTGCATTGACCCGACCTTGCGATCTGTCCGCGACGAGCGCCTGTAATGCTTCTTCGTCCAGACTGGAGTAGACGCGCTGCGCAAAGAGCTCCATCCAGACAAACTGCCGTGCGATTAACACCAGGTCACGGTTATTGGTGATGGTGGCTGCGAATTGCGGCCCACCTCCGGCGATCAGCACCTCGCGCCCGTCGACGACGACAACCAGGCTGTCGTTCAGCTCCTGCAGCTCGCTTTCGAGCGGTGGGTGATGCGCGGCCTCGCCACAGTTCAACATCTTCTCGCCGGTAAGGAGCGCTCGAACCCGCACGTCGTTTTCGCAGGCCGCTTCGATCGCCGGGCTCAACTCGACCAGCGCATCATCATTCAGAACAAGCATCAGCTCGTTCCGGGCGGATTCCAATTGTCCCCGAGCGTAGGCCAGCACGGCCTCGCGCCCAGCGATCGACCAGAGCTGGTCGCCTTCGGCAGCCTGATAAAGCCGCCCGAGCCCGCGTGAGAGCGTCTCGATGCGCTGGTTGTGCTGGGAGCGTTCACGTTCCAACAGGGCCTCCGGCGGCAGCGGGCGATAGCGGGTTGTGCTTCCATCGTTCGACTGCAGCACGACCCCGCGAGCATCGAGGCGCCCCAGTGTTTCATAGGCCATCGAGCGCGGCACACCCGAGCGCTTGCTCAGTTGGTAGCCGCTGGCCGGGCTCTCCTGCAACAGCGCCAGGTAAATCCGGGCTTCGTATTCGGTAAATCCAAGGCCAGCCAGTTCTTGAACCAAGTCCATCAAAAATCCGCCGTAGTGTTTCGGTTTAGAAACACTATTTTGAGGCATGACAGAGGCGTTGTCAATAGGGCGATGAGGGCTTCTGGGTTTAGCTTACTCGAGTGGAACCTGCTGGATCTCGGATTGAGGTCGAAGCACGAGACTCACCGGGCAATGGTCCGAACCCTCGACCTCGTCATGAATGACCGAATCTTCGACCTGCGGCATGAGGTCGGGCGAGACATAGAAACAATCCAGGCGCCAGCCGACATTCCGTTCACGCGCCTTGCCCCAGTATGCCCACCAGCTGTACGCCTCGCGTTCCGGATAAAGTTCGCGAAAGACATCCTTGTAACCCAGGTCGAGGAACTGATCGATCCAGGCGCGTTCGATCGGCAGGAAACCGGTTGTGTTCTGGTTCTGGCGGGGCCTCGCAAGGTCAATTTCACGGTGAGCCGTATTGATGTCGCCGCATACGATAACACTGCGCCCTTCCGCTCGCAGCCGTTCGCAGGTTTCTAGTAAGACCTGCTTGTACTCCATCTTGAACGGAACCCGGCTGTGATCACGCGAACCGTTCGGGACGTAGGATGTGATCAGCACAAAGGGGCCATAATCGGCGACCAGCGTTCGCCCTTCGCAGTCGAACTGCGCGACGCCCAGCCCGGGCTCGACATGCACGGGATCGAGGCGAGTATAGATCCCTACACCACTGTAGCCCTTTCGCTCAGCAGACGACCAGAAGGTGCGGTACCCATGGGGCGAGAGAAGCTCTGGAGACAGCTGGCCTGGTTCAGCCTTTGTCTCCTGCAAGCAGAGAATATCAGGCTGGATATGGTTGAACCATCCCAGGAAGCCCTTACGCTCGGCCGCCCGCAGCCCGTTGACGTTCCAGGTGTAGATTCGAAGGGGTTCCATCGCTACGACACCAACGGCTAATCCGCTTTTACCGCGGGATTGTAGTAGAGCTGCTCCCCGGCAGACAAACCGGCGCAGCCAGATCGCAGCGGGCACCAGCGGCAAGCACTGCTTCCATCCAACTTTGCGATTTTACCTATCCCGGCCAATGTCCCGAGCATCCCATCCACGACTTCCACCGGTTTGCCCACGACCGGCGCTATCTGCGAGGCGCAGAAAGGCCCGTCCACCGTTTCGATGCAGCGCATCAGCGCAGCCAGCAAAGTCTCCACCAGAGCGCTCCTATGCCTGCATCACAAGCCGGGCGATCTGGTACACACTCACTGCCGCCAGCCAGGCCGCGATCGATTGGAAGGCGGCGGAGAAGAGCGCCCAGCGCAGCCCGAATTCGGCCCGCAGCGAGCTCAGCGTGGCGATGCAGGGGACATAGAGCAGGACGTAGACCAGGAAAGCCAGCGCGGCAGGCCGGGAAAACGCGTTCGGCAGAACCGCTCCGAGGGCTATCTGGTCCTTCGCACCCTCACCGCTGGAGTGTGCTGGAATCAATCCCAGGCTGAGCGTTCGCAGCAGTCGATCGCCGGAGCGGCCGGCAGCTTGAAGAAACTGGCGCCCGGCCTCGGCCAGGTCGGCGCCCGGTTTCACCTGTTCCGGAATTTCGAGCGGCGCACCCCCGCCAAGGTAAATCTGTGACATTGTCGCGACCACGACCTCCTTCGCGACCAGGCCGCTGACAAGCGACCCGGAAGCCTGCCATGTCCCAAAACCGGCTGGTTTGAACACCGGCGCAATTGCCTTGCTCATCCCGCCGAAGTAGGTCGCTTCCAGGCCGGTGGCGCCCACCGGTAGATTCAGCAGCAGCCAGATGACGATACTTGCCCCTAGGATTACCGTCCCGGCATTGCGCAGGAAAGCCCTGGTACGCCGGTTGACCAGCCGGCTGGTTTCGCGCAGGCTCGGCCAGCGATAGGAGGGCATCTCGAGAATGAAGCTTGCCGGCTGGGGGTTGCGCAGGATCGTCCGCGAGAGAATCCATCCGGCGCAGGCGGCAAATATCACTCCGAGCGCATAGAGCGCCCAGATCACGAGGTTAGCCCGCACACCGAAAAACGCCAGCGCAAAAACGACGTACACCGGCAGCCGGGCTGAACACGACATGAAAGGAATGAGCAATGCGGTGAGAATGCGGTCGCGGCGGCGTTCGAGAGTGCGGGTCGCATAAACCGCCGGGACTGCGCAGCCGAAGCCGAGCACTAACGGAACAAAACTCTTTCCGTTCAATCCCATCCAGGACAGCGCCCGATTCATGACAAAGGCGGCGCGTGCCAGGTAGCCAGAATCCTCCAGGAGTGCCATGAAGGCAAACAGCACGGCCAGACCCGGCAGGAAGACCAGCACGCCGCCGACGCCATCTATCACGCCCTCGATGACAAGGCTACGCAGCCAGTCAGGTGCTCCAAGGCTTGCCAACCCATAGGCGGTCCAGCGCGTCAGCGGGCCGGCGAAGAAAGCCGAAACCCAATCAAGAAACGGGGCCGACACCTCAACGACCAGGCTGAAGACGAAGTACATGACAAGCAAAAAAGCCAGCACACCTATCACAGGGTGGGTAAGCGCATGATCGAGCCGCTCACCCCATTCCGGCGCGCTGCCCGTGTGGTCCCTCTCGATCGATTGCCGGACGACCTGATCGGCAAATGCGTAGCGACGGTCCGCGATCGCCAGGTTGACCTCACCTTCCAGCGCCTCCTGCAACCTGGCCCGGACCTCAGCTGCTGCCTGCGGTAGGTCCTGCCCGCCGTTCCTGGGTGTGAACCGCTTTTCGATCTCCGGGTCGCCTTCAAGCAGCTCCAGGGCTTGCCAGCGGAGGTCAATACGGCTCAGTGTTTGGTCTGAATCAGCCACCTGCGCAGCCAGCCCTGCCAACTCGTTCTCGATCAGCGGACCGTAGTCGATGGCCAGACAGCCCGCCGACGAGGGATCTCCGGCGGCGATTGTGCGCGCGACCCGTTCAATCTCGAGTTTCAATCGGTCGAGGCCCGAACCGCTGCGTGCTGCAACCTGGACCACGGGCAGGTCTTCCAGGCAGCCGGCCAGGGCTTGAGGATTAATTTGAGCGCCGTTTTTCTCCGCCAGGTCGCTCATGTTCAGGACCACAATTGCCGGAACCCCCATTTCAAGCACCTGCAAGCATAGGTAGAGATGCCGTTCCAGGTTGCACGCATCGAGCACAATCAGCACCAGATCCGGCGGGGAATCGAGAAGGGAGTCGCGGGCGATGCACTCCTCTTCACTGTAGGCGGAGAGGCTGTACGTTCCCGGAAGATCGAGAACAGAAAACGTCAGCCCGTTCAAATGAAGCAGTCCTTGCTTTCGCTCTACGGTCTTACCCGGCCAATTGCCGACATGCTGCTGGGATCCTGTCAGCGCGTTGAAGAGCGTTGTTTTTCCGGTGTTGGGATTGCCCACCAGGGCTAGACGAAGGTCAATTGCTTCGCTCAACGATCATGCCTCCGCCGGGAACTCCTTCGGCCGCGCTTCAACCGAAAGTGCCAGCGTGGCCGATAACCGCTTCTCCGGGATCGAGCAGTTAGCGGAAGCACCTCCAACGGACGGACGATGATGTCACCCGCGCTGCACCGATCGACCGCCAGCAGGGCGCCGCGCACTCGAAGGAGCAGAGGCTGCCCGGGCATCGACCGGACAATCTCCAGATGCGTCCCGGGCGTCATGCCCAGTTCCACCAGCCGTTGAGCCCGCTTGCGGCAGCCGAGGAAACCGACCACCTCGAATGTGCAGCCGGAAGGCAGGCTTGCAAGGGAGATTTGATCGCGGCTCGAATCAGTCATTCCCACGACTCGATTTTTGTACGATGATGTGCTCGGCGACATCCCGCCCGACAACCTGGACTTCCTCACCCATGCGAAGCGCCCGGGGGCCATCGTAAGGCGCAATTTCCTCCAGCAGGAACCGCTGGCCCGGCCGCAATCCGTGCCCTGCGAGATGGGCAAGCAGCGCCGTCTCCTCGTTCTGAATTCTCACGATCGTGGCCTCGTCGCCCACTTGCAGCGCGCTGAGCGGGATCCTGGATTTTCTTGAAACCTGCTGGGAGTCGCGTGGAATCGGGTTCCCGTGCGGACAGGTTTCCGGATGCCCTAGGAAACGGTCCAACGCTGCCATAATTTCTTCGTCAGTGAGATGTTCCAGTTGGCAGGCTGCATCGTGCGCATGTGCCCAGTCCAGCTCGAGCTGGTCGGTGAGAAATCGCTCCCACAAGCGATGGCGGCGCAGGATATCCCTGGCCCGATTCTCGCCGAGCGGCGTGAGGCGCACACCTTTATAGGGCATGTGCTCCAGAAGTTTCCGTTCCTGGAGCCGGCGCACCATCTCGCTGGCTGAGACGGTGGTGATCTTCAGCTTCTCCGCCAGGGCTGTCACCGGTACCGGATCCTGCGCTTCGGCCAGGACGTAGACCGTTTTCAGATACATTTCTTCGCTTTCGCCGAATTGATGCCGCTCCGACATGCTCATCCTGCCTGGTGCGTAAAGTTAGGTTCACCAACCTGTATTAAGTTAGGTTCACCTTATATTATGGGAAATACGAACAGGGTTCACATGACAGGTATCACAGCCTGCTGTGAGTTTTGTCCTGAAGGAGATGGTAGTTGCGCCGTGGGGTTTCTTACGGCCGGCCTAGCGGGGCGGTTGGTTCAAATCAGGCGCTTCGGGCGTCGGCTCGATCACAAAGCCATTGCGGCCGCCGAAGCGCAGGAAATTCACTCGCCCGGGTTCGAGATAGAACTGGGCCGTGAACGCGTGGCCGGCAAAGTTGATCAACACTTCATACGGTCCGGCGGGCAGGTCGCTGATCACGAAGTTCTCGTCGTAATGGTCATCGGGCAGCACGGTGCCTTCCGCATAGGACCACACGTCCCAGCGCTGACCGGTATCGAGTGACTTAATCTGAATAAGCTGTTCGTAGAGCGGCCAGCTGTAGGTGTTCTCAAGCCTTCCGGCCAGGACTCCCCAGCCTTCGGGTGGAACGATCCACAGCTCGGGATTGCGCGTGCTGAAGTAGCGGTTCTCACCCAGCCGTACTTCGAAGTGCAGGTGAGGCCCGCTGGCGTCGCCCGTCTCCCCCACGGTTCCCAGGCGGTCGCCCGCCTGCACCCGCTGTCCACGCCAGACATCGATCGAGCTCATATGCGCATACACGGTGTAAAGCGGCTGACCTTCATAGCCAAAGTCGTGCAGGATCGCGACCGCCAGCCCGTAAGGATCGGTCGGATCCTCGACCCCCCGGTACAGGCCATAACCGGCCCAGACGACCTCGCCCGATCCCGCTGCGACAATTGCCGCTCCGCGCGAGGCGCTGATATCGATGCCGGTATGCATGTCCTCCTGGCCTAGCAGGGTGCTTCCGTAGCGGTACTGGGGATTGGGCCAGTTGACCTCATTCGACAGGATAGGGCGCGACAGGAAGAAATGGTCGTAGGGACCCAGCGACCACGGTGCGGTATACGGTGGTGGCCGCCAGCCTATCTCGGGTACTGGCAGAGCAGTTGGGAAAGTGACCGGAAGCGGATCGGATGGAATCTGCAGTTCAAGCCGACTTCCGCCTTCAACCACATCAACCACCGCCGTGCTCTCCGGTGTGAGCGTCGCTGCCGCTGGCGTCATAACAAGCAGCGGCGGCGTCCCTGGAACACCTCCCTGGCAGGAGGCAATCATCAGAGCGAACCCCAGGTAGAGCACGATGCTTCGTACTTCGTTACGGGACATGCACCTCGCCTTGGTTTCCCGGCCGGTTAGCAATACGATTTTGCCCCGAGTTCCCCCGGAGTCCAATAGGAAACCTGGTTCGGCCAGTGGTTGGCCATACCTCTTCGGTGCAAGTATAGTGCCAGCATTTCCTTGACCCTCTCGCCTCAGGCTGATATGATCTCCCGCCGGAGCCTTTGATGAAATTCCCCGCCCTGCAGGTCCGCAACTTACGAGAGTGCCGTCTGGCAGAGCCAGCTTTCCTGCTTGCCCTGCTGGTTTTAACTGCGGCCTGCAGCGTTCAACCACAGACCGAGCTGGCCGCAAGCGGAGACAAGACGCCCACGATCCAAGAGCAGGCTGCTCAAGATACGCCTGATCCTGCCATTCTGCCCGAATTCCAGCCCGTCAGCGGCAGGACCGGGCTGCAGCGGCAGATTGACCTGCACACCATCATGCCAGACCGCCCCCGGCTTGACATCATCAAGTACCTGGTCAAAGAGGGCGACACGCTCTTCGGAATCGCTGAGAAATTTGGGCTTGACCCGCAGTCGGTATTATGGGGCAACTGGGACACGCTCGAGGCCGACCCGCACACGCTGCGCCCGGGCCAGGAGCTTAATATCCCGCCGGTGGACGGCGTGCTTTACCCCTGGAAAGAAGGCGAATCGCTTTACAACGTGGCGGGGATGTTCCATTCCTCGCCGGAAGAGATCGTCGAATGGCCCGGAAATCACCTGGGATTTAATATTGATTTCGCTGATCCCCAGATTGATCCCGGCACATTAATCGTCATTCCGGATGGCCAGCGCGACCCACCGAGCTGGCAGATGGTTGCGATTACACGCGCCAATCCGGCCGCGGCCAGCATCCTCGGCCCTGGCTACTGTGGCTCGGTCTCGAGCGGAGCGATCGGCAATGGGGTCTTTAGCTGGCCAACTTCCTCACATTGGCTTTCAGGCTACCACTATGTGCCTGGCCTGCACGAGGCGATCGACATCGGCGGAAGCATCGGAAACCTGATTACGGCGTCCGATTCGGGCGTTGTGGTCTACGCTGGATGGAACAACTACGGCTACGGCAATGTCGTGGTAATCGATCACGGCACAGGCTGGCAGACGCTTTATGCCCACCTTGACACCATCAGCGTTGGCTGCGGGCAGTCTGTCTTCCAGGGCGGCGCTATCGGCACGATGGGCGTAACTGGCAATTCCAGCGGCCCGCATCTGCACTTCGAGATGCGCAGCGACATCTGGGGCCGGGTCAATCCGCTTAATTTCCTGCCATAGAAAACCGGGGGCATACTTTATTATGGGTAGGGGGACGGTGCCGTACCCCTGATGTGTTATTGGGCATGACTTTTATAAACGGTCTGCTCGATCAGAGAGGGAGCGAGACATATCGCAGGAGTGGGGCGCCCCCCAGCGCAAGTAACCCGGCGACATAAAGGACGTCGGTCATGGTCCCTGATAAAAGGATCGCGGTGTGATGTAGGGGCACGATAAATCGTGCCCCTACGGTTACATCAGGGCTTTCGCCTTTACGCCGGGTTACTTGCAGCCCTGGTCCTGAGTTGTCACCTGAGTCGAGGCGCCGCCATCGTTGAACGCCTCCAGAGCGTAGGAATGCGCTCCACCGCGCGGCGGATTGTCGACATAGCCGGCCGCGTTGGTTGACAGTGTGGCGATCAACTGCCCGTCCCGGTAAAGCCGGTAGCCATTCTCGTTATCAGCGCGGTCGATCCAGGAAAGGGTGACCCGGTACTGCCTCGGGTCGCACAGCGACTCGCTGATCCGGAAGCGCGCCGGAGGTTCAGGCGGTGTCTCCGGAACCGGCGTCGGCGGCGCTGGAATGATCGGCAGTCCGTCCACCGGCCCACTTGTTTCGACGGTCGAATCAGACACCCAGCAGCGCAGCACGGTGTACCACCAGAGAGGAATACCCGGCTCACTGCGTCCGATCAGCTCCACCTCCTGCCCAATCTCGTACCCTGCTGAAGTACCGTACCCCGTGTTCGGTCCCTTGCGGCAGAAGGCATTCATGATGAACTTCGCCATCGGGGTCGCCACCGGGGTGGGGGTGGGCGTGGCGGGCATGCTCCCGTCCGGGGCAGGCACATCTCCAGGCTGGCCATACCAATCGCAGATATCGATATCGCTCGTCACCTGACCTGCGACGACCGGGAACTGGATCAGGCTGTGATCGGTGCAGTTCACGGTCAGTCCGCACAGGACTGCCTGTGAATACGAGCCCCCGATGTTGTACCCCTGCGGATAAGCGTAGGCAACGTAGGCGCTCGGCGGCAGGTCGACGCTGTAACTGGCCGTACCATCCAAATGCGGGAAGGATGTGACAACCTGGGTTCCGATGTCCAAGAAATACAGGTCCATCGGCGGGATGCCCTCAGAGGGATAGCATAGGGCTCCGGTCACGGTCCCCAGCGTCGCCGGAACGGGTGTTGGGGTCGGGACAGGGGCGGCAGCTTCGACCTCGATCGAGCCGCGGTCGCACCACGCCCCCTGGGGGCGCGCAACGCTGCGCTGGTCCTCCGAGATGCACTTATCCGGATCGCCACTGTCGATCGCCGGGCTGCCCGGGCTGAGCATGTGGCTCAACGCAATTCCGCCGTTCGATGCCAGGGGCCCGAGCAGAGGGTCGGTGCTGTTCAGGTCCGACGGCTCTATGAAACCGCAGCTGGCATCGTCGGAGATGTTGAAGCCAATCGAGGGATTCATCGGCGTCGTTCCGCTGCAGTTGCCACCGGAGTGGTAGGCAAGTGCACTGCTGCGGATGGTCATCGTCCCGCCGGCGTCGTTGCGCAGGCCGTCGACGTTGTTGTAGGCGACCGTTATGAATTCCAGCCGCATATCACCAATGTTAAACACGCCCGAGCCACCGGGCAGTCCGGGTGGTGCGACGATCATATTGGAGCTGACGGTCGTGTTCTGCAGGAAAAGAGCACCGGGGACATCATTGTAGGCGCCGCCGCCCAAGCCCCCGAAGGCGGTGTTGTTATTCACACCACTGCGATAGAGGTGGGTCAAGCCCTGGTTAAAGACCCCGCCGCCGGTGCTGGCGTTATTGTTGGTAAACCAGGCGTCGTACAGGAATGCCTCGCCATCCGGGCCATTCCACATTCCGCCGCCGTTCAATCCGGCGACGTTTTCCACAAAGGTGATCCCGGTACCGTCCAGGTGCCCATCATTGTAAATACCGGCTCCGTGGTTCGTAGCGTCGTTGTCGCGCAGCTCGACGTTATCCAGGGTGGCATTGGACGCGAAATTCACCCACAACGCGCCCCCCATGTCGTTAGCATTGTTGCCCTGCAGCAGCACGTCCGTCGCAAACAACGAGGCTGTGGCGAAGTTGTGGATGCCCCCGCCTTCATCGGCCGTGTTGCCGAAGATCTGCGTGCCGTTCAGAGTCAACGTGCCGGCCTCATTGAAAATCCCGCCACCGGAGGAGGCGCCAAGGCCACCCGGTGGCACGGCGGCCACGTTGTCGTGGATCGATCCATTGCCGATCGTCAGATTGCTGTGATTGCGGATCGCCCCGCCCAGTTGGGCGCGACCGTTAATCAGGATCATCAGCTCCAGGTCGACCGTGGCTGGGCTGAAGATCTCGAAGATACGGTCCTGATCCTCCCCGCTGATCGAAGGCGCTCCAGCTCCTGCGATGGTCAGGTCGTCGGTGATGTCCAGGTCACCTGTCGCGTTGACGTCCTCGTCAGCTCCGACCCGGGTGAGTGGATAGTTGCCGGCGGGAAGGTTGATGATCTGTGCACCGGGGCAGGCATTGGCATTATCGACCGCCTCGCGCAGCGAGCAGTCTAACGCGCTGCAGACGCCATCATTGGTGTCGGCGGTTTTGGTCACGTTGTAGACCGGATCGCAAACGGGAGATGGGGTGCAGGCCGAGGCCAGAACCAGTACGCTTCCTGCGAGCACGAGAATGCGGCGTATATATCGGTGATTCATGCGTCCCTCACAGTTTATGTCAGCCGGCTGGGCACGTTCATCCAGCGTAGCCGAACCGAAAGGAGAGGCAACCCTCTCATTGATACAACGCAAACCCGAGCAAATCTGTGACAACATAACATCATTCTCCAAGATCTGCCATGTCGCAACCGTCCACGTCGTGGTGAACGGTTCGGTTCAGTTGTAGAGTCTGCGTGGATCGTCAGATAATAAGGAGCACAGATGAAGGACTTATTCCTGCTCGACCCGGATGTCATCTATTTGAACCACGGCTCCTTCGGCGCTTGCCCGGCACCGGTCTTTGCCGAGTACCAGCGTTGGCAGCGCGAGCTCGAACGGCAGCCGGTGGAGCTCCTCGGCCGGCGAGCGGTGGAGTTGCTGGCCAACGCCAGGCAGGAACTGGCGGAATACCTGGGCTGCGCCGCCAATGACCTGGTCTACTTCCCCAATCCAACCACCGCCATAAACATGGTAGCCCGCAGCCTCGATCTCGGCCGCGGCGATGAAATTCTAGCGACTGATCACGAATACGGCGCGATGGACCGCACCTGGCGCTTCGTATGCCAGAAGACTGGTGCCCGTTACATTCAGCAGCCGATCGCGGTCCCGCTAACATCACCAGAGCAGTTCGTTGAGCGGTTCTGGAGCGGCGTAAACGAAAGCACATCTGTCATCTTCATCAGCCACATCACCAGCCCGACGGCGCTGCGCTTCCCGGTGGAAACAATATGCGAACGTGCCCGCCAGGCCGGGATTCTCACCATCGTCGACGGGGCCCATGCCCCGGGTCAGCTCGAACTGAACCTGGTTCAGCTTGGAGCCGACATCTACACCGGCGCGTGCCATAAATGGTTGTGCGCGCCGAAGGGTTCGGCCTTCCTCTACGCACGGCCTGAGGTGCAGGACCAGCTCGAGCCGCTGGTCGTCAGCTGGGGCTGGGAACCAGAAAAGCCCGGCGCTTCGCCTTTCATCGACCAGCACGAGTGGCAGGGCACGCGCGACCTGGCCGCCTTCCTGGCGGTACCAGCTGCGATTGAGTTTCAACGCAAGAACGACTGGCAAACAGTCCGGCAGCGCTGCGGCAACCTGGCGCAAGACCTGCAAGCCCGTCTCCACGAAGGTCTCGGTCTCCAGCCTTTGACAAACTACGAATCGCCAGACCCCGTGCAGATGTTCAGCATGGAGCTCCCAGAATGCGATCCCGAACGGCTCCAGCGCGAACTGCTCGAGCGCTTCCGGATTGAAATTGTCGCCCGGCGCTGGTCCGGATTGAACTTACTGCGAACTTCTGTGCAGGCGTACAACGACGAAAAGGATCTCACGGCGCTGGTGACCGCCCTCGAGCAGCTGCTGTAAGGATTTGCCCGGCTTGACGCAATCCAGGTATGTAAACAGAATACCGCTATGCAAAAGCGCAAAATTGACTGGACGATCGTTTTTCTCTCCGCCATCGTACTGATCCTGGCGTTCATCGCCTGGCGGCGCGGCGGTGTCGCGTTAGCGCTCACCGGATTGAAGCTAGGCGGCGAGATTTTACTCAACGTGACGCCGCTTTTGCTGGCAGCATTCCTGATTGCCGGCCTAGCCCAGGTGCTGGTCTCGCGCCAGATGGTCGAACAATGGCTCGGCTCGAGCTCGGGTTGGCGCGGCATCCTGCTGGCCTGCCTGGCCGGAGCGCTCATTCCGGGGGGGCCGTATGTGTACTATCCGATCGCCGGCAGCCTGTTGGGGTCTGGGGCCGGCGTAGGTGTGCTGGTCGCATTCGTGACGGCGAAGAACCTGTGGTCGATCACGCGGCTGCCGTATGAATTTGCGCTTCTCGGCTCCTACCTGACTTTGCTGCGATTCGGGTTGACGCTCGTCGTCCCTCCGCTGCTGGGTTTTGCAGCCGAGGCGCTTTTCGGCCGTACGATCGGGCGAATTCGCGAGATGGCGCCATGGACCTAGCCACGCTGGTCCTGATCCTGCTGGCTCTGATCCTGTTGGCCGTCGCCATCCGCCGTGGGGACGGCAGCCACACTCGTGCGATACGTCAAGGCTGGGTTACCTTGCGGCGCACGCTGCCGCTGCTGATCGTCGCCTTCATCATCGTGGGGTATGTGAACGCTCTCGAACCCCAGGCCCTGGTGCGGTCGTGGCTCGGCCCCGGAACAGGTCTGACCGGACTCCTGGTTGGGACAGCCGCCGGCATGCTGCTGCCGGGCGGACCTTATGTCGTCTTCCCGTTGATCGCGACGATCTACCAATCCGGGGCTGGCCTGGGGCCAACGCTGGCGATGATCACCTCCTGGTCGACGCTGGCTCTGCTCTCGGTTTCCTTCGAGCTGCCTTTCCTCGGCTGGCGCTTCAGCGCGCTGCGCCTGAGCCTCGGGCTGCCAATCCCCCTGCTTGTTGGCCTAGTCGCTCACCTGTTACACGCATCCTGATAGACGAAATCTTCATAACTCTCTAATACGCTTTTAAGCTCGGCGCGATATAAAGACGCGCGGACCCGGGGGCAATGACCGTACTTCCTGGACGGCTGCCTTTAGGTTCAGCTTACTGCGTCAAATGAGGCGTTTGTGGAGGTGATCAATATGAAAAGCCTAGAAACAAAGCGGGCGGGCCTCGTAATCATCAGCCTGCTCCTGACAACTTCGCTCGGAGCTTGTGCGACGGCAGCCGCCAGCCCGATCGATACAGCAGTACAGCCCCAAACCCAGCAGCAAATTACCGTCAACACAGTCGCCGACATGGACACCCTGCTGGCCGATCTGTACGACCGGGTGAACCCGTCGGTTGTAAGCATTCAGGTTCGCCAGCCAAATAATGGAACATCCTTGTCCATCCCGCAGACCCCCGGCTTTCCGGAGCTGCCGCAGAGCCCACAGGGCGGCTTCCAGTATGCACAGGGTTCGGGCTTCGTCTACGATTCACAGGGCTACATCGTGACCAATTACCATGTCATCGATGGAGCCGACCGCGTAACCGTCGTCTTCTCTGACGGCTCAAGCCAAACGGCCGATGTTGTTGGGTCCGACCCCGATAGCGACCTGGCCGTGATCAAAGTTGCCAGCCTGCCGGATGGCACGCAGGCGCTGCCGTTAGCCGACTCAATTACGCTGCGAGTCGGGCACTCGGTGGTGGCGATCGGCAACCCCTTTGGCGAGGAGGGCACGATGACGACCGGCATCATCAGCGCGCTCGGCCGAACGCTGGCCTCGCAATCGACCACTTCAAGCGGCGGCACGTTCAGCATCCCGAACGTAATTCAGACCGATGCCGCCATCAACCCGGGCAACTCTGGGGGCCCGCTGATGAATCTGCAGGGCGAGGTGATTGGTGTGAACGCGGCAATCGAATCGAGCGTGCGTCAGTTCTCCGGAGTGGGGTTTGCAATACCCTCCAGCATCGTGGCGCGTGTCGTCCCGGTGCTGATCGACAAGGGCAGCTTCTCGCATCCCTGGTTGGGACTTTCGGGAACGGACCTGACGCCAGAGCTGCGGAAAGCAATGAACCTGGATCCCGGGCAAACCGGCGTGCTTGTGATCACCGTTGATCAGGATGGTCCGGCGAAGAAGGCTGGCCTGCAGGGCAGCGCCAACGAGACCACGATCGACGGTGTACCGGTCCAGGTGGGCGGCGACCTGATCGTCGGAATCGACAAGGTCAGCGTGAAGCAGTTTGACGATTTGCTTTCGTACCTGAGCGAGGACACCAGCGTTGGCCAGAAGGTGACACTGCATATCCTGCGCGAGGGTTCGCCGCTCGATCTGCAGGTAACGCTGGGAGCCAGACCGACTTCCTGAAACGAAAGTTTAACACGCCTTGATCAGCAGGCCGCCTGGCAGGATTTTGTCAGGCGGCCTGCTGTCTGTTCTCCCGTTACCCTGTAAAAATCAAGACCACCGAGGAGAAGTTACAGTCGCGTTTATGGGAAACGCAAGCCCACACACCTACCTGGGTATAAAAGCCACCGCGGCCGGGAACCTGGCCGCTCGGTGGCTTCTTTACATTCCAGGCAAAATGCCTTCTAGATCTTGGCTACGCGGCTATCATCTCCGGTCCGGCATCCTTTTCTTTGATCGGCGTTGTAGCCCGCAGAAAACCCACGAACATCAACACTGCACCAAACAGCTCGCTCAAGTATAGGGCACCGCTGATTCCCATTCGGCTGAACGCCCCGCCGAACGCAGGCAGCATAGCCCCTGCCGCGATTAGGATGTTTCCCAGCGTGCGGTGCAGTAGGACCCGTTTCCGCCAGAAGATCCAGGCAGAGTAGACAGCGCCTCCCACCAGCATGACGGTACCATAGAGATTAAAGATCGGCGTCAAATTGCGCACACCGGAGCTGACGATCGCATGCCCGCTCATCTCGCTTCCTGTATGCAGTCCGCTCGTCATTAAACTAGGATCAAGCTCGGCCCCAAATACCTTAATCAAGCCATACACTGAGCCGATGAACAGCAACAGCATAAATCCGTTAGCCCAGGACCGGCGGGCTAATAAGTACACTGTTCCTTGTCCTAACCAGGCCGCAACCAGCATTGCCCCAAAGAGATACCACAATCGGAAGATAAAAGGATTCCAACCGAAAGCACCGTAAAATCCTTCGCTGAAACCGCCGATGGCATAAAAAACCATTCCGATCCCCCACAGGAGCAGGTGGTTTTTTTTGCTCGCCGCATATCGGCGGAAGACAAAAAATGCAAAGATGATGCTGATCGCGCTCGAAAGGAACGGCACGAAAGTATTGAGAAGTGTCATTGCTGCGCCTCCAGAAGAGTTCCCTTATCTCGCCCCTGGCAGAACTAAGCCGCTCTCGGCAGTATGCCCAGGGCGACTGCGAAGATGAGCAGAATTAGAATCGCGACGATGCCGCCCAAAACCCACAGAGCTATCGGGACAACTTTCTCCCAAACAGGTGGGTATTCGTGGTCGCTGCCGGGTTTGTTGGCTTGATTGCTCACGCCGGTTATTGTAATCCTCTCTCAGTGTCTCAGTGCATGCAAAAGATCAACTTCGGATTGTCATACAAGTGGCCAACAGACCACGAGCTGTCCGTACCCAATCCCAGTACCACGCTCGCACATGCGCCTTAGCAGATTCTTAACCTTGGATGAGAGTCAACTGAGAGGTCTGCGGGAACCAAGTTGTTTTCCCCAGGAATGCAGAAGCTCACTATTTAATATTTTGTCCTTGAAAATTCCGGGCGCTCTTCGTCCGTTCATCGATCGTTTCGGGCAGCACGTCCACCCTTGTGAATCGCACGCGATTTCGATCCGCAGCGAGCAAGGTCCTGCGATTGCCAGACGTGTACAACTCAAAAGGATGATGCATACTATGGAGTGGGTCCGGCCGCCATAATCCCAGAGGGGTTTGCGTTATGAGGCGATGGAATGGATGGGGCGATACTTCGGTCACATACCCGCTGCCCGAGTCGGCTGTTTCCTACCTGCAGGAGAAGGTGCCTCCGGGGGACCGCTCCCCTGACGCAGACATCGAGCACGTACTGCGCACGATTCCCCCTTCCCAGTTAAGAGATCACCCCCTCATTGAGAAGGATCCACTCTCCCGGCTGCTGCACGCTCGCGGCCAGAGCCTGCCGGACTGGATTGCCTTGCGCTCGGGCGTGATCGAGGCGTTCCCCGATGGCGTTGCAGTTCCAGAGCGTCCTGATCATGTCCCTGAACTGCTTGCCTTTGCCGAAAGCAGCCTTGCGAGCATCATCCCTTACGGTGGCGGGACGAGCGTCGTCGGTCACATCAACCCGCTTCCCGGTGGTCCTCCCGCGCTGACCATCGACATGCGGCGTTTTAACCGCCTGCTGTCTTTCGATGAGGAAAGCCGTCTGGCAACCTTTGGCGCCGGCGCCACCGGCCCCACGATCGAGGAGCAGCTTGGCAGGTTGGGTTACCGACTCGGTCACTTTCCGCAGTCCTGGGAATATTCGACCCTCGGGGGCTGGATCGCCACCCGGTCCAGCGGCCAGCAGTCCTATGGCTACGGGCGCATTGAGGACCTCTTCGCCGGCGGCCAGGTGGAGACACCGCGCGGCCAATTCGAGCTGCCTCCGCTGCCGGCCAGCGCGGCCGGGCCCGATTTGCGACAGGTCGTGCTCGGTTCAGAGGGGCGCCTGGGAGTAATCACCCGGGCCGTCCTACGAGTGCGGCCGCTTCCAGTGCAGGAATTCTTTTGGGGCGTGTTCTTCCATGCCTGGGAAGATGGCCGCCATGCGGCACGCGCGCTGGTGCAATCCCGAGTCCCACTATCCATGGTCCGGCTCAGTGATGCCCAGGAAACCGAAACCACGCTCGCCCTGGCCGGTCGGGAGCGCTTGCTCAAGCTTGCTCACGACGCCCTCTCGCTGTTGGGCTACGGAGAAGGACGTTGCTTGATGATCCTGGGCATCAGCGCCGAAGGAGGTGTTGATGCAACCAAGATTCGCCAGCAGGCGCTGGATGTAATTCGATCCTGCGGAGGACTCAACGCCGGCACGCTGATCGGTAAGGAATGGGCGCATTCCAGGTTTAAAAGCCCCTATCTGAGGAATACATTGTGGCAGATGGGATATGCTCTCGACACGTTGGAGAGCGCCGTCTCCTGGAACGCATTCGAGCAAGCTCGCGTGAACGCGCTGGCTGGCATACGCAACGTACTTGAGGTAGAAGGTGTGGGCGGCCTTGCTTTCTCTCATCTCTCGCACCTGTATGCCGACGGAGCCGGGTTCTACATAACGTACATCTTTCCGCGCTCAGAGGATCCGCACGAGACGCTTTCAACCTGGCGTGCGGCAAAACGCTCCGCCAGCAACGCGATCCTGGACGGCGGAGGTACCATCAGTCACCAGCACGGCGTAGGGCTGGACCACCGGGACGACCTGCCGGGCGAGAAAGGCCCCCTGGGCGTGCAACTCATTCGAGCTTTTGCTCAGGCTGTCGATCCGGCCGGAATTCTCAATCCCGGCAAACTGATCGCGGCAGACCCCTCGGACACGCAAATTTAACGGCTTGCTTTTAGCAGATCGCGAATCTCCTCCAGCAGCTTCAGTTCAGGATCGGGTTCGGGAGCTTGCTCTGCCGGTTCAGCTTTTTTCGCTTCCAGGCGGGTCGAAGCGCGCACCACCATGAAGAGCGCAAATGCGATAATCAGAAAATTGACGATCGCCTGTAGAAAATTTCCATAAGTAATCTTGGCCGCTCCTACCTTAAGTGCCAGACCGGTGAAATTAATTCCCCCGATCAGCACCCCCACAAGGGGCATTAAAAGATCGTCGACCAGCGATTTGATAATGGCGCCGAACGCATTGCCAACGATCACAGCCACGGCCAGATCGAGAACATTCCCGCGCTGCAAGAAGCTCTTAAAATCCTGCCACATCAGGCTTTCCCTCCATTCGATATGTATTTTGACCGGATTGTACCCATAAATGGTTCGCCGGCCGCTGACGCCGCAAGAAGTCCGTCATCACGTCTGCACTTTTGGTACGAACGCCGCTATAGTATGAATGGCGAGGGCAGAGAGGAAAAATCCCGTGTGGGGTAAAGGCTGGCGAGAACAGGTCTGGAGCCAGGTATCACAACCTTTTGATTTGATCGTCGTCGGCGGCGGGATCACCGGTGCCGGTATTCTTCGTGAAGCAACTCGAGCCGGGCTGCGGGCGTTGATGCTCGAAGCTGGGGATTTCGCTTCCGGAACATCCAGCCGTTCATCGAAATTGGTGCATGGCGGCCTGCGCTACCTGCGGGATGGCAAGCTGCGCCTCACGCTCGAGTCCGTTCAGGAACGGGAACACCTTCTGCGTGAAGGTCGGGGGTTGATTACGCCGCTTGGTTTCCTGCTGGCCAATTCCAAGGAGGATTCCGTGCCTGGCTGGGTCTTTGGCATGGGCTTGGTGCTCTACGATTTGATGGGATTACAGTGGGGGCACCGCCATTATTCAGCCGAGGCGATGCGGGCGCTCTGTCCGCCGCTGACTAACCAGGGGTTGGTCGGCGGCTACCGCTACTTCGATGCTCAAACCGATGATGCCCGCCTCGTGCTGCGCGTCATCCGCGAGTCGGTCGCAGATGGCGCACTCGCCCTTAACTACGCCCGCGTCGATGAACTCCTGCTTGGCCGCAATGGCGAAGTGCACGGAGTGCTCGTATCGGATCGTTCCCTGCCTGATGCTGGCCCCAGTATCGAGGTCCGGGCCGGTGTGGTTATCAACGCAACCGGGGCATGGGCAGATGGGCTGCGGGCCAGCGTCGGAGGCCGACCCCGGCTGCGCCAACTGCGCGGCGGACACCTTGTCTTTCCCTGGCAGCGTTTGCCGGTTACTCGAGCCGTGACCTTCCTCCATCCCTCGGACGGCAGGCCTGTCTTCGCAATTCCCTGGGAGGGTGTAACGTTGTTCGGGACAACGGACGTCGATCACACCGAAAACATCAACCGCGAGCCCACGATGAGCCCGGGAGAGATTGATTATCTGCTGAATGGCCTGCGCCGGGCTTTCCCTGCCTCGGCGTTGGACGAGTCTGACATTCAGTGCACCTTTGCTGGAGTGCGCGGCGTGCTTGATACGGGCAAGGAAGACCCCTCGAAGGAATCGCGCGAGCACATCCTGTGGGATGAACAAGGCCTGGTGACTTTGACCGGCGGCAAACTGACCACCTTCCGAACAATGGCTATCGACGCATTGAAACGAGTGCGGCGCCGGTTGCCCGTCGGAGTGTGGCCGCTCCGGAAAGCACGCGTCTTGGATGAGCTTCCCGCTCTGTCTGGGGATCTAGATTGCCTTACCCCGTCCACCCGAGGACGGCTGCTTGGGCGCTACGGCCGAGAGGCGGGTTCGGTGCTGCAGTGCGCAGGCGAACCGGAACCCGAGCTGATTGGCGCTCTTCCTGCCCTCTGGGCCGAGCTGCGCTGGGCGGCCCGCTCGGAGGGCGTCGTCCATCTCGATGATCTTCTCTCGCGCCGGATGCGGCTTGCGCTCACGCTGCCCGGCGGCGGGCTGAACGAACTTGATGAGATTCGCACCATCGTCCAACCAGAGCTCGGTTGGGATGACGCCCACTGGGAGCGGGAAGCCAGGGATTACGCCCAAACCTGGAACTCCTACTATGCACCCCCTTATACAAGACAGGATGCACGTGGACGCAAGTAGCAAAGGGCGCCCACGGCTCCCGCTCTATTACTCCGATGTCTTCGAGTTTCCTCTGCCCGAAGGGCACCGCTTCCCGCTGAGGAAGTATGCCATGCTTCGCAAAGCCATCGAGCGGAGCGTACTCAAAAAACGGGTTTTACTGCACATCCCGGATTCGGCCGATGATATCCAGCTGCTGCGGGTGCACAGCGTTGAATACCTCCAACAGGTCAAGGCCGGCTCCCTCAAGGCGGGTGATATTCGCCGTATTGGCTTCCCATGGTCTCCGGAACTCGTGGAGAGGTCTCGCCGCTCCGTCGGGGGGACAATTGCCGCGTGTCACCGCTCCTTCGAGACCGGGTTGGCGATGAACCTAGCCGGCGGAACGCACCACGCTCACCGATCCTTCGGCTCTGGATTCTGCGTCTTCAACGACGTGGCTGTCGCTGTGCGCGAAGTTCAAGCCCATCAACCCATCGGGGAGATCTTGATTATCGATTGTGACGTACACCAGGGAGATGGCACGGCCGAGATCTTCGCCGGTGATCCAACTGTGACCACGTTTTCAATTCACGCTGAGCGTAATTTTCCCTTTCGAAAATCCGTCAGCGATCTCGATCTTGCCCTGCCGGACGGGGTTGACGACGATACCTATCTGGAGGCGCTTGCCGATGCACTTGAACGGCTCTTTGCGCACACCTCCTCGGGGCTGGTGATCTACCTCGCTGGAGCTGATCCTTTCCAGGACGATGCATTAGGCCGCATGGCGCTTACCAGGGCGGGCTTATCGCAGCGTGACGGGATGGTGCTCGATGCTTGCCGGGAACAAGCGATTCCATTGGCGATCGTTCTCGCTGGCGGCTATTCCCGTCGGATCGAGGATAGCGTTGAAATCCACCTTGAAACCGTGCGGCTGGCGGTCGCTTCGCTTGATGGACCCCGGGGTAGTGGTCGCGCGGGAGAAACCGCTTGATCTCTGATAGAATTTGACACTCACGGAGAGGACCATGCAGCCAGCGCAGCATCCAGGAACGCTCGCCGCCATCCTGATATTTTCAATGACTGCAGCCGGCTGCGCAGGAATTGCCCTCCCCGGCACTCCAACACTGGCTCCGCAACCCACTTCGACTCCCACAGATCCTCTCGCCACACAACCGGTTTCCGCCACGGTCCTGCCCAGCACCACACCCGAGGGTGCCTGTCCCCCGTTAAATTCGAACCTGTTGGACGAGATGCGCGCGATCGAAAGCGAGGTCGCCGATCTGAGGGGGCTCTCACCACAAACCGGAATGCAGCGTGAATTACTCGACCCGCAATTGCTCCGAGAGCGAATCGAAGACGATGTGCTCCAGGAATATGGCGAAGAAGCAGCGGTAAACGATTCTCTGCTCTACTCACTGTTAGGGTTCGTCCAACCGGGCCTGGATCTGCGCCAGTTGTATGCTGCCTTGCTGGCAGAACAGGCGGCCGGATTCTACGACCCCGAAACGGATGAAATGGTCATCGTTTGCGGTGGAGGATTTGGCGGTATCGAGCGCTTGACCTACGTTCACGAGTACACCCACGCTCTGGTCGATCAAGTGTATGACCCCCGGACGACGCTCGGTTACTCGCAGCCTGGCTGCCAGGAGGACATCGACCGCTGTCGCGCGATCCAGGCGTTGATCGAAGGCGATGCCTCGCTGCTGGAGGAGCAGTGGCTGCGCACGTTCGGACGGCAGCAAGACCTTACGGATATCCTGGCGTTCTTCGACCGTATCGAAATGCCCGCCTACGATTCGGCACCGGGCTATATCCAGGCCGAAATGATGTTTCCTTATCTCCAGGGGCTGGCCTTCGTTCGCGCGATCTACCTGCAGGATGGCTGGGCGGGGGTCGACGCCCTTTATCAAAACCCGCCCCTTTCCAGCGAGCAGATCCTGCACCCTGAGCGCTTCCCGCGTGATGCCCCGGTCCAGCTGCCCCCACCGGATATGGAAGAAACCCTTGGTGTGGGCTGGACCGAGGTTGAAAACGGCACCTTCGGCGAGTGGAACACGTATATGTTGCTGCTCGAGCAGTTAGAACAGGACGCTGCTCAAGGTGCGGCCGAGGGATGGGGGGGCGACTTTCTGCTCGCATTTCAGAAAGAGGATTCTGGCGAGGGGGTGCTGCTTCTATTAACACAATGGGACACGATTCGTGATGCGCGTGAATTTGTAGAAGCCTTCCGCTCCTACGGAACGGCTCGTTTTGGCGAGCCATCTGCGGATTCCGCCAGCGGTTTGGAATGGAACGCTGATGAGCCGAAGGTGCTCTTCCTGCGCCAGTCAAATCAAACGCTCTGGATTCTCGCTCCTGATATAGAAACGCGGAACGCTATACGCGATGCGATCCGGCTTCCAGTTTGGCCTACCCCATGAGTGAAGCACTCGACAGAGCTCGGATTAAAGCCATATGTTTCGATATCGATGGCACACTGGCCGATACAGACGATTCCTACCTGCGACGTATCGCCGGCTGGCTGAAACCCTTCCGCCGCTTCCTGCTTGAGCAGGACGTCCAATCGGCGGCGCGCTGGCTGGTGATGGCGCTCGAGTCGCCAGCAAATTCGTTTGTCGCCGTGCTGGATAAAATTGGCCTGGACCAGATCATCGGTCCGATCGTTGATTGGCTTTATCAGCTGCGCGGGGCGAAACCGGAAAGAGGTATGCAATTGGTTGATGGTGCGTACCACTCGGTGGTCGCGCTCGCGGAGCACTTCCCACTGGCGATCGCAACGGCGCGCGAGCGTCGCAGCGCGTATGGATTCTTAGACGAACATAATCTGCGCAAGTACTTCGCCTGCGTTGCCACTGCCCGCTCTGCACGGCGGGCGAAACCGCACCCGGCTCCGATCCTTTGGGTATGTGAGCAGCTCGGCGTTGAGCCTCAGAATTTACTGATGGTGGGCGACACCGTGGTCGACATTCGCGCGGCCCGGGCCGCCGGCGCCCAAACGGCAGCCGTGCTGTGCGGATTCGGAGAGCGGACCGAACTGGAAGCAGCCGGGGCCGATGCGATCTTCAACACGACAGCAGAAGTGGCCGAAGCCCTCTTGTAGCGCAGTTTGAGGTCTTACCTTGCCAGATTGAGCAAGGCTTGCGGCACCCAAAAGCTGCCAAATCCGAAGAGTGAGAGCCCGAAAGCAATGATGAGAACTGCCAGACCGAAGGCGATCAGGGCGTAATCCCGCTTACGGTAACTCAACTTGATCAACCACGTGCGCGGGCCGGTCCCGAATGCTCTTAAATCCATCGCGTCGATGATGTCCTCGCTGCCGGCAATGGCCCGGATGGTGACCGGCACCATGATCGGTGCCAGCTTGCGCACCTGGGCGATCAGCCCGCCCTGTATTTTTTCCAGTTCGTAGCCGCGCGCCTTTTGTGCATCCATCGTGAGTTGAAAATCTCGCCCGAAGGTCGGGATAAAGCGCATGGTCAGATCCATGGCATATGCGATTTTGTCCGGCAGACCCAGCCGGCGGAAGGCTACTCCGTAATGGCTGGGGTTGATGATATAGGGGATGAGAATCGTTGTGCTTGCCAGGCTGAAGACTCGTGCCAGCTGCGCCAGGGCAAACATCAGCCGCTCGGCCGTGATTCTCAAAGTCGGCTGCCAGCCGAAGATTGTGAAGTTCGCCTGCAGCGTGGCCAGCGTGTGCTCCTCTGCATACACCTCGACTCCGCCGCGGCCGGTCAAGAATGTCAGCAGCGCGAAGAACGTGATGAACGCCCCGATGAAAAGCCAGGCCCGGCGCGACTCGCGGAACGTCACGCCCGAATTAAAGATCGCCAGAAGAGCGATTAATACAAAGAAGGCCAGATAGCGTATGTCCCAGAAAAAGAGCGTCGAGATGATGAAACAGAAATAAAAGATAAACCATGCCGTTGGGTCAAACGACTGGACGAGCGATTCCCGTTCTCGATATCGCCAGGAAACGAGCATATTTCACCGGAAGGGAGAGGGCCGGCCTGGCGGCCCTCTCCCTTGAATATCTCAGCGTCCTGTCTGGCGCTGAACCGAGTTGTAGGCTCCGACGAGCAGCGGCACCAGGATGGCGGCGAAGATCATGTTGGGCCCGGCGGCCGGCAGGAACTCGCCGACGATCGCCACGGTGGGCGAAAAGCCGTTGATCCAGATATCGGAAACGGCGGCGAACCCAATGCCGATGAAGTTGCCCAGCATCGACCAGATCACGGCCGAGGCCAGGTCGATGTTGTCCTTGAAAATCAACCGCACCGCGACGACCAGCACAAACCCGACCACGGCCGAGACCCCGGCGAAGACTGAAATGGTCGCATCGCCAAAGATTCCAGCTTCGGGGTCGAAGAACATCATATTGGAGAGATCGCGGTTGAAGATCCAGAGCAGCGTGGCTACTGCTGCCAGGGCGGCGCTGATGTACAGCACCGTGTTCATGGCCTTCTTCTTGTCCATATAGAGCGCGGCCATGCCCGAGATCATGCCGACCAGACCATTAGCGACGCTCCACTGCGGGGAAAGCCCGAAGCCGGTCAGCGCGTCGCCAAACATGTTGCCGACGGCACCGGTAAAGAAGCCGACGACCGGCCCGAAAGCATACCCGAAGAACATCGGGATCGAGATCGCCGGCCGCAGCGCGACCTGGCTCACGGATGGGACGGCAAAGACCGTTCCGTTGAAGAGATAGGAAAACACAGCATAGAGTGCGGCCCCGATCGCCATATAGACGACCTCGCGTGTGCCCACCCGCCAGGCATTGTTGCTGCGCGTGGCCCAGTAAACCAGGAACACGATCAGGAGCCCGATGGCGACGAACACGAAGCGCAGCAGCGCGGTCTCATCGAGCTGCAGGTCGGGGTTGAGCGTCGGTCCCAGCCAGACGACAAGCAAAAAGAGTACGAGCACGGCTAAAAGGGACAGGATGACTGATGTTGGTTTTGTACCGTTCATGATTTCCTCCTCCGGATCATGAGACTTCACTTACAGGTAGCGAGCCGGGGCAAGGGTGGTTTTACACGCCGACATGGGCCAGGGCTTCCGCCCGCATGAACCTTCCCGTTCGATCATACATTTCGAGATTGAGGTCGAGCAGCGACGTCGGAACCAGGCGGCAGTCCTTCAGCCTGCCATAATCGCCCAGTACTTCGTGTGGTTCACCATCAGCAATTACCTTACCGTCGCCGACCATGATTACCCGGTTTGCGTAAACAACGGCCAGATCGACATCGTGCGTGATAAATAGGATGGCGTCGAAACCAGGAAGGCTCAAAATCGAATCCATGAAATCCGTGTAGTTGCGGTAGTCCTGCCCCGCGGTCGGCTCGTCCATGACCAGGATGCGCGAGCGCATCGCCAATACGGCGGCGATGCTGACCCTTTTTTGCTGGCCGAACGAGAGCGCCAGTGGCGGATCCGCCTCCATGCCCCCGAGGTTCATGATATCAATTGCCTGTTCCACCTCCTTTTCTGTATCTTGCGGCGAATGCCCGAGGTTGCCCGGTCCGAAAGCAAGCTCCTCGCTCACGGTGGGCGCAAACAGCATGTGACTCGGGCTCTGGAAGACATACCCCAGGGTTTTTGCGATCTGAGCAACGCTCATGCCGCTGGTCGGGCGATCCCCGACCCACACCTCCCCTGAGGTCGGTTTGAGCAAACCAATGGCATGTTTCACCAGCGTGGTCTTTCCTGCCCCGTTTGCGCCGAGAATAGCGATCACGTCGCCGGCCCGGATATTGAAATTGATCTCCTGCAGCACCGGTTGCCCGGGCAGATAGTGAAAATTGACCCCTTCAAAACGAACGAGCATTTTGTGAGACGTGTCGGTCCCGGGGCCGGGCGGAGCAGGTTGTTTTACGGCGGGCTCACTGCGGGCAAGGCGCAGGATGCTCTTCGCTGGAAGCTTTACCTCGTGGTAATCAACGGCATCGGTCAGCCCGCCCGGCAAGCCGTTGTAGATTATTCTGCCGGCTTGCATGAAGATCACCCGGTCGGGGTTGATCTTCAACACATCTTCAACCCGGTGCTCGACGATCAGGATTGCCATCCCCTCGTCGGCGAGAGCTCTCACCATCTGCAGCGCGTCGACCGCGCTGGCCGGATCAAGACTCGCCAGCGGTTCGTCCAGCAGCAGCAGGGCTGGCTGCATCGCCAGCACACCGGCCAAGGCAACTTTCTGCTTCTCTCCCCCCGAAAGAGAGAAAGTCTCGCGGTTTCGCAGGTGTGAAATGCGCAGTCGTTCCATCGCCTTTTCGGACCGGGCGATAATCTGCTCCCGCTCCAGGCCGAGGTTCTCCAACCCGAAAGCTACTTCATTCAGGACTTTCGTTCCCAGGATCTGTCGCTCTGGATCCTGCAAGACTGTCCCGACCGACTGGGAGATGCGCGCCAGGCTCAACTCCTGCATATCCTGGCCGGAGATGACAATCGTGCCTTGCAGGTCTCCCTTGTACGAACGCGGAATCAGGCCGTTGATGCAGCGCGCCAGAGTCGTTTTCCCGCATCCGCTGGGTCCGGCAACAAGCAGGATCTCGCCCGCTTCCAGCTGCAGCCCAATATCCTGCAGGGCGGGCTCTTCCCGGTCGCGGTATCGAAACTGCAGGTTTTCAACAATCAGCGGTGGGTATTCGTTCACCGGGCAGGCTTCCTCCTTGCCATACATACTGTACAACACCCGCGCCCGAAAAACGTGACTGAACCCGGAAATTCCATCTGAAGATCTGTGTGCAAAGATGCCGCGCGAGCCAACTCGGCCTATAATTGGGCACCAAACAGCAAAGATTCCGATAACCCCGGTGATCGAGGAGAGCTATGAGCGAACCTTCCTACAAGACCATGGGCCAGCAGTTCGGGCGGCGTTCCTGGGCCGAGCCCTGGAAGATCAAGATGATCGAGCCGATCCATATGACGACACGCGCAGAGCGCGAGCGGGCAATTGTCGACGCCGGCTACAACACTTTCCTGCTCCGGTCGGAGGACGTTTACATCGATTTGCTTACGGATAGTGGAACGAGCGCAATGAGCGACCGGCAGTGGGCGGGGATCATGCTCGGGGATGAAGCCTATGCTGGCAGCCGGAATTTCTACCATCTGGAGGAGGCTGTACGCACCTTCTACGGGTACAAGCACGTCGTCCCCACTCACCAGGGTCGCGGGGCAGAGCACTTGATCAGCCAGGCTGAAATCCGGGCCGGGCAGTTCGTGCCGGGAAATATGTACTTCACAACAACGCGCCTGCACCAGGAGCTGGCCGGCGGAACGTTTGTCGACGTGATTATCGACGAGGCCCACGATCCGCAGAATCAGCATCCGTTCAAAGGCGATGTCGATCTTGAAAAACTTCAGCGCTTGATCGACGAGAAGGGCGCCGAGAATATCGCCTACGTCAGCCTTGCCGGAACCGTAAACATGGCCGGCGGACAACCGGTGAGTATGGCCAATGTGAAAGCGCTGCGCGCCCTATGCGATCGTCACGGGATCAAGATTTACCTGGATGCCACCCGCCTGGCGGAAAATGCGTACTTCATCCAGCTGCGGGAGGATGGGTACGCGCAGAAGAGCATCGCCGAGATTGTGCTCGAGTTCTGCAGCTATACCGATGGGGCCTGGATGAGCGCCAAGAAGGACCACCTGGTAAACATCGGCGGCTGGCTCGCGGTCAATGACGCCGATCTCTTCGATAGACTGCGCAACCTGGTCGTAGTCTATGAGGGGCTGCACACCTACGGCGGCATGGCCGGGCGTGATATGGAAGCATTGGCGATTGGCATCGCCGAGTCAATGGACGACGCCCATATCCGGGCCCGCGTTGAGCAGGTGCGTTACCTCGGTACACTGCTGCTGGATTGGGAGGTCCCGATCGTTGAACCGGTTGGAGGACATGCAATCTTCCTCGATGCGAAGGCTTTTTACCCGCACATCCCCCAGGATCAATTCCCGGCCCAGGTTCTCACGGCTGAACTCTATCTGGATTCGGGCATTCGAGGCATGGAGCGTGGCGTTGTCAGCGCCGGGCGCGATCCGAAGACCGGTGACCACCGCTACCCAAAGCTCGAGCTCACCCGCCTGGCGATCCCGCGCCGGGTGTATACGCAGGCACATATGGACGTGGTCGCTGAGTCGATCAAGGAAGTGTACGAGCAGCGAGAGAAGACGCGCGGCCTTAAGATGGTGTATGAGCCGGCTCAGCTGCGCTTCTTCCAGGCGCGGTTTGAGCCGGCGTAAAGGTTTTCGGGCAGGGGCGACCTCCCGGGCATACCGCTCGCATCTAGGTATCGATGACGAGCACGTTCCCCGGCATGCAAATACAGCGTAGGGGCGGGTTAACCCGCCCCTACGCTGCTTATAGGCTCGTTCATAAGAAGGCCTTTAACCGCCGCTCTCCTCTCGCTCCTGATTGCCTTCATCCCCCTCGAGGTATATCTCGGCTTCCCACTCTTCGCTCAGCGCACTCGTCTCTTCCAGAGCCTGGCGTACACGCTCGCGCAGGGTGTCTTTGGCTGGCCGACGCCGGCCGAGGTTCTTCAACCGCTCGAGCATCTCGGCCACAACGACTTCGCTGATTCGCTTCAGCGTTTCACCGGACACCTTCACGCCGCGCTCGAACCACACCGTAGCGCCGTATCCGATGGCGGCGGTCGTGCCAGCCGCAACGGCCGCCCCGATCAGCCAGGCCGGCGGGCCACCGAGTTTGCTGATTTCATAGAACAGGGTCCGCCCAAGCAGGCCCAACCCAAATGCGGCGATTAATTCGCGCGCTCGAGCCAGTGTCATCCGCTTTTGGTAGATTCTAGCGATTCCAATCACCATCGCTACCTGCACCCCAACCAACGGGAAAAAGTCGAGGAAAGGCAGCGGCGTCAAGGCGATTACTGCTGCTGTGGAGGCAGCGCGCGCAATCGCAACCTGTGCCAGGTCCCAGCGGTACTCGGGCAGTGCCGCACCGATCGCGGCTGCGATTCCGGGTTCAGTTTTCGCAACAGCCCGAAGCACCCGGGCGATGCCCTCCCCTTTCAGCGCACTCAAGGGAATGACTTGCTCGCTGTTAATGCTCAATGCGGCGGCGGCCTTCCCGATGACCGAGGCTCGCTCTCTGCCAATCAAGTCAATTTTATTCAGGACAACGACCATCGGCCGGTCCAGCGCTTGCAGGGCATCAAACAAGGCAACTTCTGGCGATCGAATTCCATGAGTTGCGTCATACATCGCCACGAGCACGTCTGCTTCTTTCGCAGCTGCCAGCGCTTTGTCCCGCTCCAGCTCCCCAACCGCCCCGACTGCATCAGCCCCGGGCGTATCGACCACCAGAAAAAGGCCGGCTTCTGCCAACTGTGGCTCACGAGTCGTGCCGGGGACTGCGCTCACCAGAGCGCGATCCGCCGATTGGCGAATGAGCTGGTTATATAGCGTGGATTTACCGGCATTTGCCGGACCGACAATCGCCACTTGTTTGTGGGCACCCGTCGCGAAGCGGAGTTCTTCAACGGCACGATCGATCAAGCCGCGCCAACCCTTTCGCTCACCGGGGATTTGCTGGATGGCGCCAATTAAACGCTCGCGCTCGCCCACGGGCATCCTGTTCCAGAGCGTTTGAATTTCATCCTGCCAACGACCCAGAAATTCACCGTACGGCTTGTCTTCCTTCGTCATCATTCGTCACCCGCTGCTCCCAGCAGCATTATTGGTTTACACCTGTGGATAAGTTGCGGATATCTGTGGATAACCAGCGTCTTCTGGGGAGAAACACATCCCTTTTGAGCGGACCGATCATCAATATATGGGTTTTTGTCGTAATTTTGCCCCACATATGGGGGTGGCCACCCTTTTCGCCCTCTTAAGTCCTTTTGTTCCACAATCTGCCCACAACATCCTGTGGAGAGATTGAGCCACCCTCCCCCCCACCTGTATCCCTTTCGGGAATTTCACCACCTGCCAGTACGGTGTTCCTTCTCCCCCTGATGAGTTTTCAACATATCAACACCCCCTACGATAACTACTACATATTAATAATTCATCATAATAAGGATGAATAAGAATAAGAGAATCCTGCTGAATAACTTCAGGCACCCGTCGAAAAGACCAGGTGCCTGGGTTTTTACGAGCTCTTGACAGTGATTTAGAGCCAGCCGCGAAACTGCATCGCTCGGACTACCCGGTCGATGGCCACGATATAGGCAGCATCCCGCATTGCCACCTTGTGTTCCTTGGACGTCCCGAGCACTGCCTGGAAGGCATGCGTCATCTTCTCGTTTAACCGGGTAAGAACTTCTTCGCCGGTCCAGTAGAAATTCATGTCATTCTGGACCCCTTCGAAGTAGGAGACCGTTACACCGCCAGCGTTGCACAGAAAGTCGGGAATCACAAAGATGTCCTTCTTCAATAATTGTGACTCAGCATCTGGCGTGGTCGGTCCGTTTGCTCCCTCCGCCACGATGTGCACCTTGTCGCTGATGTGACCGACGTTGTCCTTCGTGATCTGAGCTTCGATCGCAGCCGGAATAAGCACGTCAACGTCCTTGCTCAGCCAGGCATCGGCATCCTCGATTTCGTAGCCAGCCGCACTGGCTTGTTCGCGATCGATAGTGCCGTAAATATCGGTAATGCTTTGCAAAAAGGCCACGTCGATCCCGTCGTCCTTGCTGAACGTGAATGACGATTTGGCTTCATGATCCCAGCAGGAGACCGCAACGACTTTCCCCCCGAGGAATTGGTTAAAGCCAAGTGCGGCATACTGGGCGACGTTCCCGAAGCCCTGGATCGACGCAGTTGCATTCGTTGGATCGAGCTGCAGGTGCTCCATTGCCTCGCGCAGGGTATAGATCACGCCAAAGCCCGTTGCTTCGGTGCGGCCCGCTGAGCCGCCAGCGCCAACCGGTTTCCCGGTGATGACGCCCGGCTGATACTTGCCGCTCAGCTTGGTGTATTCATCCATCATCCAACCCATCATCTGCGGTGTGGTGCCGACATCAGGAGCTGGGACATCCTGGCGTGGTCCGATATTCTTCCAGATCTGGTCGATCCAACCGCGGCAAAGCCGCTCCTTCTCGCCGATTGTCAGCGTAGCCGGATCCACAGCTACGCCACCCTTCCCGCCGCCAAGGGGAATATCAGCAACGGCGCATTTCCAGGTCATCCACATTGCCAGGGCGCGGATGGTATCGAGCGTCTCGCTCGGGTGGAACCGTATCCCCCCTTTTGAAGGCCCGCGGGCATCATTGTGCTGCACGCGGTACCCGAAGAACACCTGAATCCTGCCATCATCCATTCGAACCGGAATCTGGAAGCGAAATTCGCGCAGCGGCCAACGCAGCACGGACGAAACCCCGCTTTCAAGGTTGATCAATTTAGCAACCTTGTCGAATTGGGACTGTGCCATTTCAAATGCGTTCACGTTTCTTCCCTCGTCGTTGTATGGGTTGCTTCGATTGTCATGTGCATATCAGGTTCTGTCGCCTGACGTAAATCACCTTTGTCGCTTGAAGGACGTTCAATCTCCATCCGTTGGCCTCAGCTTCCGCAAGCGGCGCTCCAGGATTTCCTCGACCAAGGCCGGGTCAGCGCGACCGGATGCTCTCCGCATCACCTGTCCAAAGAGCCACTTGGCGAGGGCATCTTTCCCCTGCCGGTAGGCGTCGACCTGTTCGGGGTTTGACTCCAGAACTTCATTTACCAGGGAGCGGATCTCCTCACGGTCATTTAGGATTTCCAATCCCTTGCGCTCAATGACCTCAGACGGGGATCCACCATGGTTAAAAATCTCGGACAAGATGGTTTTACCACTTGTAGCATTAATCACGCCGTCTTCTACGAGCTGCACGATCTCGCTCAGTCCGGCGGGCAAAACACGACTTTCTTCGATCGTCAAGCCGGCCTCGTTCAGCAGGCCAAACAGGTCGCTTGAGAGCCAATTGGCGAGCTTGGAAGGATCGATCTCAGGGGCACTCGCCAGGGCAGCCTCGAAGTATTCCGCCACCGTGCGTTCGGCCGCCAATACGCCGGCCAGATAGGCCGGCAGTCGAAGCTCGTTGATATATCGTTCCTGTTTTTCAAAGGGAAGCTCTGGCAGACCCTCCCGCAGGCGATCTATCCAGTCACGCTCGGTCACCAGAGGGGGGAGATCGGGTTCGGGGAAGTAACGGTAGTCGTGAGCTTCTTCCTTGCTGCGCTGCGGCACGGTCACTCCGGCCGCCTCGTCCCAGCCCAGCGTTTGCTGCACAACCGGCTCTCCCGCCTCGAGCAAGGCGCTCTGACGGGCTATTTCGTACTCGAGTGCCCGCAGCATTCCCCGGAACGAGTTCAGGTTCTTAATCTCGGTGCGAGTAAACAGCGCCTGGTTTCCAACGGGACGGACAGAGACGTTCGCCTCAAAGCGAATGACGCCTTTCTCCATGTCGCCGCTGTTTACGCCCAGGTACTGCAGCAGCGATCGGAGAGCTGTGGCGTAGGCCTTGACCTCTTCGATGGATGTTAAATCCGGCTCACTGACAATCTCCAGCAGCGGAACCCCCGACCGGTTGTAATCAACCAGCGAATAACCGCTCTCATGAGTAAGCTTTCCGGTATCCTCCTCAAGGTGGACGCGGCGAATCCTGACCTGTCTCGAGCCGTCTTGTAGCGAGATCGGCAGGACGCCGTTAACAGCAAGAGGCAGCTCATATTGCGAAATCTGATAGCCCTTTGGAAGATCGGGGTAGAAGTAATTTTTGCGGGCGAAAACGCTCCTCTCGGAGATGTCGCACTGCAGGGCAAGAGCGACGAGCAAGGCGAACGCGACAGCCTGTTCATTAATAACCGGAAGAGTGCCGGGCATACCGGTGCAAATTTCACAAACGGAAGTATTCGGCTCAGCGAGCGTTGAGTCGACGACTGCGCAGCCGCAGAACATCTTCGACCGGGTGAGCAGCTCTGCGTGCACTTCCAGCCCGATCACAGGCTCAATTGCGCGGAGAGAGTCTTTCATCGTTGGCCTAACTCGATCCAACGCTCTCGATCGAATCGAAGAGAGCAGAGCAAAAATTCATCCGAGAAATCACAAGCTAGCCATAACGCTGCATGAAGTGGCGCAGGCGCTCGAGCGCCTCCTCAATGTCATCATAGGCCGCAGCATAGGAGCAGCGCACGAATTGTCCTTCTGCACCAAAGGCGCTGCCAGGTACGACGGCAACCTTCTCCTCTTCCAGGAGTTTTTCGGCAAAAGTCTCGTCGTCCATTCCGCTGGCCTTGATGGAGGGGAAGGCATAGAAAGCCCCGTGCGGCTCAAAAGTCTCCAGGCCGAGTTCGTTTAACCCATCGACGATCAGCCGCCTACGGCGGTCATATTCGGCGACCATGCGCTGGACATGACTTTCCCCGTTTTGCAGCGCCTCGATGGCCGCGAATTGTGCGATAGTGGGAGCGGACATGATCGTGTACTGGTGGATTTTTCGCATCGCCCCGAGAATTTCGGCCGGGGCCGCTGCGTAACCAATCCGCCAGCCGGTCATGGCGTAATCCTTCGAGAATCCGCCTAACGTGATCGTTCGCTCGCGCATGCCGGGCAGGGAGGCGAAGCAGACCTGTTGATGGCCATATACCAGTTGATCGTAAATTTCATCAGAGATCACTACCAGATCATGTTGCTCTGCCAGCGCGGCGAGTTCCCCCAGGCGCTGTTTGCTCATCACCGCTCCGGTCGGGTTGTTTGGATAGCCAATGAGCAGCGCTTTGGTGCGCGGCGTGATGCGGTCGGCCACATCCTGGGCTTTGACCTGAAACGAGTCTTCGACTCGCGTCTGCAATGCGATCGGCGTACCGCCGGCGAAGATGACCTCTGGCTGGTAGGAGACAAAGCACGGGGTGGGGACGATAACCTCGTCGCCCGGATCCAAAATGGCGGTCAACGCCAGGTAAAGCGCTTCCGAGACCCCGACTGTGATAAGCAGCTCGGTCTCGGGGTCGTAGTTCACCTGGTAGAGCCGTTCGAGGTGGGCCGAAAGCGCCTGCCGCAGTTCCAGAATGCCGGAGTTCGAGGTGTAATGAGTCTCCCCCTGCTGCAGTGAATGCAGGCCAGCCTTTAAGATCGGTTCCGGCGTAACGAAATCGGGCTCGCCGATGCCAAGAGAGATAACGTCGTCCATCGTTGCGGCAATATCGAAGAAGCGGCGGATGCCAGATGGCGGAACGGCAGCGATGCGTCGAGCGATGAAATCACGCATTTTTGAGATCTCCTGTCTGAGAACAAACCAGCCTGAGCAAGTCAAGCCGTTGAAATACGCCACTCGTCATACAGCTCACCATAGAAGAGTTCAAAAACACGCCCGTCTGTAACCATCACCCTGAACCGTAGTCCGCCCGGGATTCGCCAGCGCTGTTCAACATGCTTAATTTCGAGTCGTTCGCCCTGCCAGCGAAGTGCAACGGGCCGCTCGGCATACGTATACTCGGAATGGCACTCCACCAGTTCTTCTGTCATAGATGAGCCATCTTCGATGCAGCCCTATCATGCACTTCGAGAGCCTTGAATACCAGTGGCAAGTTGCCCCTGCCGCCAAGGAGACTCCTCCCGAAAGCGAGCGGGGCGGAGTTCACCCTAAATCGACTTCTGATAGATCCCCCAGGTTGACCTTATGCTGTGCTCCGATCAGCCGGGCGCCTTTTCCAACCAGCGACTCGTTCAGAACACTTTCCTGAATAAATGCACCCGGCTCCAGGATTGAGTCGCTGATCACCGAACGCTGGATCACACACTCGGGGCCGATGGAGGCGTATGGGCCGATCACCGATTCCGAAATTGCCGCCGTAGGGTGTATGAACACCGGCGGAACAATCACCGCTCCGGTCCGCTGTTGTGCCTCGCCGGTATTATCGCGGCCATGCGAGAGCAGGTAGCGGTTCGTATCGAGCAGCGCATCAGGCTTCCCGCAATCCTTCCAAATATCAACCCGCTCAGTGCTCATGCGCAAACCATCGTCGAGCATGATGTTGATTGCGTCGACCAGGTAGTATTCCCCGCCAAGCCGGGTGTCGCGTGACATCTGTTGCTCGATGGCAGCTACAAGGGTCTCTGAATGCTGGAAGAAATAGAACCCAGCCAGGGCCAAGTTGATTTGCGGATCCTGAGGCTTTTCGATCATACGTACAACCCAGCCTTCGGAGTCTACCTCCGCCACCCCGAACCGGCGGGGATCTTCGACCTCTTTGACCCAGGCGACAGCCTGGCTGCCGGCTTTCGGTGGGCGAGAAAGATCGACCTCAATCAGCGTATCGACAAACGCCATGTAGATCGGGCCAGAAAGAACCTCTCGAGCCAACCACAGCGCATGTGATTGTCCGAGCATCTCGTCCTGCACGAAGTACGAGGCGCGCATTTCCGGGTAGGTCTCGTCCATATACGACTTGATCTGATCGCCCAGATAGCCCACGATAAAGACAACCTCTTCCAGGTCCGTGAGAGAATTGAACATATCCAGGACGTGACCCAGGATTGTTTTGCCCGCTACGCTTACAAGCGGCTTTGGTTTTGACCAGGTGTGTGGCCGGAGTCTGGTTCCGTACCCGGCCATCGGAATGACGATTTTCATACAATCCCCTTCTCTCAATCAGCTCAACGCGGGTCGGCGCGTATGCCAATCTGTCACTTGCTGGTATGCGTGTGCGCTCTGCAGCAGGCGGGCCTCGCCCAGAGGGGGCGCCATGAGCTGCATACCAATCGGGAGCCCCTTAGAATCAAAGCCCACCGGAAAGCTGATGCCAGGCACGCCTGCCAGGTTAGCTGGCAGCGTGAACACATCTTCCAGGTACATTGAAAGCGGGTCGTCCCCATGCTCCCCAATGCGGAACGCAGTCGTTGGGGCAACCGGGCAAGCGATCAGATCGACGGATTCAAAAGCCTGGTCGAAATCAGCCTTGATCAGCGTGCGGACTTTCTGCGCCTGGCCGTAGTAGGCATCGTAATAGCCAGCACTGAGAGCGTAAGTGCCGAGCATGATGCGGCGCTTGACCTCCGACCCGAACAGCTGCCCCCGTGTCTGCAGGTACTGATCCCAAAGATCATCCGCCTCGATGCGCGGCCCAAAGCGGACCGCATCGTAGCGGGCCAGATTGGCCGAGGCTTCTGCGGGTGCAATCAAGTAGTACACCGGAAGCGCAAGGTCTGTATGCGGCAGGCTGGTCGGTACGATGGTTGCGCCTAATTCGGACATGACCTGAACTGCCAGGCGAACAGCGGCCTCAACTTCTAGCTGGACGCCCTCGATGAAATACTCCTCCGGCACACCAATACGCACTCCCTTTAGAGTTACCGTTCCGAAGTCAACCTCTGGGACCGGGTCGGTCAGGCTGGTTGAGTCGAGTTCATCGTGGCCGGCCATCACGGTGAAGAGCGGCGCAAGTTCTGCCGCCGAGCGCGCCAGCGCCCCCACCGTATCGAGTGAAGATCCGTACGCGATCAGGCCGTAACGGGAGACCCGGCCGTAAGATGTTTTCAAGCCCGTCACACCGCAGAATGCAGCCGGCTGACGGATTGAGCCCCCGGTATCGGTTCCGAGCGCAGCGAAACACAATCCTGCCGCAACGGCTGCGGCCGAACCCCCGGAAGAGCCGCCGGGCACACGCCCGATATCCCAGGGATTATGGGTTGGGCCGTAGGCCGAATTCTCGGTTGATGACCCCATGGCGAATTCGTCGGTGTTGGTCTTGCCCAGCACAACAGCCCCGGCGGAAAGCAGCCGGGCGACGCTGGTTGCCGTGTAAGGTGGGAGGAAACCTTCCAGTATCCTTGAGCCGCATGTTGTTGGAACATCCTGCAGGCAGAGGACATCTTTGATTGCAAGCGGAATGCCGTAAACAAGGGGAAGCTCTTGAGAGCGATCTCGGCGCCATTTCTGCAGCCCAGCATCTGCGGCTTGCGCTTGTTCAAGCGCCTGGTCGGAGGCGAGAGCCAGGAATGCGTGCAGGGCTGGATCAAGTTGATGGATACGCTTGAGGCAGGCCTCTGTCAACGCCAACGAGGTGGTATCACCGCTCCTCAGAGATGCGGCCGCTTCGAGCAGGGACATATCTGTAAGCGAGGTCATCGAGCGGACGCTTTCAATGCATGCCCTGGTTCGGCGGCCTATTCCAGAACGGGGGGCACTCGGAACATGCCGCGCTCCGTAGCAGGCGCATTACGAAGAATGAGGGCGTGGGGGAGGGATGGCCGGACGACATCCCGACGCAGCGGCGCCTTCAATGGGAGCACGCTGGCGGTAGGAGGGATTTGGTCGGTGTCCACCTCTGTCAGACGGGCGGCATACTCCAGGATGGCGGACAGCTGTTTAGCGTAGAGCTCCTGCTCTTCGGGCGTAAGCTCCAGCCGTGCGAGAAACGCAATGTGGCGAACTTCTTCAAGTGAAATAGCCATAGCCTCTGAATTATAGCAGAGCGCCTTTACACTTCCGCCATCAAAAGGGGACGTGCCCGGGCTAGTCAGCCTGGCGGGAACTGGAGAGATCGGAAATCAGGTGATCAAATTCGGGCAGGGTTGCGGAGTCGATATATGCCGTTTCAAAGGCGCGGCGTGCGCAGTCGGCGTAGTCGTTATAGATCTCCGGATTCGACCGGATTTGACGGATGAAAGCCACGATACCGTCAACATCCCCTTCTCGCAGGCTGCAGCCGACTTTGTAACGCTGGATGGCGTCATCGACGTTGCTCCCTTTGGGGCCGACGTAGAGAATTGGAAGCCGCATCGCCAGGTTGGAGTGCAGTTTGCTCGGGCTGATCACTCCCACGGCGACCTCGTTCATCGTGATCAGAGCACAATCCGATGCCGCCATGACTGCCGGGGTGATTTCCTTGGGAACATAGGGGTGAAGGTGGAAATTGGGTAGAGCCCTTGCCTCAATCGCCTGTGCAAGCCAGGGCCATTTTTCCCCTCCCCCAACGAAGAGAAAAGCAACACCCTCGTCTATTAATTGCTCAGCGGCCTCGATAACGCTCTCGAAGCGATGTCCAAAGCCAGCATTACCCAGGTAAAGAACGACGAAGCTGTCATCGATTCCAAGTTCAGCTGGCACCACCCATGGAGTGGGCTTTCGATCAGGAGGAAAGAAAGCACCGGGCTCCCAATTTGGGATCACGCTGGCGGACAGTTTTCCTGCCTTACGCGCATACCGCGTAGTCAACAAATGCAGCATCGCCGAATCAAGGCAAACAAGATGATCAATGCGAGTGAAGATGAAGTGGTTGACGGCGAGCAGGAGACGGTCGAGGATCCCTCCAGGCTTGATGACCCCAGTTCGCTCGAGAATTTCGGGGTAGCAATCCATATTCCAGAGAATGACCTTCGTCCCCCGGTGTAGAAGTTTGTGCAGCACGGCGGCCAGGCCGATAAAGGGAGGGGTTGTTAGCGAGACGACAAGATCTTGCGGTGGAAGAATCAGCATACGAAACGCGGCCTGGACGAAGAAAGCCCCGTAATCGACAATTCGTTTTATCCGTGTTGCCTTACCGAGGCGAGGGGTCCAGAGGTGGAGCACGCGCGGGTTGCCCTTCCGGCCCGGCTCGCTCAACGTCTCGCTGGAGACATAACCTCCCCGGCTGGTCAGCACGGTGACATGGTCCCCCAACACGGCGCGATGGTCAGCGAGAGAAGCAGCCAGATGACCTGTGGGTGCGAGGCCGGGGAGGTAGAACTGGTTGAGGATCGTAATGCGCATCGTTGACCTTTTATCTGCCGAACAGGATCAGCGGCGCTGCATAACTGAGATCATTTCCTCAAGGATCTCGTCCAGAGAGTAGCTCAAGTTCCAGTCCGGGAAATGGGATCTCAATTTCTGCAGGTCAGAGTAGTAGCAGATATGGTCCCCGATGCGATTCTGCTCCGAGTACGTGATCTGAGGTCTTTTGCCTGTCAGCTCTTCGATGCGGGCTACGCTTTCGAGCAAGCTGGCCGAATTCTCCTTGCCTCCGCCCAGGTTGTAGACTTCGCCCGGACGGGGATCCTGAGCGAAATGCCAGAAGGCGCTGATGACATCATGACTATGGATCTGGTCGCGCACCTGCTTGCCCTTATAGCCATAGATCGTATAAGGGCTTTCCTGTAAGGCGACGCCTACCAGGTAGCTTAGGAAACCATGCAGCTCGACACCCGAATGGTAAGGGCCCGTCAGGCAGCCTCCGCGAAAGATCCCCGTTCTAAGTCCGAAATAGCGGCCGTACTCCTGGGCGAGAATATCGCCGGCAAGCTTCGATGCGCCGAAGAGTGAATGAAGGCATTGGTCGACAGGAAATTCTTCCGGGATTCCGTTCACGTATTCCGGATCGTCATAATCCCAGCGGGTGTCAAGCTCCTTCAGAGCGATTCGGTTGGGCCCGTCCCCATAAACCTTGTTTGTGCTCATATGGATAAATATGGCGTTCGGGGCATGCCGCCGGGTGGCCTCCAGCAGGTTGAGTGTGCCGGTTGCGTTGACATCAAAATCATCAAACGGACGTCGCGCAGCCAGGTCGTGACTGGGTTGGGCTGCCGCATGGATGATTAACTCGAATTGATGCTGGACGAAGAAGCGGTCAATGGCCTCCCGATCGCGAATATCAAGGTCTGTATGTGAAAAACCCGGACAGGTTGCGAGAAGCCGATCGCGGTTCCAGGTTGTGTCTCCGCGTGGACCAAAAAAGTCGGCTCGCATGTTGTTATCGATGCCGCTCACCTTGAATCCAAGACGGTCGAAGTAGACAACGGCTTCCGAGCCGATGAGACCGCTGCTGCCGGTCACCAGTACATTCATACAGGAGCCAGTCCTTTCCACGAGATGATCAGGATCGCTTCGCCAGTCCACGTTGGGTACAGCGGACATTCTAAGATGGAGCGCATCAATTGGAAAGGCTTTTGACTGGCAAGCAAGCGGTTTCAACGAAAAAGAGATCGCTCCATGCGATCCCTCGTTGTGAAAGCGGGACTTTGCCTTAGTTTAAACCAAACGGAACCCCGGGTTCAATCTCTACCAGCTGGCCCCCGAGTTCGTTTAGAGCAGCCTCGACCATACCGCCGGAAAGCACCGGAATGATCCGCTCGTCATCGATTTGAACGTAGATTTCACCGCCACGCACCTTGATCAGGCCGGTGGCGATGCGAAGGCCCTTTTGGGTCTCTCGTACTTCTCTTGTGGCATCCATTGCAATTGTCTCCAAGAAACAACTTCGTACATAAAGTATACGAACTACGCCTTAAGAATGTGTTAACGACACCTGCGTGCCCGGAATAACAAAGCCGCCCACTCTTGGAACGGCACAGAATATCTACTAAACACCCATCCTGGCAGGAAAACATCGGGGTTGGACGCTTTTCGCTCGCTAAGACGGAACCGAATGGCATATATGGTCAAGCCGAGATGCGGCAACCCAGGACCCTGACCTACTGAACCAACGATGGGTCAAGCCGCTATTTTGAGGGACGGCAGGTGGTGAAACCCATTCCACGCAAACGGGCGCTCATCCCCGGCACGCGAGCCAGGCGCTCCAACCGCCCCGAACCCGGCCGCATGCAGCTAAAAAGCAGGGTGGGTGAGGGAGGGTTTTCATCAAAGGGCAGGTTGGGCTGGCCGGGCGTCGGCCAGAGCCCGTAGCTCAGATGTCCAGACCCATCCGGGAATCGCCCGAAACTCAAGTTGTATGCCCGCACGCGCAGATAGGAAATCTGGTCGATCAGCCGTCCGTCCGGGGCCAGCAAGCGAACCATGTCTCCACTGTCGTTCAAGGCGATATGGGTGCGGGAGCGGAAGATGACACGGTAAGCACCTGGCTCAAGCACTGCCGAACGCAGTTCATAAGGCGAAGAGCCGGCATCCGGCAGATCGTCGAGAATAAGCCCACGAAGGTTAACCGGGCCCGGGCCGAGGTTGAGAATTTCAATGAATTCATCGCCGGCGTCAACCCCTCCTGTGCCCTGCCAATCGTAATGTGGGCGGATCAGCACCTCGTTGATGACGAGCTTGCCCGGAATCCAGGTCGGTTGGGGCGTTGGAAAGAGCAGCGAATTCGGTTGGCGGGGCGTGCCCGGAATCGGCTGCCCGCTGGCATCCGTGCCATTGCCGTGGTAGCCGGTGAATGTCCCCCAACCGCTGCCGAGTCGCTCCATGCTTGAGCGCGAAGCGGCATCCCCCGCCGGCCAACCCCCTCCGGAGGCGTTGGCCAGGTCGATCAGGCTTCCTGTTGGATCATAAAGGCTGATGATTTCCCCGGTGTTTGAAAGCGAACCTGAATACGTCAGGTCGGCGGCAATGTTCACAATAGCCGAATCATCGGTCCGCTCGAGCAGGAAGTACCCGCCCGGAGCCAGGCTGCCCTCGAGTTCAACGAGGATGTCGCCTCCATCGGTGAGCGTCCATCCAAGCAGACCCATGGGCTCTTCACCAGGGTTGTAAAGCTCGATCCACTCATCGCTGGCAGAAGCAAGCGTGCCTGCCCATGCAATCTCATTGATGAGGATCGAACCGGTCGGAGCGGCAATCGGCTCTGAAGATGGGGTCGTGGTAGGGGTCGCAGATGGTGTTGGAAGCGCAATTAGGGTGGGCGTTGCAAAAAAGATCGAATTCGGTTGCCTCGGGGTGCCCTGAATTGGTCCGCCGGCGGCATCGTGCCCATTACCGCCATATCCTGTAAACGACCGCCAGTTGCCGCTCTGATCTGCTCCGCCAACGCGTTCCATGCTGGCCCTGGAAGAGGCATCGCCCGCCGGCCACGTCCCGCCATCCAGGTTCGCACTATCAATCAACGTGCCTGCGGCATCGACTAATCGCAGTTGTTCGCCGCCGTTATGCAGCGAACCGGTATAGATGACATCTGCGGCGACGTCCGCAATCGTGCTGTCGTCCGTTCTCTCCAATAGCAAGTAACCGAAGGGCTCGATCCGGCCACGGAGATCAACCTGGATGTCACCTCCATCTGAGAGGATCCAACCGTCGATCCAGACAATGCTTGAGGACGGGTTGTGCAGCTCGATCCATTCGTCATGGGCCGAAGACAGCGTTCCGGCCCATGCTATTTCGTTGATCAAGATGCTGCCAGGCGTCGATGGCGTGGGCAAAGGTAAGGAGGTGGGGTTGGACGTTGGTGAGGGAGAAATCGTGAAGGTCGGTGAAGGTGTTGTCGATGGAACATCAAAGGATGCAGTGCCTGTAGGCAATGTAGAACCGGGGGATGGGCTCGGCGAAGCGGTGCCCGCGGTGCTGGTGACAGGCGAATCGCTGGGTGAAGCTTCCGGGTACGGCGTTGTGGCAGAGATGGCCACAGATGGTTCCGCGCTGGGGGTCATGATTGTCGCCGGGGTTGTTGGTGTGGCGCCAGGAGGGGAAGGGGTATGAGTGGGTGGCGGTTCGCCCGGTTCCATTTGCCCCTTGTCTGCCGGGAACAGAAGGGCAGGAACGGGCAGGTTGAAAAGAAACAATCCGAGAAAGGCGACGCCGAGCGTGGCGCGCACGTTTGAGGAGCAGGTCATGATCACCCCCTGTGACCCAATGAATCGCTAACTTAGTTTAGCGTGACGACAGGGGGTAAGTCAACGGGGAATCGGCCGGGATCACTCCGCTCCGAGTAGCTGTTCAAGCAGGAGCTGAGCAGGCTCGGCTGCCTCGCTGGAGGGAGAACGCTCAAGGGCGCGTTCGTCAACCCAGCCGACCGTGCCGCCAAAGTCGACCTTCCACCAGTACGTAGACTTGGCGAAAACCCCGTTTACTCCGGTGGGTTGAGGCATGATCGTGCCCCGGGTACCGGCGTCGACCGAAGCGATGGCCCGGTAATTGGTCCCCGGTCCGAGCAGAATATTGGTCGGGATAAGAGCTTGGACCTGGTTCCCGGGCGCAAAAACGGTCGAGTGTTGGCCTGGCTGCACGGCGACCATCATGATGGCATTCGCCACACCCCGTTCGTGCCCATCGGAGGGATGATTCTGGACGATACCGTTCACCCACATCGTGGACGATCCACCGCCGTCCAGGTTTACCCCCCACATCGCCTGGAGCTTCTCCTGGCAAAAGCCCCCCAGTTCAGAGGTCGTCATGCCGATGCTGTAGCCTTCGGCGCGACCATCCACAACAACAAAATAAATATACTCATCGTTGTAGCAGATAGCCGTGCGCGGGTTGCGCAGGTTAGCACCCTGATTTTCAGTGTCCAGAATCCGACCATTCGCGAGGAACAAGATGTTGCCAGCGATGCTTGAATAGGCCTTGGTCCAGGAGTCGGGGTTGGGGGTGCGGCAATCAAGCGAGTAGTGTGTAAGCTCGAGCGAAATCCCAATTTTGTCACCCGGGTGAAATAGCTGCACCAGTCGCTCACGCTCAGGCCCGCGCATGGAAAGTACAACCTGATTGAACATAATCGGGGCTGGACCGAGGCCCTCGCGCACCTCAAGGACGACACCCGGCGCATACGCGGGGGCCGGCAAGATACCGGCCGGCCGGGTCATTTCGATAACCAGCTCAACCCGGTTGGCGCCACCCGGGCTAAAGCCGTTGAAGGAATCGGTGTACAGAACGACCTGATCGTTACCGCTCAGATTGTTAATGTCATCGATTTCGATATATTCATCTGTCGTTAGATTGGTAACCCGCTGTTTATCTGGGGGATGAGATAAACAGCCACCTACAAACACCGAGCGATCCTGCTTGAACACCAGGCCGCTTACCCCCTGAAGATCTCCATACATCAGCGAGTACTCGGCACCTTGAATGATCCCGCCGAACGGTTCGCCGTTTTCCAGGTCAAAGTAGGAACCGTTGATCGCGACCCATACCTGATTCGTGGACTCCCATGTTCCGCCCCAGGCGTTGAGGGCTCTATCATAGCGCTTTGCAATCTGGCGAACAGTTTCGGTTCCAGCAAGAACCGAGCTTTGTGCCAGGCCGCTTTCCAGGATCAGGTTGGTATTCGAGCGGTCCATTCGCGCTACGAATGCCCGCACAGGTCCGGGAAGCACAAAGCTCTGGTAGTCGATCCCTTGTGAGACTCGCGTCCAGGCCATCGGCGCGGCGAATGCGCTGCCCGCACCAGCCAGCAGAGCGATCAAGCAAAGCAAGGTGATCGGCGGACGGAATCTTCGCATGCGATACGTATGTCCTCCTGCGGTCTGACCTGCCGTCGTGTTCATCATCATAAGGTACACGGCTACCATTGTCGACAGGACTCTAGTTTGAGCGTTGTGTTCCTGTGCGCTGGGTATAATGGTCGTGGCCGCTTTGGTCGTATCATCGGACGAAAGGAGATCTCTATGAGCCGTATGGATCGAGGTTCACTCGCCGCAGCGCTGTTTTTAATCAGCCTGGGGGCGATCTTTCTTGTCGTAAATCTTATTCCTGGACTTACTTTCGCCCGCACCTGGCCGGTGATTTTCCTGGTGTTATCGGCTGCTTTCTTCCTGCCGGCACTGATCGCACAGGAGGCGCGGCGCGGTTTGGCAGCCCTGGCCATCCCCGGGTCGATCTTTCTTGTTCTGGGCCTGGTCTTTCTCTACAACACACTCAGCAACGACTGGGCGGCCTGGGCCTATGCCTGGATCCTGCTTCCAGCGTCGGTCGGGCTTGGCCTAATGCTCGCCAGCATTATCGGCGGGTGGGAACGCACAGCGGGGGAAGTCGGGGTGTGGCTCATGGTGCTGAACGGAGCGGCATTCGGCTTGTTCGCGACTCTTTTTGGCCCGCCTCTGCTGAAGGCAATTGGGGCTGGCGCCTTAATCCTCGGCGGTCTCTTGATGCTGCTGCGGGCGTTTCGCAGAGGGACCGAATCGGCGGCATGAGGCCTGGTCGGACCGCACAGTATCTCTTCATTGGCCTTGTGGGTTTATTCGGCGCGGCCTGCGGCGGGCCCACTGACACAATCGCAAAGCAGGTTCTCGGGTCAGAAACCTCACGGGCGATCGACACGATCGCCGCCTCCACCCGCCAGGCCCTGGTAACTCTTGGCGCAGCTCCTACAAAGTCCCCGGCCGGATTTGAGGGTGCCGCAACCAGCACCGCTCCCTCTATTACTCCACAGAGCACCCCAACACCAGCCAGCGTATGGGTCGAGGTCCGGATTGACACTAACTGCCGCATAGGCCCTGGGAAGGATTTCGAGATGGTGGGTGCGCTGCTCGTTGGCGAACGCACACGTGTCGTCCAGCGCTCCACGATTCCGGATTACTGGGTTGTTGACAACCCCGACAATCCAGGCCGGACATGCTACCTGTGGGGAGCGTATGCTACGGTAGAGGGAGACCTGGGTTCACTACCGCTCGACGTTCCGCCTACGCCAACTCCCGTACCGGCTTCGATAGCAGGTTGGAGTTATATCGATCGCAACGGCAACGGCACCCGTGATTCTGAAGAGAGCGGAGAGATCGTTGGTTATGCTCGCTTCACCTTGCGGGTTGGCAACTGTCCAGGAGAGGAGACGCTGCGGCTGGTCGAATCCAATGCCTATGGGCGGTTGTTCATCCCCAGCCTGCTGAGCGGCACCTACTGTCTTATCCCCGATCCAGAAAGCCATGCTTTACTGCCGGAACAATACGAAATCGAATTAGAGTCCAACCAGCAGCTGGATGATATCAACTTCCGATTGCTTCCGTAACAGGGCAGTTTGAGTGGGGGGCCTTCGCCATACCGGGATATTGGTTTTTCCTGGCACCATGCACGATAAACCGAGACCCAAATACGAATGACCGCCTCTGCAAAAATCGCATAAATTCGCCTGGTTGGTGGGATTAAGCGGTGTGGGGGCGGGGTTACCCCGCCCCCACGCTTGCTTCGATTTATTTATGGGGTTACTGATGGTTCTGTGGTTCCCTCGGCTCCGGGCTCGAGCGTGGCTTCAGCCGCCTGGCCCAGGGAGCCCTCGGTAGGCGTCGGTGTAGGCAAGTCGGCCGGTGTCTCTGGCATGCCGGCCAGCACCCAGCGTTCAAAGATCACGATCCATTCTTCCTTGAGCGGCTTGGACGGAGGCATCGGCCCCCACTCGTCCGTTTCCTCGCGGTGGAGCGAACGGATCAAGTTGCTGCCCAGATCGCCGGCGATCAAATTGGGGGCATCATCCCCGGTAGTCAGCAATTCTTCATAGCTTCCCATCAGATAATTGTTGTTCTCCTTGCCTGGACGATGGCAGGAGACGCAGGTGCGGCGGATAATTGGCTCGATGAATTCCGTATAGGTTGGAATCTGGTCCGGCCCCAACTCGGGTACAGCGCCAGCCCCTACCGCCTCCTGCGGCACTTCAACCCGGTCGTCCCAGGTGTAGCGAATGAAAGTCACGATGGCATCGATTGAGGCCCGGTCGAGTTCGCCGCCGTAGGCCAGGCCGAAGGGCGGCATACCGAGATCCTGCTGCCCGTAATCGATCACGTTGTAAATTGTCTGATCGGTGCGGGTGTAAATGAAATCTAGAGCGTTGATGGGAGGGACTACGACTCCCTCCAATCCTTCGACGGTCGTGATCTCGCCGCCTTCTCCCTCGGATCCATGACATTCGACGCATTGGATGCTATACAGGTCCTGTCCGGCGATCAGCTGTTCGCTTATCGACCCGGCAGCGCTGAATTCTTCTTGTGGTGGGGTAGTAAATGCCGCCAATAACGTCAGCACAACCACACCGACCATCGTGACACCCATCACACCAATGGCAAGTTTACGCTTCGACCAGTGGCGGAAGGGGCTGCGATCATAGAACGGCAGAAGCAGCAGGGCCAGGATACCCACGACCGGCACGATCGTCGTGCCAACCCACTCCAGGGATCCCGGAAAATATTTTAAAAGCTGGAAAAGGAAGAGGAAATACCACTCCGGGCGCGGAACGTAGTTGGCATCATTCGGGTCGGCCGGGGGCTCAGCCTTGACTCCGATGAAGGTCGCCAGCCCCACCAGCAGTAGGAAAATTGCGAAGGACACGATCATGTCCTTGTAGATAATGTCAGGGAAGAACTTCACCCCGTGCTGCTTGGCGGCTTCGTAGCGTTCCTTGTAGCGTTGCTTTGGATCGGATTCCACGGCGCCGCTCCTATTCGTCCTCGGAAGGGAGATGGCTGATCCCAAGGCGGATGACGAGATAAATATGAACCCCGATGATGCCGAACAATGCGGCCGGCAGCATCCAGATATGGGCGCTGAAGAAACGCACCAGTGTCAGCGTAGACAGGTCGGTGCCGCCCCGCAGCGCCTCATTGATAAAGGG
>DAOUEL010000077.1:0-5072 GCA_034430595.1 Anaerolineales bacterium | reverse complement strand
CAACCACCCTCATATAAGAAGCGCACCGAATGTAGCATATCGACCGCCCGACTGCAACAAGGCTATGGTCCCAGAGGGGTGAGGTTGCAAGATTGGTGCTTGACTTCGACCGATTGACATGCCCCCAGCCAGTCCCCCTCCGGTTGGGGGCGATTTGGTTCCAGGGCCGATTTGCTGGATAATCATGGATGAATGCCCCGGCGCCTCAGCTCGAGGCTGTTGGGCAATTAGAATGATTGGGGCGGATGAAACCTGCAATGATAATAATGAAATACGGATTTTGTGGTATCAGGATGGACCGGTCGGACCAGTCGGAGCCAATGGAGCCAATGGAGCCAATGAAGCCGATGGAGCCTATGAAGCCCATGAAGCCCATGAAGCCTATGAAGCCCATGAAGCCCATGAAGCCGATGAAGCCGATGGAGCCGATGGAGCCGACGGAGCCGACGGACCAACCAGACTAACCGCTCCTGCCTTGCAAGGGCCGTGGGTTTTTCCTCAGCCGGTTCCCCTCCGGTTGGGGGCGATTGTTTGTTCTATTGAACCTTGACCCAGAATAACGTAATATGTGAAGTGCGTCACAGACCAACATAGTAGCGGGGATTTATCTCACTTGCTTCGTTGCCCGATCTCAACCGAGGTTGGGTTATTTTTTTATGTGAAAGGAAAGCTCCATGAGAATGAAAAATAGCTTCGTCATCGTACTTTGTCTATTTACCCTCGGTCTCATCACTGCTTGTCGACCTTCAGCGGAAATTGATATTGATGATTTATATGGTGTTTGGCACAGTGATTATTGGGGTGTTTTTTCATTCATGAATGATGACGAAACCTGGTTAATTTCCGAAACAAATGGTCCCGAGTTTCCCGTTCAGTTTGGTGAATATAGCCTCAAAGGGATGACCTTGACCTTCGTAAGGGACGATGACTCACCATTTTGTGCTGGAACAACCGTCGTTGTTGAGGCCAAATTTATTGATGATGACAAGTATCAGGAAACAATCCTCGAAACTAATTGTGATGAAGGATTAGCCCCAGGCGATACGACCATATGGATAAGGGTTTCACCATAATCAATAAGTTCTACCGATCGAAACTCCCGTCTCGCAAGGGTCGGGGGTTTTCTTTTCTCAGCCGGTCCCTCTCCGGTGGGGGGCATACTCTAAAATACTCAAGCTCTTTGAGCTGATATCCTAAGTTAGCCGTCTCACCCCAGCAGCTTGCCCAATCCGAACTGCAGCAGCCAGACCACAAGCGGCACGACCAGCGCCGCCAGCAGGCCGCGCGAGGCCTCCGGATGCCAGGGCCAGGTCGGCAGCCGCTCCAGCCGGGCCCGCTCCAGCTCGAGCGCCCCCATGACTTTCTGCCAATCGTCGGTCCCCGCCATCTGACCGCTTTCGATCGCCCCATGCAGCCGGGAGACGACCGCTTTGAAGTGGCCGGCGTTGCCGCGCAGGCTCTCCTTTTTCGCCGTGTCGAGCAGGTGGTGCGCGCCCCACATCGGCCAGATGAAGAGAAACACGCTCAGCGCGGCGAAAAAGATGTTCACGCTGATCGGCCCGGAGAGCCGGAATGAGGCCATGCCCTCGCCTGCCCCGCGTAGCAGCGCCCAGACCCAGCCGTAGCTGTTGAGCAGGAGCATCACCGCCGTCAGGCTGGTCACGGTCGAAAAAGCATACAGCGGCTCGGGCTGGAAGGGGTCGATCGAGCCGACGCCGTTATATAGGAGCCGGATCTGGTTCAGCTGGTGGGCGGTATGCAGGACCAGCACCCCGATCACCGCCCACAGGATGAGATAGAACAGCAGCGTGAAACGCTGGGAAACGACCGTCGTGCTCATGCCGAAAGCTTGAAGCGAAGCGCTGTCGAACGAGATGTGGAAGGGGGAGAGCTCGATCTGGAAGACCGTCGGGCCCAGCAGGACCAGGAAGGCCAGCTCGCCTCCCAGGATCGCCCGGCGGGCGGCACGGGCCGGCAGGGTGGTCAGGCGGTAGAGCCAGCTGGCGTAGCTGGCCTGATCCTCGTCGATCGCCGGCCAGAAGCGCTGCAGCGCTGCCCCGGCAGCTCGATCCAGATAATGCATCAACCCCAGGAAGAACGCCGGCTGAAGCGCCAGGAAGAAATGCCATGGATCGATCCTGCCATCGGGGTAGGCTCCCTGCCCCGCCTGGATCAGAACCAGGGCAGCGCAGGAAAGCAGGCCGAGCAGCAGGTAGGCGATCCACGCCGGACCGGGCAGGCTCTCGACCCAATCGCTGAAGCGATCGAACCACGACGGCGAGTAGGGGGCAGGACCCCCGCTTGACTTCTGGACCGCTTGCATCGCCTTCATCCTCCTTGACAAGTTTCCCCGGGACAGGCCGGGGCATCTTCGCAGCTTCGTTCCCGCTACTCCCCACGCAGCTTGCTGTACAGCACCAGGTCATGCCACGCCCCGCCGCGCCACTGGGCCGAGCGCAGCACGCCTTCACGCGTGAAGCCGGCCTTCTCCAGCGCCCGCTGGGCGGCGGTGTTCTCGACGTCGGTCTCGGCCTCGATTCGCATCACGGTGTAGGTATCAAAAAGGTAGCCTACCAGCAGCGTGGCGGCTTCCACCCCGTACCCGTGGCCGCGGCTGGCCGGAACCAGGTGCGCTCCGAGCTGGTAGGGTGCCCGCCGTTGGGCGGGCCGTGGTCCACCCGGCGGTAGGATGCGAGGCCGACCGCCTCGCCCTCCGCAGCGACGATCAAGGTGCCCTGGTTCGCCCCGAGAAAGCCCTCCTTGGCGAAGGCCTCTTCCTTGCCCTGGCGGCCGTGCAGGCCGAAGGTGTTGAACTCGCCCAGCACGGCCGGGTCGTCCTCCCAGGCCTCGAGCAGCGCCAGGTCCTCGCGCTCGACCGGGCGCAGCGCAATGTGTTCACCTTGAATCATGCCAGCCTCCACTCGGTTCCAACCGCCATGTTATCCCCGTTTGCCCCTGCCGGCTGGCGGAATCTCGAAGCGCATGATGGTCCGCGTCGCGCCGGGCGGCGTGACGTCCTTGAAACCGGCCTTTTCGAAGCTGCGCTTGTAGCCCATGAAGCGGTAGGAGGCCGGCACGCGCAGGGCACCGTTTTCGTCCGGAACCGGTTCGACCGGGTAGCCCTCCACGACCTGGGCGCCGTGCTCGGCCGCGTACTCGATCGCCGCACGCAGCAGCTCCACGCTCAGGCCGCGCCCGCGCGCCTCTTTCGCCAGGAAGAAGCAAACCACGGACCAGGTATCGAGCTCGTCCAGGCGGGGCAGGGTGCGCGAACGCTCCAGGCGGGGGTAGGTCGAGCGCGGGGCGACCGAGCACCAGCCGGCCGGTTCGCCGTCCAGGTAGGCGAGCAGCCCGATCGGTTGGCCGGAGGCCAGGCTGGCGTGCAGCGCGGCTTTGCGCTCCTCGCTGCTCAGCGCATGAAACTCGGTGCTCGCGACGCGCCAGGTCATGCACCAGCAGTAGTTCGGGTTGCCGTGAGCCTGGAAGAAGCGAGCCAGGTCCCCCCAGCGTTCTTCCGTGACCGGGTAAATGTCTTGCACGGACCATCCTCTTCCGCCGGGTGCTGGACCCCGGTTGCCGTCAACGTTGACCTTCCACCCAATCCAGCATCGCCGGCCACAGGCGTGCGGCTTTCGGCAGGAAGAAACCGAGATGGCCGAGCCTCCCGGTGCCGGCATCGGACGGGTGGATGTGGCGCCGTTCGACCTGCGCCGCCGTGTAGCCGGCCATCATCGCCTCGACCGCTTTCGCCGAGCCCCAGACGTCATCGTCCACGCTGTACGCCAGGATCGGCGCCGTGAAGCGGGCGAAGCGCCGCCGGGCGTCGAGCGCCGGGTCATCGAACAGGTAGCCGGGTAAGCGGCACCAGGAAGCCCACTCGAGCGCGGCCGCCTTCGGCAGATCCTCCCCGCGAGCGAAGCGGCTCCAGGGCAGGTAGCCGTAGAGCGCGCACAGCGACGGGAAGACGATGTGGACGTAGAACCAGACTTTGACCTTTTCGAAACCCGGCTGCAGGCGCCAGTAGCCGCTCTGGGCGGAGATGGTCACCATCGCCCGCACCCGGCTCAAGTCGGGCAGCAGGCCAGCGGCCTGCCCACCGAAGCTGTGCCCGATTAGAACGATTTCGGCTTGCGGGTACCGGGCTTTTGCCCAGGCGAGGGCGCCGGCCATGTCCTCCTCAGCCCATTGCCTGGCTGTGGCGTGGAAGCCCTTCAGGTCCGCGGGGCGTGATTTGGCGATCCCGCGGTAATCATAGGTCAGGGCGAGCCAGCCCTGACCGGCGAGGTAACCCGCCAGGTGGCGATAGAACGTCCCTGGCACGGCGATCGCCGCGCTGATGATCGCAACCCGGTCCGGCGGACCGGCCGGTGTGAAGACCGTCGCCGCCAGCTCGCAGCCGTCGAGCGCGGCGATTGGAAGATCGGATACCTGCACCTTGAGCCTCTTGGAACGCGGGCCGCGGCCTGCGGACGGATCTACTGCGACGTCCTACTCCGAAGGGGCGTAGGACTCGAGGTACCCACACTCCTGGCAGCGGTAGGTGAAAACTTGAAAGCCTTCCGGACCGCGGAGTACCTTGGCGGCGGTGAACGAAAAACCGGGCAGCGGGCTGACTTCTGTCTCGCCCGAGCCGGCATCCGACAGCTGCCACCAGGCGTGGCTGCCGCCGAGCTTCATGCGCGGTCCGTAGGCCGGGTGGTTCTCATTGATGACCTTGGCATTATCCACGGTAAAGCCTTCGCTCATGGTTCCACCACACTTCGGGCATTCGCTGGGCGGCTGGAAGTTCATCCTATCCTCTCCTTGGCACTATCTGTGTCCCACCCCCATGGGACGGCGAATTGGCGGATTGTCGCCCCGTTTCGTGCTCCGGACAAGCCGGGGCGCATCACCGGGCGGTGGCTCTGAAGAGCTATCTCGAGGCTTGCGCGTGGCTGGCTTTCATGTGCTGGAACGAGCGCGACACCAGCTCACGCAGCACGCCCAGATCGACATCATCGAGCTTATTGATGTACAGTCAGGCCTTACCGGTCCTGTGCTTGCCGAGCTGGCCAAGCAGCCGGTCGTACCCT
>DAOUEL010000076.1:0-32850 GCA_034430595.1 Anaerolineales bacterium | reverse complement strand
CGAACGTGCATGCGCACACCGAGGGCATCCAGGCGTACTGCGGGTTCGGCGGGGATGGCCCCTGTGTGGAGCATGACCTCACGACATTCTTCTGGCCAGGTGGGGCTCCGATCCACAACGGGCAGCACCGCATGCTGGCACGTGCGTTGGATAATGAAGGCACCTGGAGTCCATGGACCGAATCGCAGTTCTTCATTGCCATGGCACCGACTGCAACCCCTACCGTGACAAAAACACCTACCCCCACGGCAACGCCTTCCTGTTCGGGAGTTTCCTTTGGGACTTTCCAATTTCAGAACCGTGCCAGGATCCGACAGTATATTAACAACACGACCTATCCCGGCCTGCGGGTCGTAGCCGTTACGGCTTATTGGGTTGCGGTCGAGCAAGCTTCGGACCTCTATGGGTTGAGCGAGTTCATGAACTGGATGCGTTGGAATGGCACGACAATTAACAACGGAAACGAGACTTCGTCACCCTCAGCCTCGATCTCGAATATGCCGCGTGATGTGCTGGAAGGCAGCAATGCAAATAATATTCAGATTGATTGGAATGGTGGTTACGGTGGTCGCTGGAATAACTCGCCGTACAATTTCAGCTCATCTCACTTCGGCTTCTTCGTGCAGTTCAGCGATCCAAGCTGCAACCTGTTCCGTTCCGGAGCCGGGGCTTCTCTGCCAACACCGACGCAGACCAATACCCCGACCAACACACCGACGATCACACGTACGCCGACGATAACAAAAACTCCAACAATCACCCGGACTCCGACAAGAACGCTCACGCCGACGCGCACTTTCACCCCTACGAGGACACCAACACCCAGCTGCAGCCAGTTGAGTGTGACCAGCCGGAGGATTAACGGTGACAACTTTGAAGTTCGGGTAAGGAATTTGAATGTCGCTCCGGCGCTGCTAACCTGGTCGCGCCTGTACTGGGACACGAGCTGGGCGCCGCCGATGGTATTCAACTATTTCAGTTTCCAGGGCAATCAATACTACGGCTCTAACAGCTACGGTTCACCCGTGACCGCATCGGCACCGAATATCCCGCTCAACCAGGGGCAGAACGTATACTGGATCGCCGATTTCAATCTGAATGGACAGCCCCTGGCCGGCAATTTGCAGGCGAATCTGACCTTTACCTTTCCCGGTTGGGGAAGCTGTTCGTTGAGCTCCTCGATTTCGATCCCGACACCCACCATCACACCGCTCCCATCCCATACGCCTACGGTGACCCGAACTCCAACCCGGACGCGCACACCAACCAGGACTTCGACCTCGATTTCACCGACGAAGACCTATACACCTCTACCTACTAACTCTCCCACAGCGACAGAGACAGTGCTATTTGACTGAGCTGTTTAATAATCCCCCAAAAAACCCGCTTTGAAGCGGGTTTTTTGGGGTGGTGAAACACACGGTTTGCGCGAAAGATTCAAAATAACCAGAATTAATTCAGAGCGAAACTCTCTCTGGATCTTATAATGCCACGATTTGCTGTTATATTTCGCGGAGATGTAGCAAATATGTTGGATTTAACATAATATTTAGACACTGTTTCCATTCATTATGGAAGAATGCCCATTCCATAGGACATGCATGATGTAATCTGGTTGCAAGGTATGCCGAATAAGAATTCGAGTATGATCAGAATAACAATTTTAAGGAATTTCGGTCATCCGGAGGAAGCGTTGCCAGCCCTGGATGGAGGAACGAAAATTGTCTGAAGATCCAGAGCAGTCCAACCCTTCGAACGGGCTTGTTCTCATCGCAGAAGATGATCCCGATTACCGCAGCCTGCTTTCACGCCGGGCGAGCAAAATGGGCCTGGAGGTCGTAGAAGCAGCGGACGGTAAGCAGGCGCTCGGTATGCTGGATCAATATAAATTCGACGTGATGGTCGTCGACCTGTATATGCCCGAGCATAACGGGTTAGAAATCATCGACGCCGCCCGAAAACTCGACCCGGAAATCCAGGCTTTGATCATGACTGGAAGCGCATCGGTTGAAACAGCCGTTCAGGCTTTACGGGCCGGGGTCTACGATTACCTGACCAAACCGCTCGATTCGATGACAACCTTCGAGTTAGCACTCTCGCGGGCGATTGAACGTCGACGGTTGATCATCGAAAACAAACGCCTGTTTGAAGAGGTCCAGCGCCTCGCTGTTACCGATCCACTTACCGGTCTCTTCAACCGACACAAACTTCAGGAGAGTCTTTCGATCGAAATGGAGCGAGCGCACCGCTACCAGCGGCCGCTCTCCATCATCATGGTCGATGTGGACGAGCTCAAGGTAATCAACGATAGTTATGGCCATAGCAGCGGTGACGTAGCATTGAGCTGCGTCGGCGCTGCCATTCAACGCAGCATCCGTAAGGTGGATCTTGCGACCCGTTTTGGGGGCGATGAGTTTGTGATCGTGCTGCCGGAAGCTGATTGCCAGGAAGCAACAGCCGTTGCCGAACGGATCGCGTCCGAGATCGACCAGGTTGAATTCGAACCCTGCAATTTAAGCGTCAGCCTGGGAGTTGCCCAGTGGTCTCCTATATATAAAGATATGGAGGGTTTTATCGACGCCGTCGATAACGCCATGTATCAGGCGAAACGATCCAGTTCACCTTCTCACAGGATCGTAGCCGTCGAACCGTGCGCATAAGCATCGAATAACGATCGCGAGTCCACCAGTGCGGTGGCCGGCGAACGCAGGAGGTCGGCGCATTTCATTCGAACAGCTTCAGCTGGAAGGGTTTCCACCTTGAGAGTGTGGGGCTGTCATGAGCGAGTCTAAATAGGAGCAGGCAGGAGGAAAAGGAAACTGGGGAAAGTGGTGGATTGGATCCGCACTGCATTCAGGCGCTTGATTGCCAGGCCTTTCAAACAGGTACTCCATTGGCTTGGTGATTTCGCGCGCCGCCATCCTGTCCTCTACAGCCTGCGGACAAAATTGGTCGCGCCCTATGCCATCCTGACATTGATCATCGCGATGCTGGGTATTTTCGTAATCACCAGCCTCGTTTCAGCCTCCTTCCAGGAGCGTTTCGATAACCAGCTGGTGGAGGCCAGCACCGTCGCCGCGGATGGAATCGTAAGAATGGAGCGGAAGCATCTCAGCACCGCCCGGCTGCTTGCCAACATGCAAGGCGTGCCGGGCTGGGTAGAGGATGGCGATATTCAATCTCTGCGTGCAATCCTAGAGGGGGTTGCCCTGAATGATGCAGTTGAGGTGATGACTGTTCTGGATTCGAGCGGCCAGGCGCTCGTGACCCTGCACTACGATGTCGAACAGCATGAATTAGTCTACTACACAGGGGATGATTTTTCCTTCTTCACTCCGGTCCAAAAGACCCTGCAGGGCCAGGTGGACGAGGAAGGTGATAAGTTCGTTGGCCTGGTGGCGACGCGCTTCGGCCCGGCGATCTTCACAACAGCACCCATTCGAGATGAGAAAGGCAAGCTTGTCGGTGTTTTGATGATCGGATCACGAGTCGAGAGTGTCATCGTCGAGCTGGAACAGCAGGCGCTCACGGACATCATCATCCTTGATCCGTCAGGCACGTTGATCGCAACGACGCTCGTGGAACCGGATGAAGGTTATGGCGTGCTGGAGCTTGGACCGCTTACCTCCCAGGGGACTGGCTTCCAGTCGATAAACCGGAAAATCAACCTGTACGGTCGCGAGTATGAAATTCAATATGCGCCCTTTATCCTGCGCAATGAAGCCATGGGCTATCTCGGTACGGTCATGCGCAGCGATTACATCATCAATACTCTTTCCACCAGCCGCACCAGCTTCAGCCTGGTCTTTACCCTTGGAACGTTAGCGGTCATCGTCCTGGGGTATATCCTGGCACAGCATATTGCCCGCCCGATCCTGCGCCTGCGCTCCATCTCTCAGGCCGTCGCCGGCGGCGACCTGGAGCAGAGCAGCGGGCTGCAGCGCAACGACGAGATCGGTGAGTTGGCCAATGCATTCGACATCATGACCCTGCGGCTGCGCGAACGAACGGAAGAGGCTGCCCGGTTGTATATTGAGACCGTCAACCGCAACAAGGAATTGGCGGAAATCAACGCCCGACTGCAGGCGGCGCAAGCCCAGTTAGTGCAGTCTGAGAAGCTTGCCGCTGTAGGACAGCTGACAGCAGGCATCGTGCACGATGTCAAGAATCCTCTGGCTGTAATAAAAGGTCTTTCAGAGGAGCTGGCAGAAGAGATCGAGGGGGATGAATTTGTCCAGCAAGGCCTGCAGACGATTCGGGACAGCGCAACCCGGGCAAATGTTATCGTGACGGATCTGCTTAAATTCGCCCGTCAATCCACCCCCGAGATGCAGCGGCGTGATATGCGCGACACGCTCAATTCGGTTTTCCGTCTGACGGAGTACCTGCTGCGGAAGGGGAAGATTACCCTCGAATTGAACATGCCCAAGAAACCGGTCATGATCCTGTATGATGCTCAGCAAATCGAGCAAGTGCTGATTAACCTGGTTACGAACGCAGTTCAGGCGATGCCGGATGGCGGTACGCTCACCGCAAACCTCAGCACTCACGAGGGACAGGCCGAAATAGATATTCAAGATACCGGGATCGGGATCCCGCCCGAGAATCTGCCACGCATCTTTGATCCATTCTTCACCACCAAGCCAGAAGGAGAGGGAACCGGCCTCGGTCTCTCGGTCAGCTACGGCATTATTTCCGAACACGGCGGCAAGATCGAGGTTGAAAGTGAACCGGGGGTAGGGACAACTTTCCGCATCAGCTTGCCAATGCGGGAGGGTAAATCCGAGCAAGAGATGGAGCCGGTTGAAGAACATGCCGCACATTCTGGTCGCTGACGACGAAGAAGCATACCGCAATCTCCTTGGTAATCACCTCGAGCGAAAAGGTTTTGAGGTGGTGCGAGCGGAGAACGGATGCCAGGCGCTTGAGATTCTGAAAACGGATCCCACCTTTAACGTGCTCGTTACTGACCTGATGATGCCCGAAATGACCGGGCTTGAGCTGCTGCGTGCTGCGCGCGATCTTGACCCCTGGCTGGAAGTCATCGTGATCACAGCCTCGGACGATGTCGATAACGCAATTTCTGCGATGCGGGAAGATGGGGCTTACGACTATCTCTTGAAACCGCTTGAAACGATCGGCCTTATCTCGCTGGCCGTTGGGCGGGCAGTCCAACACCGGGCATTGCGGCTCGAACGCGAGACATTAACTGCGAGGCTTTCAGAACAGGCAAACCGCCTGGATGCACTCATTTCGGGCACCGGGGATGCAATGATCGCTGTCGATGGTCATGGGATCATCAGCGTTGCGAACCCCGCCGCGGAATCACTGCTCAAGTCTGATACTCTGGCTGGAACACAGGCGCTGGAGGTACTTCCAGCCGCGCTGGTGAGCCTGGTTGAAAGCTGGATTGATCTTGGCGAGCGCATGGCAACTGTTGTTGAAGTGAATTGGCCGACCGATGCCGTCCAATCGGTGAGCCTCGCGCCCATTCAGCAGAATGGGGATGGGTGGGTGCTTGTTTGCAGGGACATCACCCATCTTCGCAACCTGGATGAGCTTAAGATGCGTACGCTAAATGAAGCCGCAAGCCGGTTTCGCCTTCCGCTGGCACAGGCTATTGCGAAACTGGCTCAGCTAGGGGATCTGGCTGGTAACAGTGGTGATGAGGTTTCAGCCACTGTTTACCAGCTGGCAAAGCTGCTCGGCCGGATTCAAACCTGGATGGACGAATTACTGGCACTCGTGCGGGTGGATGCCGGAATCGGATATTCAAGCGAGCGAATTGAACTCAAGGAGGTCCTCGATCGTAGTTTCGTTTCTAACTTCGAGAGCTCCTATCGCGATCGTGAATTAAAGCTCTCTCTCGAAATGGAAGGTGAACTCCCGGCGCTCCACGTTGACCCTTCCCTACTGTTAAAAATGCTGCAGGGTTTGATCCAGCGGGCTGCGTTGCGGAGCACGAGGGGAGGAACAGTTCGCCTGGCCGCGCGCCAGCGGCAGGAACAACTCTGGATTGAGGTAACGGATCAAGGCTTGGGGAATGGACGCCATTCAGCCTCCCACAGCGACTCCCTTCCGGGGGAGGCGGGGCTGGCGTTCGGCGGTGAGGGCTTCGGGCTAGAGCTGGTCAAGGCGATTGTCGGGCGAATGGGCGGCCAGCTCTGGGTGCGCGGGCATGGCATGGTTGGCAGCACGATCGCCATCCTGCTGCCAGCCGAGCAGGGTGTCCTGGAGGCGTAGTCGGATGCGTATTGATTCAGGTGGGAGAATGCGTAAAAATCCGCCATTTTCCGTAGGGGCTGGAGAAACCAGATGAGCGAACCGATCGTGCTCGTTGCGGACGACGATCCCGACATGCTCCAGCTGATGGTGCGCAGGTTGTCGAAGCAGGGTTTTGAGATCGATCAGGCTTCAGAAGGTCGTACCGCGCTGCAGAAGCTCGAAGAACGCGCCTACGATCTTGTCGTGACCGATATTTACATGCCGGGAGTGACCGGGTTGGAGCTCCTGCGGCAGGCGAAGGAAGTTGATCAGCATACCCAGGTGGTCGTCGTGACAGCGGGTGCGACGCTCGAGAACGCGGTTGATGCGTTGAACAACGGGGCCTTCGCCTACCTGCTGAAGCCCTTCGACCATTTCAGCGTCTTCGACAACGTGGTATCACGCGCGATGCAGTTCCGGCGGGCGCTGCTTGATAACGAACGCATGGCTGAGATTCAACGCCGGCGTGGTGACATGCTGGAAGATGAGGTGACCGAACGCGTGCAGCAGCTGCAGCGCCGGCGGCGCGAGATGCTCAACCTGCTGGCTAGCCTGCCAGATGGCGTCCTGGTCGTGGAAGAGGGGGGCCGGATCACGATGACAAACCCGCTGGCGGATGATTGGCTGGCAATGGATCGTGATCAGGAGGGTCAACCAATCCAGACCTATCTCGATACGCTGCATGAGGAGTGGTCTGCGGATGCGCTGGAAGTCGAAGTCGCAGGTGAGCGCCTTGCCCTTGTTTCTACTCCCTTGGTGGGTAGTGATAAGCCCCAAAAAGTCGTCGTCATCAGAGCCCCAGCAGTATCCGAAGAACAGGCAATCGGGCCAGAACAGGCAATGGCGATGCTGGAGGAGGGCTTACAGTGGCTTAAAGCGCACCCGCTGCAGCATGCGATGAAAGAAACGCTCGCTCAGGCCGATATCCTTTTCGAGCAGATGCGGCGGAAAATAAAGTCTCGGCCCTCAACCGATGAGCTGCGCAAGATCGAATGGAGCGAACTGGATCTGGAAGAAAGGAAAAAGAGTCCTGCGTCCGGTTCGGGCAGCGTTTCACCCGGGAAGGCGGGGCTATACCCTCCGAACGATGCAACCGGGCCGCAGGATCTAGAAACATGATTTGCTTTCAGGCTTTTACCGCGTTCATTCGAATCCGGTGAATTAACGGGAAGGGGCTGGATTTTGAGGCAGCGTAACAACCGGGACACGCAGGCACAGGCATAAGGGAAGCGATGATCGAGGAAACTCTACCACAGCCCGCTGGGGGCACTGAAGAGAAGGAACAGGACCGACGCCTGTATCTGCTCTGGTTGCTGGCGGGCGTGCTGGTTTTCATTGTTCTCTTTGGCTGCGGTGAAATAGCAGCGCTGCTGGTGCCGGACCGGCCGGGGATGGAAGTCCGGTCCGTACTGAGTGCCGATTACAGCTACGAACCGCCGGCGGTGTTCGGGGCAGTTGGGCCGGGGTTGATTAGAGATGCGGCCAGTGACAATAATCTGCCAATTATAGGATCTCTTCCGGGCACAGGCTGCTTCCTGACCGGCTTAGGATGCTTGCATACGAGTACGCCCGGACCCACTTTAACCCCGACTGAGACGCCGGTCCCTTCCCAGACCCCGACCGCATCCACGACACCCACGCCGACGAATTCTCCCACGGTAACAATGACCTGGGCGCCGACCTTTACAAGCACGCCGGTCAACACGCCTACGAACACTCCCACCCCGACACCGCTTGTTTATCCGATCAAACTCGCATTCCCGCAGAATATTCCGCCGGGAAACACGACTCTGGTCTTTGAGATGATCGTCATCAACTACGGGAATCCAACTGGGGCTCAATTAACTGAGGTTATCGATCGACTGCCGTCGGGAATGACCTTCAGACCGGGAACTTGCAACCCGGGTTCATGCGTCCCAAGTGGTGGTGGCAGTGTCCTCACCTGGGATTTCTCACCTGGTTTGACCATCACACAAGGGAGTTTCTACCGCCTTAGCTTCCAGGCTGATGTCAGCGGGACAGTTCCAGGAGATATTCTGGTAAATGAAGTTGAAACCCAGGGTGACAATTTCCAGACCGCGGTCAACTGGCGTCACGTTTACGTGTACACGGCCACGCCTTCACCCACGGCAACGGTTGTCCCGATTGCTTCAAACGATACTGCAAATACCAATGAGGACACTTCCGTCGATATTGACGTGCTTGCAAACGATAGCGGATTGCGGGATGCACCTTTCAGCGTTTCGGTCATCGATGCACCGGTCTCTGGGTCAACTTCAGTCCTCGGCAGCCCTGGACCTGCCAGCGGGATCCGGATTCGCTATGCACCGAACTCGAATTTCTTCGGTTTCGACACCTTCACCTACCGGGTGACCGATAGCGATGGCCAATCTGGAACGGCGATCGTAAGCGTCACAATCAACTCGATTGATGATATCCCCGTTGCCAATCCGGACACTGTGTCCGTGAATGAAGATACGTTAATCAACATCAATGTGCTGGCCAATGATGGCGGTATTGGTGATCCGAACTTCACGGTAGTCGTCACGTCGCCTCCCAGCCATGGTTCCACGAGCGTGATCGGCAACCCAGGTCCTGCGAGCGGGATTCGAATTCGCTATCAGGGTGCTTTAAATTATTTCGGCCCCGACAGCTTCACGTACCAGGTGACGGATTCGGATGGGGATGTGAGTTCGGCGGGGGTCTCGATAACGGTAAATTCTGTCAATGACCCACCGGTGGCGGTGAACGACGCCGGTTATTCGACGGATGAGGACAACAGCCTGGACACCTCGATTACCGGTGCCCCGTACCTGGTCGTCAACGATACTGATGTCGACGGGCCGCTGCCGCTAACGGCTGTTTTGCGAACCAACGCTTTAAACGGCGGCGTGTCGTTGAACCCGGACGGGTCGTTCGTTTATACGCCCAACCTGAACTTCTTCGGAACCGACTCGTTCACCTACTGGGTGAGGGACGGGGCTCTGCTTCAATCGATAAACTTCGGAACGGTGACGATCACGGTCAACGGCACAGATGATACGCCGGATGCGATCGATGATTCCATCGACACGGATGAGGACATTCCGGTTTCAGTGAACGTACTGGCCAATGACACGACCGTCGTTGACCTCCCGGTAACCGTGACCATTCTTTCTGGGCCATCTCATGGGTCGGTGGTTCCCCCATCTGCAGTAGCAGCAACCTTCCCACCCACGGCCTCGTTTACCTATACGCCTGCTTTGAACTGGAACGGCATTGATAGTTTCAACTATCAGGCCTGCGATGCGGACCCCGAATGCGATACCGCAACCGTGACCATCACTGTTTATTCTGTTCCGGACCCGCCAACTGCAGTGGCGGACAGTGTGACCACAATGGAAGATACCGATATTTTCATCGCGGTCCTGGCGAATGATACGCCTGGCGACTCACCGATTGACGTATCCACCGTGTCCGTTACCTCTTCACCCCCTCATGGGAATATTCTCTCGATCAACCCCTTGAACGGGAATATCCATTACGAACCTGATGTCGATTATTTTGGAGGCGATTCCTTCAGCTACACTGTCGACGACCTGGCAGGGCTTACCTCTAACACCGCAAGTGTCTCGATCAACATCACCGCCGAAGACGATATCCCGCAGGCAGTCGATGACATCGCCTACGTCCTGGTTGGAGACACGATCGACATCAACGTCCTCGGGAATGACCTTCATATCGGCGATATCCCGCTGACCGTCACGATTGAAACTAATCCTCCAATCTCCTGCCCAACGGGAACCTGTGTCAGCGTGCTGGCGAACAACCGCATCCGCTACACGCCCGATATTGCCGTGGCGATGGGATCGGGCAGCGAGACATTTAGCTATCGGGTCACTGACGTAGACGGGCCGATCCCGTTCTCTATAGCGAATATCACTGTGTTCATCAACGATCCGCCCACAGCGAATGACGACAACATCGTCACGAACGAAGATATATCGATTCTGATCGACGTCCTGGTCAACGACTTCGACGCCGACGGCACCCTCGATCCGACCAGCGTTCAGATCACGCACAGCCCTTCAAACGGATCGGTGACGAACCACCATGACGGCACCGTGACCTATGATCCCGATCCGGATTTCGAGTCCCCGCCCATCGACTGCTTTGACTATACTGTTGATGATACTTACCTGCCGGTCCCGGCGACATCAAACGTCGCCACGGTCTGCGTGACGGTCAACGGGGTGAATGATCCACCCGTGGCTAACGACGACAGCGGATTTGCCCAGGAAGATGGAAGCGATGTAATCGATGTCTTGAGTAATGACCACGACGTCGATGGCACGCTCGACCCGGCTACCGTGGCTGTGGTCGTTGGTTTCGGCCCTTCAAACGGTTCGGTAAGCGTGAACGGCTTAACTGGCGAGATAACCTATTCGCCCAGTCCTGGTTTCTTTGGTATCGATAGCTTCCGCTACACGGTGGATGATGATCTCGGAGCAACCTCAAACCAGGCCACGGTAACCGTCGACGTCAACGCCCGGCCGAACGCCGTTGACGACAGCATGACCGCCAACGAGGATGTTTCGGCGATCTTCAATGTGCTGTCCAACGATAGTGACCCTGACGATCCACCGGCCAGCTTATTCATCAGCGGTACGACACCTGCCAGCCATGGCACCGTCGCGAATAACGGATCCTCGATCTCCTACAATCCTGCGCCCGATTACAACGGACCGGATTTATTCAGCTATACGCTGGCAGATGGGCGCGGCGGGTTCGATACCGCGATCGTGAATGTGACGGTGAATCCGGCCAATGACATCCCGGTCGCTTATGACGATCCTGGTGTCGGCGGTCCGGCAATCGTGACCGATGAAGATACGCCGATTACAATTAATGTCCTGGCAAATGATCTCGGCCTTGGCGATACCCCTCTGATCGTGACCGTCACCTCTGGACCCGGGAATGGGTCAACAACTGTTTTAGGCAATCTCAATATCGAATACACACCGGATCCGGATTGGAGCGGCGGTGATTCCTTTGTATATCAGGTCTGTGATAAGGATGGCTTGCCCGATTGTGATACGGCGACAGTTACATTGACGGTCAATTCGGTCAACGACCCGCCGGTGGCGCAGAACGACACCGCCAGCACGACCGAAGACCTTGCCGTTGATATTGATGTCCTGGCCAACGATAACGACCCGGTCGAGGGCGATCTGCCGCTCATCGTCAGTGCAGTGGTTCAGCCTGCCCATGGGTCCGTAACGAACAACGGGACAGATGTGACATATGATCCCGATCCGAACTTCACCGGCATCGATACCTTCAGCTATACAGCGCAGGACACAGTGGGCGCAACGGATACTGCCAGCGTGACGGTGACGGTCAGTCCGCTGCCCGATCCGCCCGTCGCGAATAACGATTCGGCCAGCACCAACCAGGCCACGCCGATCACGATCAACGTTGCAGCCAATGACAGCGACCCGGACGGTAACCTCGATCCGACCTCAATGGCGCTTGTGGGATTGCCAGCGAACGGCGCCGCTGTCAACAATTTCAACGGCACGGTGACATACACACCGAACCTCGGAGCTTTCACGAGCGATACGTTCACCTACCAGATTTCAGATCTCACCGGACTGACATCCAACATAGCTACGGTGACAGTACACATTAATCCGCCGAATCTGCAGGTCGCAAAGGATGCCAACCCGAGCGCTGCCAATCTTGGTGATACGATCTTCTACTTCATCTACATCTGGAACGACGGCCCGGGGATCGCTTATGGGGTCAATCTAAGCGATAGTTTAGGATCTTGCTTCACCTGGTCGGGTGCTAATCCATCCGGCAGTATCGGCGATCTGGCAGAAGGTCAGGCAGCTGTCCGCCTGGCGCAAGCCCGCGTCACCTCGACCGGACCGTGCGGGAGCGACAACACGGCGAATGTCACATCGATCAACGGAGCCTCTGGTTCGGACACTGCTAGCGTCTGCTTGCCGCCCAACTCCTGTGGCGGCGGACCGCCGCTTGGAGGCGCAGGTGCATTGTCCTTGATGAGCGTGAGTGTGGATACCCCCACACCCACCCAGACCCCGACCGAGACGCCTGCCCCCCTGGTTGCTGCGCCGATGATGTTTGGGATGGGCGCTCCTGCTGGGACGCCGACGCCAACCCCGGCTTTTATGCTGATGGGCATGGCAGCGCCAATGGGAGCCGCAGCGCCGTTATCCGGTGCTGTCCCTCCAATCGATACAGCCACGCCCACCGCAAATTCCGTCGGGGTTTCCATCCCAGGTGGGACGGGCTCGATCGAAACCGCCAGCACGACCCCAACTGCTGGGACTGGCGCACTTCTCCCCGCATCCGATTCACCGACGTCGGTTCCGGCAGGCGAAACACCTGATCTTTCGACCGCCGCCAAAGAGACGCCGATCGCGCTCCTAGCGAGCGATACACCGCTTGCAGCGACCGCCGGGGCAGAAGCCCCCGTCTTCCCAACGGATACGTCGCCGGCTCCCGATACACCTACACCGATTGAAACGGGAGCAGGGGACTTGCTTGCAAGTGCCACAAGCGAATTTCCCGCTACGGTTGGAACCGCCAGTCCAGCTTCAAGCCCGACTCCCGATCCTGGCGGAGTGTTGAGTGCTGCAGCTCCCACACCGACAGCTGTTCCGAATCCCACCCCGACGATTGCTCCGGCATCGGGAGCTACACCCGACTCGACACTGGCTATGTTTACGCTTCTGGTTCCAGTGTTGATGATCCTGATCCCGCTGCTGGTTAACCTGGTAAATCGCTTTCGTTACTTCAAGTATCGTTAGATTCGGAATTTACCCATAAGCCTGAAACCAAAAGGCAGCGCCAACGTTGGCGCTGCCTTTTGTATTAATTCCTGCGCTCAAGCGCCTAAGCTTGCTGCGGCCGCCGGTGGAACCAGGTCTGCCACTCCCGGTTTTCCCACACGATCAAGATCGGGGCGGCGTTGAAGATCGACGAATAGGTACCGCTGAAGACACCCACCATCAGCACCGTGATGAAGTGCCGGGTGGTCACACCACCGAATATGAGCAGCGCTAAAAGCGTGAGCATTACGGTCAGCTGGGTGTTGATCGAGCGCGCCATCGTCTGGACGATGGAGTGGTTGACCAGCTCCTCGAAATTGACCTTCCGCATCGAGCGCCGGTTCTCGCGAATGCGGTCGAAGACGACGATCGTATCGTGTACTGAAAATCCGATGACCGTCAGCAGTGCGGTCAGGAAGAGCGAATCAGCCTCCCAGCCAACGAAGTGGCCCAGAAATGCTTCAACCCCGATCACGACCGCGACGTCGTGCAGCATGGCGATGATCGCCGCCACGCCGTAGCGGTAGGCATGCGGCATGCCCCAAAACGCGTAGGTGATGAATGCCAGGATGCCAAGTGCGGCCATCCCGACCGCGCCACCTGCACGCTCCGCCGCTTCGATGCCGATCGACGGACCGACCGAGTCGAAACGCAGTACGGTAATAGGCTGATCGAAGCGGGTTTCGAGTGCCTTGATCAGTTCAACTTTTTGGTCATCGTCAATCGATTTGCTGCGTGCGACGATGTCGGTCGTACCGGCAGTCTGGACCTGGGCATCACGAATGCCCAGCTCATCGTAGACGGCAACGACCTCGGCCGGGTGGGGTGCTGAGCCAGATTCAAAGCGCATTTCGAGCAGGCTGCCGCCGGTGAAATCGATTGCCAGGGGAAGACCCCAGAGTGCTAAACCGATCATCCCGGGGATGATCACCAGGATCGAGATTGCGAAATACCAGTAGCGTTTGCCAACGATGTTCATTGCGCTTTGCTCCTTGAAACACCGAACAAGCGCGGGTGTTCGGCTTGTTTGATGGTATCGAGTACTGTGTGCAGGAACGTGCGGGTGACGGTGATTGCTGTAAAGAGGCTCACCAGGACCCCCAGGGCGAGTGTCAGGGAAAAGCCCTTGACGATGCTGGCGCCGAACGCGTTGCCGAACCAGTAAAGAATCGCACAGGTAATCAGCGTCGAGAAGTTCGAATCGCGAATGGAGGGCCAGGCTCTTGAGAAACCAAGGTCGATCGCCCGGTTCAATGGCTGCCCGCTGCGCAGCTCTTCTTTCATTCGCTCAAAGATCAGGATGTTTGCGTCCACAGCAACGCCGATGGACAGGACGAATCCTGCGATGCCTGGCAGGGTCAGGGTTACCGGTATCAACTTAAAGAGTGCGAACGTCAGCGTGGCATATACGAGTAATGCCAGGTCTGCAACCAGGCCTGGCAGGCGGTAGTAGAGGATCATGAAAGCGATCACCAAGCCCATGCCGATGATTCCAGCCTTCGTGCTGCGCTGCAGGGAGTCCTGGCCTAGTGTCGGTCCCACCGTTTTGCTCTCGATCACTTTCAACGGCACGGGCAACGATCCATACCGCAGCTGCAGCGCAAGATTGTTTGCCTCCTCCAGCGTGAAACTGCCTTCAATGACAGCTTTAGGCTGGGTGATGGCCGAATTGATGATCGGGGCTGATATCAGCCGTTTATCGAAGACGATTCCGAGCGGTTCTCCGACATGAAGCGCGGTGTAGGCGATGAAGACATCCCCGCCTTCTTTGTTGAATTCAATCGCTACCTTGATCGCACCAAGGTTGTCTTTGACGACCCCGACGTTGGTTAGATCCGCGCCTGTCAGGACGGTGTGGAACACCTGTCCTGTCGGTTCGGAAGCGGGGGGTTGGACAGTGGGTGTTTCTCCCTCCGGGGTTGTCACGCTGCCGGGAGTCGCGTTGGGTGGAGTGGCTGCTGGTGAAGCAGCTTCCAGGGCCGAGGCGGTCTCGAAATCGGTTAGAACGGTCTGGCCGGTGTGGACGAAGGATAAGTCCGCCCGCGTCATTTGAATGAACTCCAACAGCCCGGTCTTCTTAATGATGTTTACCGCTTCCTGTGGATCCCCGATGCCGGGCAGTTCCACGAGAATTCGGCGGCTGCCCGCGATTTGAATCAGGGGTTCGCTCAGGCCAAGGCCATTCACGCGCTGGTCGATGATATCGCGGGCGGTTTGCATCTGTTCGTTGGTAACTTCCGTTTCGGGGGGGAGGTCGGCTTCGAGCAAGACACGTAAGCCTCCCTGCAGGTCGAGACCGCGTACGATCTCGATATCTCGTTGAAACGAACCAATGTGAATGCCGGGGTTATTTGGCCAAACCACAAATATTCCGGCTGCGACCAATACTAAAATAAAGATCAAACGTCTGCCCTGGCGCACTTTCATATCGTTTTCAGATCTCCTTCCAACGTAAAAACCAGCCATGCACCCCCGGCTGGATGCGGTTTATTATACTCCTGCATGCCAGACCAGCGTATGAAAATGCACGTGCATTTGTTGAGGATTCATTCGGTAAAACTGCAGGCAGGGATGTGAGCGAAACGGTTTGCGAGTGTAAAACCACGATCAGACTTATTGCGCATAGCCATCATACAGAGTGTATAATATCCCTTCAGTGCAGAGGTAATGGTTGATTATTCAATTGCAGAAGACCACGAAAACAAACGCTATAGGGCTTCTAGAGCCACCAGGACGGCTTTCAAGACGGAATCGGGTGTCAGGTCATCTGTTAGCTGATAAATGTCGCAGTGCTGCCTGGCGTGCCTCAAGCGATGCTGCTGCTCTTCATATTCTGAGATCAGCCAATTCAAGGATTTTCGCTCGGTACAGAAAGGATAGGACGCATCGAGGAAAATAAGCACATCCGGCTTGGTGAATACCTGCCACATGTTGGGTACGAAGGAGTGTTCCTGCGCGATCTGTCGGGCGTTGTAGCCGTGCCGGCGAAGACCTTCAGCCAGCGTGGTTTTTCCCGATGCGCATGGACCAACGATGGCAATTCGTGGCGAGTCGGGCGGGGTTGATTCGCTCGGCTCGAGAGTGTATCTCATAGGGGCATACGGGCCCATAGACGACGCACGCTATCATGCGAGTTCGCCAGCGTCGCTGCAACGAGGATGCTGATATCATCAACCGGGCGATTTTCGTCCAGTTCCAACGCCCGACTCAGCAGGGCATCTGCCCAGTGCCTGGGGTCGCGGTTTGTATCCGCGGCGAGCTCCCGGACCCGGCTGATCACGTCCATTCGCTGTCCGCGGCGATCACCGGCATGGATCAGGCCGTCCGTGAATATGACCACCACCAGGCCTTCCTCGAGCGGTACTTCACGAATCGCAGGGCGCGTCGATCTTCGAAAACCGACCGGATCGACGGGTTCATCAAGAACCTCAAGTTCGCTGCCGTGAGCAAGAATAACCGGGGCGGGGTTGTTGCGAGTAATCACGCAAGTGCAGCTGGAAAGGTCGATTGAAAGGATGTTAAGGGTTGCCATGACCTTCCCGCCGCGGTAAGTGTAAAGGTAATCGGAGGCAGCCCGAGCTGCCGCACCATCTCGAACCCCTTCGGCTAAAAGGCTGATCGCTTTGCGGGCGACAACATTCGAGATTAACTTTGCAGGCTTACCGGAACGCTGGCCGTCGACGAGGACGAAAGACAGCCCGCCTCCTGGTCTTTCGACCATCTCAAGTGTGTCACCGCTCTCGGAGCTTGCGTATTTGCTCGTTTTCGCCGCCGCGACTTGAGCTTCCATGCCGACGATTCTACAATGCAGGCTCTATGCTGTCCAACTTGAAAGGGCTATGCAAGGTTTCAATGTATCCTTTTTCGAGTAAAGTAGATAGGCCGAAGATCAAACTGCAACCGTGGAGGCTTGATTGAAACCGGATCATGCCGATGGGGTCCGCCTGCAACGAGTGATCGAGCAGGCGATCGTGTCTGTTTCCAAATCGAAGATCGAGAATATAGTCGGGATTGTTGCTGAATATCCTGCGCATCTCCCACCAGTTGCGGGTGATGAGCAGGTGATCACCGCAGCCCTTGCAAGAATCATCCGGGAGGTCCTGATCCGCTCACGGCGTGAGGAGGTACGGGTCCGCGTCCAGCTCTTGCCCGCGACGGCTGAACTCCCACCAACCGCCAGGAGTGCCGGCGGCCAGATCGGAGGCGAGCATGGTCCCCTAGCCTTGATCTCGATATCTGATGTTGACGCTCCCTTTGCTGCACAGCTGCCTTTGCCAGTACCGGACGTGCCGGAACCCCGTCCGCTCGAGGCAGCCCTTGAGCTCGAAGCCCTCCAGCAAGAACTCGAAACGTTTCAGGCAAGGGTTTGGCTTGACGCCGGACTTCAATCGGCCTTTGGCGTTTGGCTTGCGGTTCCCGTCCGGATGGTTGAGAAAGATTCCGCCGAATTCGGTAGGTTAAGACAGGCGGTGACCACGCGCATGCCGGAAGGGATTCTGGCGGGCCAACTTGTTTTGCTTTATGTGGAAGATGAAACCATGCGTACTCTGCTGGTGGATGAGCTGAGCGAGCAGGATTACAGGGTTCTCGCAACGGGAGCCCCAGGCGAGGTTCTTCCTCTGGCCCGGGCGAATGAGCCGGACCTGATTATTCTAGACCTTCGAGCCCGTTCACCGACTGCGATCGATATTGCCACACTGCTCAAACAGGATCGGCGCATCGGCCGGACACCGGTCATGTTTCTGACGACTATCGAAGATCCTGCCGGTGAAGTTCGCATGGAGGTTGCGGACTTTCTGCTACGGCATGAAGGAACGGGCGCGATCGTAGCCACAATCGACGCGGTACTGAAATCTGGCCTTCATCCGACATCGCGGGTGATGGTCATCGAACCGGATGCGGCTCTGCGTGAAAACATAATCCTACATATTCAAGCGCGCGGTTATCCCGTGATCGAGGCCAGCACTCCGGAAGAATCCGTGGCGCTCGCCGAGCGGGTCAATGTCGGCATGGTGTTGGTAAATGCCCGCCTGGCCGAGGAGCGAGATTACTGGCTGCTTCGCCAGCTGCGTTTGATCTCACGCGAGCTCGCAATTTATGTATTTGCCAAAGCGATAACAGCTGAAGAAGGACAAGCTGCGATGAACCGGGGGGCGTCAGGATACGGTGAGACCGCTCAGCTACCGGATCTCCTAGACCGGGTTGAAGGGCAAAAGGATGGGCCACCTGAATGAAGTCCGAGACAGTGCCATAGACATGCGGTTACAGACACGGCCCAGGTCATCCCCAGGCCGTTTTGCTTATGATGGATTAGATTGAGAGAGCCCGGGATCAGTAAACGGTTACATTCGTTCCATATCCGGCTTCCAGGCGGACGTCGGCTTCCGTCACTGGTGTGGCCCAACGAAAGATCCACTTCGCTTCTTCCGGCCGCATATTGATGCAGCCATGGCTCTTAGGCCGGCCGTAGTCGCAATGCCAATAAGTGCCGTGGAATGCAACGCCGGTGTTGGTGAAGTAAGCTACCCAGGGGACGCCTGGCAGCTCATAGGCCTCAGGGTTTGCGGTCAGGTGGCCATCGCCCATGTGCCGTACGGGCATCTTCTTATCGATATGAAAATTGCCGCGTGGTGTCGCAGTTGGGATGCCATTTGAACTGGGCTTGCTGCTTGGAACGCCGCTCGAGATGCTGGTCCGGAAGATGACCCGGCCACGTTCGTAAGCCCGCAAATCTTGATCGCTGAGGGAGACCTCGATATACTTTTCGCTTGCGGGAACCTCGGGAGACAGAGGCGAAAGTTCGTCCGGCTCAATGCGGCGGAGATGCTCAGCACGGACGTAGTAGCGAACGGCTAGGAGATCATCGAGCAGCTGGTACCATAGGCGGCCGTCAGCACCTTCCGTGACAGCCTCCACCCAGGCTGTGGCTTGATAATACAGCCTGTAAAGGGGGTCTGAACTAGTATCGGGCTTGCGATACGTTCGGGTGTAAGGGACGGATACCTCGAATAAGCCGCCTCCGTCAGGGATATCGAATCGAGCGGTTTGCGGCTCCCAGCGGACTGGCTGAACACTGCCGGAATGAATGAATCCATCCCCGATTTCGTACCAGAGCGGGTTATATACTGGACCTTCATCAGCTACCACACGTTGAAATAAGGTCAATAATTGATCACGTTCGAGGAACGCGAGTCGATTTGCACGAAAAGTTGGCTCCTGATACAAACCGATCCAGGTGTCGGCAACGCGTCCGAGACCAACCGGGCCAACCTTGTGCAGGGGGGGCGGGGGGCGGAGGGTGAAAATGCCGCTTGCAATCCCTGCAACCTGTATAAACTCGCGTCTGGATAAACGACCGTCCATACGGATCATTGTACCCAGCCTGCGCCCCGGCTTCAATAGGACCTAATCCGTATGATTTGACGCGAGACTTGTTCCTCAAGAGTGACAGCCCGAACGCCATTCAACCGATCGTCCTTCGGTGAAAAAAAGCAGGCACCGGTCAACTTCTGCCGGCGCCTGTACGTTCTTCGAGGCGGGACGAAACGAGGGAATTGGAATACATTGGTTGCCTAAGATGTTCGAATATCAATCAATTTCAGCACCTCGGGCTCAACCGCATCTGCCAGGACCTGTTGATCTACACCGGCAACCTTGAGAGTCACTTCCCTGTTTGAGCTGCTCTCCCCCGAAACCTGAACCATTGCGATAATATTCCCGTTCAGGTTCCGAATGATCGAGGTCAGCTTAGCCAACTCCCCGGGCACATCCGCTACGAGTACGGTTAAACGGACACCTGCTTCGCGCACCCCCAGCAATTCGAGGAAGATTTTAAAGAGGTCCGTCTCTGTGATCATGCCAACAAGCTCCTGCTCTTGCAAGACAGGCAGCCCACCGATTTTGTTGTCTGCCATAACGCGTGCTGCTTCTTCAACCGGTGTATCCGGCGCAACAGTGATCACATCTTTGGTCATGATTTGTTCGATTGTGATCTTGCTTATCAGGTAATTTAGCTCCCATACACTGAGTGAGGTGGCATCCGATGGCGACGCATGGAGCAGATCGCGGTCAGAAACGATCCCGACCAATTTACCTCGAGTATCAACAACTGGCAGCCGGCGAATTCTCTCTTGTCGCATAAGTGCAAGTGCGTCCTGGATCGACAGGTCAGGGTGCACCGAGATAACCGGATGTGACATGCGTTCGTTTACGAACATGGGCAGGCCTCCTTCTTAATACCTTCTACGTCAACTTTCTTTTATTGTACATATTACGGGTCGTACAGGCGGAGACTATCCATCATCCAGGTCACCTGATATGTTTCCGCATCGGTTTTACCTTTAAAATCCAGGAAGAGTGTAAACCCCGATGGTATAATCAGCGAAATCCGGAAACCTCCGGGGCGTTTACCGATCATCGTGGTCGAAAGAGGAGTTCCACGAGCGTGATTCGAGCCTTCGTGGCGATTGAACTGCCCGATAGCCTGATCCAGGTTGTCCTCGATTTGATCGAAACGCTTCAGGATCTACCTGGCAGCCGCCAGCTCCGCTGGGTGAAACCGCAAGCGCTCCATTTGACCCTGGTCTTCCTCGGTGATGTGGATTTTGAGATTGTCCCTGATATCTCTGTTGCATTGAGAACATGCGCCCTCAATCAGGCATCTTTCGAAATCGCGCTTGCCCAGCCGGGTGCTTTCCCCAGCTGGGAACGAGCCCGCATCCTGCACCTGGGCGTAGCAGACCCCTCACATCAGGTGAGTGAACTACAGCGTTCGATTTCAAAAGCCCTAGAACCGCTGGGTTTCAAACCTGAGAAACGACGATTCACGCCGCATATCACGCTCGCCCGAGTCCGCAACAAAGCGGATCGGGATGAGCTTGCGACCTTCGCGGAAAGGGCTCAACAGGGGAGGCTTACAGGAGATTTCAGCTGGGAAGTTGTAGATTTCCACCTGGTCCGAAGTGAGCTCCTGCCCGAGGGACCAAAATATTCTCTTCTCCAATCCTTCAAATTCGGTGCTTCCCAATGACCAACCGACGGCTGCCGCTTATAAGCGTTCTTGGAAGCAGTCAGTGTGGGCTTGAAATAGCACAGCTTGCAGAACGAACGGGTGAACTGCTGGTAGAAGCTGGATTTGGGATTGTTTGCGGGGGTGGGGGCGGGGTCATGGAAGCCGTTTGCCAGGGAGCAGCCAGGTTAGACGGCGTGACAATTGGAATCTTGCCAGGTGATAAATCCACAAGTGCAAATCCATCCGTGCGCTTCTCAATCCCCACCGGTCTCGGTGAGGCGCGCAACGCAATTGTCGTCCGGGCAGGAGCAATGGTACTTGCGATTGGCGGCGGCTACGGTACCCTCTCCGAGATCGCACTGGCACTGAAATGGGGTAAGACTGTCATCGGTCTCAAAACCTGGCAGGCACAAGATGGAAGGGGGAACCTGGCAGAGATTGAAATCTGCTCTAATCCTGAGGAAGCAGTTGCCAGGATTGTGGCACTGACAGACACGTTCAACGTTGAAGGAGGTTAAGATCGAAGAATCCTTAGCTCTGGCACACACCATCGTCGACACGCTGGAACAGAAGAAGGGTGAGGACATCGTCCTTATTGATTTAAGCGAGCTGCAGGCATTTACCGATTATTTCGTGATCTGCAGTGGGCCGAGTGAGCGAACTTTGAAAGCGTTAGCGGATGAAGTCCAGAAGCAGGTCAAACAGAACTATCAAATCCGTGCCGTCAGCATTGAGGGTGAGCCGGATGCCGGATGGATTCTGCTTGATTATGGATCCGTGATCTTGCATATTTTCTCACCTGCCGTGCGAGCCTACTATAAGTTAGAGGAACTCTGGCGAGAGGGGCCAGTGTTGCTCCGAATTCAATAAAATAATTAAGACATTTCGGTTCGTTTGACGTTGGTCTTATCCAGTGCTCCGTCCTCCAGATAGCGAGGACAACACTCCGCTATGGCGCGTCCACAACTGACCCAGATCGATGTTGTTTGAACGTCGTTTTCGTAATCCGCTTCCCACGCTCAAGCCTGGCGGAACCACAAGGTTTGTGTGATCCCTATTCGGTTTGCGTGGTCGGGGTATCTTAAAATCACCTTCGATGGCAGCTAATCGGTGGGCGGAATTCAAATGCCATTTTGTCGTGTCCGTTTCGAGGAGCGGAGGGAGTCAGGAGCTGATCAATGAATGCCTGTAAACCCATGTTTGACAGCCCTGATACGAGCCTCGTGTCAGCCCGGGTTCTACTTTCGGGGCGGGTTCACCCCAATCTCACTTCGGAGGTCTCTACGCATATGAAAATTGGCTAGAGCGCCTGGTCGCAAACTGGCCTTAGCTGCGAGGCAAGCTCAGCCCTCGAGGATCCAGCGATCGAGATCGCGCTTCCAATCTACAATCTCATCTTTTCCGAACCAGAGACTAACCTCTGCGGCTGCAGTTTCGGGAGAATCAGAGGCATGCGTGAGATTCCTTCCTACCTCAAGAGCGTAATCATGCCGGATGGAGCCAGGTGCAGCTTCCGTCGGCCGTGTGGCCCCCATGGTCTGCCGGACGGCCTGGATCGAATTCGGTCCTTCCCATACCATTGCCATGACGGGCGCCGAGGTGATGTAATCGATCAGACCGGGGTAGAAGGGCTTTCCTGCATGAACGGCGTAGTGCTTTTCAGCAAGTTCACGTGGTACCTCTTTGAATTTGGCTGCCACCAATTTCAAGCCGCGGCGTTCCAGCCGGCTGATCACCTCACCAATTAGACCCCGTTGAACACCGTCTGGCTTTACGAGTACGAGCGTCTGTTGTACCAAGCTGCCCTCCATAAAACGAACTCGGGGTGCTCCCCGAGTTCGGTCATCTCATCAACAGTGGTCAGCCGAATCAGGCGACCTCCATCCCGCGTTGGTAGGCTTTGATTGCGTCATTTAGCTTATCTGCTTTCATATAAGCGTCGCCGAGTGCTTGCCATAAAGTAGGCAGGTTCGGGTATCGATCCAAAGCTTGTCGAAGATCGCTTATTACTGTCTCGAGATCCTGCTTCCGCTCGATGAGCTTTTTATAATCCGAGAGTGCCCGCCCTGCGTCTCCTGCTGCAAGTGCTCCACGGGCACTTTTAAGCAGCAACTTAGCATCGGTCATAGGTTCTTTATATCGAGTTTGTCCTGCTTCAGCCTGCGGAGACTTCTTCGCTGGCTCAGGCTTGCCAGCTTTCAGATCTGAGCTGGGGATTGAGGCTTGTGAGACGGGTGGTGCGGCCGGCTCTTCCTTAACCACCTCCGCTTCAGCATGTTCCGCAGGTGCAGCTGCAGTAGGTGTGGCGAGCTCCTTGGCTGGAGGCGGTGTTGGAATAGGTGGAGCTGGTTGCTTACCAGCAATGGGTTCCGCAGTCTCAGGAGCTGTGGTTGCAGGTTCCGGCGCCTCCATTGCTGGAGTTGCCGGGGACACGATTTGAGGTGGGGCTTCGGGGGTTGGTTGTGGAGGTAGTTGTTCAGCTCCAGGTGCCGGTTCCGCTGGGACTTCCTGGGCAACAGCTGCAGCTTCATCCAACCAGCCGGGAATTTCCATCTCCGCCGGTTCTTCAATCTCTGGGGCGCCTGGCTCAGATTCAACGGGTAGGATGGCCGGGGGAGCTTCCTCCGGCGTCGCCCCTGCTCGTGAACGGCCCGCCATGACCGTTTCATCGGAATCCGATGTGGCCATTTCAATTAACCAGTCGGGGGAAGATTCCTCGACCGGTTCTGAGCTCGAAGCAGGTTCAGCATGTTCTGCAGCAGTTTCAACCAGCGATGCTTCTGGCAGTGATCCTTCGGGCAGGGATTCTTCGGGCATACTTTCAATTTCTGGCTGCTGGATCGTCGCCTGAAACGATGAAGCCTCAATATCGACGTCAATTCCACGTTCGGAAGCGAGGTTCTCAAGCCATTGCAAACTTTCATCGGGCTCATCGGGCGGGACTGTCTCGAGTAGCCCTGGTTCCGCGACGGTCGGCGTGACTTCATCCACGGGTTGCTGCGTTGGCTTTCCAAGGGATTCTTCTCCCTCAGCTTCCTGATTCTCAGCAAGCGATTCCAGCCACTTGAAAACCTCTTCATCGTCCAGATCTTCAGACACTGCCCCTGCACTTGATGCTGCAGTTGGGGTCATCGCTTCCGCAGATTGGCTGAGTCCAGCTTCGTAACCCTGGTTCGCCTGTAGATCAAATTCGGGCTCGATGGAACTAGCTTGTTCTACATCCGATGAAAATTCACCCAGCCAATCGGGGGTTTCGCCGTTGCCTCCCTCTGAGTCGTCAAACCCCGAAGGTTCGGCGGTCGGCCTTGGGCTGGCACCTTCCGCAATTCCCATCAGCCAATCAGGGACATCACCTTGTTCGGCACCAACCTCTGGGCCGACTTCCTCAACTCCTTCAAGCCAATCTGGCGTTTGCGCCGCGGAAGATAATCGAGATGCAATCACCTCGTCTTCCTCGCTTGGTTCGGAGGATAACCAATCAGGAGTGGCTTCGCCTGAGCCAGCCTCCGCTACTTCGTCATCCCCGATTCCAGTCAACCAATCTGAGCCACCGGGCGTGGGCGTAGACTGAGGGGCAGTCCCTTCCTGTTCAGCAAGGGTGCGTACCCAGCTCTCAGTATCACCGCCGGTATCGACACCGCGATAGCCAGGTGACTCTGGTTCGGAGCCAGAACTCTGTGGAGGTGACTCAGCTGGCGCATCCTGTTGGGATGCTGCTTCAGCAACACCTGCGAGCCATGAGGGCGGACCTTCCGGTTCGCCTGGTTTTGCGGATGCTTGTTCATTTCCTTTGTCTGTAGGTGTCTCCTCGTTTTCCTCCAACCAGGAGGGAAAATCTTCAAGCTGGCCCTCGCCCCCGGCTCCGAAGGCTGCGGCTAAATCGTCCACAGCCTGTTCTTCATCGGTCACTTCTTCGTCACGATCTCCAAGCCATGCGATGATAGTGGATGTCGCTCCCGGGGACTGGGTGTCGATCCAGGTTGGTACTTCGGGTCCTTCATCAATCTCAGGTCCGGCTTCGAGTGCTTCCTCCGCTTCGACAGCCGGTATTTCACTTTCAGCCTCAGACTCCGGGGCCGGAAGTTCAGATTCGCTGCTGGCCGTTTCATCCTCGGAGGCAATCTCGGATAGCCAGTCAGGTATCATGCCTTCATCCATGGATTCCTCCGGCGCTGGAGCAGTACGAGCGGGTTCCTCGACTTGAGATTCATCTTTAGGAGCAATCGAACGCATCCAGGATGGAATTTCAGCCGGTTCAAGTTCTGAATTCTCATCCGCAGGTGGAGCAATTGGCCCTGCGCCGGATTCGAGTGCGCCGAGTTCAGCATCAGAAAATGAGACTGGAGCTTCCTCGGGCGTCTCACCGGTCGAGGGGCCCCACCCAGCCTCGCGCATCCACTCCGGGATAGCATCCTCGCTCTCGAGTTCGCGGTTCAGATCGCTACCATCGAATGCGGGTTCATTAATAGCAGAGGCTCTCGGGCGGTCCCCGCTGCTTGAATCAAGATCACTCAACCACGCTGGTTGTGGGCTGGCGTTGATGGCGTCTGAATCACCTTCCGAAAGATCAACACCAAGCGACGTCACCCATTCTGGTGGTTTGGCCTCCACCGTGGGAAGAGGTTCTCCCGGGCTCCAGGTTGATTGGTCAACTCGCACTGCACCTGAGTCAACCGAATTCGGATCCAGTTCAACAGATTCAAGAAAACCAAAGTACGGATCGAGTCCTGCTAACTTTCGGTGGAACTCTCCTGCACGTTGTTGGTCGCCTTCCTTATCAGAAATGTCAGCCATAATGCGGTTGGCTTCAAGACTGAAGGGAAGCTTTTCGAGGATCTGTGCACATATCTTCTTCGCTTCCTTGAGTTGTCCCCCACGCCAGTACATCTTTGCCAGCAATACTTCTAAATCTGGCCGGTCTGGATCTTCCTGTAACGCTGAGCGTAACTCCGCGATTGCCTGGGGAAACAACTCGCCCCGAGCATATTGCCGGGCAAGTGCGCCGCGTGTAAGTCTGACCTTATGCGGTTCAAGGCCATCCCGGCGTCCAATTAAGCGCGATAGTTCCTGACGAATCGCGGGGTTGGAAGGTGTGGTCTCGAACGCTCGCTCCATATGCCAGATAGCGGCGTCAAGGTTGCCTTCATCCTCCCTGACGAGCGCCATTCCAACGTGAGAGACGAAATCATCCGGAACGGCTGAGAGGACACGTTGGAATATATCAGCCGCGTCACCAAAGCGTTTAGCTTCTAGATAGGCTTTTCCCAGCAGGCGGTAGGTGTCAAGATGCTTCGGATAAACCTGGAGGATGTGGCGGCAGTGCGCGATTGCCTCATCGAGCTTTTCGCGCTCGATCAGATCATCGATTTCTTTAACATATGCGCGTAACGTTATCTCTGCCATTGCAGAACCTCGGTCAAAGTATGCCTTAAGTGCCCGACCAACGCAAGCAGAAGGTAGTCCTACGACCAGGAAGGTATTCTGCGAACAGGTCTGGCGCACTAATCATAACAAGAATCGTGCCAGATTGGACCTATTTTTCATCCAGTCCGTGCAGCTTGCGTAATCGATGAAGAAGGTCAGAGATATCCCTGGGAGATCCAACGGGAGAAGGCTGTTCCGGCTTTGGTGAAGGGAAACTGGCAAGCGCAGCCAGGGTTGCTCCCACGTTGTCGGCCAGCGCCGAGGGGTCATAACCTCCTTCCAGTACGAAGAGCAATCTCCCCTGTGCATGCCGCTGGGCAATCTCTAGCAATCGCTGAGTAATTTCGTAGTACCCCGCAGTGGTCAACCCCAAGTTCGCCAGGGGGTCGTTCCAGTATGCGTCGTAGCCAGCGCTAACCAGGACAAGCTCCGGTTTGAAGCGAGCGGCGGAAGGAAAGATAACCTGCTCGAATATCTGCTGAAACGCTTGATCTCCAGCGTAAGGGGGAAGCGGAATATTGATCGAATAACCATAGCCTGGTCCGCTGCCAGCATCATTCCAGGCGCCGCTACCCGGATATATCCCGGCCTGGTGGGTAGAAATATAGAGGACGGTTGGGTCTTGCTCAAAGATTTCCTGGGTGCCGTTGCCGTGGTGAACGTCAAAATCGACGATCAACACCCGTTCCAGCGACTGAGCCTGGGCTTCCTTTGCAGCGATGGCGATGTTGTTCAGGAGGCAAAAACCCATTGCCTTATCCCGGGTGGCATGGTGCCCGGGCGGGCGAACCAGCGCGAAACCATACGGATGATCTGAAGTGAGGACATAATCCAGAACCTGCAGGGTCGATCCGGCTGCAGTCAAGGCAGCAGTGTAGGATGCAGGCGTTGCATAGGTATCGCCGTAGTCGAGAAATCCACCCCCGGAAATGCAAATCTGCTCAAGTGCGGTTATGTACTCCGCAGTGTGAACACGAAGAATCGGATCTAGTGAGCTTTCGCGAGCAGGCAGGAATTGAAGATGATCGCTAAGAGGCGGTTCCACAAAACGATCGAAGTGGGTGAAACGTCGTGGGGATTCGGGGTGGCCGGATAATCGATGCCCGGAAGACCTCACGATTGAACATCCGATCATGACTGTACCTCTAGCTTCCTCCAGAAGGAGTGGCAAAATGCTTCAACCAACAGCTGTAAGCCAGGTGTTGTCTAACTATTTCATTACGATCCTACTATGAACATCAGCAGCACTATTTACTGGCACTTAGAAGAGCATCGTAAAATTGTGGCACGAGATCGGGGGAGATAAAGAACTTCAAATATGTACGGTTGTAATATTGCCAAGATTCAGAGCTCTCATAATAACTTCTCTGAATTTCCTTCGATAAATTTGCGGATTCACTGAAATGACCGAGAGCTTTCTCTATCTCCCTTTCTACAGTTAGGGATAAAGGGACATTAGGGCTGATGAAAAGCGCAATTCTTATTTGCGTGATTGCATCTGAAAGATTTCCGGCTAAAAGTGAGGAATACGCTAAGCCTGCGTATACAATGGAATTTGTTGGTTGTTGCGAGTTCTCAATTCGAAATAGTGAAGTTGCATCCTTAAGATTGCCTCTATCTGCCAGATTCCATGCCAGCCAAGGCCCATTTTGAGGAATCTCTTGATATGTGTTCCGGAACTCTTCAGAAATATATTTACGTTCAATATCCGCCTTGAAATAATCACTAAATGCAAGCCAAGGGTCTTTCCAGAGAGCTAACTGGTAGCTTTCATAAGCGGCATCCGTATTGCCAAGCGAATCGAGAATAAAACCATGAAACAGCTGGTATCGGGAGTTATTTGGTGCAAGTTTGATCGCATGCTCAATCGATTGTAAGGCATTGTCTTTGAGTCCCATCGTCCATTCAAGGACAGCAAGATTGACCCAATGAGGTGGCCAATAAGGATCAAGAGTCAATCCAGTTAGAATTGCATCTCTTGCTTTTCCAATACTACCGCTTGATGGATGCTGCCAAACCTTATATGCCTCCGAAATTCCACATTCAAACTGATAAAGTGAGAATCTTGGATTTTTCTCTGCGGCAGCGCATATTTCATCCGAAGCTGGAATAAGATTGCCACTTCTGAAAGCTGAGATACCTCTCCAGTACATGAATGTACCAGGAAGCGATACCGTGGAATAGATTACAGCTATTACAAGAAGGGGAGCCAGTGGCGCGAGGCTGTAGCGCCGTTGAATCGAGAATTTACGAACGTCTGAGGCTAGTCTGTAGAGTATTGCGAGCCATATAAGAACCCCTACTGTATATAGTGGGCTCTCGAAAAGGTAATCGACAAGCTGGTGAGGTCCAGTTGTTGCCAAGCTAGATATTGCTACTGCGGCATAAAGCCTATTTGTTTGGTTCGAGCTCCTCCATATCGAACTAAACGCACGTACCAAATAGAACAGAATTATTGCGAGGATACACACACCTAGAAAGCCGTGCTCTACCCAAATTTGCAGGAACAGATTATGTGCATGGCTCGTCGCAAAACCAGGAGGGATATTCGTTTGTTGAGCGAAAAGCGTTGAGAATGAACCCCAACCAGTTCCTAGAAGGGGGCGTTTTTGAATAATCTCGACAGTCGGACCCCATATCGGTACCCTGGAGGCCACTCCGATCGTATGGCCAGTTCTTCGTACCTGTGCGATGAATAATAATCCGACTGAACTAAGCAGTACCACACACAACACGCTAAAAAGTATGAAATGCTTCCGATGCCTGCGAATAAATACTAGCAATCTTTCCCAACTTCCAAAACGATCCCACACCATATAGAGTATCAACATGCCGGCGCCGATTCCGCCCGAAATCCATCCCCCGCGGGAAGATGCAAGGTATTCAATAAAACCTGCGGCAAGAAGGGGGATGCTCCATGCAAGAATATGTTTAACAGATAGCTTTCGAGTTAGTTTAAAGAGAATATAGGGAATTAAGAGGTTAAAATATGCAGAGGTTACATTGGCATGTCCGGTTAATAATCCAGCAATACGATAACCAATAGGCGGTGCAGACCGGAACTCTCCTTGAATAGCACCCCATCTTGCTAGCCAAACAATAAAAAGCATGCCTTCAACGACCGCAATTATGGCACCTACCCCGAGGAGCGCATTTGCCCAAGTTGTCCATTCAATTCGATCCTGCATCAAATCAGCTACCATTGCGAAAACTAATACCAGGAGTAAGCCAATTAAACTTTTCTGGATGGCGGGCAAAGGTTGGATACTCCATGCGATGGTTATCGTTTGGTATAGCCAGAGGACGAATAGAGGTATTGTGATATCCGGTAGGTGAACCGTCCGCCTTTTTGATTTCAGATCGAGAATCCAAATTACTATGACCAGACAGGACAGCCCAATCCCTGTAAGTTGGAGATAGGGATTCAGACTCTCCCAACTTAATCCGATGACAATTAGCAAGGTTAAACAGAAGGTGAAGGGAATTATCGATCGTAGATCAACGTGTCTCGATCGCGAGGTATCATGAGTGTTTTGAATCATCTCGTCAGGTTATATTCAAGGAGTCTCATTGTAAAAGGATGAAACGATCTTTGCTGTAGATCCACCCAGTACAGTTACAATCCCTATGATGATAGCATTGAAACTATGAGCCCGGCGATAGCCGGGCTCAATAACTCGTTATTCCCAATCAAGAAGATGGTCAGTCGCCAGCTGTGTGGCCTTCAACCACGATATCCGGAGCCGGGCGCTTGCTTTGCCAGATGGCCCAAATCAGGATTGCTACAAGGACCAGGATAACCGCCCATCCACCGATTCCCAGATCTGTATATTGCACCACAATCGGGGCGATGATTACCGAAACCAGATTGACGACCTTGATCATCGGGTTTAGCGCGGGGCCAGCGGTGTCCTTCATCGGGTCACCGACCGTGTCACCGACGATGCTCGCCTTATGCCGTTCTGATCCCTTGCCACGATTTGCAGCCGGATCGGAGGGCTCGTCCTCGATCATTTTCTTGGCATTATCCCAGGCTCCCCCGGCGTTATTCATATAGACAGCCAGCAGCTGTCCCGAGAGAATTGCCCCTGCCAGGAAGCCGCCCAGGGCTTCGATCCGCAGCGCGAGGCCAACCACAATTGGTGTAACGACACCCAGTAAGGCCAGCGAAATCAATTCTTTCTGTGCGGCAGTTGTTGAGATTGCCACAGCCTGGCGGTAATCAGGGGGGACTTTGCCCGAAAGCACACCAAGCTTGAACTGCCGGCGGACCTCGACGACAATCAGTGCCGCTGCACGTGAGACGGCATTGATAGCGAACGAGGAGAACAACCAGGGAAGGGCGCCGCCGATGAGCATTCCCACAAACACCTGCGGCTGGTCGATGCGAATACCGATCGATGAAATCTGCTCGGCCAGCGGAACCCCGAGAGCGTTCTGTGCCCGGCTGACATCGACGATGAATGAGCCAAAGAGTGCGACGGCAGCAATCACGGCCGAGCCGATGGCGACCCCTTTAGTGATGGCCTTGGTGGTATTCCCCACCGCATCAAGATCGGCCATGATCCGCCGGGCTTGATTGGTATCCTCATCATCCTGCTTATGCCAGGCCATCTCGCCGATCCCGGCTGCGTTGTCGGCAATTGGGCCGTACGAATCCATCGCGACATTGTTGCCGGTCAGCGTCAGCATGCCGATGCCGGTCATCGCGACTCCGTACAGGATAAACGGTACTTCATTCCCGCCTTCAAACCCCGGGATGCCGCTGAAAATAATGACCGAGGTGACGATGGTGACGGCGATGACAAGAATTGACCAGACGCTGGATTCGTATCCAACCGCAATTCCGCTCAAAATCGTCGTTGCTGGTCCAGTGTTAGTCGATTTCATGATCTCACGCACCGGTTTGCCGTGGCTGCCCGTGAAGTACTCGGTCAGGCGGTCGATTGAGATTGCTAAAAACACTCCGATGGTTGTCGCCAGGAATGGCCGCCACCAACCGCCCGGAATATCGTTACCCATGTAGAAAAAAGCCATCAGACCGAAGAGAACAACCGAGATAGCAGCAGAGGAGAGATAGCCGCGGAAGATTGCCTTCATCGCATCACCGCTCTTGCCATGCCCACCCTTGACTGCATAAGTTCCGATGATCGACGAAAGTACGCCGATGCCCCGTACAAGTAAAGGGTAAATAATCCAATCCAGATTGCCTGTCAGGTGCCAGAGAGCTAGTCCGAGGATCAAAGCGGAAACGATAGTTACCTCGTACGATTCAAAAATATCGGCGGCCATACCAGCACAATCGCCGACATTATCACCAACCAAATCGGCAATAACGGCTGGGTTGCGGGGGTCGTCTTCCGGAATGCCGGCTTCGACTTTTCCAACAAGATCAGCGCCGACATCGGCGGCCTTGGTGAATATTCCGCCGCCAACCCGCATAAAGAGCGCAAGCAGGGTTCCGCCGAAACCAAACCCGAGCAAGGCATCCGGCGCCGCGATTCCAAAGATGATGAAAATGACCGTACCGCCGAACAGCCCCAGACCATCAGTCAGCATACCGGTGATTGTGCCGGCGCGATAAGCGATTCGAAGCGAATCGCCAAAGGAGCGACGTGCAGCGGAAGCAACCCGTACATTTGCCTGGACGGCCATCCGCATGCCAATCTGACCGACTGCAAGGCTGAACATCGCGCCCATCATAAATGCGATCGCACGCCCGAGGCCGATGATCAACCGGACGCGCGAGTCATCCATCCCAGCAAAGCGCTGCATTGCCTCAGGGGAGGGCGCAACAATGTATACCGAGAAGAAGAGCGCGAGCGTCAAGACCGCGATCAATGGCAGAATTGAACGCAGCTGCCGGCGCAGGTAGGAATCGGCGCCGTCACGAATGGCATTCCAGACCTGCTGCATCGACTCCGTGCCTTTATCTTCCTTGAGAATTTGCTTTCGCAAAAACAGGGCGTAGAGTAAACCGAGGATTGCGATACCGAGAATTGTCCAAATCGCGACCTGCTCGAAGGATGTCAGACCTTGCATTGACAGCATGGGTCAGCTTGCCTCCTTTAATCAGTATTCGTGCACGGGAACCGGCTGATTGTACTTTGATGGATTTCCATCGTCAAGCACGGCAGGTAGGCGTGGGATCAGATCGTTAGGAAAATTGCTTATGTTAGGAAAACTTGAAAAGTGAACACTTATAAACTTCAAAAGTGAACTCTAAATCCTAGTAATGGCAATGAGACAGAGTGAACCATCTTGTTGTTCCACCAAATACGGATATGCATGAGCTGCTTTGCTTCATCAGGC
>DAOUEL010000075.1:0-3397 GCA_034430595.1 Anaerolineales bacterium | reverse complement strand
CGTGTCCTGGTTGGAACCTCAGACATCCGTGTTGATGACCCAGATGATGCAGTTATCACGGATGAAGAGGTTCAATACTTTCTAGACATGATCAAGCGGGTATTCCCCGGGATTCGGGTAGACCCATCCCAGATTGTCTACAGCTTTTCGGGCGTAAGGCCGCTGGGAAACAGTAAGGCCAGCCGCACCGGCCAGATAAGCCGGAATCACAAAATCGAACTGAACGAGGTGGGGCGCAATCCATCGATCCCGGTGCTTTCGCTGGTAGGCGGTAAATGGACAACCTTCAGAGCCTTTGCAGAGCAAGCAGCCGACCAGGTTCTGGAGCGGCTGGACCTCCCCCGCCGTATTTCAACGGCCGAGATCAAGATCGGTGGCGGCAAGGGCTTTCCCAATTCGGAGGCCAGTCGAAAGGCGTGGGTGTCGAGAGTCCATTCAGCCTACGGTCTCTCTGAAACGCGTGTCGAGACGCTGCTCTCACGCTACGGAACAAGAGCTGAACAAATAACAAATTACATTTCCTCTGCGCAAGATCGTGCGCTCACTCAGTATCCGGACTTCAGCACGGGAGAGATCGAGTACATCGTGCAGGAGGAGGACGTCGTTCACCTGGACGATTTCCTGCTTCGCCGTTCCATGTTGGGCATGCTTGGCCGGAGCTCGAAAGAGGGGCTGGATGAATTAGGTCAGATTATCGGGCGGGTGAAAACCTGGTCTCATGAGGAGATTCAAGCAGAGGTTAAACGAACGGCGGAGATCCTGCGCGCCAGGCACAGGATGGATTTCCATCGGTATCTTGAGGGAAACAGAGAATCCGCAACCAGAGCGGTTGTCGCTTCGCCTTCGGCAACCCGCGAGGACACCTCCACTTCTTCCTACGGGTTGCGAGGGGATTCCTATTAAAGGAAGAGATATCAAAGGGAAGTGAATGCCGGAGGATTTCCTGGCGCCGGTTTCGGAAAGATAAGGTGTCCGGGCGTTCCAACAAACTCGTTGCATTTCGCGAAACATGATATCTGAAATCTTAGGAGGTGTGCCCTCTTCGCTGCGTTTCAAGGGTGCTTCGCGAGGGGGATATTTGTTATGTACCCCGAATCTTGGACACCCCGAGCAGAGAAGGTATGTTGTCCAGGAAAGGAGTGCAAGCAAGGCCAATTCCAGACGGAGCCACGCCTCCGAATTTAAGACTCAGGTGGTTCTGGAAGTCCTCAGCGGTGTTAAAAGCCCGGACTCAAGAGTGCCGATCATCTGATGCATCGGAACTAAGATTTCAATCTGTTAACCATTCTATTGCGGCTTGAGCGTCTTCTGACAGAAAAGTCGCCGGCCCTTAACTAGGAACATGGCTTCCCTTAATTTGGGAGGCCATATTGCGCTGAACGGCATTCATCGTTAGGATTCGCCCGGGTCCAGATGTCATTTCTGGTCCAAACCCATACGAAGAGCCGGCTCGCCTGGTGCCCACCATCTGGGGCTGATCCTGATCATCGATGCACGACACGCCGGCGGGCACCGGGACGCTCCGTATATCTTTTACACCGCCGATAGTTTCAATGAGGGTGAAGTTTGCGTATTAACGGTTCAAAGGATTCACGAGTGCCCCCGACTGTACGCAATGTTGTCAAGACCCGAATCGTTCCACCCCAGCGGCGGGTGGGGCTTCTGCACCGCAGCCGCCTGGTTGATTTCCTCCACGATCACGTCAACCGCAAACTGCTCTTGATCTCGGCCTCCCCCGGGTATGGCAAGACTTCGCTGCTGATCGACTTCCTGCAGGACACCGATCTTCCCACCTGCTGGTACGCTATGGAGTCTTCCGATGCCGACCCGTGGAATTTCATGACCTACCTGGCTGCATCGATCACGGAAACCTTTCCGGAACTTGCGCAGTCCGCCCGCCTGCCCAACATAGAAGACGGAGCCCAGGAGCAGGATTTGCAGAGCCTGCTCCAATCCCTTGTGAACGCCATCCAGGAGACGATCTCCGAGTATTTCGTCATCCTGATCGATGATTTCCAGTTTGCGGCCGTAAACGAGACCATCGTCGAGCTGGTCAACTGGTTCCTTGATCACCAGCCGGATAACTGCTGCCTGGTCCTGGCGAGCCGGGTCATGCCGGATCTGCCCTACTTGAAGCTCACCGCCAAGCAGGAAATCGCCGGGCTGGGCAGCGAGGACCTGGCCTTCACCCCGGAGGAGATTCAGGCCTACCTTGCCCAGAACCACAACCTGCAGATTCCACTGGAGGAAGCCAGGCAGCTGGCAGCCGAAACCGAAGGCTGGATCACCGGAATCCTGCTGGGGACGCATACGCTGTGGAAAGGTTTGATCCGCTCGATAACCGCTGCCAAGGCCAAGGATGAGCAGGTCTTCGATTACCTGGCCCAGGAAATCTTCGACCAACAAACGGAAGAGATCAAGCACTTCCTGAAAGCAACTTCCATCCTGACCGTGATGACTCCGGGATTTTGCGACCGCTTGCTCGGCATCTCCAATTCGGACCAGCTGCTGGATTACCTCGAGCAGGCCAACCTCTTCCTGCTGCGGCTCTCCGGCGAAGAAAAGACTTTCCGCTACCACGCGCTGTTCCAGGATTTCCTGCGCAAGCAGTTCGAGCCGGATGGGATGGCGGAGAAGGCCTTGCTGCAGCGAGAGGCGGGGAAGCTGCTCCTGGCCGAGGGGAATTGGGAGGCTGCGCTCGAACACTTTCTTGCCTCGGCGTCGGAGCAGGAAGCGATAGGGATCCTCAAGGGGCACATGGAGGCCACCTACCGGGAAGGGAGATTGGTCACGCTGGCGCGCTGGCTGGATTCGATCGATCCCGTCAGCCTGGCAGGCGATCCCACGCTGCTCATCATGCGCGGGCGCCTGCACCGCCAGGAAGGGGATTTCGACCGGGCATTGGGTCTGTACCATCAAGCCCGTGACGTATATGCCGAGCGGGGCGACAACCGGGGTGCGCTTGAGGTCCAGATCCACGAAGCCCTGGTCCATCACTACCGCGGGGCGATGGAGCAAGCCCGGGATATGGCCGAAGCGGCGCTCAATGGGATCGGAGACGAGGCTTTCGATCCTGCCATGCGGGCCCAGGCGCACCGCATCATCGGTGAATTCCACCACCTGGCGGGAGAGCTCGAGCGCGCCAAGGCGGAGTTCCGCCGCTCGCTGTCCCTGTACGAGCAGGCCGGCGATCTATACCACCAGTCAGTCCTGCTCCAGGGGCTTGGAACCACGGCGCGCCGGATGGGAAACCCGCTGGAAGCGCACGAACATTACAGCCGGGCCCTTTCCATCCTGGAGCAGCTCGGCAACCGCTGGCGGATCGCGGAGCTCCAGAACAACATTGGCGTCGGTCATTACTACCAGGGGGAGTACGAGCAGGCGCGCGAGATCTTCC
>DAOUEL010000074.1:0-16942 GCA_034430595.1 Anaerolineales bacterium | reverse complement strand
GGCAACCCAGCTTTCTGGCTCGATCGATGATGGTGTTGACCGACACCGTGATCGCTTGCTTCAGGAGGCGGTCTCGCAAGGCGGAGTAGTTGTAGGAGGTGATAGGAAGCTCATCATCCTCGATGAGTTCTTTTTCTCGAAAGAGTTCGCGCTCAATCGCTGCCTCGGCTTCCGGCGAGATTCGGCCAGGCGATGGCCGCTCGTAGCTGAGGGAGAAAGCTTCGGTATCGGCCTGGTACATCTTCAATAGCTTGAAGAAGCGTGTCTTGCCGATGCTGAGCCTCTCCTGGATCTCTCTGCGGTTGAGAAGCCCGTGCGAATAAGACTGCAGAAGAAAGCCAACTTCTTGATCGCTGAACCGTTTGTGGAGCTGGGACATGACTGCCTCCTGACCCTGAATGAGGCAGCCAGTATGGGTGTTCACTTTTCAAATGAAAACGGTTCGCTTTTGAAATGAAAATAGTTCACTTTTGAATTTCAAATAACAGACGGCAAGCAACGGCTTGACAAGCGCACCCGGATCGGTTATCGTTCCACCCATCAACAAAATTCGCCAGCAGTCCTCGCTGCAGTTCCCTCCGGGCTTGGTTCCATCCCCCAGACATCTGCTTGACTTCTGAAGATAAGGAAAATTTGATCGTTATGAACTTCAATAGTTCAATCTTGATTCACGTTTAACAACAGGGATTCGTGCCGCCGGGTATCAAATTCCGACGCCGATCCAGGCGGCGGCCATCCCGCTCGCCTTGGCCGGGAAGGATATCATCGCAACCTCCCAGACGGGGACAGGCAAGACGGCGGTGTTCGTGCTGCCCATCCTGCATAACTTGCTCACAAGTGAGGGGAAGGGGACTCGGGCTTTGATTATCACGCCCACCCGCGAGCTTGCCGAGCAAATCCACCAGGCTATAACCATTCTGGCGCGTGGAACGAAAATTCGGAGCGCTGCCATCTACGGTGGTGTCGGCGCGGGAGCCCAACTCGAGGCGCTTCGCCGTGGGGTGGAAATCATCGTGGCATGTCCCGGACGCCTGCTGGATCATATCCAGAACAAGCACGCCCGACTCGATACAATCGCTTTTCTGGTGCTGGATGAGGCCGACCGTATGCTCGACATGGGTTTCCTGCCGGATATCAAGCGCATCCTGCGGCATGTCCCGGTCCGGCGTCAAACGCTGCTGTTCTCAGCCACGTTTCCAGCCGAGGTCGAGGCGTTGGCGGCCCAGTTTCTACGTTCGCCGGAGCGCGTTGCGATCGGTATTTCAAGGCCTGCGCACACGGTTACGCATACCCTATACCCGGTTCCACAGCATTTGAAGAAGCACTTGCTGTTGAGGCTGCTCAAGCAGACCAGGACCGATTCGGTTCTGATTTTCACTCGGACGAAGCACCGCGCCCAGCGCCTGACCCGGCAGCTGGCCAACGCCGGCTACAGGACGACCGGCCTGCACAGTGATCGCAGCCAGGGCCAGTGACGATCAGCACTGAACGGTTTTAAAACCGGGCATTTTCAGATCATGGTCGCGACCGACATCGCTGCGCGTGGCCTGGACATTGACCGCATCTCGCATGTCATCAACTACGACATGCCCGACACGGCCGATGCCTACATTCACCGCATCGGACGCACCGGGCGGGCTGAACGAACCGGCGAGGCCTTTACCCTCGTTACACCGGAAGATCTGCCGATGGTGCACCAGATTGAAAAAATCATGAAGGAAAAATTACCGCAGCGTTCGCTGTCCGATTTTGACTATGCGGCAGCAAAGCCAGATGCCCGATTGCCCCTGCGCCAACCAGGCGGCTAAAGGCAATGTTCTGCGCCTGGGTTCGGTTGAGGCATGGCTGAAGCGGGCTGATCACGCAGCCATCACGCGCGATCTCCCGGTGGGCACCGGGGTTCATCGTCACGGTCAGCCTTTTTGTTCGTAGGTCTTTCTACCCTCCAGCAGGAGCGCCTCGACTTCGAGCCGAGCTTTGTCGATTGACAAATCCAGGACGGTAGCCCACTCCGCGCACACCGCAGAGCGTGTCGCTTGCAGCATGATGCTGGTAATCTCGTTCAGACTTCTCTTCCAGCTGAGGGCTGTTAAATCGCGTACCAATTCACAGCGTGCCTTAAAGGATCCATCCTTCTGGCGTCTTGCGCCTTCGATCAGACTGATCATATGGTCAAGAAAACCTTCGCCCGGGTTTGCTGATATCCTGATGATGAGCCAATCGGAAAGGACAAGTGTGCCCCCAGTCACCGCGCTGCGATCCCCGCCGGCTTCTCGGATCACCGGTGCGCTTTCTCCGGTGATTGCGCTTTCGTCGACAGAGGCAATGCCTTCAATGACTTCGCCATCGGCCGGTATCACGTCGCCAACCTCGACCAGGATCAGTTCCCCTTTTCTCAGCGTCTGTGAGGCGATAAGCTCGATTGATGTATTTATTTGACGATCTTTAAATCGCTTAGCCATAGTATCCTTACGGGACCGCCGCAATGCTTCCGCCTGCGCCTTGCCGCGACCCTCTGCAATGGCTTCCGAGAAATTAGCGAACAGGACGGTGAACCACATCCAGATAAGAACAGGGCCGATTGAACCTGGTACAAGGTCTCCAACTCCTACCAGAGCCTGCACCCAAAGCGCCGTGGACAGCACGCAACCTACTTCCACTACGAACATGACTGGATTGCGCACCATCCAACGCGGATCAAGTTTCCGGACTGCGTCAACCGCGGCGTGTTCGAGTATCTTACGATCCATCATAGCTGCTGCTTTCTCGAGTTGTATGCATGATGAGCCGTACTGGTAGAAGAATTTCTATGACTACCTCAACATCAGGTGTTCTACTATCGGTCCCAAGGCCAGAGCCGGGATAAAATTTAAAACACCCACGATCAGGATGATCCCGATCAGCCAAGCCATGAAGAGCGGTGTATTAGTCGGTAGAGTGGCTTGGCTTATAGGGATCTTCTTCTTCACCACAAGCGAGCCGGCCAGAGCCAATACAGGAACAGCCAACCAGTAACGGGCAATTAGCATCGCAAGCCCGCCAGAAATGTTGTAGAAGGTACTATTCCCGTGCAACCCAGCGAAAGCGCTGCCGTTGTTGTTGCCCTGAGAAGAGAACGCATACAGGATCTCACTAAAACCATGTGGGCCTGGATTAGATATAGCTTCCCGGCCAGGTTCGGTGGTCACCGCCAGAGCTGTAAAACCGAGTACGATTAACGGCATAATAAGGATGATCAACGAAGCCATCTTCATTTCGAAAGCTTCGATCTTCTTGCCTAGATACTCTGGCGTGCGGCCAACCATTAACCCCGACATAAAGACGCCTACAATGACGAAAGCCAGCATCCCGTAAAGCCCTGAGCCAACCCCGCCGAATATTACTTCACCGAGTTGCATCATCACCAAGGCCGCCAAACCACCCAGTGGTGTGAAGGAGTCGTGCATTGAATTTACCGAACCATTGGATGCAGCTGTTGTGGCGACCTCCCAAAGGGCGGAATTTACTACCCCGAAGCGCAACTCTTTTCCCTCCATGTTTCCGCCAGGGTTAGTGTTAGTTGCCGTTTGATCAGCTCCCATGTTTACAAGGGATGGATTTCCCTGCGATTCGGACCAAACTGCCAAGCAAAGGAATAGTATGAAGATGAAAGTCATTACCGCCAATAATGACCATCCTTGGCGGATGTCTTTCACCATATCCCCGAAGGTATAGCAAAGAGAGGCTGGAATAAGCAGGATAGCCAACATTTCCAGGAAATTGGAAAGCGGGGTCGGATTCTCAAAGGGGTGGGAAGAATTCGTATTGAAGAATCCCCCCCCCGTTCGTCCCCAATTGTTTGATAGCGATTTGTGACGCAACCGGCCCAACCGCTAGGGTTTGGTAATCTACGACTTGGCCATTCGCAACAATAAATTTTTGGATGAACGGGACAGTTTCAGGCCCATGGAGGGTTTGGACTACACCTTGCGATATAAGTACAATGGCGAAAATCAGCGATAACGGCAGAAATATATACAGCGTGCTGCGTGTCAGGTCGACCCAGAAATTTCCAATCGTCTTGTGCGAAGCACGAACGATACCTCGGATCAACGCTACCAGGATCGCCATCCCGGTTCCCGCTGAGGCGAAGTTCTGGACGGTAATACCGATCATTTGAATAAAATAGCTGAGAGTTGTTTCACCGCCGTAGTTCTGCCAGTTGGTGTTCGACCCGAAGCTGATAGCCGTGTTAAAGGCCAAGTCAGGTTCAACGGAACTAAAACCATTCGGATTTAGTGGTAAAGATCCCTGCAGTCTTTGTAATCCATAAAGTGTGATGACCCCGAGTAGGTTGAACGTGAGCATCGCAACCGCATAGGCTGTCCAATTCATCTCCAGATTAGGGTCGACACCTGCAATGCGGTAGATCAACTTCTCGATAGGGCGCAGGATTGGATCCAAGAAGGTATTTCCACCGGAGTAAACTCGCGACATATGCTTTCCCAGCGGTTTCACCAGAAGGAGGAGAATGGCCAAATATAAGACTATTTGAAGAAGATTAAACAGAGTCATATTCATGTCTTCCTTTAATATTTCTCATCCGAAACGTTCCGGCTTGAGCAATGCTAGGAAAAGGTAAACAAGCAAACCCAGAGAAAGAAATCCAGCAATCCAAAACATCTTGGTTACTCCATCATGCTGTTGAAAAGGACCACCAGTCCGTATGTGGACAGGAAAAAGAGAATGATGATCAGGACTAATAGTATGTCTTGCATTACGAACTGTCTCCTTTCTACGAGCAGAGGTTATCTCAGACAAAGTCAATTTGGTGTATAGAACATAGGTTGAAGCATCTAGAAAATGTCAAGATCGTTATTGGGGTTTTTAACATCACAATCGTGATGCCAACCGCAACGAGAGAATCATGATTGCTCGTTAGGGCATTCAGAACTTAATAACCTGCTTCTGCTGGTAATCACATGAACAGGTATTCAACGGTTAATCACCTGGTTCCGCGAATGAAGGTACCTTAACCTTGTGTTTCGTTTGTCTATGCAGCAGTTTATAGAGAAAGGGCGGATAGGTGAATCGGTGACGGTTATTGAGTCGAACGAATTCTTACTATCCTATTTGTGGGCAGATGGATACTAAATATCTAAGAGAAAGGCTTTCCTTGGTGATTGCAGCCATGGCCGAATGGTTGGCGAAAAATGGTCAAAGCGTAATAAACAAAATGCTATCAAGGTTTCCGTTTGGAAAGCAGATACACCTGTTCAGACGGTTGTGTTCTTCCTCAAGCGTCGCACGATGTACAGTTTCGTAGTTAAGAAATACGATTGTTTGTACGACATTATGATCGAGATCAAGTTATAAAATCTTATAGTTGCCACAAGTAGCCGGTGAATTTCTCAAGACATTTGACCGGGAACTCAGTCCTAAATCCCGAAGGTCAATGAAGCGAATCCAATATATGCCCAATAATAGAAACCGCCTGAAAGGGAGCTATCTGAATCTGTATGAAGATATCCCTATAAATAAGAACTGGATATGAGGATTCCGATAATTAGCGGAAACGGTATCAACCCTGTTCTTCGGGATGCTTATAAGAAAAACTCCAGATAGAGAGAATGATTCTATTGCAATAACTTGCTTAAAATGGTAAATTACTGCAATGGAATTTAATCAACTCGTTGATATTGTCAATGACGTGCCGGTCTTCGAAACCGGATTACTGCTCGCCGGCAATGTGGATCCCAACCACATTCGACGCCAGCTCTCGTTCTGGGTGAATGCAGGGAGGATCTATCAACTCCGGCGTGGGCTTTACATGCTGGCACCACCATACCAAAAAATCAGGCCACACCCGTTCGCGGTTGCCAATCGCCTAGTGCCTGGCTCATATGTGAGTTGCCAGTCTGCGCTCGCCCACTATGGATTCATTCCGGAATATGTGCCCTCCGTCGTGAGCGTGTGTTCGAGCCGGCCAAGGCAGTGGGACACGGCCTTGGGAACGTACCACTTCCGTCATGTCCACACGAAATACTTGTTTGGATACCACCAACTTGATTTGGGCGAAAAACAGCAAGCGCTGATCGCCGACCCTGAGAAGGCGCTGCTCGACCTTGTCTACCTGACCCCTGGTGGTGATTCAAGTGAGTATCTCCTGTCGCTCCGCCTTCAAAATCTGGAGCAGTTAGATGAAAGCACACTCAACAAATACGCAGAGCGATTTGGAAAGCCCAAGATGAAACGAGCTGCAGAAGAAATGAGGCAATTGGTGGGCGATACGATGTCTGAGAAAGGGGAACGATGAAAGACGTCCTATCGCGACTGATTGAGGAAACGACCTCTCCGCTGAGCGCCCGCAACCTCATGCGTGAGTACCTCCAGGCGCGCGTCCTGGCATGCCTGCAGCGGGAGGGTGCCATGATCCCGCTCGCCTTCCATGGGGGGACGGCGCTGCGTTTCCTCTACTCGCTCCCTCGGCACTCCGAAGATCTCGACTTTGCACTAGAGGGCAAACCCTCAACCTATGACCTCGACAAGTATGCTAGATCGATCGAGACCGAATTCCATCGGGAAGCCTACGAGGTCGAGACGAGATCATCCACAGATCGCACGGTTCAGAACGCGTGGATCCGATTCCCCGGTCTGCTGTACGAGATGGGGCTCTCAGGACAACTAGACGAGATCTTCAGTCTGAAGATCGAGGTGGACACAAACCCTCCAAAGGGCGCTGGATTGAAAACGACCGTCGTACGCCGCCATGTAATCCTTCAACTCCAGCACCACGATCAACCCTCGCTGCTCTCTGGAAAGATTCGCGCTGTCCTGCAGCGGACCTTCACCAAGGGGCGGGACCTCTACGATCTCCTGTGGTATCTGAGCGATCCGGAGTGGCCGGCTCCGAACCTCACCTTGCTGAACAACGCCCTCACGCAAACAGGTTGGGAAGGACCGACGCTGACCGAGCAAAGCTGGAGGGGAGTCCTGCGTCAGCGTGTCGAATCGCTAGACTGGCGGACTGTACGAGAGGATGTAGCGCCATTCATAGAAAGGTCCGAGGATTTGGGATTGCTCACTCGAGAAAATATTCTGGGGTTATTGGAATAGCGGCTGGCTGAGCTCGATCTATGGGCTTTAAGCGGCACTTGTTCCCCTCGTTAAGTGAATGTAAAATCACCCTAAGAAGGATGGGTCAACGAGGCGGGAATCTAAGGTTTGTTGACTCACCCGAAAAATTAATTCCAAAGGCTTTGTGAAAGGAGTAATCGGGGGACTAGGGTCAAATCGCCCGCCCACAGACGGTCTTCGGAAAACGGAAAAAATCACCTCATAAGCCCTTGGTCACTGGTTCAAATCCAGTCGTCGCCACTCCAAAATCCTCCGTCCTGACGGAGGATTTTTCTTGCTACATGACGATTACCACCAGAATTAATCGGCTCAGGGGCGAACGCGCTGGAGCTGGCGAGTGATCTTGCCGCGGCTCATGCCTCGAATAGCTCGAGTTCAGGCCTTATGCCATAATTGAATTCGGTCCAGAGCGGGACACCGGGAGTGGGCAATGCACAGAATGGCAGGAACATGGCGGGGAATGTACCGCTATGAGCTCGATGATGAACAGCTTGAGAGCAGGACGGTCGGTTTCACACTCACAATGGAACAGGGGTGGTTTGGCCGCCTGCGGGGAACGATCAAGGACGACCCCGAATTGGGGCTGCCTTTGAATGCCACGCTGCAAGGGCGGTTGAAAGGCGTGCAGCTGTTCTTTCGGAAGATCCCGGCTGATTTCTTAACCCACAGCAAGGGTGGTCTGCGGCCCGTCGCCGAGTATGTTGAAGAAACTCTCGGTGAGCAGGTGCGCGGCAAACCTCGTGCCCCTCACGTCCACTATCATGGGCAGTTGGATCCGGCAACATGGCAGGTGGAAGGTACCTGGAACATCCCTTCCTATCTGCTGCCTCTGCGTTCTTCAAGCAGGTACCTAATCCTTCAAGAAACCCACGGCACCTGGTGGATGCAGCGTCAATCGCCACAGCCAGGGTAAAAACACAGCAGGTTTCCGCGTCTTTATAGCCCGATCTGTACCCAATGTATTTGTGCAGCTGTCGATACTCAAAGCCAGTCGTTTGAGTTCCGTCCTGCCCAGCAATGATAAGCTAGGACCACCCCAATCGGCTCCCGAGGGAATGCTGGCTGTTGCGAATTTGTAACTGCATGTGTCAGCTCAACCACCACGATGTGATACCAGTAATCTTCCAGGCTCTTAAAATGACGGTTGACAAAATACGATCCGAATCGAATCAGCTAAAATTGCTGGAGAGTACATGATGAATTCATTCCTGAGACTAATTAGCAGGGCACTAACGCCGCCAATTCTCGTCGCGGCCCTAATCCTGCTTTTGGGATGTAATTCTGCACCGGCGACGGATACCCTCAATGCGGCGGCGACCGAATCCGCGTTGGCCTTAGAAGCCCGCCTGACGGAGGTTATTGCGGCCTTTACCGCGACAGCCTCCGCCGGCAGCCCGACGCCGACCGCAACCGCGACCGTATCACCGACCATGACGGCGACATCTACACCGGCCTATACACCGACAGAGACACTCCGGCCAGTCTTCCAGGACTGGGCCCGCTTCGTGCAGGACGTTTCGATCGCTGATGGAACAAAATTCCTGCCGGGCAATACCTTTACCAAGACCTGGCGGCTGATGAATATCGGTTTGAGCACCTGGACCGGTGATTTCTCGCTGGTGCTTGTCAGCGGTGACCGAATGAGCGGTCGACGAGAGATTCCCGTGAAGGGTTCAATCCTTCCGGGCTACATGGTCGATCTGAGTGTCGAGCTGGCTGCGCCGGACCAGGATGGCGCATATCGCGGCTACTGGGCGTTGATGAATCCGCAAGGCCAGGTGTTCGGCATCGGTCCGGGCGGCCATGACCCATTCTGGGTTGATATCGAGGTCGACAGCCCCAGCAAAGTCGTGTATGACTTCGTTGAGAACTACTGCGAGGCCGAATGGCGCAGCGACGCGGGAGTCCTGCCATGTCCAGGCGAGCTGACCGATAGCGAGGGGTTTGTGGTTCGACTGCCGGAACCGCCGCTCGAAACGCGGGTTGAGAATGAACCCGGTCTGTGGACTGAGCCAGAGTGGGTTGATTCGGGCTACATACAGGGTACGTCCCCCGGTTTTGAGGTTAAGGAAGGTGACCGATTCAGGGCGCTGGTCTCCTGTAAAGCCGATTCACCGGACTGTGATGTACGCTTCAGGCTGGACTACCGAATTGGCGATGGCGCGATCAAGACCCTTGACAAGTGGAATGAACGTTCAGATGGCAGCTTCACACAGATTGACTACAACCTGTCGGAATTGGCTGGGAAGAAGGTCAGGTTCATTCTCACGGTCCTGGCAAAGGACACCTACGCCATGGATTCGGCGATCTGGGTTGCGCCGAGCATCTGGCGCTAATCTCACGCAAGGGAAATAACGCTGTATCATTGTCCGGGTGTATTGCTGAAGTTGGCAGGGGCGAGAGGTTGAAGGATGGAAGAGACACAGACAATCTTGCTGGTCGACGATGAGAGCGCTATTACGGATAATCTCGCTCCCTTTCTCGAGCGATCGGGGTTTGAGGTCAGCGTCGCCGCAGACGGCGAACAGGCGCTTAAGCTGATCGCGGAATTAAAACCAGATGTGCTCGTACTTGATGTGCTGATGCCGCGCCTCGATGGGCGGGAGGTCTTGCGCCGCTTGCGTTCGGAGGGTAACTGGATCCCGATCCTGCTGCTAACGCAGGTGGGGGAAGCCGGTGAACGTGCCATGGCTCTGGAAGAAGGCGCTGATGACTATCTCAACAAGCCCTTCGATCCGCACGAGCTGGTTGCGCGCATTCGTGCTGTTCTGCGGCGGGCACGTCCCGGAAAGCCGCCGCTGGCCGCGGCGTGGCAGGTCAGGTGCGGTGAACTGTCGCTCGACCGCCGCTCGCGCCGGGTATTCCTGGAGGGCGAAGAATTAACACTCACTCCCAAGGCCGTGGCCTTGTTGGAGTACCTCATGACACACCCCGACGAGTTGGTAAGCCGCGACCGGTTGCTGGACGTCGTCTGGGGCTGGGATTATCCCGTCGGAACACGCGCGGTTGATACGCGCGTGGCAGAGCTGCGCCGGACGCTTGGGGATGACGCCACCGACCCGCGTTATATCGAGACCATCCCGGGACAGGGCTACCGTTTCGCAGCTGACGTGGAAGGCCTGGAATGATCGTTCGCTGGCTTCCCATCCTCGCACCAGCCCTGCTCGGTTTGATCCTGGCGGCATGGTACAACCAGAGCGATCTCGCAAACCCGACCTTCGTCCTGCGAGCGCAAATGAGTGCGTTGATCGCGCTCTCTGGAATAGGTTTGAGCGTGTTGGCCGGGGTCGGGTTAATCCTCGCCGATTGGGTTGAGCGTCGCCATATCAGGACCCTGCTTGAAGCTGCAGAAGAGCGCCGACGTTTCTTGAGCCGGCTCGACCATGAACTGAAGAATCCGCTGACAGCAATCTTCGCCGGGCTTGCGAATCTAACCGCGGACGTCCCGGTCGATGAGCGCAGGGCCTCTACCGCCAGCATCGAAACGCAGATGAAACGCCTGCGAAGCCTCGTTTCGGATTTACGCAAGCTCGCCGATTTAGAGACCAGACAGTTGGAACGAGCGCCGGTTGATGTAAGCGAACTGCTGCGTGATAATTTCGAACTTCTTCAGGAACGCCTTGCACCTGAATCGCGCCAGATTAATCTTTCCATCCCACAGGCTCCCTGGCCGCTGCCGCAGATCTCGGGTGACCGCGACCTGCTTTTCCTGGCGGTTCATAATTTATTGGATAACGCGCTGAAGTTTACGGGTAAGGACGATACGATCGAGCTGCGCGCCTATGAGGACGGCTCAAACGTCATCATCGAAGTCGCGGATACCGGACCCGGAATTCCGCAAGCCGAGCAGGACTTTGTTTGGAATGAGCTATACCGGGGCGAAGGTGCCCGGGGAGTAAGCGGGAGCGGCCTCGGACTGGCCTTGGTGCGGTCCATCGTCCAACGTCACGGTGGAAAAGTCTCCCTTCGCAGCCGGCCAGGCCAGGGTACAGTATTCGCTCTGCAGCTGCCGGCGAGCGATGTAACCAGACGGTAACAATCTGCTACAGCTGCGTGACCTGCATGTAATCCCCCGGTTGCATTGTGAAGAAATACTCAATATAACCAAAACATGTGCATCCCGGTGAGAATGTGCCGGCGATGTTCCGACGGAGGATTTCATGAAAGTGTATCGAATAGCCATCAGTCTGTTAGCCCTCATCCTTGTGCTGCTCACGAGTGGATGCGGCACATTGGAGCTCGGTGTAGAAAGCGCCCAGGGCAAGTCAGGGGGATCGGTCGAGGGCGTAAGCGCACCGCTGGAACTGCTCGTAGCACGCGATACGGTTTTGGCTTATCTACGCAGGGCTTATGCTGACCAGGCGCCCGGACCGGATCTCGATTGGCAGGAGCGTGAAACGACCCCTGCTGAAATGGTCGGAAGCCGGTCATTTGAATTCTCGGCCGCAGGCTGGCTGATGCAGGTTGCGTTTCCGATCGTCGCGCCCGAAGACACCATTTATACGATCTCATTAACTGCGCCGGATGGTGTCCTGAGCTGGCAAGGGGAGGTGGATGCGGTAGGCCGCATCACCAGCTCCACAGCTGATCAAGGACCGCTGCCAGTCGTTGCCTGGTTGGGACACATCGCCAGCCTGCCAGCCGGCACGGCTGAAGAAGACGTCTTCATCCTGGAACCGCAAGCGGGTGAGGAATTCGGCATCCGGGGTGCGGATTCAAGCCTGGAGGCTGAAATCACCAGCCTGCGGGATGCCGAGGGACAGGGCGAATTCATTAACGTATGGGGCAGCCTGGACTGTAGCGGTGAGGGATTCTCCGGCTGCATGCTGACTGTCACCAGGCTGCTGTACGGCGCATCTTCCGAGTCGGTCGATGAAGTCGATGGCTGGGAAGGTGTCATCTACAGTGGATCCCCGGTTCCCGGCTCTGGTGGCGATGATTACTTCGCGCTGCTGGGTCCCTATCCAGTGCAGTACGGAATCTGGTCCCGGGATGAGGTTGTCCTGGCCGGGCTGGAAACACAGCGGGATACGGGGAGCGTGATCCGTGTATATGGCCAGATGATGTCAGGCGTGCCCGACTGGAACAACACGCAAATCCAGGTTGACCGCTTTGAAGCTGTCGAAAACCCAAGCGGAGAGATTCCAGCCGCTCCAACCTACCCTGAGACGATCATAAGGGATGGTTGGCTGGTTTATAACAACGAGCGCTACGGGTATCAGATCCAATATCCGCCTCAGGCTACGCTTGAGGAGTCCGGGATTCAGAGATTCGCGAGCGATGAGAATGGCATGCCGGTCGGCGGCCTGCCGGAAGGCGTTACGCTCGATACCTATTTCCAATACCTGGAGGATACCTACGGGACAAACTTATGCATTCAGATCACCACGACGCTCGGATATATCACGATCTCGGTTCCTGAAAATGAGGGTTTCCGATACGCCAACTGCGGCCGAACCGGCGTCGGGGTGGCAACGATCACCGACTTCAAACTCGACGTGCTTGTAGATGGAAAGCACTATACCGCGCGGGGTATGGATATTCAGAGCGGTGGAGAATCCCTGGCCGAGCACAATGAAGATGTCGTTCTAACCCTCGACGATGGCACCCGGATCGAATTCGGCCCCCGGCCGGTAGCTGAGGCGACTTTCGAGGATTACCTGATGAAGGGTCGCCCGCTGCTGCTGAGCATCCTGGAAACCTACACCAGCACTCGCTAGCAAGATGAATATTCCGAATAACCGCCCCGGTATGCCCCGGGGCGGTTTCTTTTCGAGCTGTGGTTCATGGTGTGAATACGATAGAATAGACCCGCTGCAGCCGCATCGGATGGAAGAGGAGTCGAGATGAGCGTATCCAGGACAGATTCGCCGGAATGGTTTCCAGAACTGCAGAACCCGCCCCGACTGCTGCTCGGCCCGGGACCGAGTATGGTCCACCCACGCGTGCTGCGGGCTATGGCCAGCCCAATGATCGGGCATCTCGACCCCTATTTCCTGCAGGTGATGGAAACTACCCAGACGCTGCTGCGCTATGTCTTTGGCACCAGCAACGATCTGACGATTCCGATCTCGGGCACGGGCAGCGCTGCCATGGAATCATCCCTGGCGAATGTAATTGAGCCCGGGGATCCCGTTTTGATCTGTATCAACGGCTACTTCGGGCACCGGATGCAGGACATGGCCAACCGATACGGAGCACAGGTTCACACGTTAGAAAAACCCTGGGGAGAGGTCTTCGAAGCGGGTGAAGTCGGGCAAGCGCTCGCGACCAACCCGGCGAAAGTCGTTGCGCTGGTACACGCCGAAACCTCGACTGGTGCGCTGCAGCCGCTGGCCGAGATCGCAGCCGTTGTGCACGAGGCAGGGGCGCTTTTCCTGGTCGATGCAGTCACCTCACTGGGTGGAGTTCCGGTCGAAGTCGATCGAAATGGACTTGACATCTGCTACAGCGGCTCCCAGAAATGCCTCAGCTGTCCTCCCGGATTGGGTCCGATTACGTTTGGACCGCGAGCGGTTGAGGTACTTCAATCGCGCAAGACCCCGGTGGCGAATTGGTACCTCGACCTAACGATGATCCAGAAATACTGGGGGAAAGAACGGACCTATCACCACACCGCCCCAATTAGTTCCAATTTTGCGCTCTACGAAGGACTGCGCATCGTCGCTGAGGAAGGCCTGGAGGCGCGATACGATCGCCACCGCCGAAATGCAGAGCTGCTCTGGGCTGGTTTGGAAGGCATGGGGTTGGAATTGCACGTAGCCCACCCCAACCGGCTGCCCTCGCTGACAACGGTTCGAATCCCGCAGGGAATCGATGGAAACGCGGTCCGCCAGCGGCTGCTGGAGGAGTACAACATCGAAATTGCCGGCGGATTAGGCGAACTCAAGGGCAAGGTCTGGCGCATCGGCTTGATGGGATATTCTTCGCGCCGCGAAAATGTCGCCCTCCTTCTGGCGGCTTTGGAAGCAAGCCTGTGAATCGGCTGCGGTTCGAACGAATCCGGCAGGTGGCACTGTCTCGATGAGAAAACCGAGGCTGCTTCTGCTGTTCTCTGACACCGGCGGCGGCCATCGCAGTGCCGCCGAGGCTGTAATTCGAGCTCTCGAGAATCACTACCCGGAGCAGTTCGAGATACAACTTATCGATGTATTTAAAGATTACGCGCCCCCGCCCCTCAACCGACTCCCGGCTCTTTATCCAGATATCGTTCGCTATCCCACCCTGTGGAGGATAGGCTTCCGTTTGTCGGATGGGCGCCGGCGGGCTCGAGCCATAAACCGCACCAGCTGGCCCTATATACGCCGCGCTGTCCGCAGGCTGGTAAAGGAGCATTCGGCTGACCTGGTCGTATCCTTCCACCCGTTGTTCGTGGCGCCCTATCTTAACGCGAAACGCGGCCGGAGTATCCCCTTCCTGGTCGTTGTAACCGACCTTGTTAGCACGCATTCACTCTGGTACAGCAGCGAAACCGATTTGACCCTGGTCCCGACCGAGCAGGCGCGTGAACGCGCGTTGAGAAACGGCCTTGTGGCAGAACGGGTGGAAATCACCGGGCTGCCAGTGGCTCAACCCTTTTGTGAACCGAAAGGCGATCGTTCCAAACTTCGCTCCGAACTCGGATGGCCGCAGGACCTGCCGGTGGTGCTGCTGGTCGGTGGTGGGGAGGGAATGGGACCGCTGCTGGAGACCGCGCGGGCTATCGCCGCGCTCGATAGCGACCTGGGATTGGCGGTCGTGGCCGGGCGGAACCGACGCCTGCAGGATGATCTGAACGCGATCAATTGGGAAATTCCTGCGTTTATTTATGGGTTCGAACGGCGTATGCCGCAGTTGATGCGTGCTGCGGATTTAATTGTGACCAAGGCCGGGCCGGGCACAATCACAGAAGCGATCAATGCTCATCTGCCGATGGTTTTGTACAGCCGCTTGCCGGGCCAGGAAGATGGAAATGTAGACTATGTCATGGAAAACAGCCTCGGGGTTTGGGCCCCAGGACCTATGAATGCGGCGCTCGCCGTCCGCCGCTGGCTGCGTTCACCAGGTCAGCTTAAAGAGGCATCCCGGCGCTGCGCGCAGGTCGCCCGCCCCGATGCTGCCGATCGAATCGCGGCATTCATCGCACAGGCAGCGATAAACTCAGCCTTCGATGAGGTTCCCGCCGCCTCGTCACATTGCTCTCCTGCTGAGGCATTGGACAAACCCCAATCGACCTGAGTACGCATTGAATCCTGCGATGCGAGTGAAACTACTCCTGTTGCGGGCATCTTGAGGGGAGGTCGAGCGCAGTTCGCCAACTCTGAAATCACCTTTTTGTCGGGAACTGAACCCCCCAAAGGATTCCATCCACTCCAAAGTACTGGACGGATTTCAGTTCACACTCTTCCGGTAGAGGCGGTGCCTCTTATAGAATTCAACCCCGAATTGGGAGACTTCGCGCAGCATCTTGTCATTATCAGCTCGTATCTGAACCAGATCTGCATAATCGTAGCGGCTGTTTAACAGGTCGACTGCGATCTCGCTGATCAGAATCGCAGTGCTGCCAAGACCACGCTGTTCAGCGATGATCCCGGCACCATTCAGATTTACCCACTTCGTCCGGCGGAGTTCAAGCAGGATATCAATCCAGCCGAGTGGAAAGAGCCTGCCGCGCGTGCGCTGGACGGCGGCGGAGATGTCCGGGTATGCGAAGATAAAACCCACCGGTTCTTCATCCTTAAACACAATCTTGATGATTGATGGGTCTGCGAACCAGATCATTTGCTGTGCAATCGATTGGGCCTCCTCGGGTGTCAAAGGGGCGTTGTCCGGCATATCGGCCAGCGCACCGTTATAAAGTGCACGGATCTGCGGCACGATCCTGCGTAAATCCCGCCGGCTCTTGAAACGAGCGATCGTCAAACCCCGTCGTTCAGCAACCTTGCGGGCCAGACGGTGTACCCTTTCCGGAAATTCGATGCGTCGGTCCAGATAGCCTGAAAGCATGTCGCGCTGCAGTTCGAATCCCTCGGCTTCGATCAACCCGCGGTAGTACGGCGGATTGTACGGGATACCGAAGGCCGGCCGGTGTTCGAAACCTTCCACCAGCAGTCCGGCTCCATCCATCGCGCTGAAGCCTCTTGGTCCGACGAGCAAATTCAAGCCCCTGCCGCGCGCCCAATCATAGGCAGCCCCAAACAATGCATGCGCTGCTTCCTGATCCTGCTCACACTCAAACAGATAGAAGAAGGCCGTGCGCGAATTGTGATACTGGTTATGGTTGGCGTTATCGAGGATCGCCAAACGACCGACCGGCTGCCCCTTTTCTGGAACTGCCAGGAAAAACGCGGCCTCTGAATGACGGTAGAAGGGGTTGTGCTGGCGATCAAACCAGCGCCGAGCGTTCATCTCTAGGGGTGGCACCCAATATGGTGAGTTTGCATAGAGACGAAACGGCAGTTCGAGGAACTCATCAACCTCATGCTTTGAGGATGGATCGATTTCAAGCACCTGCATCCAAGTTTTCTCCTGCAATAGGGGAACGGCAGCTGTTCAATGGATGTGCTGCCGACAAATCCGGCTGGAGTATACTCCAGGAACTTCGAACTCACTGCCCGGTTGTTCGGAGAACACTGCCTATTCAAGAGGAGAAATTCCATGGCTGATCAGCAAACTCCCGAGGACGAACTGAAGACCGAATTTGAAAAGCTTGGCGGAAACTTACGCTCTTTGATACAAGGCGCGTGGGCAAGTGAGCAGCGAAAACGGGCCAGCCAGGAAGTACAGCGCGGGTTAAACGAAGTTGGCACAGCCCTGTCGAACGCGGCCGAGAATATTTCCCAGGACC
>DAOUEL010000073.1:0-9149 GCA_034430595.1 Anaerolineales bacterium | reverse complement strand
CGCTCAGCTTGCGCAGCGCCTGGCTCATCAGCCGCGCCTGCATCCCCATCGTGGCGTCCCCCATGTCCCCCTCGATCTCCGCCCGCGGCACCAGCGCCGCCACGCTGTCGATCACCACCACGTCCACCGCTCCGCTCCGTACCAGCGTCTCGGCGATCTCCAGCGCCTGCTCGCCCGTGTCCGGCTGCGAGATGTACAGGTCTTCCACATTCACACCGCAGCGGGCGGCGTAGGTCGGGTCAAGCGCATGTTCCATGTCGATGTACGCACACACACCGCCCAGTCGCTGGGCTTCGGCCACGAGGTGCTGACAAAGCGTCGTCTTGCCCGAGGCCTCCGGACCGTAGATCTCGGTCACCCGGCCACGCGGGATGCCCCCCACCCCCAGCGCCAGATCCAGCGCCAGCGAGCCGGTGGGAATCGCCTCTACCGCCAGATGGTGCGCTTCGCCCAGGCGCATGACTGCCCCCTCGCCGAAGCGTTTTTTGATATCTAAAAGCGCTTTATCGAGCACTGCCTGGCGTTCCTTTTCATCCACGATACGTGTTTGGGTAAGCACGTCATTTGCCATCGGATCCCTCCAGAGAAAATGTAGACCAATTGTTCTATCGGTCAGGATTAGTATAGCACGATTGTTCTATGCGTCAAGCATTGGGGTGTGGTTCGAGCGGATATTTTTTCTGGATATAATGGGTACGGAATGGCGGCAGATCACAGCACCCCTCATGCAAGTCCACGCAAAATGGGTCGTCGCGACCTCGGCGTCCAGCTGCTTGCCATCTACCTGCTGTTCGTCCTGCCGATCATGATTGCCGCCCTGGTTTTCGATATCATCGGCAGCGCACGGCTCCAGGCGGATGTACGGGCTGCGGATCTGGCGCTGGCACGCGCCGTCGCCCTGGAAACAGAAGCCAAACTCTCTGACGCGATCTACACTATCGAGCAGATGGCAGCCAATCCCGCCGTCCAGAGTGCGAACCAGTCCGCCATGCTGCAGTATTTCGAGAGCATTTCCAACGCTCGCCCGGATGTAAACCTGATCTACCGGCTGGGTCCTGACGGCATTATGCTTTTTCATTACCCGCTTGGCCCGGGATCGACGGTCGGAGTTGATTTCTCCTTTCGTGATTATTTTCAAGATGCCCGCCGGGCTAACAGACCGGTCATCTCCAAGGGCCGAATCTCTCCAACCACCTCCGAAGCCGTCACAACCGCAGTTATGCCTCTCAGGGGGGAAGATGGCGGCTTTATGGGTATCGTCGCTACTAATATTCGACTGCAGAGCCTATCAGACACGCTCAACGCGATTGCGGCCGAAAACCCGCTTGGCCAGGATTACCAGATCAGCATCATCGATGCAACCGGCCAGATCATTGCTGATCGCAACCCCGATCGATTGCTCAGAATGCTGAGCGAGGATTCACCGGAGGTGGTGCACGATGTGTTGCTGGGCCAGGAAGGGACTCAGATCACCCACAGCTCCGACCAGCAGGAGTGGCTGAGCTCATTTATTCCGATTCCGAGCGGCGGCTGGGGCGTCATCGTGCAGCGTCCAACGGCGGTTGCTTTCGCAACCGTCACCGCGTTCCATCACGGCCTGCTGGCGGCGACTTTCACGATCGTGGTTGGAGGCGCTCTTTTCTGGTTCGCACTGTCGAGGCGGGTGATTCAGCCGCTCGTGCTGCTCACACGCTTCAGCCAGACAATCGGCGAATCGACGGAGCTGAAAAACCAGGAGTACCGCGCGCTTCAGCACATCAGTGAACGCCAGGACCAGATGGGATCGCTCGTTCGGAGCTTGCAGCGGATGGAGCAGACAATTGAGGAGCGCCTGACGGAGCTTTCGACACTGGTCGATACAAGCAAAGCGGTAGTCGCCTCGCTCGAGCCGGATATCGTGCTCAATCGGATCGTTGAACAGACCTCACGCCTGGCCGGGGCAGACACGTGCGCGATCGTTGCCCTGGAGGCAGAGGGAAATGAGTTTCGAATTCGCGCCAGCCGCGGCCTATCACATGCCTACATCAGCCGGCTGCGGATTGATCCAGCCGAACCGAACTCTCCCTCCATGCGGGCAATACGCACCCGGTATCCGATCAAGGTGGAAGATACCGAATCAGATCCGACCTTCCATCTCTTTCGTCCGCGTGCACGCTCGGAGGGCTACCGGGCACTTCTCGCCGTACCACTGCTCACGCAGCACGCCGCACCGGCAGCGCTGCTCGTGTATTACCGGGATCCGCACACCTTCAGCGAACGCGAAGTCAGCCTGGTCTGGAACTTCGCCAACCATGCTGCAATGGCGATCGAAAATGCCGAACTGTACGCCCGCAGCGACGAGCAGCTCCAAAAGCAATCCCGCCGGCTCGAATCTCTCTATGAGAGTATGGCCGATGGAGTTATCCTGGAAGATCTCAACGGGCAGGTCCTTTTCGCTAACAAACGAATGTGGGCGCTGATCGGCCGCCGTCCCGAATCTGGGCGGGGATTGAGTGCGGCCGAGATTCGCGAACACCTGCTCGAAGGAGTTGACCACGCTGCCGAGCTGCGGACCGCGATTGAAGACGCCCTACACGCCGATGGACCACAGAGCGTCGAGTGGAATATCGAACGGGACGGCCGCCGCATCGACCTGCGGCTTCAGACCTTCCTGGTGACCGATTCAAACGGAAATTTGATCGGCCGAGGTCAGTTTTTCCAGGATATTACTCGGGATCGTGACCTTGACCGGATGAAGGACAGCTTGATCGCTACGGTCTCGCATGAGCTCCGAACACCGCTTGCCGCGATAAAGGGATACGCAACCACACTGCTGGCAAAAGATGTCGAATGGGATCTGGCTGCACAGGATGAATTCTTAACCATCATCAGCCAGGAGACGGACCGGCTCAGCAATCTCGTTAACGACCTGCTCGACCTCTCCCGAATTGAAAGCGGCAGCCTGGTCGTCGACCGTTCCGCGTGCCATGTCGAAGACCTCGTCGGTCGCGCCCTGCAGAGCGCTCACCCCAAACCCATCGTTCCACCCCATCTCGAAATCGACGACAACCTGCCAGCCCTGGAGGTCGATATACGCAAGATCGAAGGGGTTCTGCGCAACCTGATTGAAAATGCCATCAAGTATGGAGACGGCGATCACCCGCTGACCATATCCGCACGAACCAGGAACGGCAGCATGTTGATCAGTGTCTCTGATGATGGGCCAGGCATCCCGGCTGAATACTCTCATTTGATCTTCACACCCTTCTTTCGGGTCGAAAACGGGCTGAAACGTGACAGCTCCGGAGCCGGTCTGGGTCTTTCTATCTGCCAGGGCTTCGTCCGTGCCCATGGAGGAGAAATCTGGCTCGAACCGCGATCGAAGGGAACGTGTATTACCTTTTCGCTTCCACTTGGGACAGAGGTCAGCCATGCCTGAAGCCCGGGTGCTCGTCGTCGATGATGAGAAGCCGCTGCGCGACTTCATCCGCCGCAATCTCGAGGTGCGTGGCTACCATGTGCAGACCGCTGGAAATGGCCTCGAAGCCCTGGCACAGATCGGACCGGAAGACTTCGATCTGATCATCTTGGACCTGATGATGCCGCACATGGACGGATTGGAGACTGCGCGCCGGGTGCGTGAGAAATCGATCGTGCCGATCATCGTGCTCACAGCCCTGGGTGAAGAGGCAGACAAGATCCGTGCTTTTGATCTGGGGGCTGATGACTATCTCACCAAACCCTTTGGAGTCGAGGAACTTCTGGCGCGTGTGCGGGCTGTCCTTCGCCGCGCCACGTGGCGCGAGCCGGCCCGTGACGGAGAGCAGCGAGCGTTTCAACGCGGCGGTGTAAATCTCGATCTCGACCTGCGCCTCGTTACGGTTCGCGGCAAGGAAGTTGAACTGACCCCGATTGAATTCGAGCTGCTGCATGTGTTGATGCGAAATCCGGGAATCGTGCTCTCCCACCGCGATCTGCTGCAGCGCGTTTGGGGGCAGGAATACCGGGACGAAGTCGAGTACGTACGGGTCTATATCGGCCGTCTGCGTCGAAAACTTGAGCGCGATCCAACCAAGCCTGAGCTCCTGCTTACAGAGCGCGGGGTGGGCTACCGCTTCACGCGTAATTAGGATATTCCCGCTCATTTTCGAAATATTTATATTTACCACTCGCTGTTTATTCCCTTTTCACGCTCAAGTGCCACAATTAAATCGAACACCAAGAGCTTGCACTGGTGCGTTGACCATCGAAAGGAGGTGGGGACAGCTCACGAGTACTGCAAGCAGTTTCTTTCCATTCACTTTTTCAAAGAGGAGGAGCAAGACAATGAAACGGGGTTTATTTTCGTTCGTAACACTTCTTGCGCTGATGGCTCTGGTCCTGGGCGCATGCGCGCCGGCAACCGAGACTCCGGCGCCGGAAGCCCCCGCCCCTGCGACGGAGGAAATGTCTGAAGAACCGATGGCCACAGAAGAAATGGAAGCCCCGGCCATGACCGAGACCACACTCACGCTCGGCTATACGGCTTCTATCACCGGCAACCTGAACGTCTCGTCCGGCCGCCAGGACAAGGGGCTGCAGTTGTTCATCCAGGACGTTAATGCTGCCGGCGGCTTCCAGGTCGGAAATGAAATGGTGACTTTCGAACCCATCTTCTACGATGATGAGAGCACCAATGAGCGCGTCCAGGAACTGTACACACGCCTGGCGACGGAAGACAATGCCGACTTCCTGATCAGCCCCTACTCGAGTGGGTTGACCGGCGCCGCAGCTGTCATCGCCGAGCAGTACGGCAAGGTCATGATCACGACCGGTGCAGCATCCGATTCGACGTACAAGCTGGGCTACACAGGCGTATATCAAGCCTACACCCCCGCCAGCCGCTACCTGGTTGGTGCAGTTGACCTGCTTCAAACGCTCGATCCGACGATGACCAAGGTCGCCTTCGTGCACGAAAACGACCAGTTCTCGACCGACGTTGTGGCAGCTGCCGCAGCCTACGCCGAATCACTCGGGTACGAGGTCGTCCTGAACGAGGGCTATGACACCGGCACAACCGATTTCGGCCCCTTCATCAATAAGATCGAAGCTGCTGCTCCGCAGGCCCTGATGGGCGGCGGTCACTTCCAGGATGGCTCGACTTTCGCCAAACAGCTCTTCGAAAAGGGCGTCGATATTGCCTATGTCACGCTGCTTGTTGCACCACCCGAGCCCGATTTCGCCGAACTCGGTGACGCGGCCTACGGAATCATCGGCCCCAGCCAGTGGGAACCTCTGGCTGAGTTCACACCCGAGTCAGCCGCCGCTGCCGGCCTGGATTGGTTCGGACCTTCCAGCGCCGACTTCGTTGACGAGTATGTTGCGGCCTATGACGAGCAGCCGTCCTATCACTCAGCCGGCGGGTATGTGGCCGGCCTGATCCTGCAGAAGGCCATCATGGACGCCGGATCCTATGATCCCGAGGCCGTTAAGGCGGCCCTGGATGCGATGGATGTCCTGACTTTCTACGGGCGGATCAAGTTCGATACCGCTGCTGATTCGCACGGTTTGCAGCTGGGCCACAGCATGGTCTACATCCAGTGGCAGAAGGATGACGCGGGGAATTTGCTGAAACAGGTCGTCTGGCCGCTTGAAGGCGCAAGCGCAGAAACAATCTTCCCCATCCGCTAATCCGAACCCGATCCTTTACCTGCAGGGGGCATCCCGCCCCCTGCAGGTAAGCCGAAGGATAGGAGCAACCTATGTTCGATATCTTGCTTCCGTCGCTGGTCGACGGCTTAATGATCGGGTTCGTCTATGGGCTGGCAGCGATGGGCCTGAGCCTGATCTGGGGTGTGATGAATGTCATCAACCTGGCTCACGGTCCGATCATTGCCCTGGGAATGTTCGGGCTCTATCTGGCTTTCAACATTCTCGGACTGAACCCTTACCTGGCGTTGGTCCTGGTCGCTTTAGCTGGCCTGCTGTTAGGTGTGCTGATCTACTATGTCGCCGTTCAGCGCGTTCTCACCGCACCACACCTCTCAACGCTGCTGGCAACCTTTTCGGTCAATATGATCCTGATCGGGATCGGCACCGCCATTTTCAGCGTCTCGCCGTACAACGTTGACTTCTCGCTCGGGAGCGTAGACATCGGGTCCGTGCGAATACTATGGACTCGTGTGGCAGCTGCCGTGGCTGCACTCCTCGTGACCGGACTCTTATATGCATTCCTCTTTCGTACACGCCAGGGCAAGAACATTCGCGCCGTGGCCAACAACCGGGTGGCTGCCGAACTCATGGGCATTCCGTCCTCGCGCGTGCTGGCGCTGAGTTTCGGCATCGGAACCATGCTGGCGGCAACTGCCGGCGGTCTGATCGCGACCTTCTTCCCGTTCACGATCCTGGCTGGAGGCGGTTATGAGCTGCGGAGCTTCGTCATCGTAGTGCTCGGCGGCTTGGGGAATCCGATTGGAGCGCTGGTCGGGGGGTTGATCCTGGGCGCATTGGAAGGTGTAATCCCGGTCTTCATGCAGACCAGCTGGGTGCCGGTGATTGAATTCGCGCTCTTCGTTTTCATCATCATCATACGTCCCAGCGGACTCCTGGGGAGCCGCGTATGAAAATCTATAAGAAACCGGGCTTCTGGCTGCCGCTCATCCTGCTCGTGCTCGTCGGCCTGTGGCCGATCCTCACAAAGAACGCAGCCAATCGCGAAGTTGTTTCCTCGATCCTGGTCTCCGTAACCCTGGCCTCAAGCTTGAACATCCTCCTGGGCTACACTGGTTATGTCAGCTTTGGCCACATCGTCTTCTTTGGGTTCGGGGCGTATACCGGCTTTTACCTGATGAGCGTCCAGGGTTGGCCGATTTATAGCGCCATGGCCATGGCTGGCCTGGTGCCAGCCATCCTGGCATTTCTTCTCGGGAAGGCCATCTTGCGTTTACGTGGAGCGTACTTCGCCTTGGCCACGATCGGTGTTAACGAGGCCGCACGCTCCTTCGTCAAGAACTTCGAGCCGCTTGGAGGCTCGGTTGGGATGCAGCTCAATTTCCAGATTTACAAGGACTACGGAGGCGCAGCCCAGGCGCTGTGGCTGACCTTCTACCTAATGATCGGCGTCACCCTGGCGGTCGTCATCGTCAGCTACCTCGTTCGCTTTTCGAAATTCGGGCTGGGGTTGATGGCTATTCGCGAAAACGAGGACGCGGCCGAAGTGATGGGCGTCGTCGCCCCCGACTCAAAGACCTGGGCTTATGTCATCTCAGCTATTTTCCCCGGTATCATCGGCCTGCTGTTCTTCTTCAAGAACGCGACCATCCTCCCCGGTGACGCCTTCCGGCTGCATCTTTCGATCGAGACAATTGTGATGGTGATGCTGGGCGGTGCGGGGACAGTTCTCGGTCCGTTGCTGGGCGGTGCTGGCTACCAACGACTGCGCGGGACACTGCTTGTCACGCCGCTCTTCCGCAACATCCAGCTGGTGGTTGCCGGTGTCATGCTTCTGGTAATCATCCTCTTTATTCCAGCGGGAATTGTAGGATGGCTGAGAGATCGGTTCCCAAGGCTGCGGAGGGTGCTGGAATGATCCTTCAAATCCAAAATATCGGGAAACACTTCGGCGGCCTGCAGGCGCTGAGCCAGGTCACGATTGACCTGCCGCAAGGCGAGATCCTGGGTTTGATCGGTCCGAACGGAGCCGGGAAGACTACCCTCTTCAACGTAATCAACGGCGTTTATGCCCCGAGCGAAGGGCGGGTACTTTTCCTCGACCAGGACGTCACCGGCTCGAAACCCTACCGCCTGGCAAAAATGGGCATGGCCCGGACCCATCAGATCGTCCAGCCATTGAATGAACTAACGGTTCGGGAAAACGTAATGGTGGGGGCTTGCTTTGGGGAGGAAAACCACGGCATGGTGCGTGCGGCGAAGATCGCCGATGAGGTGCTTGACTTCGTCGGATTAGGCGAACGGAAAGACCAGCTCGCACTGAACTTGAACGTAGCCCAGAAGAAACGTCTCGAGCTGGCCCGTGCACTGGCAGCGCGACCCAAACTGCTTTTGCTCGATGAGGTGCTGGCAGGCTTGAATCCATCCGAAATCGCCGGCATGGTGCAGACGGTGGCAGCCATTCGCGAGCGCGGTGTCACCATTATCATGATTGAGCACGTCATGCATGCGGTCATGAACGTCTCCGACCGCATTGTCGTCCTCGATTACGGCCGCCAGATTGCGGAAGGGACACCGCAGCAGGTATCACAAGACCCCAAGGTCATCGAAGCCTACCTGGGCGACCCCAAGCTAGCGGAAGAGATCGCCACGCGTGTGGATTGAGGTGATGTAAATGGCGATACTGGAAATCAAGGGCCTGGAATCAGGCTACGGCGAGGTGCAGATCCTGTGGGGTGTAGATCTGAAACTTGAAGCCGGGCGGCTGACCTCGCTCGTAGGAGGGAATGGCGTCGGTAAAACCACCCTGCTGCGAAGCGTGATGGGATCGATCAAGCCGTGGCGTGGATCGATCAAGTTTGAGGACAGGGAGATCGGCAATCTGCCTGCCCACAGGAAACCGGATTTAGGGCTGGTTCTTGTACCTGAAGGTCGACAGCTCTTTACGAGCATGAGCGTTAACGAAAACCTCGAAATGGGAGCTACCAACGAACGAGCCCGGGCTCACCTCCGACAGAATACCGAGAAGGTGTACCAGCTCTTTCCACGCCTGGAGGAACGTCAGAACCAGCAAGCTGGTACGCTCTCCGGAGGCGAGCAGCAAATGCTGGCTGTTGCGCGTGGATTGATGGCCGAACCAAAAGTGCTCATGTTTGACGAGCTCTCGCTTGGCCTTGCCCCAGTCCTGGTCCTAAACCTGTTTCAAACCCTTCGCAAGCTAAAAGGAGAAGGGCTGACAATGCTGCTCGTTGAACAGAATGTCCACCTCGCCCTCTCGATCAGCGATTACGCTTATGTTCTCAGCGAAGGCCGGGTAACTCTTGAGGGACCGGCAGAAAATGTCTCCAAGGATAAGACGGTCCAACAAGCCTACCTCGGCATCTAACCAGTAGCACCTGACCGATTCTCGAAAATGCTGCGCCGTGTCCCCCAAGCACGGCGCACACGATTCCTCCCACAATCATCAATCGATCTGCAATCCGCGGAGATAGGTAAACGGCTTGATCTGAGCCCGGTGAAGT
>DAOUEL010000072.1:0-30191 GCA_034430595.1 Anaerolineales bacterium | reverse complement strand
GCAGGTAGCCGATGTCCTGGCGCAGCATGGGCCCGTACTCAATGCAGTCCTTGCCGAAGATTTTTGCCGATCCGCTGGTGGGGTAGATCAGCGAGAGCAGCAGGCGGATCGTGGTCGATTTCCCGGCGCCGTTGGGGCCGATGAAGCCGAAAATTTCGCCCTCCTCGACGTTGAAAGACACGTCGACGATCCCCCTCGACTTTCCGTAATACTTTGTTAGATTGTTGACTTCGATGATGCTCACGGTGGACTCCAATTCTTCATGATGTACTATGAGATTGTTCCGATTGAATCAGGAAAGGTTCTTGCATACGGCGTAGCCGCAAGCTTTGGGGCGGATAATATTTCTCACTCTACCAGCTTGCCAATGCTAGCTTTTCAATATCAAGGGTCCTTCGCGGCAGAGCATGGATTTCTTCGAAAGAACCTGGGCAAGTATATTCCCTTTTCTAAGGAGATGGAAGCGGCGATAATTACTGTACCAGGGTTAAAGTCGGAGCCTGAAATCTACTTCGCAAGACTTTCTTAGGCGGCTCACACTGTCCATCTTGCCAGATTGCTGCGCTAATAATCCATACACCTGGCAGCACTTAGGCCTTCGAGCCTCGATATTCGTTATAATTAGGCTGAGTCTTTAACTCAATAGGAGGTTGCCATGGCTGAAAAGGCAAAGGCGAAAGAGCAGCCAGCCTGGCCACACGAGGATGTTCGCGTACACATACGCACGGCAAGAAACGAGATGAGGGAGAGCATCCGGTCGATGTTCCCACCTGAATTCCTTGAGCATCGCCGCGCCGCCCGGCGAGAGGTCTTGCTCGCCGTACGTTCCCTCATCGATCATGCCATCGAGCGATCCTAGCGATTAATTCTGCACGAAGCAGAATGATTCGTGCGATCGTCAGCGGATTTCCGCATGCAACATGTACAGGATTTACGTGCACGGGCAGGGTTCGCCTGACTTCTGGTGTCTTTGACAAGGACTGATCAGCGCGTCCGTAGCCTAAACAGGGCCCAGAGAAACGTCACCAGAGCCAGAGCAAAACAAGTCCAGCCTCCAACGTGCTCGCCGCTGGTGTAGAGCAAGCTGCCAGCGATCAGCAGTGCGGCGAAAAATCCCGTTGCGACCAGGCTCCTGATTGCAGATGTCAGAATGCTCAGCTGATGCTCAAGCTCGGGTGCGGCACGCACGTTTAAGGTAAGCTCCTCGTTTTCAAGCCGGGTGAGCGCCGTATCCAGCCTGGCCGGTAAGGTCAGGAGCGACCGGCCCTGTTCAGCCAGTATTTTAAGGATCTCACCGAGCCAGTCTCCACCCTCATCCGCGAGCAGCTGCTCGGCAAACGGCCCCAAGCCCTCAAAGAGGTTAAATTCAGGGTCCAGACCTGTGCACATGCCAGATAAGATTGCGACACACCGTCCCAGAAAGAGCAAATTTGCGGGCAATTGAAAAGGCATCTCGTAGAGAAGATCGCGGAATTCGCTTGCGAATCGGCGCATCTCCTGCGGATGTGTTTGGATCAGATCACGCATGCTCTTGCCCCACAGGCTGTTAAATAAGGCCGTCTCCGCCTGGTGCAGCCGCTCGAGGTCCGCTCCCGGTAGGATCACGCCCATGCCTTGATACGCAGACATCATCCGGTCCGGATCGCGCGTTCCCACGGCGATGACCAGGTCGCTCAGTCCCCGTTTCAACCCGGGAGTGACCTCGCCCACCATACCGAAATCGACGAAGACCAGCCTCCACCCGCCTGTTTCCAGCGGTTCGACGAATAGGTTGCCGGGGTGGGGATCGGCGTGAAAGAATCCTTCGATGAAGATCTGCTGCAGATAGGTGCGAAAGAGACGGTCAGCTACTTCCTCCCGCTCGATATGCGCCTGATCGATCGCCGTATAATCGGTGATCTTGATGAAGTACACATCCTCCAGCGTAAGCACCCGCTTGGTTGTGAGATTTTCGTATACATGCGGGATGCGGACTTCGGGATTATCGGCATACATGGCCATGAAGCGGCGTGCATTCTCGGCCTCCGCTAAATAATCGACCTCCTCCCATAGCGTGCGGCTGAATTCCGCGAAGAGGGCGTCCAGGTCAACTCTACGTGTGATGGGCCGGTAGCGTTTCAGCCATCCGATAACGCGCCTCAGGGCGGCGAGGTCAACCTGGATCAGTTTGTGGATATTTGGCCGCTGGATCTTTACAACGACGGTCTCACCTCCCGGAAGCCGGGCCTGGTGGACCTGACCCAGTGAGGCAGACGCCAGGGGCGCCGGATCAAACCAGTCAAATAGCTCTTTTTGGGATGCGCCGAAGGCTTCGGCCAGGACCTGGAGCATGGTATCCAGCGGTTCCGGTGCAACTTCATCTTGGAGATTGGCAAGCTCGGAGGTTACAGCTTCGGGAAGAACGTCGAGGCGGGCAGAGAGAAACTGCCCGACTTTAATCCATACTCCCCCCAGCTGTGTTGCAAGCGCACGGAAACGCTCGGCGGCACGCCGGTAGCGCCCCGGTGCGGTTCGCACGGCAAGCGACCGAAAGCCAATCCTGCGTAGCGTTAAATCCCACCAAATGAAGTTCAGGATCAGGCCTGCGAAGAATCGCAAAACCCGGAAGTAGCGGCCGCGGTATTGTCGTTTGTGTACAGAAACCTGTGGGGCTATTGGGGAATTGGTATCCAAAGTGAGAACCTTCCGATCCAGGTGAACTCATGATACTCCATGCTTACCCTGGATCTAACATCATCTCGTCCATGTTGATCGTTATATAGTTCGATGACTTTACCAGGTGTCTATTCGACCACGGCTCTTGTAGCAAGCCCAAGAGCCACCAACCAGCAGGTATATGGCGGTTCTGAAACCTTTAATGCAACTGCTTGCAATCCGGACATGTAATAGGGCCAGGGACGATGCATATTTTGCGGTAGATCGTGTTCTTATCGGCGCAAGGCTAAAGGAGACCAGAGGTCTGGGTGGATTTGCTGACGGGTGTTTCGCCAGGATCTGCGGTGGCATTCGAGTCGGAGGAGATCTCGGAGAGTAGAAGGATCGTGCTTCGATCCTGTGCTTCATTCAACTAAGGGATCCAAGAGACCATGGTCCTCCGGGTTTCACGACGTCCCGGATCTTTAACAAGCTGTGGACATTGCTCATTGACATATCCCTAAGAGGGCGATAAAATTCAGCCCGCTTAATAATTAAGCGAGGTTAAATATGATTACAGATCCGTTTGTTACCACACTCCAGGAATGGATGGAAATCTCGATGCGCCACTCGATGCGCCACTTCCTGCGCTTTGCCCGCGAAAGTGGGCTCTCGATGTCGCACTTCGGAGCGATCTTCCACATCCACCGCATGGGTAGTTGCGGCGTGACGGAGATGGGAGAGCACCTGGGTGTGACCAGCGCTGCAGCGAGCCAGATGCTCGACCGCCTGGTAGAGCAAGGCCTGGTGATGCGGACCGAGGACCCGGCAGATCGGCGTGTGAAGCGGATCGAGCTGACCGAGAAAGGCCAGCAGGTGTTCGATGAAGGCATTCAGGCCCGCCAAAGTTGGATGGATGATCTTTCCAGAGTGCTTACCGAGAATGAAAAGCAGACCATCGCCTCCGCGCTAAAGATCCTGATTACGAGAGTGAGCCAGCTCACCTGTAACGCGACACCATCGCGTTAGAATTGTAAAAAGAGGAGTTCCGAAGATATGCTGCGTTTGATCAAATACCTGAAACCTTACCTGCTGCTGATCATCCTGGCGATCGCATTGCTTTTCGTCCAGGCCAATGCCGATCTGGCGCTGCCGGACTATCTCTCGAAGATCGTCAATAACGGCATTCAGCAGAACGGGGTTGAGGACGCAGTTCCGGCCGCGATTCGGCAGAGCGAAATGGACAAGTTGACGCTCTTCATGAGCACATCGGACGCGGAGCGGGTGCTGGCTGATTACACGCTGATTACGCCGACGGCCCCCGAGGCCAGCCAGTACCTGGCCGAGTATCCTGCCCTGGCAGACGAAGCGATATATATCCGCCAGGACCTGGATCGGGCTGAGATCGATGCGCTGAACCCGCTGATGGGCAAGGCTTTTGTAGCGGTATCGGGCATTGAAGGGATGGTATCCAACCCGGAGCAGGCCCAGGCCATGGCACAGAGCCTAGGCATCGACCTTTCTAAATTGCCGGCCGGAGTCGATCCGCTGATGCTGCTCAAGGGGCTGCCGGCAGAACAGCGTACCGCAATCACCGACAAAATCTACGAACAGTTCGCTACGCTTGGCGACAGCATGGTCAACCAGATGGCGGTGAGCGTAGTCAAAGCAGAATACCAGGCATTGGGCGTCGACACCGGCAAGCTGCAGACTAACTACATCCTGCGCACAGGCGGGCTGATGCTGCTCATCTCGCTTCTCGGCGGAGCCTGTACGATTGCGGTCGGCTACCTGGCTTCGCGGACTGCGGCTGGAGCTGCACGTGATATCCGCCTGGCGGCGTTCAAGCGGGTGGAGAACTTCTCCAGCGCCGAATTCGACCAGTTTTCCACCGCCTCGCTGGTCACTCGCTCAACGAATGACATCACCCAGGTCCAGATGGTGATTTTCATGATCATGCGCATGGTTTTCTATGCGCCGATCATCGGCGTCGGCGGCGTGATTCGGGCAATCGATAAAAGCGCCAACATGTGGTGGATCATCGCGCTGGCCGTGATTGTGCTGCTTGGCTTGATCCTGGTTGTCTTCGCGATCTCCCTGCCGAAGTTCAGGATCATGCAGAGCCTGATCGATAGGCTCAACCTGGTCACCCGTGAGAACCTCTCCGGCATGATGGTCATTCGTGCTTTCAACAAGCAGGAAGACGAGGAGCAGCGCTTCGATGTGGCCAACCGTGACCTGGCTGACACCAGCCTGTTCGTCGCCCGGGTGATGGTGACCATGATGCCGGTCATCATGCTCTTGATGAACCTGCTTACCGTTGGCATCATCTGGGTCGGCGCGCACCAGGTGGCCGAAGCGAACATTCAGGTTGGCGACATGATTGCCTTCATGCAGTATGCAATCCAGATTGTGTTTGCCTTCCTGATGATGTCGATGATGTTCATCTTCCTGCCACGAGCCGCTGTGTCGGGCGGGCGCATCGCGGATGTGCTTGAGACCGAGATCAGCATCAACGATCCGCAGGAACCCAAGCAGTTCCGGTCGCCTTTTGTTCCCGAGATCGAGTTTCGAGATGTGTGCTTCCGCTACCCGGATGCGCCGGATTACGTCCTGCACGACATCAGCTTCACCGCCAGGCCGGGCGAGACGACAGCCTTCATCGGTTCGACCGGCTGTGGAAAATCCTCCGTCGTCAACCTGATCCCCCGTTTTTATGACGTGACGGAAGGCGGGATCTACCTGGACGGGGTCGATATTCGCCAGGTCCGGCAGAGTGACCTGCGCGATAAGATCGGCTATGTCCCCCAGAAAGGGACGCTGTTCTCAGGCACGATTGAAAGCAATCTACGCTATGCCGACGAGGATGCCAGCGACGAAACGCTGAAGCAGGCGGCCGACATTGCCCAGGCCAGTGAATTCATTCTTGCCAAGCCAGAAGGATTTGAGGCCGATATCGCCCAGGGTGGAGCGAACGTATCTGGCGGTCAGAAGCAGCGCCTGGCCATCGCCCGGGCTTTGGTCAAGAAGCCGCCGATCTTCATCTTCGACGACAGCTTCTCAGCGCTTGACTTCAAGACCGATGCCGCGCTGCGCAATGCACTGAAGGAGAAAACCGGCGACAGTACGGTTTTGATTGTCACGCAGCGTGTCGCGACCGTCAAAAATGCCGACCAGATCATCGTGCTCGATGAGGGCAGGGTGGTTGGAAAAGGGAGCCATAACGATTTGATGACGACCTGTGGAACCTATCAGGAAATTGCGATGTCGCAGTTGAGCAAGGAGGAGCTGGTATGACCGCCGAACGCGGAACCTCATCGTCGACGGGCACACCTGCAAGAGGCCCCATGCGTGGACACGGGCCGATGGGACGCGGCGGCCCGATGGCGATGATGAAGGGCGATAAAGCGCGCGACTTCAAAGGCACGATGGTCAAGCTGATCCAGTACCTCGGTTCTTACAAGATCACGATCCTGATCGTGATGATCTTTGCCATCGCTTCGACCGTTTTTACCATCATCGGTCCCAAGATCCTGGGTAAAGCCACCACCAAATTGTTTGAAGGTGTACTCGGCCAGATAACCGGAAGCGGGACCGGGATCGATTTTGACTATATCGGCCGTATCATCCTGTGGACGCTGGCGCTCTATCTCGGTTCAGCCTTATTCAGCTTCATCCAGGGCTGGATCATGTCGCGCATCTCGATCGACATCACGTATCGATTCCGCCAGGATATCGCCAGCAAGATCAACCGCCTGCCCTTCAAGTACTTCGACCGGGTCAGCCAGGGGGAGGTGCTGGCCCATATCACCAACGACGTGGACACGATCAACCAGACGCTCAACCAGAGCCTGTCGCAGATCATCACCTCCACCGTGACCGTTGTCGGGGTGTTGATCATGATGCTCTCCATCAGCTGGCAGATGACCCTGATCGCGCTCCTGATCATACCGCTCTCGATGGGGATCGTGATTCTCGTCGTTCGCCAATCGCAGAAGTATTTCACCCAGCAGCAGGATTACCTGGGCCATATCAACGGTCACGTTGAAGAGATGTTCGGCGGGCACCGGGTGATGAAGGCCTTCAACGGCGAAGCCCGCAGCATCCAGAAGTTCGATGGTTTGAACAACACCCTTTTCGATTCGGCCTGGAAATCGCAGTTTTTGTCCGGGTTGATGTTCCCGATCATGAACTTCATTGGCAACCTGGGCTACGTGGCAATCGCCATCATGGGTGGTTATCTGGCGGTGCGCAATGCGATCACGGTCGGAGACATCCAGGCTTTCATCCAATACGTCCGCAACTTCACACAGCCGATTACTCAAATAGCCAATATATCCAACGTGCTGCAGCAGACGGCCGCAGCCGCGGAACGCATTTTCGAGTTTCTAGCCGAGGAAGAGGAAGTGCCCGAGGCCGAAAACCCGGTCGACGTGGAACAGGTCGAGGGGCGGGTCGACTTCCAGAACGTCCACTTCGGCTATTCGCCCGAGAAAATCGTGATCAAAGATTTTTCGGCCGAGGTCAAACCTGGCCAGAAAATCGCACTTGTCGGTCCGACCGGGGCCGGCAAGACGACGATGGTCAAGCTCCTGATGCGCTTCTACGATGTCAACAGCGGCGCCATTCTGGTCGATGGCCACAACGTCAAGGATTTTCGGCGCGCTGATCTGCGCTGCATGTTCGGCATGGTGCTGCAGGACACGTGGCTTTACAACGACACCATCATGGAAAATATCCGTTATGGCTGGCCGGGGGCCAGTGACGAGGAAGTTGTCGAAGCGGCGAAAATGGCCCACGTCGACCACTTTGTTCGTACCCTCCCGGAAGGCTACGGCCTGGTGCTGAATGAGGAGGCGACCAACATTTCGGAGGGGCAGAAACAGCTGTTGACGATCGCCCGGGCATTTGTCACCAACCCGCGCATGCTGATTCTGGACGAAGCGACGAGCTCGGTCGACACTCGCACGGAAGTGCTGATCCAGCAGGCGATGGAGAATTTGATGCGTGATCGCACCAGCTTCATCATCGCCCACAGGTTGTCGACAATTCGCAACGCGGATTGGATCCTCGTGATCGATGAAGGGGATATCGTTGAGCAGGGTACGCACAACCAGCTTCTGGAGAAGAACGGCTTCTACGCCGATCTGTACAACAGCCAGTTTGAGAAGGCCTACGCGATCGAGTAAGCTGTAACCGGTATTAGTGAGAATGAATTTATGTAGGGGCACGGCGTCGCCGTGCCCCTACATGATTCGACGTCCCTTAAGCTCTGCTTAGAATTCCCGGAAGCTGACCGTAAAGACCCCTGTCATCCACTCGCGTAACATGTCGGTTAGGCTAATGCCCGGTGGGAACCAATTGGGCAAGGCTTGAAGATTCCCGATGTACGCTCGGAACTCGATGCCAGCCGTGCAACCTGCTGACCAGTTACTCGAGCCCCGGTTTCACGGGAGGGAGGGATGATGACACCGAAGGGGATTACCACTCGTACGATGATAGTCCACACCGTAACCTATTTTATTGCCGGTCTGATTGCGTTCAGCGTCTTCAACTACTCGGCCAGCCTCAGCGAGCCAGGTCTCAGCTCGCTCATGCACCCGGTGGATGACCCGCTTGTCCAGGCTGGGGTGCTGTTTCAACCGATTCGCGGTGTGCTCTTTGGGGCCGTATTCTTGCTGCTGGCCGATTCCATCTTCAAGAAGAGACAGGGATGGATCATGCTGTGGTTCACATTAGTCGTTCTCGGGATCTTTTCCACGTTTGGCCCGGCGCCTGAGTCCATCGAAGGCTTCATTTATACCCGGCGGACCTTTGATGGCCTGTGGGGAAGGATGGTCGAAGTGCTGGCCCAATCATTCGTGCTGGCGACACTCACGTTCTATGGGTCCGCCACCCGCAGGAGCGCTGGCTTAATTAAGCTTTCGGCATCCTATTCGTGATCGCCCTCGACTTACCAGCGATGGGGCTTCTGGCTGGCGTAGCGGATGGGTGAGGTATTCCTATTCAGGCAAGAATGGCTGCCTCGATCGGGAGGAGATGCTGCGCCGCAGGGAAGATCGTGCCGGGGAGTGATCGTTTCGAAAGAATCTCGTGCACGATCGAAAGAATTTCTCAAGGACGAAATGGTTAATCATGATTGACGGGCGCGTGAGATCGGTCCGCAGATGCAGGCGCACCGAAGCTCGCGCCCTCGTTGAGGCATGTTCTGAAGGTAATCGGAGGCCCAAACATATGAATAAAGAAAGGTTTGCTGGTATGTGGAAGCAGCTTAAGGGCAGTATCAAGCAGCAGTGGGGCAAGCTGACCGACGACGAGATCGATCGCATGGAAGGCTCGTGGGAACGTCTGGTGGGTATGCTTCAGGAACGCTACGGCATTGAACGAGCCGAGGCTGAGAAACAGCTGGAAGAATTCCTCGAGCAGACAAAGCAAGAACCCACACCAGCATAAGCCCATTCACCGTTGGGGCAATCGGGCCGGAAAGGGAACCCCCCTTTCCGTCTCTTTGCAAGCAGTGGATGAAATTTCCTCAATTCGGCTGGGTTAGAAAATCGTTTAGCTAGGCTGGGATGTGCATAATTGTGTCTGATTCGAAAATCGGTGGCATCTCAATTCCTAGGGCTGCGTAAAGCTGCGGTGGTACGCCGATATCCGCTACATACAGGTCGCCGACATAAGCCCGCGCATCAGGCATGAGTAATCCGGTCTTCGGTAGAGCGAGAGTCATCGTGGCCGTGGCACGGATGCACGGATTGCCCGGCTGGCCGGTGGTGGTGTCGAGGCCGGAAGGCGTATCCAATGCCAGCACCTTGCAACCAGACCGGTTGAGCTGCTGGATCCACTCCGCTATCTCCCCGCGAGGATCACCCCGCAAACCGTAACCAATCATCGCATCGATGACAAGATCGCAGTGCTCAAAATCGATTTGCTCTTGTTCGTGAACCCCCATTCTGGAGAGAATTCGTGCCTGGAGGTTGGGAACGGAGTTGGCTGCCGGTGGATGCGGCGTGTATTTCAGGCGGATCTCCGCTCCACGGTTGCTCAAATGGCGGGCAGCGACCATGCCCCCGCCGCCGTTGTTGCCGGCTCCACACAGCACGCCAATGCACATTCCTTCCAGGCTCCCGGCCAGCAACCGGCGTGACAATTCTGCCAGGTTTCGGCCGGCATTTTCCATCATCTGGATTAGCTGGATCCCGTACTCCTCGACCATTAGCCGGTCGACCTCTATCATCTGTTCCGTCGTGACTGTTGGAATTTGAGGATCCATCAGCTCTCGCCGTCGATGATTTCAACACCGTGCCAGAACGCGATGTGATCCCGTATGACATCTGCACGCTCGCTTGGATCCGGGTAGTACCAGGCTGCATTGGGGTTCACGGCCTCGCCCACTCTGAGATCGTAGTAGCTGGCGATTCCCTTCCAGAAGCAGGTGGTGTGGGCATCGCTTGGTTGCAGGTATTTACGGTTTACTGAATGGATTGGAAAGTAGTAATTGCCTTCCAGCCGGATTGTCTCATCACTCTCAGCGATCAGTTGCCCGTTCCAGATTGCTTTCACCATGCTAAACCCTCCCTGAAAATCTACGATCGAGCTGGCCTGGACTCGACCAGGGGTAAAAGTAGTTTCAGCTACATAAGCTGTTGATCTTTGGACGTTCATATGGCGTATTTTCTTACCGATCCGGAAGAGGTGAGCTTGATGGAGATTGCCATCCGTGTGCCCACTGCACTTGGTGGCGCGTATCGCCGTACGCGCTGTTTCTTCGTATACCTTCAATAGAACCAGACGGATAGAGTCCTATCACGGCCACCTCAGGGAGCCGCTTGTCGATCTCATGTATAATACGGCGTCCTGCTCTTTGGAAAAGAACCATTTTCAATCCGATGGATGTAAGACCACATCGTTTCCTGAAAATTAGATTACTCGAGAGAAACAATCGTTGACTCAGAATAGAGCGGCTGTGGAGTGTCGAACCCCTTGAACGAAACCAGGCAAAACTCGAATAGCCGCTCCTTCGATGTTGCGCTGAGTCGAGACCTCAACCTTTTCACCGTAACAATGATCGGCGTCGGTGGCATGATTGGCGCCGGGATCTTCGTCCTAACTGGCATCGCCGCTGGCGTCGCCGGGCCGGCCCTGATCCTGGCATTCCTGCTGAACGGGGTCGTGACCTCCTTTACGGCAATGTCCTATGCGGAACTGGGTTCGGCGTTTCCTGAAGCCGGTGGGGGCTATCTTTGGGTGAAGGAAGCCATGGGGGGTGTACAGGGCTTTATCTCGGGCTGGATGAATTGGTTTGCACCGGCCGTTGCAGGTGCGCTCTATGCCCTGGCTTTTGGACGTTTCGCCTCGGAACTGCTGATCATGACCGGGCTGCCAACGTTCGGGTTGTCGGTCGGGATGCTCTCTTCGATCTTCATGACGCTGATCATCGCCCTTTTTACCTACATCAATTTCAAGGGTGCCTCCGAAACGGGAACGGTTGGCAATATCGTCACGCTGACGAAGATCTTCATCCTGGGATTGTTCGTCGTCTTTGGCATCTTTGCGATGGGCCGCACCGAGGCCTGGCATACGCGCTTTACAACCGGATTCATGCCAAACGGCATCCTCAGCGTCGTGGTCGCGATGGGCCTGACCTTTATCGCCTTTGAAGGCTACGAAATCATCGCCCAATCCGGTGAGGAGGTCATCGATCCCAAGCGCAACATCCCGCGGGCGATCTTCATCTCAATCGCTATATCGGTCGCGATCTATGTCCTGGTTGGCATCACCTCCATCGGGGCTGTCAAGCCACCGGAAGGGCTGACAAGCTGGCAGTTCCTGGGCGAGCAGCGCGAGGTGGCCATCGTTGAGGTCGCCCGGCAGACTTTCCCATATGGCATCGGGGCCGTGGTGCTGCTCCTCAGCGGGCTGGCATCCACGATGTCGGCGTTGAATGCGACCACCTATTCCTCGTCCCGGGTTTCGTTTGCCATGGGGCGTGATCACGATCTACCCAGCCTCTTCGGCAGAATTCACCCACGCAATCGCACCCCGTACTGGGCGGTGATTTTTTCAGGCGGCCTGATGATCGCCATCGGTTGGTCGCTTCCAATCGAAACCGTCGCGGCCGCGGCCGACATCATGTACCTGCTTTTATTCATGCAGGTAAACCTGGCTGTTATGGTGCTGCGGCACCGCAGCCCGGAGATGGAGCGAGGCTTCAGAATCCCCTGGTTTCCGGCCGTCCCAATCATCGCCATCATCTCCAATCTGGGCCTGGCTCTCTACCTCTTCACCTACAGCAGCCTGGCCTGGTATGCGGGCATCGGTTGGCTGGTCGTGGGCGCGCTAGCCTACTACACGTACTTCTCGAAGATCGAGGCGATCGAGAAACCGAAGGAGATCCTGCATGAGGAGGTGTTGGTTTCCCGGGATTACTCCGTGCTCGTCCCGGTGGCGACGGAAGAACAAGCTCGCATTTTGGGCGAGGTTGGCGCCATCCTGGCTGAAGCCAATCAGGGTGAGGTGCTGGCACTGCACGTGCTCCAGGTTCCATTCCAGCTGTCTCTGGGAGAAGGCCGGTACTTTCTAAAGGAGGGGCGCGGGCATTTGGAGGGGGTCATCCAGCAAGCGAAGAGGCGCGGCGTCCCCGTTCATACGATCATCCGGCTTTCACGTAAGGTCGCCCAGGCGATACGCAAAACGGCCAGTGAAAACGCCTCCGACTTAATCGTGCTCGGCTGGCCGGGCTACACCAACACGGCCGGCCGGCTGTTCGGTTCGGTGATCGACGAGATCGTCGAAGATCCGCCGGCGGATGTTGCCCTGGTCCGCTACCGGGCGAAGAAGGCAGTGAAGCGGGTGCTCGTCCCTGTCGCCGGAGGGCCAAACAGCCGGCGGGCGGTGAAGATGGCTGTGGTTATGGCGGCGGCCGAGGAAACACCGGCTGCAGTGGATTTGATTCACGTTGTCCCTCCGGGATCGAAGAGCAGCACACGGGTGCGCGCCCGGCAAATCACGAGCTACGCCCGGGAAGGCATCGAATACCCGTATATCTCGGAGAACATTGTGGAGGGGGCGAACCTGGTCCCGGCGATTCTCGAAGCCGCCAAACCCTACGACCTGATCGTGATGGGCGCCAGTGAGGAGCCCATCTTCCGCAATATCCTCATCGGTCCCATGACCGAGCAGATCGCCAAGCAGGCCGACGTGACCGTGATCGTCGTCAAGCGCCGCAGCAGCCGGCTGCAGTCGTTCGTGCGGCAGACGATGCTCCCGCCGACCGAACCGGTCGAGCTGCCGAGGATCGAAAATGGAGACGAACAACCGTAGATTCTTTACCCCAACATCATCTGGCAAGGGCAGGGAATCCACCTGGCTTACGGGCCAATTCGGAATAAATCTAAGGTTTCCCCACAAATTGCTGGAATGGAGAAGGCCCCGTGCTAGTACCGCATGCACGGGGCCTTTGTCTACCAGGAAGCCGCCATTCTGGCGAACCGGTCCGTAGTCCGGATTAGCCTCCTATTCGGCCCCCACAATCTGGTTCCAGCCATCGACGATGTTCTTCACCGCCGCCGAGAAGGAATCCAGGCTGGTCGGGAAATACAGGTTGGGATAGGCGCTCTCCGGCAGGATCTTAGCCGCGACGTCAGCGGGCAGATCAACACTTCGTGAGGGATGGGCGTAGCCAGTCGCGAAGGCGATCTGACCTTCATCCGAGTAGAAGTAATTGATCGTCAGTTTTGCCGCATTAGGATGTGGCGCGAGAGCGTTGATGTACTGTGCGAATATCATCCCGACGGTCGCATCGGAGGGGATGATGACTTCCAGCGGCAGCCCGGTTGCATCTCGCTTGGCAAAGCCGTCGAAGTCATACACAAGCGAGATCGGGCATTCACCCTTTTGTACGGCGGCAACGTTGAGGACGACGCCCTCTCGCCAGTTTCCACTCTCCCGAAGCTGCTGGAAGAAATCTAGGCCTGGTTGAACATTACCTTCACCGCCACCATGCGAATAGGCTGCTGCCAGAACAGATGCAGTTGCATAGCTGGAGACGCGTGGGTCGCGTGAGCAAATCATGTCATGATACTCGGGCTTGAGCAGGTCATCCCAGGTCGCAGGCATGTCAGTCACAAGATCTGTATTAACCAGGAATGAGATTGCTCCCCAGTACGCGGACGCCCAGCGCCCCTCGGGATCCTTGAACTGATCGGGGATTGATGCCCAGTCGGGGCTCTTGTAGGTCATCGCAAGCCCGTCATCGAGCAGGGTTCCCAGGAAATCGTACCCGATATCGGCCACGTCCAAAACCGGCGCGTCTTTCTCGGCCAGCAGGCGGGTGATCTGCTCCGCACTGGTCATATCGGTATCGGTATGAACGACGCCGTAGCGATCCTCAATAGTCTTCCACATGTATCCCAGGTTCACCCAGTCATCCGACATTCCATAGCTATAAATCTGGCCCTCTTGTTTGGCACCTTCTTCGAGAGACGCGACTGGCGCCTCTGTTGCAGCCTGACCGCAAGCGCCTAGGGTGAGGGCAGTTAGCAGCAGGACGGTCATGAGTATGGTTCGTGATTTCATCTTCCTCGCTCCTTAGTTACGTAACCTGTTGGCTGCGGAATACATATCAGCCGATCGGATCCAACGAGTGAGTTTGAAAAGAATATCTTCGCCTTAATCCAGGCCTCCTTCCTGCTCCAAGATGGCAGATATGGTTTTCGCCGAGACCTTGGAGTGCTCGTAGCTCATAAAGTACAAAACGAACGGAAAGCATAGATCACTTACGATGAATTCAATTCGGTTCCCTTATCCCTAGCGAGCTCCAATCGCCTCCTCCCGATCACCGCCAACCCGTCCTGCCACCCAGATCAAACCCAGCGAGGTTAACCAGGCGATGATAAAACTCATCACAGCCAGCGCACTTGCTTGGCGGCCATCGAACCTTGTAAATTCAACCAGGTAGATCGGGAAGGTTTTAAAGCGGGGCCCAACAAGCAGGTTGGCCAGTGTAAATTCAACAAAGACAAGCGAGAAGACAAGCAATCCGCCACTAAGAATTCCTGGCATGATATTGGGGACGATGACTCGCCGCAGGATGGTAAACCAACCAGCACCGAGGGTTTGTGCAGCCTCGGTCAATGCCCGGATGTCGACGCTGTTGAGGGCACTTACGATCGGGCGGTAGACGAAGGGCAGGCTGATCACCATGCAGGCAAGGACCAGCATGAAAGGACTATAGATAATATGACCCCCGAATCGTGCATAGGTTCGGATCAAGGCTAATGCCAGGACCACCCCGGGAATACCGAAGGGGAGGATCGTCAGAACCTCAACAAATGGTTTCGCCTTAGGAACCCGCAGGTGGACCCAGTATGCGGTCGGGGTCACAAGTAAGATCGAAAGGGTCATCGTTGCCAGGGAGAGTGAAAGCGTATTCTTGAGTGCTGCTCCGAATGCTCGACGTTCTGTTACCGCTCTCCACCAATCCAGGGTTAGCCCTTCGGGCAAGATCGATCGATCCCAGCGATTTGCGAAGGAGAAGGCGGTCGTCGCTATAAGCGGAACGAGCAGATAGAGCAAGAAGAAGGCAATCAAGAGGAAACGCCAGAAACTTGAGCCCTTCATCGTTGCCACCGCTGTGCCCGGGAGTGGGTCCATTGATAACCAGCGACACACACGGCCATAATCAAAAGTGAGATGGTTGCCATTGCGTCAGCAGTACCTGGATCCAGTTGAACCTCGCCTCGTACGAGAGCAGCAATCTGTACAGTGACCAGGTTGATATCCGGTCCAGTTAAGGTCCACGCCGTCGCATAGGCTCCGAATGAATTTGCGAACAAGAGCAGGAACCCACCGATCAATGCCGGGGCTAGGATCGGCAAAGCGATCCGAAACCAGTATTGAAAGTTGGAAGCGCCTAGGTTGATAGCAGCTTCTCTCCATTCCCTGCGCAGACCATGAAGCGGAGGCTGGATCAGGAGCACCATTAAGGGCATTTGAAAGTAAAGGTAGGCCAATACCAAGCCCGCGATTGAGTAGATACGAAAGGTTGGATAGAGAGATATTCCAAAGTACCGGCTCAGCACTAAGGTGACGATACCTGTCGAACCTAATGTGATAATGAACGCAAAAGCGAGCGGTGCGCCGCCGAAATTGGTGGCGACATCAGCAAGAGCAATCGTGATGTTACGGATGATCTTATTCTTGCTCGAATAGATTGCGTACCCGACGAAGCCGCCGAGCAGGACCCCGAGCGAAGCCGTTGCCGCCGAAAGTTTGATGCTGTTCAGGAAAGACCTGGCGAGGAGCGGGGCCATCGCCCTTTGATAGTTTGCGAACAAAAACCAGGGTTCTTCACTCTTCATGCTGGAGCTCAGGACAAGCAAAATCGGGATAATTTCAAAACCTATCCCGAAGAGAAAGAACGGGATCAATGCGATCCAGTCCGACCAGAGACGGAGGCGCTTTGGGGTAGCCGGTTTATCGGCTTGGATCGGAACGATTTCACTCATAATGAGACGATCATGCCATCCCTGGCCTTCTCAACCGTACCGCTAAAGTGTCGCTGCACCTGCTTGACGATATCTGAGTGGATCGCGGGGGGGTATAGATGGGTAAGCAGCACACTTTTTACTTGACTTGCGTGAGCAAGGGTCCCGACCTGGTACGTGTTGAGATGATCATCTGAGTGATCGCTGTCAGGGAACGAGCATTCGCAGATCAACAGATCGGCATTTTGACACAAATCTATGAGGCTTTCGGGATTGGCTACATCGCCTGTATAAACGATGGATTTTTGGTCCGCATCGATTCGAAAAGCCAGACTGGAGGGGGTATGCCCCGTCAGGGCAGATTTCAAGCTCCAACCCGGAAACTGCGTTGTCCCTACCTCCAGTTCAATCGTGTTGAGCGAGAATGTCTCTGGGCCGATATCCGGGAATATTTCAAGCTGCCGCTGGATGAAATCTCTCAAACCAGAGCACCCGATCAAGTTAAGCTCGTCGGTCCTGGTCCAGCCCGGTGTGGCGCCAAGTGCCTGAATCATCGTAAGCAGGTCCAGGGAATGATCTGGATGCAAATGGGTGATGAGGATATTGCGGAGATCCTGATAATTGAAGTCATGAGCTGGAAGACGCCCAAGCGTTCCGGGTCCCGCGTCGAGCAGTAAAGAAACCCCACTAAACTCGAGGAGATAACCCGGCGCACTAAACCCGGCAACCGGCACGCATGTTCCAGCACCCAGGACTGTTAACTGCATAGAGCGTTCCTTCTTGAATTTCCATCTTTCTCATGGAATATATTCATAGAACGTTCGCGTTTCTCTGCTCCACAAGTTGCTAGATTCCTGTTTATCTCCGAATGGTTGCGCGTCAGGCTTCCATCACCTGGCAGGCCTCCGGGGGAAATACAAGCGATACTTCCTGGTTAAATTCAAGCTGGGTTTGTTGCGTGGCTCCGATATCGCACATGAGGCGCATATCGTTTGCCGCGATCGAGATCCTTGTTACGGGCCCCATGAACGAGATGCTTTCGACTCTGCCGATAAACACATTTTCTGTTGATGCTTTGTGAGACGGATGCTCCACCAACTGAATATTTTCCGGGCGTACTAGAACCACGATCTTCTTTCCAATTAGGTTCGCTGGAATCTGTGCTTTGAGCAAAAACCCCGGTGCCTTAACGATGCCACTATCGAGGGCAATGCCTTCGAACTCATTCGCCGTTCCGATGAAATCTGCCACGAAACGCGATGCGGGCTGACGATAGATCTCGGTCGGAGTAGCATCTTGCTCTATGCTGCCACTCTGCATCACGACGACGCGATCCGAGATGGACAGTGCCTCTTCCTGGTCGTGGGTCACATAGATTGTTGTAAGTCCTAGCTCGGATTGAATGCGCCTGATCTCCGCCCGCAGGGAGACACGGACTTTAGCATCCAATGCGCTCAAGGGCTCATCCAGCAGCAGCAATCTTGGCTTTAGTGCCAGTGCCCGAGCCAAGGCGACCCTTTGCTGCTGCCCACCTGAAAGTTGATGTGGGAATCGATCCTCAACTCCTTCCAGACGCACTAGCTGGAGTAGTTCCGAGACCGCGGCACGGATCTCAGGTTTAGGTCGCCGAGCAACCTCGAGGCCAAAAGCGATATTCCCCTGAACAGATAGATTCGGGAAGAGGGCATAAGCTTGAAAAACCATGCCGGCGCTACGTTTGTTGGGTGGGACGCTGGTGAGATCTTCCCCGTCAAGGAGGATTTCTCCAGCGTCCGGTCTTTCAAAGCCTGCAACCATCCGGAGCGTGGTGGTTTTGCCGCAGCCGGAAGGACCAAGCAGAGATACGAATTGACCTTTAGACACTGAAATTGAAAAATCACGCACGGCATGGACACTGGCGTAGCTTTTATTTACGTGGATTAGGTCAAGATATCCCAAAACGACCTGCCTTCAAAGCACATTGCGGGAGCATGATCTCCCTGCTAATTAGCTTGGCGCTCTTCTCGAGCCCTATAGTCACTTCGATCATCAGACCGTCACGACTTCGATCCCACGCAAACGCAGACCTTCCACAACCCCCGAGGATGATTCGTCATCTGTGATGAGTAGATCGATATCTTCCAGAGGGATGATCGGGACGAAGCCAGCCCGCTCGAGCTTGCTGCTGTCGGCAAGGACGATCACCTGCTCGGCTCGCTCTGCCATCATCTGGCCGACTTCAGCTACCAGAGGGTGGGCAGAGGTGATGCCGCCATCGAGCGTTAATCCATCGCAGCCCAGAAATGCCGTGGTTGCGTTAAACTGCTGCAAACCATGCAGCGTCTCCGGCCCGACCGTGGCCTGGTGCTCGGGCAGGAAGATCCCGCCCAGCATGAGCAGGTTGTGGGGCGCCCAACCGCCAATCTCTTCCAGGATCGGGATAGAGTTGGTGACGATGCGCAGCCTTCCCGACCGCTGGACCTGCATCGGGATTTGACGCGCCAGGTACTGCACGGTCGTGCCCGAATCGAGCAGGATGATGTCGACTGCATGCAGCCGCGCTGCGGCAGCAGCCGCGATGCGGGCTTTCTGCTCGCGGTTGTGCTCCATGCGCGTGTTATAAGCGGCAAGCTGGATTGAGCGGCTGGTTGAGACCGCTCCGCCGTGAACACGGCGCAGCAAGCCCATCTCCTCCAGGATGGTCAGATCGTTGCGGATCGAGGTGTCGGTGAGCTCGAACTCCTGCACCAGATCCGAGACCTGCACCCGGCCCTGTTCGAGGATTTTCTGGACGATAAGGTCCCTGCGCTGATATGTATTCATGCTTCAACCGTCCCCAAGTTCCGCCTCTACCTTCTGATAATACAACAAAACGAAGTAAAAACAAAGAATAAACAAATAAGACCATAATTCTAAACATTGACGAACCGAAGTTTCACGGCTATGATAGGTTCAGTCCGCAATCCTGAATAGAGCAGGGGACTTGCGTACATCGTTCAAAGCGCATTTTAAGGAGACCCATAATGACGAAGGTTGGAGAAGATATCCGGTTGGGTCGGCTTTTTTCTGGATCAACGAACGCCGTGATCGTCGCCATCGATCACGGCCTTTATTTTGGCCCTCTGCCTGGGCTGATTGATCTCCCCAAAGTGATCCGTAAATTGGGTAATGCCGATGGCATCCTGCTCAGCGCAGGTATGATTCGCCACTGTGCCGGCTTCTTCTCCCAACGCGGGTCGCCGGCACTGATTACGCGCCTCAATTGGGCGACGAATTACATGGCGCAGTGGAACTATGACCATTCCTACTCCGTGCCGCTGCTCACAGTTGATGAGGCGCTTCACCTGGGTGCCGATCTGGTTGTTGCCAGCCTGACTTTGCAGGGACCGGATCAAGCTGAAGATGCCCACAATGTTGAGCTCGTTGCACGCTACGTCCAGGAGAAGGAAGTTGCCGGTGTCCCTCTGATCTGCGAGGTTTACCCGATCGGCGGCGATTTTGCTCAGCCAGAGGATCTGCAGGAGCAGGTTCTGATCGGCTGTCGGATGGCGGCCGAACTGGGCGCCGACCTGGTTAAAACTTTCTACACCGGGAAAAATTTCCGCAAGATTACCTCCGCTACAGCGATCCCGATTTTCGCGCTCGGTGCGATGAAGAAGCCGACTGAGTTGGATGCCTTGAAATTAGCCGCAGATGCAGTTGAGGCCGGGGCGCGGGGGGTGGTTTTCGGCCGGAATGTAGTCCAGGCTAGAAAGCCGGGACAGCTGTTAGGTGCCTTGAAACAGGTTGTGCAAGCCGGTGTATCTCCCAGCCGGGCAGCGCGCGAATTCGAGCTGAACTGATCAAATCATGAGTACTTACCTAGGGCTTGATATCGGTACGACCTCCGTCAAAGCGGCGGTCTTTGATGCCTCCGGTACGTGCTTAGCCTTGCAGGCCCAGGATTATGCACTCAACACCCCCGGGGTTGACCGAGTCGAGCTTGATCCAGAACACTACTGGGTGTCGACCGTAGAGGTCATCGGCCAAATCATGGGAACATCCGGGATATCTCCGGAATCCATTTCTGCCATTTGCGTGTCAAGCCAGGGGGAAACCGTCATCACCGTGGACCATGATGGCAAGCCGATATATCCGGCGCTGGTCTGGCTCGACAATCGAGCCCGGGCTGAGGCGAACCAGCTCGCAGACCAGCTTGGCTCCAGGGTCTATGCCCACACGGGAATACCTGAGGTTAATCCAACTTGGACCGCCTGCAAAATTGCCTGGATTCGTGAGCACGAGCCGGAGATCTTCCGCCAGGCCTATAAGTTTCTGCTGGCACAGAACTTCATTATCCATCGCCTGACCGGTGATTACGTGACCGATGGTGGTGTTTCCTGCACGACGCTCCTGCTGGATATTAACAACCACAGCTGGTGGCAGGAGGCGCTTAACGCCGTCGGCATTTCGCCAGAAAGACTGCCAACCCTCAAGCGGGTAGGAGAGATTGCCGGCGGATTGAACTTAAAAGCCGCCGGCATGCTGGGTTTGCAAGCCGGAACACCTGTCGTCCTGGGTGGCATGGACCAGATCGCAGGGGCGGTCGGAGCCGGAAACCTGATGCCGGAAATCGTCTCCGAGAGCACCGGTGGGGCGTTGACCATCCAGGTAACTGTTGATCGGCCTGATATTGATGAACGAGCGCAGATCCCGGTCTACCTGCATGCCCTTCCCGGCATGTACCTCTTCGATCCGGTCTGTGATACCGGTGGGATGTCTTTCAAGTGGTTCCGTGATGTTTTTGGTGAGGTCGAGATAGCCCGCGCTCGCCAGGGTGGTCTCGATGCGTACGATCTGCTGACGGAACTGGCCGAACAAGCAGAGCCTGGATGTGACGGCCTGCTGATGCTCCCTCACCTAACAGGAGCGTTCAGCCCGGAATACGACCCCTACGCGCGTGGCGTGTTCTATGGATTTACACTCGCCCACCGGAAAGCGCACTTTGCGCGGTCCGTTATGGAGGCAGTCGCATTTATGCTGCGCCGAAACCTCGAACTCGTCACCACGACCGGTTTGGAGATTAAGGAAGTCCGCGCGACGGGCGGTGGGGCCAGGAGCCGGTTATGGCGCCAGATTAAGGCCGACGTCTGCAACTGCCCGGTTGTTTCCTTGACGCATGAGGATTCGGCCTTGCTGGGCGATGCGATTCTGGCTGCCGTGGCAACAGGAGGCTTTGCAACGGTCTTTGAGGCCGCCGATGCCATGGTGAAGGTGGCTGAACGACTTGAACCCCTGCCGGCGAACTGTCCATTATATGAAGATGCATATGGCAGATACATCCAGCTTTATAAAACGCTGGCGCCGCGGTTCCAGGCTGACTTTGAGTAAGAAGGACTCAGGTACAGAAGAGCAAGACGCAGCGGAGATGCAGGAGGAAAACCATGTCAACACGCCCGAAGATTGGTTTGTTTGTAACAGCTTTGCTGGAAGACGATTACAACAAAACCGGCCATATGCGCCCGAAGATGGCGCAGGCTACCGACCGGATTGCCGCGATCCTCGCTCCCTACGGTGAGGTGGTCAACCCCGGTTTTGTTGAATATGAGCCCGATGCTGACCGGGCAACGCAAGTTTTCAACGCCGAAGGCGTCGATTTGATTATCGCGATTGAGCTCGCCTACCAGAAAGGAATCATTCCGATGCGCACACTGCTGCGCGTCCAGGCGCCAATTCTGGTCTGGAACACGCAGCAGATACGGCGCCTGCCAGAAGAGGCCGACTTTGATGTGATTATGGAAAATTCAGGCATGGCCGGGCTCCCCGAGCTGACCAGCGCGCTGATCCGGTCTGGCCGTCCCTTCCAGCTTGTCACCAGTCATATTGAAGACCCGGCCGGCCTCGAGCAGATCGGAGCCTATGCAACTGCAGCCGGTGTGATCCACCGTTTGGAGAAGATGCGCGTTGGCATCATCGGCCATCCCTTCGAGGGCATGACCGACCTGATGGTGGATTATCTAAGCCTGCGGGATATGATCGGACCAGTGTGCTGGCCGATCGAGCCGGAAAAGATTGCCGTTGCGGCAGAGGCGATGGATGCCAAACGCGTCAAGAAATTCATGGATGAACAATCCAAGCGCTACGACGCCAGCGAGATGCCGGCGGAATCCTTCGATCGCTCGGTCCGCTTGACATTGGCCATGCTTGATATCGCCCGCGAGGGCAAGTTTGATGGCCTGGCGATTTTTGACCAGATCTGGCTGACCGATCCAAGGGTGGGGATCATCCCCAGCTACGGGACGGGGATCCTGTGTGCCGAGCATATCCCCGTTGCTACCGAGGCTGATGTTACGACGCTAACGGCGATGATGATCCTGCAGGAGCTGGCAGGCGAGGTCACCTTCCTGGAAAACTACGTTATCGACTTTGATGAGGATGCGATCATCCTTTCTCATGACGGTCACGGTAACCCGGCGATGGCTGCCGATCCGAAACAGGTTCGCATCAAGCCCAGCATCTACTACGAGGGTGTGAACGGACGCGGTGCCGGACTGGAGTTTGCCTACGCTCCCGGTGATGTCACCATCCTCTCCTTGATCCCATTGGGAGATGGTGATTGGCGTCTGATCGTTGGGGAAGGCGAATCACTGCCGATGACACCTCGCCCGGTTGCCGCACCTCAGATGCTCTTCCGTTATTCGAATGGTTCGATCATTGATTTTTGCGATAACTGGCTGCTGGCTGGTTCACCGCATCATATGGCACTCGCTTATGGACATCTAAGTGAGCAGGTGGAGAAAGTGGCGGATCTGCTGGGAATCGAGGTCATCGCGATCTGATTCCTGCCCAGCTGTCTGAAATATATCTGCACTTGAGTACCGCCCACTTGCAGGAGTGCGCTGTTGGCAATGTAAGTTGGCCAGAGGTAAAGGTGAAAGTCTCGGGTGATCGAAATTAACGGTCGGGAGATCGTTCTGGATGAGAACGAGGGTCTGCTCGCATGGGCAGAGGCTGACCGCGTGATCTGGCTGGCGATGGATTTCATCCGCCGCTGTCCGCTGGATGAGCGCAGTGGGCTGCCCTGGTATATCGGTTACTCATGTTTTTGGACCGATCCGCTCCGACCGACGATCTGGCCCGACAACCCGGCGGGCAAGTCAGCGATGGCCGTCGAAACGCTTACACGTTACTACGCGTACAGTGGTGAAACATGGTTTCATGATGTGGTCCGTACGATGCTCGACCGGCTGATTGCCTACCACACGCCGGAGCACTTCACATGGCCGGGGGTGCCGTATGCCTCGGCCGAGCCTGGATTTGGTGTTTATTTTGGCGCACGAGCGGATGGCCACTACGTTACCGAGCCTGATAAAGTCGCCCAGGCGGCGCTTGCATATCTTACTTTTTATAAATTGACCGCTGAGGAGCGATTCTTTGAGTACGCAATGCACTGTGCTCTGCTTCTCGCAGGTCAGTGCCAACCGGGAGATGAAGACCATTCACCCTGGCCGTTCCGGGTTGATGTGCGCTCAGGCACGGTTGTCGAAGCATACTCCAGCCATGTTATTGCAGCGATTCGGCTGTTCGACGAACTCACTGCTCTCGGGGTTGAAAACAGTGAGCCGTTGTGTGAAGCCCGTGATCTCGCCTGGCGCTGGTTGTCGAGCTTCCCGCTGCAAAATGGGCGCTGGAAGGGGTATTTCGAAGATATCCAGCAAGATCCTCAAAATGAGAATCGAGAGCAGTACAGCCCACTGGAGACGGCTCGTTACTTGATGGATCACCCGGAGCAGGATCCCGATTGGGTTGAACATGCCCGGGCATTAATAGGATGGGTGGAAGAACACTTGGGCAGCGAACCGTTCTATCAGGCCGTGCCGATTCATGAGCAATCCTTCTGCTTCCACGTTATGGGCAGCCACACATCCCGTTTCGCTTCAGTGTGTGCACGGTTCAGCGAAATGACAGGATTGCCGGAATATGCACAGCTTGCCCGCCGCTGTTTCAACTGGGCGAGCTATATGGCCACCGAGGAAGGCTACGTCCACGTCGGAATAGACCGGCCTGATTACTACAACCAATGTTGGTTCACGGATGGTTACTTCGACTATGTGCCTCATTTTATCGACGGCATGGCCTCGCTGCCTGATATGGCTCCCGATACGACAGACCACCTGCTTCGAACATCTTCCGTGATCACCTCCATCAACTACAGCCCGCTCCAGGTGAGCTACCAAACGTATGATGCGCATGCCATCGAGCTGCTAAAGCTCACCTTCGAACCGGTTCAGGTTTTTTGCGGCGGCTCACCCCTGGCGCGGGTTGATGAAAGTGGGACGGATGGCTGGCGTTGGGATCCAGCGCTGCGATTGCTCAAGGTTCAACATGCTGCTCCCGCAGTTGAGATCACCGGTTGAGATGAGAGTTGGATGATGCAGCTTACTCGAGGCGCACGGTTTCGAAAGCTGACCGCAGGATGGTGGAACTGGTTGCCACTGATTCCATTCCTGGTCATCACGATTGGGGTGATGGTCCTGCCGCTCGCCTTTATGCTTGAAGGCAGTTTTCAATCCAAGGAAGGCTTTTTCACCTTTGATAACTACCTGCAGATGACGGCGCCGGTATACACGCAATCATTCCGCAACAGCATTCTTCTCTCCGGAATAACTGCAATTCTGGGTACGATCCTGGGGACGGCCGTAGGATACTTTGTCCATCAGCTGCGAAGCAGCCGGGTACGAGAGTTGGTCGTTACATTGTGTGATGTCACCTCGAATTTCTCTGGAGCCCCGCTTGCTTTCGCGTTCATCGTCATCCTTGGAAGCAACGGTGTGCTTACTCTGGCTTTATCGCATTACTTCGGCTGGAAGATTTATCCCACCTTCAGCATCTACTCTTTCTGGGGTTTAGTCCTGGCCTATACCTATTTCCAGCTGCCTCTGATGGTATTGCTCGTCCTGCCGGCTGTCGCGGGATTGAAGCAGGAATGGCGAGAGGCGGCGCTGAGTCTCGGTGCCGATGCACGCAGCTACTGGCGCTATATCGGTCTGCCGATTCTCGCCCCGGCTATCCTGGCCAACCTGCTCCTGCTTTTTGCCAACGCTTTTGGAGCTTATGCCACCGCGTACACACTAACCGGTTCACGCTTCAACCTGGTGACGCTCCAACTCGGCTCACTCCTGACCGGAGAGGTGCTGCGTGATCCAGGGGCCGGGGATGCGATGGGCATCCTGACCCTGTTCCTGATGGGAGCGACGATTCTGCTTTACCAGCTTGCCGCCCGGCGAGCGCGCAGGTGGCGGCAATGAAGCAGCGCAACGTTCTCGGGCGGATGAGCATCATCCTTTTCCTGGTCTATATGTTCTTGCCCATCCTGGCCACCTACGTCTTTTCAATCGCCATTCGTTGGGACCGGTCTATTCTGCCAGAAGGCCTCACCTTTGAATGGTATCAAACCGCATTTCAGGATCGCTGGTTCCTGATCGTATTCCGCCACTCGATCACCATCTCGGCCATCACGGTCCTGGTGAGCACCTTGCTGATCGTCCCGACGGCGTATTGGGTCCATCTCAGGCTGCCGCGCGCGCTGCCGCTCCTTAACTTGATCACGACGCTGCCCTTTGCAATTCCGGCAGTTGTCCTAGCACTGGGGTTGATCAAGCTGTATGGGCAGGGACCGCTGCAACTCGCTCGAACTCCACCGATGCTCGTCTTGGCCTACGTGATCTTTACCCTGCCCTTTATGTACCGTCCGGTAGCCAGCAGCCTGGAGGCGATCGATATCCGCCGTTTGACGGAAGCGGCCCAAAGCCTGGGCGCCTCCTGGCCGCGGACCATGCTCCAGGTAATCTTCCCGAATATCATGCCTGGAATTCTCAGTGGCGGCCTGCTGGTATTTGCAACGATTTTTGGTGAGTTCACACTCGCTACTTTGCTGGTTGGTGCCCGTTATAAGACCTTCCCGATGCAGCTCGTTTACTACACCCGGCGAGATGGCAGGATTGCCTCTGCTTACTCAGTGATCAGCTTCACCGTTGCCTGGGCAACATCGCTCATCATTCTGTGGATCACAACCTGGGGAACCCGGCGTACATCGGGATCCAGGTCTGCAGGCGAAAGACTTGGCCAGCAGGCTCCGGTAGGAGGGAAGGTATGACGTATCTGGAACTGGAGGGGATTGACAAATCCTTTGGCGAAATTGCCGCCGTACGCGATTTCAACCTCAGCGTGGAAAAAGGAGAGTTTATTTCACTCCTCGGGCCATCCGGGTGCGGTAAGACGACCACGCTGCGCATGATCGCCGGCTTTGAGATGCCCGATCACGGTCAGGTACGACTGGCAGGCCAGGAGATCACTTCAGTTCCCCCGCATCAGCGGGGTATGGGGATGGTTTTTCAGGCGTACGCGTTGTTCCCGAATATGACGGCCTGGGGGAATGTCGCCTTCGGGTTGCGGGTATCCAAGCGTGAGCAGGGTTTTATTGAGGATAGGACGCAGGAGCTGCTTGAATTGGTTGGCTTGGGAGATGCCGGGAACAAATACCCGGGTGAGCTCAGTGGTGGACAGCAGCAGCGAGTAGCCCTCGCACGAGCTTTAGCGATCGAACCAAAAGTCTTATTGCTCGATGAACCTTTAAGTGCGCTGGATGCCGTGGTGCGGGTGAGCTTACGGCAGGAGATCCGCCGCATCCAAACACAGCTCGGCATCACCACCGTATATGTAACTCACGACCAGGAAGAAGCACTTTCGATCTCTGATAGGGTCGTTGTCATGCGTCAGGCAGAGATAGAACAGATCGGCACACCGATTGACATCTACACCTCCCCCCGGACGCATTTCGTGGCTACGTTTATCGGAACGACCACGCAATTTAAAGGTGTACTGGAAGACAGGTCTTCCGGCCGGGTGAGATTCGGCGACCAGACCCTGATCGTTGGTTCAGATCTGGGTTCTGAATTTCAGGATGGCGACCGGGTCATCGTATTTATTCGACCGGAAGCCATTGAAGTCTCGCGACCGGGTGAGCCGGTCGAGGCAGAAAATCAATTAACCGCCACATTACAAGCAGTCACACTGCTTGGACCGGTCATTCGCCTGAGCTTGCAGCATGAGGATCTCAGCCTGTTGGCGGATGTAAACACGAACGAGCGAAGCCGTTTTACTCGTGGCGAAGAGGTCCTGCTTTCATTCCCCGCTCAGGCCTGCCGCCTGATGCAGCAGGATGAAACCTGAATCTCGAACCTACGGTCGGCGCAAAGGACGAAGGAGGTGACAAGCGGGAAGATCACAACCGGAAGAGGCCAGATTGATCCAGTACGTACACTTAAACTCCCCTCAAGGAGGGAACCATGAAGAAGAGCATGCGGATCGTTTCTTTATTACTGATGCTGATGATGGTGCTGCTGCCAGCTTGTAAATCCGCCGCGACGCCAACGGAAGCTCCGGCCACCAAGGCACCCGAAGCACCGGCAGCAACCGAGGCTCAGCCCGCTGAACCTGCCGTCGACCCGATGGCAGCCCTGGAAGAGGCGGCCAAGGCTGAAGGCGAAATCGTCAGCTACGGTTTGCCTGATGACTGGGTGAACTACGGTGGCATGTGGACACTGTATGAGAACAAATATGGTATTCCACACCTCGACACGGACATGGGCAGTGGCGAGATCATCGCCGCCCTCGAAGCTGAGACAACCTCCGGGGTGGCGGATATCACCGATCTGGGGATCAACTTTGCCAATCAGGTCGTCGTAGAAGGACTTTCCCAACCCTATATGCACTCGTATTGGGACGAACTGCCTGATTACGCCAAGGACCCCAATGGTCTCTGGTCGGCTGCCTACTGGGGTGCGATCGGATTCTGCGTGAACCCGGATCTTGTGCCCGTTGTTCCGCAGAGTTGGGCGGACCTGCTTGATCCCATGTACAAAGACATGGTTTCGATGAAGGATCCGCGCGAATCCGGCACGGCCAACTACGTCGTTCTCGCTGCTGCTTTTGGTAATGGCGGCGACGAGAATAATGTCCAGCCCGGCCTGGATTACTTCGCACAGATGTATGCCCAGGGACAGATGCGGGCTGTTTCGCCCAGCACTTCGGCAATCCAGACCGGCGAAGTACCGATCGCGCTATTCTGGGATTTCGACTGCTTGAGCAAGGCGAAGGACCTCGATATGCCGCTGCAGCTCGTCATACCGAGTGACGGCACAGTTGCCGGCCTGTATATCCAGTTCGCCACAGCGGCTGCGCCGCATCCGAATGCGGCTAAGCTGATGCTCGAGCTGGAATACTCGGATGAAGGACAGCTGGCTTACGCTCAGGGCTTTACACACCCAATCCGCGACATCGAGCTTCCGGCGGACTTGCTGGCTGTGTTCCCCGATAAAGCGCTTTACGATGCCTATGTGAGCTTCCCGCAGGATTTCTCGAAGCTGACAGATGCGGCTACAAACATCGCGGAAGGCTGGAGCCTGATCGCCCAGTAGGGTGATCATCGTTCTGCCTGCCAAAAGGACTGAGTCTGCGAGCCGGACCCGATGGTGGCTCGGCTCGCAGACCTTCCTTACCGAATCTGGAACTACAGGATGAGTTTGATCCAAGCTCGATCACCAGGCCGAATTTGCTTGCTCGGTGACAATGCCGATTTGCTTGAAAAACCAGCGATCGCCGCTGCGATCACGGCATTCTTGACCGTTGAAATCGCGCCGCGCGATGACGATTTGATTTCACTTTTCGGGACTGATATCGGCATTAGCGAGACATTCCGACTAGGGGAAAGGCCTGCGCTCGACTCGCCCCTGAAATACGTCAAGGCTGTCTACCGGCGATTCATAGAGAATATTCAGCATGGCTTTGATCTGACGATTCACTCCGAAATTCCAGTCAGCGCCGGACTGTCATCATCCACTGCTCTCTGCATAGCTACAATCCGTGGATTGGCCAGGCTTGGTGGTAGGAAGTTAACTGCGGCTGAGGTTGCAGAGCTCTCATATGAGATCGAGCGCTATGATCTGGATATCGAATGCGGCCGAATGGATCAATATGCAATTGCATTCGGTGGTGTGACCTATATCGAAACCGGTCCTCAGGCCGGCGTAATTCAGCTTCCGCTTGACTCGCTTCCAATTGTCGTTGCAGATACGCAGGAAAAGCATGACACACAAGCCCTGCAGAAATGGATTCGGGATCGGATCGCCAGGGAGGATCCGGAGCTTATGAATCCACTGCTAGAGGTTGTCAGGCTGGTGGAATCTGGCCGGGATGCAATCCTGAGGAATGACCTGCGAGGGCTTGGTTTGATCATGAACAGCCAGCAGGTCCAGGAACTTGCCATGGGCACATCCACTGAACGGCTGGAATTATTCTGCAAGACCGCCCGAACTGCAGGCGCCCTGGGCGCCAAACAAATGGGAGCAGGAGGGGGAGGATGCATGATTGCCCTCTGTACCTCGGATTGCATCGGTGGTGTTTTAGCTTCTCTTTCTGCACTCGGGGCTCCAGCCTGGACGTTTGACATCATTCCCCCGACGGCTGCAGAGCTGAGTGAGGAGTGAACCTTTCCACCAGGTAATCTCAACCTGAGCGCAGGAATCTGCCAGGTTGGTGAGTAGCGATTGGGAGGTCACGGTTTGTACCAAGGTCTTGACATCAAACCCCCATTTTTCGAACTCGGGCCGAAGGCCTATCTCTTTGGTCGGGATGTTTTAGAATTGGCGCGATGTGCCGACCGGATAAGCGTGAGCTACAACGTGACAATCATCATAACTCCCCAATATGTTGATATCCCGCTCCTCGCTCAGGAGACTACCCATCTGCTCATCTTCGCACAGCACATGGATCCAATCCGAATAGGACGGGGAATAGGTACGGTTCTACCTGAGGCCGTGAAAGCGGCTGGAGCGTCTGGTGTTCTCCTCAATCATGCGGAAAGACCGCTCCCGCCTGCTGTCCTGCAGGAGACCATTCATAGAGCAGACGAGGTCGGGCTGGCGAGTATGGTCTGCGGCGGCACCCTCAAGGAGATCGAAGCTGTCAGTAAAATGCACCCCAATATCATTATCGCCGAATCACCTGAGGACATCGGGAGTGGACGGCGCAGCAGCATGACCGAGACCTCGA